>NZ_CP114291.2:1281812-1922718 GCF_027111355.2 Flavobacterium eburneipallidum
TGATAGTTTGCAATTAACTGCGAATTACAGTGTAGCAACGCCAGCCAACTGGAAAGACGGACAAGATGTAGTAATTTCGCCAGCAATAAAAGACGAAGATATTCCAGCAAAATTCCCAAAAGGTTTCGAAAAAATTAAATATTATTTGAGAATGACACCACAGCCTAATAAATAAGAATTTAGGTTTTAATTCATAAAAAAAGTACAATGAGAAATATTTTCTTATTGTACTTTTTTTGTTCTCTAAAAATAGAATCTAGTAAGTCTGAATCAAAACATCAGTCGGAATATTTAAGGCATCGTGTAATTGTCTAATCATTTCTAATGATAATTTTCTTTTTCGGTTTAGAATTTCACTTGCTCGACTTTTGAAGCCTATAATTTTTGCCAAATCGTTTTGATTATATCCCATTTGTTCCATTCTAAATTTTATAGCTTCAATTGGGTCAGGAAGATCGATTGGAAAATGTTCGTTTTCATATTGGTCAATCAGCATTCCTAAAAGTTCTAATTCGTCTCCTTCTTCTGTTCCTCTTTTTGCATCAAAAATTACCTCAAGTCTTTCCAATGCTTGATTATAATCGCTTTCTGTTTTTATAAGATTGATGTTCATAGTCTAAATGGTGTTTGAATTAATTTTGTCATATTCTGCGTGAGTTCCAATAAATCGTATCCAAACCATTTGGTATTCGTAACTTATTTTTACTATTAACCTGTAATTGTTTCCTTTTATATTGAAAATTACTCGGTTGTTATTTAAGATACTTGCGCTTGGATATTCTTCTTTTATTTGGTTTGGATTTTCCCATTCCGCTTTTTCTGCTTCACGAAACCACGATTTTAATTGTTGTTCACAATCTTCGTGTTTTTCCCAAAAATCTCTCAATATTTTTTTCGCAACTATTCTCAATCTCTTTTTTACAAAAGTATAAAATTATTTACCAATACGGGAACTTTTTTTAATTTTTTTTTTTGAAAATTAAACTAAACCAATCCATTTATTTTAGCATATTGCAACAGCATTACAGTTTTGGCATCTTTGATTTCTCCTGTTGCTATCATTCCAAAAGCTTTGTCAAAAGGAAGTTCCATTACTTCAATATGTTCTTGTTCGGTATCGAGTCCGCCACCTTCGGTTACTTTCATGGAAGCGTTATATTCGCTAACAAATAAATACAGAATTTCAGTCACAGCACCCGGTGACATATAAGTTTCAAAGACTTTTTGAACGGTTGAAATGCGATAACCGGTTTCTTCTTCCGTTTCTCTGATGATACATTGTTCTGGATTGTCCTGATCCAAAAGTCCGGCGCAAACTTCAATCATCATTCCGGATTTATTTCCGTTAAGGTAAGAAGGCAATCGAAACTGACGGGTTAAAATCACAGTTTTCTCTTTCGGGTTGTAAAGCAAAATAGCCGCTCCGTTTCCTCGGTCATATACTTCGCGGGTGTGCGTTTCTACAGGACTGTTTTCTTCTTGATAATCGAAAGTTACTTTGTTTAAGAGATACCAATTGTCTGAAAGTAATTCGGTTTTTTGGATGCTTATTTTCGGGTCTTTCATTGGGTTGTTTGTACTTTTTATTAATTTGAAATTGAAAAAAACTTTTACCTTTTCAAAGCAAAATGCGATTTGAATTTTTTCACAGTATCTTGTTCTACGTATTCTACAGTAAACCAATAATCGGTGGCAGGCATCGGGTGTCCGTTGTATGTTCCGTCCCATCCTAATCCTTTTGGGCTAATTTGCGTTAGGTTTTTTCCATAAAGATCATAGATGTAAATTCTTGGATTAAGCTGGTCTTTCAAACCATAAATATTCCAAGTGTCGTTATAGGTATCTGCATTTGGAGTGAAAAATTTGGGGTAATTGATAATTAGTACAGAATTGTTTGTGAATTCACTACAGCCATTAGTGTCTTTTACGGTAATCGAATGTGTTCCTAACGCTACATTTTCAAATACAGTACTGGTTTGAAACGGACCATCATCGAGTTGGTATAAATAATTCGCTCCCAAAGGTTCGGTAATGGTAACGATTTGGTTATCGACAAAAGCATTCGATACTGTCCAGTTTAAATTGCTAATGGCATTCGAAGGATTTACAGTAACCATTATCGATTTGTCTGATGGTGTACAATCTTGACCAGCAGTTGGCGTAAAAACATAAGTTCCACTTAGGGTGTTGTCAATTGTTGCTGGCGACCATGTTCCTGTGATACCGTTTGGCGATGTGGTATCTAAATTGGGAGGTACATCACCTTCACAAAGAGTGATGTTTGTAAAACTGGGTTCAATTGGAGCAACAGTTATATTTATTGATGTTGTAGTTGCACAGGGAAATAATGTAGGATCAGGTGTGAAAGTATAAGTGTTTGTTCCCATTGCAGTTGTGTTTATAACTGGAGGGTTCCAAGTACCAAGAATTGCAGGGGTGTTTGTTGAGACTGTAGGTAGAGTAGGAGTATCATTTATACAATAAGTGGTTGGGAATGTTGTAAATGTTGGAGTTGTGGTAGTAATACAGGGTAAAGAACATTTTAGTTCTTGTGCTTCGTAACAAGGCAATCCTAGAACGGTCAATATGGTAAAAGTGGCTGTTTGTCCAGGTAATAAGCCCATAACTTCAAAAGAACTTAAGCTAGTGTTGCCAAAAACTTCAGTGCCACCTTGAATGGAATATTTGTAATCATAAGAATTGCCCGCACGACCAGCTACGTGTGACCAATCAAAAAACAATGAATTCGGAGTTGTAGCTTGGCTTGGATCGCAAATGAATGTGGTGGCTGTAGCTCCATTATCGGCCACAATATTTACAACAATTGGAGTGCGAGGAGTACTTTCTATTCCACCGATAGTTTGCGTCACATAATAAGTTGTCGAGCCAGCTGTTGTTGTGTTAGGGGTTGGCGCACTGGTTAAAGCAGTTCCTCCTGTTTGAAATACATACCAATTCAGTGTTCCTCCTGTAGATGGTGTGGCAGTTAGTGGTACTGTTGGTTTGTTTTGACATAAATAGACGGGAGAGCTAACAGTTGGTGGTGGGGTTGCAAGAACTGAATTATTAGCATAAACGCTTGAAATGGATAGGGTAATCAAAAGTTGAAGAACACGTAATCTGATTTGTTTTTTCATCTTTAGTAGGTTTTTGTTTGCTTTACAATTTGGGAAAGTAAAGAAAGTTATGCAGTAAATGTATAAAATTTGTTTGTTTGATAAAACGAATGGAATAATTATTACAGAACTAATATTTTGTTGAGATTCTAATGTGTATTTATAAAAAAAGACCCGAAAAAATCGGGTCTTTGATAATAGTATGAAAAAAAATGGGTTTAAGCATTGTGTTCTTCTTCAATTCTTTTGTGTTCTGCTTCAGAAATGGTATCACACAAAACAGGAGTGGCGATAAATAATGAGGAATAAGTTCCTACAACGATACCTACTAACATAGCGAAGATAAATCCACGGATTGATTCTCCACCAAAAACGAACATTATCAACAATACTAGAATCATTGTTAATGAAGTATTGATAGTTCTTGACATCGTACTATTAATAGATTGATTCACGATGCTGTTGAAGTTACCTTTTGCTTTTCCACCTAAATATTCACGAACTCTGTCAAATACAATTACAGTATCATTCATAGAGTATCCAATTACAGTAAGAATCGCTGCAATAAAGTGTTGGTCAATCTCCATTCCAAAAGGCATGAATTTGTAACACAAAGAGTAAATTCCTAATACAAAGATAACGTCGTGAGCAATTGCTGCAATCGCACCTAAACTGTATTGCCATTTTCTGAAACTAATCATCAAGTATAAAAATACAATAGCCATAGCTCCAAGAACCGCCCAATAAGCATTGGTTTTAATATCCTCTGCAACAGTTGGTCCTACTTTTGAGGCTTGTAAAATACCTAGTTTTTTTCCGTCATAAGCATTTACAAATTTTTCGTAAGTCATTCCAGCACTGTAATGTTGTTTCAAATTATCAAATAGTAATTTGTTTATTTCTTCGTCAGCTTTACTGCCGTTTTCTTCTACTTTGAATTTAGTTGTGATTTTTAATTGATTGTCGTTACCAAAAACTTTAGCTTCAACAGTACCAAAAACTTTTACTAAATCTTCTTTTATAACTTCTGGTTCAACCGTTTTTTCAAAACGTACTTGGAAGGTTCTACCTCCAACAAAATCAACCCCTTGATCTAGTCCATTGGTACACAATGAAACAACACTCACGATGGTAACAATTGTAGAGAATGCGTAGGTGAATTTCTTGGCGCCAAGGAAATCGTAATTGAAATTGGTGAACATATTTTTAGAAAAACCAGTAACAAATGATATCGTACTATTTTTGCTAGCACTCCAGTCTAAAAATATTCTTGCGATAAAAATAGAAGTAAACAAAGAGGTAACAATACCAATTAACAAGGTAGTTGCAAAACCTTTGATTGGTCCTGAACCAAAGATGAACAATACTGCTCCTGTCAAAACGTGAGTAACGTTAGCATCAACAATAGAACGCATAGCACCTTTCCAACTGTATGAAGCACTAATCGCTTCTTGCAATGTTTTACCAGCGCGCAATTCTTCTTTAGCTCTTTCGTATATAATAATATTTGCATCAACTGCTGTTCCCATGGTTAAAACAATACCAGCAATACCTGGTAAGGTAAGAACTGCACCAATACTAGCTAAAATTCCAAATAAGAACAATAAGTTAACCGCCAAGGCAATGTTAGCATACCAACCTGCTTTTCCGTAATACACCATCATCCAAAGTGAAACGATAAGCAATCCTAAAAGTGCTGAATTAGTTCCGTTATCAATAGCTTCTTGACCAAGGGATGGTCCTACTACTTCTGATTGAATAATATCCGCAGCTGCTGGAAGTTTACCTGCTCTTAATACGTTAGCTAAATCGGCAGTTTCTAAAAGGGTAAAATTTCCTGAAATGATTGAATTTCCACCAGAAATAGCTTCGTTTACATTTGGAGCTGAATAAACAACATTATCCAAAACAATAGCAATAGCTCCTTTTGTCAAAGCTACTTTTCTAGTAAGCTCTTCCCATTTTCTTGCTCCAGCACCACTCATCGACATAGAAACGGCTGGTTTATTCATCTGGTCAAATGAATCTTGAGCATCAGTAACGACACCACCACTCATAGAAGAGGCGTTGTTTTTATTTCCTTTTAAAGCATATAATTCAACAGCTTCAATATCTTTGCCTTTCTCATCTTTTATAGTTGTTGGTTTCCCCCACACAAATTTAGCATAACGTTGATCCGCAGCCAATAAAACTCTGATGTCTGCTCTTCTTAAATATCCACCTACAGTAGCGGTATCTTTTGGTGAAAATAAACCTAAAATTGGTCCACCACCTTGTCCAATAATTTTATCAAGAATTGGATTGTTTCCTTTTTTAGTTGAGGCAGAATCTTTTCCAGTAGTCAATAAAGCGCTTATTGAATCTTTAGGAGTAGTTTTAGTTTCTACTTTGTTGATTTCGGTTTTTTTCAATGCTTCGTTGGCTGCCATTAAAAAGTTACCAACTTCATCAATTTTATACGTTTCCCAAAATTCTAATTGAGCTGTACTTTGTAATAATTTTTTAATCCTATCTACATCTTTTGCTCCAGGAAGTTCTACAAGAATTCTTCCAGATTCTCCTAATTTTTGGATGTTAGGTTGAGTTACTCCAAATTTGTCAATACGCTTTCTCAATACTCCAAAAGCACTATCAACTGATTCGTCAACTTTTTTTCTGATTACTTTTTGTGCTTGAGCATCGGTCATTTGAAAATCAATACCACCTTCGCCTTGCAAATTTCTGTTAGCAAAAATATCAGGAGAAGCCAGTTTTACTGTTCCTTTAGAATTCGTTTCAAACGCTTCGAAAAAAGCATCAATATAAGTTTGGTTTCCTTTTTGATTGGCAGTAGCGTCAGCCAAAGATTTGTTGAAAACTGGGTTTTTAGAATTATTAGACAATCCTTTCAAAACGTCTTTAACAGAGATTTGTAGAATTACGTTAATACCACCTTCCAAGTCAAGACCTTTGTTGATTTGTTTGTCTTTTACTTCGTTGAAAGTGAAATCGGTAAAGCCAAGACTGAATACACTTTCTTTACCTATTGAGTCTAGGTATTTAATTTCTTTGTCTGGGTTTCCATTTGCAAAAGTTTTTGCATCACTTTTTACTTTATTGGAAACAAAAGTGAAAGAAAGTTGGTAAATACTTACCAATGCAAATAGAATTGCGAAAAATTTAATAAGTCCTTTATTCTGCATTATTACTAAAAATTAATTATTTATTATGTGTATTTTGTTTAAATTGCTATAAAAGAAGTAGTTGGAGTTGTGTTTGCTGAATAGTATAACGCTTGCAATCTCTTCTTTTTTTAGAAACCGAGCAAATATATAATTAACGTAAAGATTAACCAATAAAATTATTGATTAATATCAAAAAAAAGACTGCAAAAGTGCAGTCTTTTCATTTTTACTACTATATAATTATCCTAAAATTGTTTTCAAATCGGCATTCATATTTCTAACGGCATCTGCACTTTTTGCAAAAGCTGCTTTTTCAGTATCGTTCAAAGCAATATCAACAATTTGTTCTACTCCGTTTTTTCCGATGATACAAGGAACTCCAATACAAATATCGTTTTGACCGTATTCGCCTTCGACAAAAACAGAACAAGCAATCATTTTCTTTTGGTCATTCAGGATACTATCTACTAAATAAGCAACAGAAGCTCCTGGCGCATACCAAGCAGAAGTTCCTAAAAGTCCAGTCAATGTAGCTCCACCAACCATAGTGGCAGCGGCTACTTTAGCCAATTCTTCTTCTGATAAAAATTCAGAAACAGGAATTCCGTTATAAGAGGCTAATCGTGTTAAAGGAATCATAGTTGTATCTCCATGACCACCAATAACCATAGCAGAAACATCATTGGATGGTTTGTCTAAAGCTAATGATAAATAATATCTGAAGCGAGAACTGTCCAAAGCTCCACCCATTCCGATAATTCTGTTTTTTGGCAAACCTGTGGCTTTTAATGTCAAATAAGTCATCGTGTCCATAGGGTTTGAAACCACAACAATAATTGCATTAGGAGAGTGTGTTAAAACATTATCAGCTACAGACTTTACAATTCCGGCATTGATACCAATTAGCTCTTCACGAGTCATGCCTGGTTTTCTTGGAATTCCAGATGTAATTACGACTACATCACTGTTGGCTGTTTTTGAATAATCATTCGTAACACCAGAAACTCTAGTGTTGAAACCAGTGTTTGTAGCACATTGCATAATATCCATGGCCTTACCTTCGGCAAAACCTTCTCTTATGTCCAATAAAACTACTTCACTTGCAATTCCTCTGTATGAAATTGCATCTGCACAAGATGCACCTACGTTTCCTGCTCCTACAACTGTAACTTTCATTGTTTATTTGTTTAATCGGTTAATTGTTTATTTGTTAAATGGATTAACCGAATAAACGATTAACCAAATCAACTTTGTTTACGCATCAATATTAGCATAAACAGCATTTTTCTCAATGAATTCTCTTCTTGGTGGCACTTCGTCTCCCATTAGCATTGAGAAAACTCTATCAGCTTCGGCAAGACTATCAATATTTACTTGACGTAATGTTCTGAAAGCTGGATCCATTGTGGTTTCCCATAATTGTTCTGCGTTCATTTCTCCAAGACCTTTATAACGTTGGATTGCTGCGCTTCCGCCCATTCTAGCATTCGCTTGATCGCGTTGATCGTCATTCCAAGCGTATTCTTTTTTGTTTCCTTTTTTGACTAAATACAAAGGTGGAGCAGCAATATATACGTGTCCTTCTTCGATTAATTCTTTCATAAAACGGAAGAAAAACGTCAAAATCAAAGTAGAAATGTGGCTACCATCAACATCGGCATCACACATGATGATTACTTTGTGGTAACGTAATTTTGAAATATTTAAAGCTTTGCTGTCTTCTTCTGTTCCAACAGTAACCCCAAGTGCGGTAAAAATATTTCGGATTTCCTCGTTTTCAAAAACTTTATGGTGCATTGCTTTTTCTACGTTCAAAATCTTACCACGTAAAGGCAAAATCGCTTGAAAAGCTCGGTCACGACCTTGTTTGGCTGTTCCACCTGCCGAATCTCCCTCGACAAGATATACTTCGCATTTTGCAGGATCTTGTTCAGAGCAATCCGATAATTTTCCTGGTAATCCGCCACCACCCATTACGGTTTTGCGTTGTACCATTTCACGTGCTTTTTTAGCTGCGTGACGGGCTTGGGCTGCTAAAATTACTTTTTGAACAATGATTCGAGCATCATTTGGATTTTCTTCCAAATAGTTCTCAATCATTTCGCTCACTGCTTGACTTACTGGCGAAACAACTTCTCTGTTTCCTAATTTCGTTTTGGTCTGTCCTTCAAATTGAGGCTCTGATACTTTTACCGAAATAATAGCTGTAAGTCCTTCACGGAAATCATCTCCAGAGATATCAAACTTTAATTTGTCTAACATTCCAGAAGTGTCGGCATATTTTTTCAAAGAACGAGTCAAACCAGTTCTGAAGCCTTGCAAATGCGTTCCTCCTTCGTGTGTGTTGATGTTATTTACATAAGAAAAAATATTTTCTGAATAACTCGTATTGTAAATCAAAGCTACTTCAACTGGAATTTCTCCTTTTTCGTGATCCATTGAGATAACGTGTGCAATAATTGGCTCACGGTTTCCATCTAAATAACGGATGTATTCTTTTAATCCTTCGGTAGAGTGAAATGTTTCACCTAAAAAGTTACCGTCTTTGTCAACTTCTCTTTTATCTGTAAAAGTAATGGTAATGCCTTTGTTCAAGAACGCCAACTCCCGCATACGAGCGGATAAAGTGTCATAAGAGTACTCTGTAGTTTGAGTGAATATCGTTGGGTCTGGATAAAAGGTTACAATAGTACCTCTTTTAGTGGTATCGCCAATTTGTTTTACTGGATATAAGGCTTTTCCTTTTTCGTATTCTTGTTGATATACTTTTCCATCACTACTGTGAACAGTTGCTGTTAAATGGTTGGATAGTGCATTTACACAAGAAACCCCAACACCGTGAAGACCTCCAGAAACTTTATACGAATCTTTATCAAATTTTCCTCCAGCACCAATTTTAGTCATTACAACCTCCAAAGCAGAAACGCCTTCTTTTTTATGAATTCCAACCGGAATACCACGACCATTATCTTCTACTGTTATAGAACCGTCTTCATTTATGGCAACACCAATAGTGTCGCAATGTCCTCCCATCGCTTCATCGATAGAGTTATCTACAACTTCATAAACTAAATGATGTAGTCCACGCACTCCTACATCTCCAATATACATCGAAGGACGCATTCTTACATGCTCCATTCCTTCTAACGCCTGAATACTATCTGCTGAATAATTGTTCTTATTGATTTCTTCGCTCATATTTTTTTAATCTAAAAATGTAAATTTTGTATAACACGCAAATATAACAAACCATATAAGATTTAAGTATTAAAATAGTTTTTTAAGTTGTTAAGTTATTAACATTTTTGGAATTTATGATAATAAAAAACGCCCTTCTTTTGAGGGCGTTTCAGTAGTATTGTTGTTGCGAATTATTTTTTTGCTGGAGGATAGGTGTTGTCTAGATGAATTCTTTTTCTACCAGGCGTTGTATAATCAAATTTTTCAACTTTTTTATCATCGTAAGAAGGAATTCCTTGTCTTTCATCTACAAAAGGAGTAGTTGGATCGTCAACTAAAACGCCATCAAAAGGGTAGTAACGAACTGTTTTGTTTGGGTCGCTCGAATGAATGTATTGGGTTTCAAACTTGGTTGTATAGTTGTCGCCATCATCATCAACGTCTAGGAAATCAGGGATGCCATCTTTTTCTGTATCATCTGCATAGCGAATATTGTCAGCAGGTTGTGTAGGGTATTCGGTTGTATTTCTAAAGTCGTACATATAACCATCATGGTTATGATCTTCTAGATAAGATGGAATTCCGTCTTTATCTTGATCGTTTCTTTGAATTTCATATAATTTGAAGCTAAATATTAATGGAGAATAGGCAGGAATGGAAAATGAACCCGTATTGTAATATCCTAATCCAGATGGTAGGAACATTACACCTGCTCCAAAATCATTATAAGTAACAGTTCCGTTTGAGTTAACGGTGTTGGTTCCTGACTTGAATTGTGGAAAAATCTCTCCCCATCCTGTAATTGTAGTATATAAACTTAAAAACTCTTGTGGATGGACTACTTCTTCAAATTGTGATACTGTTAGTGTAGAGGGTGTAGCTGTCGTACGGTATAAATAAGTTCCTTTATAAGAAGCGAACACTCCGTCAACATTAGTAGGTGATTTACCAACGCCTTCGCGTAAAACTAAATAATACAATACGTAATCAACATTGTGGAGTTTTACAGGTCTTTTCAAAAGTTTTGGATAAGTTGGTGCATCCAAATACGAAATTATAGAGCGTTGTGTAGTTGGATCGGTTATTTTTGAAATTACAACATCTTGGTCACTAGTTTGTCCAGGTGCGTTTGTTACAGTGAACGTGTTTTCTTTTAAATAATCTTCAATATCTTCTATTTCTTCATTGTATTGAGTTTGAAAATCTCTAATAGGTTCTACTGTAGCGTCGTCATCATTCTTGGAGCATGAAAATAAAGTGACAGTTGTAATTAATAAAATAAAATAAAACTTAAATTTGTTCATTATAGTTGTTTTTTTAAGCGCGCAAGATACAATTTTGATTTATTTTTGCGTACAATTTAACTCCGATTTTGGAAATTTTATGAGAATAGATAAATTTTTATGGTGTGTAAGATATTACAAAACACGTAATATGGTAACGGAGGCTTGCAAAAAAAATCATGTCACTGTAAATGGTCAAGTTGCCAAGCCGTCTAAAGAGGTTTTTGCAACGGATAAAATTACGTTTCGAAAAGACCAAATCACACAAATTATTACCGTTTTGGATATTCCAGAGAATCGAGTAGGGGCTAAATTAGTCGACATGTATCGAAAAAACGAAACCCCAGCCGAAGCTTATCAACATCTAGAATTACTGAAATTATCCAAAGAACATTATCGAAAAAACGGAACAGGAAGACCAACCAAAAAAGACCGCCGCGATATTGATGATTTTGGTAATGAAATCGAAACTGATGATGATGAATCGTAATAATAAGCAATCTGAAAATCTAAAATCTGAATTCTAAAATAATAACAATGGACAAAAATATAATCCTATCCAATCAGCAAATTGAACATACTATAAAGAGAATTGCGTATCAAATCTATGAAACCTTTGTTGACGAAGAAGAAGTTGTTATTGCAGGAATTGCTACAAATGGATTTGTCTTTGCTAAAAAAATTGCCGAATCGTTGAACGCTATTTCTACTCTGAAAGTTTCGCTATGCGAAGTGCATATCAATAAGCAAAATCCAGAATTGTCCGTAGCGACTTCGTTGACTAAAGAAGAGTATTCTAATAAAGGATTGGTTCTTGTTGACGATGTGTTGAATTCGGGAACCACCTTAATTTATGCGGTAAGACACTTTTTGGATGTTCCGTTAAAGAAATTCAAAACAGCTGTTTTGGTCAATAGAAATCATAAAAAATATCCTGTGAAAGCTGATTTCAAAGGAATTTCGCTTTCTACTTCATCATTAGAACACGTTCGAGTGATTTTTGACGAAGACGGAGATAGCTATGCTTATTTAAGCTAGGATTTCCAGAATATCATTTACTGTTTCGTCTATTGATTTTCCGTCCACCACTACTTTGTGTTGAGCGTGATTGTAATAAAAGCTTCTGTCAAAAAGATGTTTGGCAATGAATTCTTTCATTTCTTCCTCGCTTTTATTGGCAATGAGCGGTCGTTTGTCTTTGTTGACAACCAATCTTTCGAATAAAGTGTCAATGGATGCTTTTAGATAAATGGAGCGAATATTTTCTCCTTTTAATAATTCGTGATTGTTTGCATAACAGGGTGTGCCTCCTCCTAGACCGATGATTAAATTTTCGGGAGAATTCAATAATTCAACAAAAATTTCGTGTTCTAACTTTCTAAAATGAATCTCTCCATGCTGTTCGAAAATCTGATTTATAGATAAGTTTGTCTTTTCTTCGATGACTTTGTCTAAATCTAGAAACGGAATTGTAGTAGTTTTTGACAATCTATTGGCAATTGTGGACTTCCCACAACCCATATAACCTAATAAAATTATTTTTCTCATTGTAATAAAACCTTAAATATTAAGGCGTTAAAGGATTTTGTTAAAAAAACACAAATTTATGATAAAATACCTTTGAAAAATCAAAAATAACGCCTTATATTTGCACCCGCATTCAAGAAAAGAATATGACTCGATAGCTCAGTCGGTAGAGCACATCACTTTTAATGATGGGGTCCTGGGTTCGAGCCCCAGTCGGGTCACAAATCTTGTGATTACCACATACTTTTCTTGAAGCATTGACTCGATAGCTCAGTCGGTAGAGCACATCACTTTTAATGATGGGGTCCTGGGTTCGAGCCCCAGTCGGGTCACAAATCGTAGAGACGTTGCTATGCAACGTCTCTACGCATTTTAGGCCACGTGGAGAAACGGTAGACTTGCCATCTTGAGGGGGTGGTGCTCGTAAGGGCGTGTGGGTTCAAATCCCACCGTGGTCACAAATAAGATTGATTATTGGTTGATAATCTTTTTTAACGGTTAGGAATAAAAAAACCGATACGATTTAATTTTTCGTATCGGTTTTTTTTATTAATCCCAAAAATTGTGGAGTGATGAAAATGAAGCCATAGATACTAGTTAGCCTAAAAACTTCCAAAAAATTATTCAGGTATTTGATTTTGTAGAGCGAATCGTTGCAGAACATTGCGTTCGTTAGGCAAACCAAGTTTCTTGATAATATTACTTCGATGTTTTTCTACTGTTTTGTCGGATATAAATAGCAGTTCGGCAATGGTTTTTGAGTTATGATCTTGGGCAATGAGCGATAATATTTTTCGCTCGGCTGGAGATAATGATAAAATTTTGACCATTTCAGAATCATACTTTTTTATAACAACTGTTTCATTTAGTTTTGGACTAAACCAATTTTCGCCAGCACTTATTTTTTCTAAACAAACTGACAGTTCTTCTATGGCAAAATCTTTAAGCAAATAACCATTAACACCCAAATTTATTGCTTTGGTAAGAAAAGATTTTTCTTGATACATGGTATAAAGAATAATTTTTGTAGTAGCATCTTCTTCTCTTATTTTTTCTAAAACTTCCAACCCATTCATTCCAGGCATATTCAAATCTAAAATAACAAAATCAGGATTTAACTCTTTAATACCTATATAAGCGTCTGTTCCATTTGGACATACTTTCAACACATTATACCCCAAATTTTCTACATACAATTGTATGCCGTTTAAGGTTATTGGGTGATCGTCGGCTATGATTATTGTTTTCATACAGGTATTTTTAATAAAATTACAGTTCCTTTATTAGTAGAATCAATATTAATTTTTGCAGCTATTGTTTTGGCTCGTTGCAGGATACTTTGCAATCCAAATGATTTTGGATTGTTGAGTTGCTGGCTTACATCAAAACCGTTTCCATTGTCTTTTACCTCAAGATGCAAACTATTGTTTTGGGTGGTCAAAATAACTTTTGCAGCATTGGCTTTTCCGTGTTTTAAGGTATTGTTTAATGCTTCTTGAATAATACGATACAATTGCAATTCTTTGGCTTTGCTCAATTCTTCATTATATTCTATCTCACAAGTGGTAAAAAGTCCAATTTCGGTCAATCGTTCACACAGATTTTCAATACTGGCTTCTAAACCAATGTTTTCTAAAACAGCTGGATGTAAATTTCTACTGATGTTTCGCACCTCTTCAATTACACTGGCAACATCGCTTACTTCGATAGATTTTCCGTTAATCAAAGAATTTTTTATATTCAGCAAATCGTGGTTTACACTGTCATGTAGTTCGCTAGCAATTCGGCTTCGTTCTTCTTCTGTGTTTTGCAAAAGCTGAAATGTAAATTGTTCTTGGCGTATGGCTTCGGCTTGTATTTCTTGTTTTCGTTTTCGGGTATAAAACAAAAATGTTCCTAAAAGAACTATTGACAAGGCAAATAACAATCCAATAATGAGGGTTTTGTTTTTGTAAATTAAAGCTTGTTGTTGACTTAATAATTTCTCTTTTTTCTCGGCTTGGTATTTTTTATCAATCTCAAAAAGTTGTCCCTTTTGGTTTTGTATCAAAGTGGCATCTTTCAGCTCAATTTCTTTGTCTCGATAATACAAAGCTTCTGTGGTATTGTTTTCGATTTTTGCATTTTCGTATAATAAATGATATAATTCTTGACTTTCAAATTTACTTTCGTTTGCCAAAAATTCTTCGGCCATTGCAATTGTTTTTTGCTTGTTTTTCAGTTTCTTATGTTTGTCAAAATAAATTTGATCGGCAAACATATCGTTAAACATCAAATAAAAACTATTGTTTGATTTTCTATAATAATTAGAACTTTTGTCAATGTAATATAATGCCGAATCATGTTGTTTTAATAAAAAATGCCGCAACGATTTCACACCATATATGTTACTATGATCCAATTCACCAGGCTGACTATAATTTTGAAACTCTTTCAATAGCGAATCTATAAATCGTACTGTTTGAAGGGTGTCTTTTTTTTGACCAAAATTGTTTGTGGCAAATGTAGTTTGTAACGAAAAATAACTAGTGGTATCTTTAGCTTTCAAAAAATTGTAAGCTGCTTTTTTATACATTTTTTCCGATTCATTGTAGGCACACAGCATGTCATAGGCATAAGCCATATTATTATTCAAAGAGCCCAAAAATTTATAATCGTTTTCTTGTTCTGCAATTGTAATAATTTTTGCAAATATTTCAATTGCTTTTTTTGGTTCGTTGGTGTAGTTATAACAGACGCCTAATAAATTTTTGGCTCGTATGTCTATCTTTTTATTTTGCAGTGCGTTATGATAAAGTGTTTTTTTTGCCCACTGTATGGCTTCTTTTTGTTTATTAGCATAGCTTAATTGATTAGCACATACATAATATAGCAATACAAATGTGGTGTCTTTTTTGACAGAAAAATTATGGTCTAAAAATTTTTGTGTGTAAGTAACCGATACACTATCGTGCAAATACATATTCGAAACCAAAGCACCGTATTTGTATAACAACAATTTTGCGTTTTCGTAATCTTCTTTTTTTAGACACTCATTATAAATTGAAATAAATTTATTTTGGTATTTTTTTTGGTTTTTGTAGTTGTTGATATCCGAAAACCATTCCGCATTTTTTAAAAAATTTGAGTTGTTTTTTGCATCATTTTTTGATTTATTACAAGAAAAAAACAAAAATAAACTCAAAAAAAAGACACAAAACTTCATCCTTACAATGCCAATTATTCTCATTCCTTTTTTATTTGAAACAAAAATACTTTTTCTTTCGAAAAATCAACTATTGAAGTGTAAAATAACACTAAAGTAAGGGGTAACTCAAACCTTTTCCCTACCATAAAATAAGGGTTGTCCCTTATTGACAGGCGTTTTTATTTGCTATAGTATTGTATCATCAAAATTATATCGAATTAAATGTTGCAATGATTCAATTTTTAAACCCCAAACCTATTCATTATTTTAAAATTAAACCTATGAAACAAAACAAACAATTTCTCTGTACGGCACTTATTCTCATGAGAATGGGGCGTGCACTTCTTTAAAACAGCTTTCGCAAATTGTTAGCAGCGATTTATGTTGTTTGTTCCGTTTGTTAGCCGTTAAAACTACCCTCTTTGCGTTAGGTTTTTTCGATTGGCGAACCAGACAAAAATAAATTAACATTTTTTTGTTTTTTAAAACCAGAATTCCGCTTTTATCGTAGATGTAAATTTCGGGTCATTTCTTGTTAAAAAAAACACCAACTTATTTGCTTATGGAATACCAATAAAGAAAGAGAATTTTTAAAATAATAATAATTTATAAATTAAATAAACCAATTATCAATGAGGAAAAAAAATTACTCAACACTTTTGTTTTATGCCCTTTTTATGGTTAATAGCCTATCTGCACAAAACACCTTCACTGTAAGTAGTGGAACGAATGTAGTAACTAGCGGAAATGTTACGATAGATTATAAAGGCGGAACATTAAATAATAATGGCACAATCGCCAATACTGCTGGTACACTGGCTTTTTCTGCTCCAGTTACTTTTGCAGGTACAGGAACAACTACTACAAACAGTCTTAAAATTGAACATGCAGGCACCAGTTTATTAAACAATCGCATCAATCTATCTGGAGTTGTAGAGGTAAATAATGGAAATTTAAACGCAAATAATAACCTGACATTGCTTTCGAATGCTTCAGGGTCAGCGGTTATTGCGCCAGTGGCTTCTGGAAGTACTATTTCTGGTAAAGTTACTGTAGAACGTTTTATTCCACTTGGCAAAAGAGCTTTTCGCTTTTTGACACCCGGAGTTACTACAGATAATTTTATTAGCAACAACTGGCAGTTGGGAACGCATATTACAGGATCAACAACAGGAGCCAATGGTTTTGACGCTACTCTTACCGGAAATCCATCACTTTATACTTATAACAATCAAGTCAGTTCGGGTACAGGCTGGACACCGATAGCTTCTACTACAGGAACGAATCTTAATGCGGGTCAAGGATACCGAATTCTAATTCGTGGTGATCGTAATGTAAACATAAACGCAGCATCGGCAGCTAATATGAACAATGCAGTAACGCTAAACGCAACAGGTTCTTTATTAACAGGTTCAATACTTTTTAACAGCTCATCAGCAGTAAGTGTAAATGACACTACTAATCCTACCACAAATGGTTATACTTTGATAGGGAATCCTTATGTAAATACTGTAAACTGGAATACGCTATCAAAAGTAGGACTTACAGATGCTTACTATACTTGGGATGCCAATTTAGGAACAGCAGAGCAAAGAGGACGATATGTAGTCTATAGTACAACAACGGGTTCTAGCAATATACTTTCGGATGTTAATCAATACATACAACCGGGTCAAGCTTTCTTGATAAAGAATAGTGTTTTGGGTGTTTCAGGACAACTACAGTTTACAGAAAGTGACAAAGCGAATGGTTCAGTAATAAGTAAAATAGCAGATGCTAAAGCAACTCCAAAAGCACGTTTGGATTTACAAGTTTTTGAAAATAAAACCATAACTCCAGATGCTTACCCTATGGATGTTGCCGTAACTGTATTTGGAACTATGTTTACCAATGATACTGATGCTGGCGATGTAGCCAAATTAAGTACAGGAGCCGAAAATATTGCTTTCCTAAACAAAAATGCGTCTCTAACTATTGATGCAAGACCTATTGTTACTGATACTGACGAAGTTTTGATCCAATTGCAAGAGTTCAAAGCCGCAAAAGAGTACAGTTTTAGAACTCAATTTTCTGGTTTTGAAGCGGATACAAAAGCCTATTTAGCAGATACTTTTCTGAACAAATACACCCCACTTGAAGTGCAAACTCCTACTGATGTGGCATTTGCTACCACAAATGATGTTGCTTCTTATGCTCCAGATCGTTTTAAAATCATTTTCCAAAATAAAACGTTGAGTAATGAAACTTTTAATGTTGAGCAAGTAACGCTTTACCCTAATCCAGTTACCAACAATCAATTTAATATTACCCTACCAGCAGTATTAAAAGGCGAAGTACGAATACAGTTGATAAACGTTGTAGGACAAACGGTATATGAAACAAAGACAGATGCCAAACAAATGCTAACCATTTCGCTTGACAAAGTATTACCAGCAGGTATTTATTTAGTTCAAATTACCAATCAAGATCAAAGTATCACTAAAAAAATAACGATCAACTAATTCTCTTATCATGAATAGTAAAAAATTAAAACATACCGCTTTCCGTTTTTTATTTCTTTTTTTCTTTCCAATGGTGGTCATGGCTCAAGATGCTGACGATCCCTTTGCTGATGACACACAGGATGTACCCGCTGCACCTATTGACGATTATATAGTAATGGCTTTAGTAATTGCTATTTGTATTGCTATTTATTTTTTTAGAAAACAATACAATTACAATAAGGAAATGAATAAAAACGAATTCAATAGCATTACTAAAAATTAAAATACATTTTAAATTACAACTTATGAAAAAAATATTTTTAGCCATTACAATAGCTTTCGCACTAAACTCAAATGCACAATCAGTAGCCATCAACAATGATGGTAGCACAGCAGATAATTCAGCTATTTTAGATTTAAAAAGCAATAACCAAGGGGTTCTTGTACCAAGAATGACACAAACGAACCGCAATGCCATTGCTACTCCGGCTACTGGTTTGATGATTTTTCAAACCGACAATACCCCAGCATTTTATTTCAATGCTGGCACACCAACTACTCCGAATTGGCAAACTGTTGGCGGTGGTAGCACAATGGTGTATCCTAATGTGGAACTTGGGGTTACCAACACTACTATTCAAAACATTCCCGATTTGGTAACTGTCACCACCAATACAGTACTTAACTTTTCGACCACCAACAATGCCAATGCCAGCCTTACAGGGGGCAATACTTGGAATGGTTCTGTGTTTACAATAGGTAGCACAGGTGCAGGTTGGTACCAAATAAATGCACAGGTAGTTGGAGTAACAGCTGCTGGTGGACTTTCTTCCTTAGGAGTGCTTTACTTTATGGATAAGAACAATACCGTTGGAAATAACAAAGCCGGAGCTTTATACCTTTCAACTATTTTTACGAGTGGTAACACAAGCGACCCCGTAATTAGACAGGCAAGCCATTTAAACTCCTTAATTTATTTAAGTGCAGGTGATAACATTCGATTCAGAGCTTGGTCTCCCTCAACTACCCAAGCAGCCAACACCGCGGCAGATGGCAGAACGTTTTTGAATATTGTTCGTATCAAATAAAACTAAATCAAGCTCCGTAAAGTCTCCTTTGCGCACTAATTAACAGAAACAATAAAACTTATGAAAAAAATATTATTTTTAGGCTTAAGCCTTTTAGCATTAAATACAAATGCCCAATCAGTAGCCATCAACAACGATGGTAGCACGGCAGACAACTCGGCTATTTTAGATTTAAAAAGTACTAATCAAGGGGTTCTTGTACCAAGAATGACCGCTTCACAAAGAACCGCAATTGTTACACCAGCCACAGGATTAATGGTTTATCAAACCGATGCACCAGCTG
This sequence comes from Flavobacterium eburneipallidum, assembly GCF_027111355.2. NCBI lineage: Bacteria > Pseudomonadati > Bacteroidota > Flavobacteriia > Flavobacteriales > Flavobacteriaceae > Flavobacterium > Flavobacterium eburneipallidum. The sequence goes on from NZ_CP114291.2 coordinate 1,301,124, forward strand.
GGTTTTATTTTTATAATGGTAGTGCTTGGACTACACTGAATGGTGCAACAGGAGCTAACGGTCAAGGTGTGCCAACAGGTGGTACAACAGGTCAGGTGCTTTCTAAAATTAATGCTACTGATTTTAATACACAATGGACGACTCCAAGTGGTGGTGGAGCAACTTTAGCCTTACAAGCTACCAAAACAAGTGGTTCTCAAGTATTATCAAATGCTAATGGGACTAATACTGGCGATTTGGTTACCTATAATAGTGCAACTACCACTGTTCCAGCAATAGGTACTTATGATAACAATGGAGTTTTTACAGTAGTGCAAGCAGGTTTATATTTTGTGCAGGCAGTTACCCGTTCTGTAGATCAAACTCCTGCGACCTCTAGCCTTAATCAGAACTTATATGTGTCTATAGACAATGGCGATGCGTTAGCGATCAATTCGTTCCACACTATGTATGTTGCTGCTAACGGATCCAACTATCCTGCTGGGGTAAAAGGAAAAGGATATACTTTAGGAATGTATTTTCTTACAGCGGGTCAAACAATCAGAATTAAAGGATTGACCTCAAATAGTTCTACTGCAGGCACAGCATTAAAAACAGATGGTAGTTGCCAGTTGATGATAGTGAAGTTGTAAACCAATACCGTTGCAAAAGAATTTTTTTGCAAAGAATTTTAAAACCAAAAAAAACCGTCTTGTTCTAATGGAATTAAGACGGTTTTTTTAGTCATAAGAATGTTGAATTATTGCAACTTCTTTCTTTTAGCAACAAATTCAGTTAGTTGTTTTCCGTAAAGTGATTTAGCTACTTTAGGTGACATCGTTTTTTGAATCGTATCCAAGTATTTGATATTAATATCATAAATATCAGATAAGGCAATATAAGGTGCAACTTCATAATCTTTGTTATTGACAGCAAAATTAGTGGCAAACAAATATTTACGTTTCGTATTGTTGTCTTGTTTGATATTCAAGCTGTCAACGGCTTTTTGATTGTTGTTTTTTAGTGCTTTGAATTTTGCCGAAATAATATCCAGATTCTCATCTCTAAAACGCAGGTTCATTTTTCTGTATTCTTCGTATTTATCATGATTTTTAGAACCTGTAATTTTGGCACTCGAAAGATAAGACTCCAAATTGGTTTCAATATTTATCTTTCCTGCTTCGGCAAAAAAGGAAATATTGTTGTCTAATGAATTGCTCACGCCTCTATCCAAAAATAAGTAAAGCATCTCTGGAGATTCAATATTCAAATCACTTTCAAATTTAGAATCGCCATCAATAAGAATGGTGTCTAGTGCAACAAGGCTGGTGTCTTTGACTCTTTGAATGTATAGAGTTCCTTTTTTTAGTCCTTTTATCGTTCCAGTAAGGTGCAAATTGGTTTTGGCTTCCTCTTTGTTACAAGCGAACAAAATCAAAAGAGAAGCGAATGCAATAATCGTTTTTTTCATTGGTGTTACTATTTTGCGCAAAATAAAGAAAATAGTTTGGAAAGTTGATGTAATGTTTCAAGGATTTCAAAAAAATATGATCTATGAGTAAATTGTATTTATGAATTAAATCACCCTTTCAACCAAGCCTCTTTCAGTTTCGATTTTGAAGGGTCTAAAACTTTGAGTTCTTCTACATCTTCTTTTGGCAATTGTACCGTTCCACTGATAGTTTGTTCTACTTTGTCTCTTTTTATTTTTATAGTAATCGGGTCGTTTTCTTTCCAATTTTTACAATCAGTAAGTATTTCGTCCACTTTTTCGGGGGTGTAATATTTATCATTTATGGCAACTATAATGTCGCCTCCTTTGAGTCCCAAATGAGTAAAGAAAACATTCAAAGGTCTGTCCGAATTGATGATGATTTCATGTTCTTTGTATGTTTTAGCAATGTATTGTTTGCCCTCTTTTTCGAAAATATAAATAGGTTCTTTTTTTATAACGGTAGCTATTCCTACTTTTCCTAAAAAGGATGAATAAGGAATTGGAGTCGTTCCAGCAACATACTTTTTCAAAAAATCGCCTACTTCTGGATAAGTTAATTTGGTGATTTTAGCAAAAAGTTCTTTGTCATCAAATGCTTTTGAAACGCCATATTCAGCAGATAGTTTTTGCATCAAATCAAGAATTCCTCTTTGTCCATTGCTTTTTTCTCTTATGATAATATCAATGCACATACCGATCAATGCACCTTTTTGATACACATTTAGGTATTGATCTTTGTAGGGTTGTTTCAATACATTGGCACTCATTTTGGTAAAAGACATGCTGTCGTTCATTTTTTTGGCATCATCAATTTTTTCTAAAATACGGCTGTAAAATTCTGTCTCGTCAATCAATCCCTGATTGATTTGAAAGAGATGCGAAAAATATTCCGTTACGCCTTCGTACATCCACAAGTGTTCAGACATTTTTGGCGCATTGAAATCAAAATACTGAATCTCTTTAGAATGTACAGTCAACGGAGTTAAGATGTGAAAAAACTCATGAGAAACCACATCTTTCATGTGTAAAAGCAATTTTTCTTCGGCTATCGATTCCGGAAAAACTACCGTTGTTGCTGTAGGATGTTCTAAAGCACCATTGCCTAAAGCATCATTTTTGGCGGTGGATAAATACAATAAAACCGTGTATTTTTTAGTCGTATTGATGTTGCCTAAAAATGTTTTCTGGGCAGTCATCATGGTTTTCATAGCAGGAGTAATACTTTCTGCGGTATATTTTCCGGTGGGAGAATAAACGGCAATTTGAATTTCCATACCATTTACGGTAAAATTAGTAAAATTAGGTTTCGAATACATAATAGGATTTTCTACCAGTACTTCATAATTCGGAGTACTAAAAACATCTTTTGTTGCAGAAGCATCTTGATCTATCATTGAGGTTGCTCCGAAAAAATCAGTAGGATGAGTAACGGTAAGGTTGTAAGCGGGTGCTTTCAAATGACTAAAATAACCCACAAAACAATGGGTGTTGAGCATTACGTTTTTGCCCGCATCAATATTAGAACCTGCTGGCGAAAAAATATCCTCTTTACCAAAACCGCCGCCTTTTTCTGTGTCATAAGTATCATTAACCCAATAAGTGATTTTGTCTAACGTTTTGGCATTGGAAATAGACCACGAATTATCGTCTGTTTTTTTTACCAGTAATAGCATTCCATTTTGGTCATAGGCTCTTAAATCTTCAATATACCTACCATAATTATCTTCTGAATAGGTTCCTGGGATGGTTTTAGGCAAACGATATATAATTTCGTTATTGTGAATTTTAGGCAATTTGACGCTCACAAAAACTCTATCGTCCTTGATGTCAATTAAATTAATATCTACTTGAATGTTGTTTTTTGCTTTTGAAGTAATTGAACTTGAAGAACTACCCGTTTTACAATTCCAAAAAAGAGTGGTAAATAGAATAATAAAAAATATTTTTTTCATAATAGGAATTGTTTATTTGGTATTTTAAAGCGTAGTTTTTGAAGCTAATAAAATTTTATAGCTATAAATTTAGGAATAAAAAAACTCCTTCAAGAGGAGTTCGGTATTTTTAATCGAGTTTGTTTTTTATGTAGTATTTGCCGTCTAAATCTTCGTCAAAATCGTCAATTTTTGCGGGTTTTGGTTTCGGTTTGGTTGCAATTGCTTTCTTTTTCCACATTTCAAATTTCTCTGCGGGCATCTTCTTTTTCATAATTTCAAGAACCTCTTTTTCGGCTAAACCAAATTCTTTTTTTATGATTTCAAAAGGGTTTCTTTCTTCCAAGGCAAACGTAACCAGTTTTTCTGTTTGTTCCCAAGTCAATTCTTTGCGATTACTCTTTTTCATTAGTGAAACTTAATACAGGTATTATAAGATGATTAATAAAATTTGGTTTCAAATATATTCCCAATATTAATAAAAATAATAATTACTTGGTATCAAATTTATCGTTTTTTTTACTCTTTTTTATTGTTTTTCAAATAACGGTATTTTAGTGGTGGTATTTTTGATGAATTAGTTAATATAGTTCACTTTTTTTAGTTAATTATGTTCTCATGAATTCTGATTTATAATGGTGAATTATATTCAAATAAAAAAAAGAATTTATTTTGTAAACCGCTTGTAATCAATGTTCATAATCACAATGGCAAAAATAATGAGGATAATTCCTAGCCATTGTGTTGCGTTTACTGTTTCGTTCAAGATGAAATAAGCCATCAATACAGAAACTGGTAATTCTAGTGCCGAAACGATACTTCCCAACCCAATTCCTGTAAGCGGAAAACCATTCGTGAACAATAATGGAGGAATGATAGTTCCAAAAAGTGCCAAAACAATTCCCCATTTTAAGAAAACATCAAAATTGAAAGGAGTAGAGTGAGTAGCAAAAGCGAAAACCAAAGTAACGATAGCTCCACCAATAAGCATATACAAACTGCGTTGGCTAGAAGAAATTCCCAAAGCCACCCGATTAGCACCAATCATAGTTGCCGTGAATGATGCCGCAGCTGCCAATCCGAATAGAATGCCAATCCAGCTGATTGCAATGGAATTTTCGATGAGATTCGTTGCCAAAACAGTTCCAAATAATACAATTAGTACTGCGATTATTTTTTGGACAGAGGGCTGTTTCTTTTCCAAAAACATTTCGAAAACGACTCCCATCCAAACGGTTTGCATCAACAAAACTATTGCGATAGAAACAGGAATATAATTCAGGCTCAAGTAATAAAAAACACTAGTAAAACCGATGGAAGTTCCAGCAATTATTAACTGTAAAATATTTTTTTTAGACGCTTCAACAACCTCTTTTCCTTTTTTTAATTTAAGAAAAGTGTTGATTAGCAACATTCCAATAATTCCAATCAGCGATTGTGCAACGGTAACTTCTGGAGTGGTAAAGCCTTCTTGGTAAGCAAGTTTTACAAAAGTAGCAAGCATGCCATAACTGGTTGCGCCAAATCCAACAAGAAAAACTCCTTTGAGTACGCTATTTTTTGTCATTTTTTAATTTTAAAAAAGAGGACAAAGATAACGCTATAAGTTTTTAAAATAAACCCTCCAATGCTTTGTTTTTAATTCCAATTTTAGTCGAATCAAAAGCCAATTTGTTTTGTAAAAGGGATGCGTAAACACTTCTGAAATCAATTTCGTGTTTTAAATCACCTCTGTCTAAATCAGCAAGATTTGGATTGCTACCTATTGTTTTTCCACGATTATTTCCTCCAATGACGAACATTGGTGCGGCTGTTCCGTGATCGGTGCCTCGTCCGTTGTCTTTCACACGGCGACCAAATTCCGAGAAAACTACGATGGTTACATTTTGCAATTGTTGCGATTTTTTCAAATCTTGGTAAAAACTAAAAACGGCATCATTCAGTTCCGATAATTTATTTTTATGAATCGCAAGTTGGTTATCGTGTGTGTCAAAACCGCCCAGCGAAGTATAATATACTTTAGAATTCAAGTTTCCTTTGATTAATTTCGAAATCCATTCTAGGTTTTTTGCCAAACCTGTTTTAGGATAAACTACATCCGAAGTAGCTGATTTTGACAATGCTTTCTGAATATCATCTGAACCTTCTACAACGGAACTGGCTATTTTTCGAACAAAATCCAATTGCGGATTATCGGATAGTTTTCCGTCGTTTTCTACTTTGCTTTTGGTTTTAAATTGATTCGGATTTTTTACTGTTATCGAATTGGGTTCTTCGCCTTTCAAAGCTAAATTATCAATCGAATCCAAATTAACTCCAGCAGTTGGTTGGTGGTCTTTGCATTGCAAATCCAAGTAGCGACCCAACCAGCCATCACTCAAATATTCTTGATTAGTAGGAGCAGTTTGCCAAATTTCTTGACTTCGAAAATGAGAACGAACCGGTTCCGGATAGCCCACATTTTGGATCACCGACAAATCGCCACTTTGTTGCATTGTAGCAAATCCTGTTAAAGCGGGATGAAAAGCCATTCCTCTAGTAGCCGAAATTACCTCGGTTTTCGAAAGTGCAATTTTAGGACGCATTTCATAATACAACGCATCTTCAAACGGGATAAAAGTATTCAGTCCGTCGTTTCCTCCGTTTAATTGAACGAACACGACACATTGTTCGCCTGTTACTAAATTGGTTGTAGTTTGAGATCCAAATGAATATAAAAAATCAGGCAAAAGGAGTGAACCACCTGTGAATGTTCCTGTCAGGGTTAAAAATTTTCTTCTGTCCATAATACTAAACTTAAATGAGTTGAAATTCGGGAGTTTTTACCATAAAATTAAACAATCGCATTACAGCATTTTCCGAACCTTCGGTTTTGCTATCGAAATCATATTTTAAGATTTCTTCAAAATCCTGTTGTTCATTCTTGTCCGTTTTGAATAAAAGGCGTTCCTTGAGTTGAGCAATAATTTCGATATTATTTCCATTTTTGTCCCAATCTAATTTTACATTCAGCGGACGATTTTTTTTCATCATCGCATTTTCATTTTCTACTTTTCCACGGGTTAAATTTTTACCGTTGCAAAGTAAATCAGCAACATTATTTCTTTGTAAAAACACCTGTGAAGTGAGCCAATAATTACCGCCATCCCATCCTTTTACATTGGGTTGACCGTATAAATCCATTCCTTGATCTTTGATGAAAAGAGCAATTAATCTTCCGTTTGGATTTTCAATATGCAATTCGTTCATCAATTGTAAAATGTATTCTAGAGGGTTTTTTATTTTAGTTCCAGCTGTATTTTTAGCAAATGCTTCGGTGAATATTTTGGTCAATAAAGGTTGAATTTCAAAATTCTTTTTCCTTAAATAATCACCATAATATTTCACTAATTCTTCTTTTGGATTGTCATAAATGAACCATTTTAATATTTTTCGAGTAATGAGATACGGAATATTAGGTTGCTCGAAAATAATATCAATCATTTCGTCAGCTTTGAAATTTCCTTTTTTACCTAGATAGGTAAAGCTTTCATTGTCTTCCAGTCGTTCTCTGTAAGTTGCATTTTCTTGTCCAATGCCCAATCCTGCTAGACCTTTGGCTCCATTTTTTATATCCTCTTCTGTATAATTTCCGATTCCTAAAGTGAAAAGTTCCAATAATTCCCGACTCAAATTTTCGTTTAATTTCCCTTTTTTATTATCTGTATTGTCCAGATAACGAACCATCGCATTGGTTTTGACAATTTGCTTGGTCAGGGTTTTGAAGTTGCCAAAAGCATTTTCTCTTAAAATTTGATTGTGCTGAAAAATCGAATAATTGGACTTCACTTTTTGAAATGTCGAAACATAATGATTGTGCCAGAAACAAGTCATCTTTTCACGAAGCGGAAATTCTTCGGTATTCATTTTTTCAATCCACCAGGTTTTCATTTCTAAAAAAGTTTGAATCTCTTTTTTTTGCATTTCCTTGGCAATCTCTGGATTGGCTTTTAATTTTTTTCGAATTTCGACATATTCGTTAAAAGACTTGGGACTGTCATCCAAAAAGGCAGGAATTGTAGCATCTACTTTTGTGGCAAAGGAATTTTGCAATACTTTTTCTAAACCAATCGTTTGAATGGTTTTGGCTTGTTTTGCCGAATAGCCGAGTCGTAACGACCAAAGAGTGTATTTGTCCATAATCTAAAGTGTTATGAAAGTTGGACTTTAATTTCACAAAAGGGTTTAAATATAACGCAAAAAAATGTGAAGTATTTTTGAAGAATACCATTTTTTCTTTCTAATAGGTGTGAATTAGACAAAAAAATACCCACAAGTTTTTACTCGCGGGTCTTGATGCTTCACATCAAATGGGATGGATAGTACTAATCTCTAACTTAATTCTGGAATTGGTGTAGTTTACTAACATACAATATTTCTTCTGGTAAGGCAGAATTTTATATTATCTGGACTAGAAGTGGTTTTTTGATAATAGTTTACATAACTAATACGAGCTTTCAGCTCTTACCCATTTCGGTATCATCATGTTATTATTACAACCAAATTTCTTTTGTTATAGTTTTAAGAACTGCATTACGATTAATTACAAAATTTAATATCTCTATATCTTTTAAATCAGAATCGTTCATTTCTGGAATATAATTTCTTTTTAATAAGTATGAAATTTTGTGGCGAGTTTGTTTTTTGTTGAAATCTTCAACTTCATATCTTCTTATAAGACAAAAATTGCCAATAGTGTGTTCAATATCATTTACGTTTGTATCCTCAAAATATTTTTGTAATTCCTCATTGTTAAAAATTTGGGTAAGTACAAATGAACTTTGTTTTCTACTTCGTAATAATTCGCTAAAAATGTATTCTTCTCTTGTTTTAGGGAAGAAATAATTAACTCTGGCATAGAAATAATGATAATATCCCCAGTTGTCAACTTGAAAATTATCAATGTTAGCTTTAATTTCTTTTAATTTTTCAGACTCTCTATTGAGTGTTTCATACAAATCTTCAATTTTATTATTTCTAATTTCTTTTATTAAATCATAAAAATAATTTCTAATGGAGCTTTGAGTTATGGCACGATTGCATAACATTCTTATGTTTGTGTAGTTATCTAAAAATTTGTTGACAATTAAGTATTTTTCAGTTATTACATCAGTACTATCTATTATATTGACTGGAGCTAGATATAAAGGATAAGTTAATGAATCAGCAATTGTAAAAGCATTAGTAATATAGAAGTCCTCAACTGAATTTCCTTCAACTGAATTTTTTAAAGAATATAGTGAAAGGTATTCGTCTATATAAAAACTTAAATTAGATTGTATAAAATAATAATAATCATTATCTTTTTTTAAGTTAAGTTTTTTATGATTATTTTTAACCCATGCATGAAATTGTACTCCAATTTTTTCAAAATCTTCATTTTCAGAACCTTTAAAGGTTCCTCGTCTAGTTATTGCAAATTTAGAGCGCAGCCAATTTCTGAAGAATTCTAAATCAGCGTCTTGTCCTATGTTTGTTTTTAATAAGTTAATTAAATACTTCCATTTTTCGTTTGCTTCAATAGCTTTTGATTCTTCTTTAATGTTTGAGAGTAAATATGCTTTTAAAATTTCAGTCGGATTAAGACTTAATCCACGATCATTCATTGTTTCAAAAATTGTATAGGCATTTTCTATATTATATGCTTTAATTTCCACCAACACTACACGATTTAAAAGCCATTCTATAAAAATTGATAATATTTTTGTTGTTTTTAATTCAGGAGGAAAGAACCTAATAATATCATCATATCTATTTTTTATGTTCTCAATTGATTCTTCAACTATGCTTTTCAAATAGTCATAAGATTCATTAGGATCTTCAAAATTAATTTCATGAATAAAATTTTCATTTGAATAAAGATGATTAATAATTTCACTTCTAGATTCAACATTCAGAACTAAAGTTTTTTTCCCCCCTTTTTTTACAAAAATATAATTTTCTAAATCAATTTTTTGATCGTCTTTCACAGATAGAATATTCTGTAAATGATGTAAATAAATTATAAGTAAGGTAAAGGAAGTTAATCTTTGTTGACCATCAACAATCGATAGACTATTATTATCATCACATAATACAATTGGTCCCATATAATAGCAATCGTAATTGACAGCTGTTTCTATAGTGTGATTGTCTTCATAATTATTAAAAAAACTTGAACTTAAATCACTAATTAAGGCCTCGATTTGTTCTCTTTGCCATCTATATTCTCTTTGGAAAACATCAATTTTATATCTGTTGCCATAAAAAACGTTTAATAGTTTTACATCTTTTGCGTCAATTTTATTTGCAATATGTCCCATATTAATTTAATGTTTTTATTAGAGGGTTAATTAATAAATAAGCATATTTGTAGATGTCATAATATGCGGGTTTGGGGTCAATTTCGCCGTGGAAAATTTTGCATCTTAATTGATAAAGTAATTCGACAAGAAATTGACTAATTATAGTTGTATTATTAATGAAATATAAATCTTTTGCGATTTTGAAACCATTAGATTTACTGCCTAATATTGAAGATGCTTTATTGGGATTAATTTCATCAAATCCATTTTTTATCTTTTTTTGGATTGAAGTATTTTGTCTAATATAGTCAGTGTGTTGTTCGAGTTCTTCTAATGAACAAGAATGAAGTTCTATAAAACCGTCAGAAGAGCCGTCATTTTTTAGAAATGTACATTTAAATCTTTTAGTAGTTCTAGGTTGCTGTATTAAATAATCAAATCTTAATGTCCTAGAATTATATTGTATTATTTCTTCTATTTTAGTATTGTCATGAGTTTTTAAACTTGAAAACGAAACTCTTTTTTCCTGATTTGGAATTGTATTAGACTCAAGTAATTGATGTAGGTTGTAAATATTATTTTTAAAAGAAATAGATTCTTCATTAGCTCCATTTAATAAATTAATTATTTTGTTTCTAAAGGGATTCTCTTCGGTTTTTAATTTTCTAATAATATCTTTATCACTTGTAATCTTATTGTCATAATCATAGTAGTTGTTCATATACCAAGCGTTAAATGGTATCCATGAAAAAATAAACATTTTATAATAATCAATTTCAGTTTTTTTTAACCAATTCTCTAAATATATTTGGCTCATGTTATTTGGTTGGATTAAATATCTATTAACTCGTTTAAATATGACAAAGTACCATAAATTTGCTTTTTTATAGAAGATGAATATGATATATTGCTAACTTTTTCAAATATAAAGAAAAAACTACAAAAACAGAAGTAGTCTTGATTTTTTTATTATAGCCCCGATAATAATGAAAATCCATTGTTGTGGTGTTAGACAATAACAAAGATTGTAATCATATAGAGGTAATAAAGTTTTTATTAAAACCTTCCTTTTACTCCAAAGCAAAAAATAGACCCACAAGTTTGCACTCGCAGGTCTATTATCTATCCGTCTATTATCTATTTGTCTTTTACTTTATCAAATCAAAACTTCTTTTTACGAAAGCTGTAAGTTCTTCGCCTTTCAAAAGATTTTGAGATAATTTTGCTAAATCTAAAGCTTGTTTAACCAAGTTTTCTTGAGTGGATTTGTCTTCCGTATTCAAAATATTAGACGCTAAATCAGAATTGGTGTTTACAACCAAATTGTACATTTCTGGCATATTCCCCATTCCAAACATTCCGCCACCACCAGTTTGACTCATTTCTTTCATTCGACGCATGAATTCTGGTTGCGTGATAATGAAAGGAGCGGCTTGACTGTCCATAGCTTCTAATTGAACAGAATATGCTTTTGGGATATAGGCTTCCAAAGACGTTTTTAGGTTTTCTTTTTCTTCATCAGATAATTTAGAAATCGTGTTTTCGTCTTTCTTGATTAAATTATCAATATGATCTGAATCGACACGAACGAAAGTTAAATCTTTATTGTCGTTTTCAATTTTTTGAATCAAATGCGAAATAATTGGCGAATCTAAAAGTAATACTTCGTATCCTTTTTCTTTAGCAATTTCGATATAAGAGTGTTGCGCTTCTTTGTTTCCGGCATAAAGAACCACTAGTTTTCCGTCTTTGTCGGTTTGTTTTTCTTTCAGGTTTTCTTTTAATTCTTCTAATGTGAAGTATTTATCATCAACCGTTGGGTATAAAACGAAAGCTCCTGCTTTTTCATAGAACTTATCTTCGGATAACATTCCGTATTCCAAAACGATTTTAATGTCGTTCCATTTTGCTTCAAAATCTTCACGGTTTTCGTTGAATAAAGATTTCAATTTATCGGCAACTTTACGAGTAATGTAGTTCGAAATTTTCTTCACAGCTCCATCCGCTTGCAATCCAGAACGAGAAACATTCAATGGAATATCCGGAGAATCGACCACACCACGAAGCATCATCAAGAATTCAGGTACAATTCCTTCTACATTATCAGTAACATAAACTTGGTTTTGGTACAATTGAATTTTGTCTTTTTGAATTTGCATATCCGAACCTAATTTCGGGAAATACAAAATACCAGTTAAGTTAAAAGGATAATCAACATTCAAATGAATATGAAACAATGGCTCTTCAAACTGCATTGGATACATTTCACGGTAGAAGTTTTTGTAATCTTCATCCGTTAAATCCGTTGGTTGTTTTGTCCAAGCTGGATTTGGATTATTGATGATGTTGTCTAATTCAACCGTTTCATTCACATAATCTTCTGGAGCATCTTCAGGTTTTGGAAGCGTTTCTGTTCTGGTTCCAAATTTAATTGGAATAGGCATAAATTTATTATACTTATTCAATAAACCACTAATTTTAGAATCTTCTAAAAACTCCAAAGAATCTTCTGCAACGTGCAGAATAATTTCTGTTCCACGAGTAGTTTTATCTGCAGGTTCTAAAGTAAATTCAGGGCTTCCGTCGCATGTCCAGTGTGCTGCTGGTTCGTCTTTGTATGATTTAGTGATGATTTCTACTTTTTCGGCAACCATAAAAGCCGAATAAAAACCAAGACCAAAATGACCAATAATTCCAGAATCTTTAGCAGAATCTTTGTATTTATCTAAAAATTCTTCAGCTCCAGAAAAAGCCACTTGGTTGATGTATTTTTCAACTTCATCAGCCGTCATTCCCAAACCTTGGTCAATGATGTGAATTTTTTTTCCTTCTTTATCTACTTTAATTTCGATAATTGGGTTGCCATATTCTACTTTGGCTTCGCCAATGCTGGTTAGGTGTTTTAATTTTAGGGTAGCATCAGTACCATTCGAAATCAATTCACGTAAAAATATTTCGTGATCGCTGTACAAGAATTTTTTGATAAGTGGGAAGATGTTTTCTACCGAAACATTAATTTTTCCTGTTGTCATATTTTTAAGATTTAAGTTTTTAATTTCGAAAATGTTTATGTCAAATAAGATACCAAATAAAGCGAAAGTGACAAAATGTCGGAAACGTTAATTTTGAAACAAATCACAGTAATTTTAAAACAATTTTCAAAGACATCGTTGTATCTTTGTCCCTAGTTTAATCTTAAAAATACTATAGAAATGAAAAAAACAATTACATTAATGATAGTGGCTGTTTTGCTCTTTGGATGTAAAACTTCATCCGTAACAAGTACCAAATTAGACAGAAGTTCTCAAGTGGGAATTAAAGGAAATTGGGTAATAACCAATGTTTCTTATCCTGGTTCTGATGTTATTAAAGTAAATTCTTTTCAGATTGCCGATTCAAAATGTTTTATCGGAAGTACTTGGAATTTTATTTCGAATAATAATAAGGGAAGTATGAATTTGACAAAGTCGGATTGTCCTGCGTTTAGTTCTCCAATTACTTGGTTCGTTAATAAGGAAGGTCAGTTTGTTTTAAAAGTGTTGGATGCTGGCGAAAAAGCAAAAAAAGTCAGAGACGGTTATGTATTACAAGTAGCTAATCAAACCGAAACTTCGTTCCAATTGATTGATAATATCAATGTTGGAGGTCAAAATAAACAAGTTACTTATCAATTCGAAAAAACTAATTAATCAAAATTAAAATCATCATGAAAAAAATAACAATTTTAGGAGTATCAAGTTTATTCCTTTTAGCAACTCTATTCACAAGTTGTAATTCTATTAAAAATGCTAATAATACCCAAAAAGGAGCGGGAATCGGAGCGGGAGCAGGAGCTTTAATCGGAGCAATTATAGGTAATAATACAAAACTAGGAACTGCTGGTGGAGCACTTATTGGGGCTGCTATTGGTGGTGGAACGGGTGCTTTGATAGGAAATAAAATGGACAAACAAGCTCGTCAAATTGATCAAGCATTACCAGGAGCCGATGTAGAAAGAGTAGGCGAAGGAATTCGTTTGGTTTTGAACGAAAATGCCGTGCGCTTTGATACCAATAAATCAACTTTAACTGCTATTGCAAAAGCCAATTTAGACAAACTAGTACCAGTTTTTAATGAGTATGCAGATACTGATATTGAAATTTTTGGATATACTGATAGTACAGGGAAACCAGAATACAATTTGACACTTTCTGGACAAAGAGCGGCATCGGTAAAAAGTTATTTGGTTTCAAAAGGTTTAGCAAACTCTCGTTTTAAAACAACAGGAGAAGGAATTGCAAACCCTATTGCAACAAATGATACGCCAGAAGGTAGAAGTCAAAACCGTCGAGTAGAGTTTGCTATTTTAGCCAATGAAAAAATGGTACAAGATGCCAAAAAAGAAGCGGGACAATAAATCGCATTGATTTTTAATAAATTAAAAGCTGTTTCAAATTTGAAGCAGCTTTTTTGTTTTATATCAAATTGAAATTAATGCGAGATTGTAATTTTCAATTATATTTGTACTTATGCAACTATCCATTATCATCCTTAATTATAACGTTCGTTACTTCTTGGAACTTTGTGTTTTGAGTGTTCAAAATGCTATCCAAAATATCGATGCCGAAATTATTGTAATCGACAACAACTCTCCAGATGATAGCTGTGCCATGATGAAACAGCGTTTTTCAAGTGTAAAACTTATTGAAAATGCAGCAAATGCAGGTTTCCCCAAAGGAAATAATATTGGTGTCGCCGAAGCTAAAGGCGAGTACATTTGTATCCTCAATCCTGATACAGTCGTTGCCGAAGATACTTTTGTTAAAGTATTGGCTTTCGCCAAAGAGCAAAACGATTTAGGAATTATTGGTTGTAAACTTATCGACGGAACAGGAAATTTTCTACCCGAAAGTAAACGCGGGACTCCAACACCATTTGTAGCATTTACCAAAATTACAGGTTTGTATAAAATTTTTCCAAAAACATTCGGAAAATATTACGCCCAACATTTAACAGAAGACCAAACCGGGAAAGTCGAAATTCTTGTTGGAGCTTTTATGGTTATGAAACGAGAATTGTACAATGAAATGGGTGGTTTCGATGAAAAATGCTTTATGTATTCAGACGATATTGATTTGTCTTACATGGCGTTGCAAAAAGGAAAATTGAACTATTATTTTCATGAAACTTCAGTGATACATTACAAAGGGGAAAGTACAATCAAAGACGGAACCTACATGAAACGCTTTCGTGAAGCCATGAACTTTTTTTATAAAAAACATTTCAGCGTTTCCTTTTTGTTCTCTGTTTTTATGGAAATGGGAATTGTGTTTTTCTCTTTCGTGAAAATGTTTCAAGGAAAGCCGAAGCCTAAATTATCTCCCGAAAATTATATTTTAGTTTCTGATAATGAAGTTTTGAGAGAAAAATTAGAAAAGCAATTGAATCAAACCGTTGAACGTCAAAAAAATATTCAATTTGAATCAAAAAACACGAGAACGGAAATTATTTTCGATCAGAATTTTATTGATTTTAAGACTATAATTCAAGCGTTTGAAGAAAATAAAAAGAAGCATTTTACTTTTAAAATTCTTCCCAAATCAGCAGTTTTTATCATTGGTAGCAACAGCAGTTTTGACAGAGGAGAAATCGTAAAAATTTAGATTTTATCAATTCTATTTCTTTTAAGAATTCGTGTAATTCAAACAGTTTTTCATTCGTGTAAATTGGTGAAATTCGTATCTAACTTTTTTTTTGAAATGAATGCCTTGGAGTTTGAATAAATTTGTGTTTAAAACTAAAATTTATCACTAATTTTGTCTTCGAAAAATTACAATTACCCTTTCAGCGAATACTATGGCGAGATTTGAATTAAAGCTTCCAAAAATGGGAGAAAGCGTTGCAGAAGCAACCATTACCAATTGGTTGAAACAAGTGGGCGACAAAATTGAAGCTGACGAAACTGTTTTAGAAGTTGCTACAGATAAGGTAGATACAGAAGTACCGAGTGACGTTTCAGGTGTTTTAGTAGAGCAACTATTTGCTAAAGACGATATAATTCAAGTAGGGCAAACTATTGCTATTATTGAAACTGAACAAAGTAATTCGGATTCAGAATCTGTGAAAGAAACTGTTGTCCCTGCTGAAGTAACTGCTATCGAAAAAAGTATTGAAGCGGTTAAAGAAACCATTGCTGTAGCAGTAAATTTTTCGGATTCGGATAAATTCTTCTCGCCATTAGTAAAAAACATTGCCAAAGAAGAAGGAATTGCTCTTGCTGAATTAGAGACTATTGCAGGTTCTGGAAAAGAGGGAAGGGTTACGAAAGAAGATATTTTAAGTTATATTAAAAATAGAGGAACGGTTGCACCAAGCGCAGTTGAGGTATCAATACCAATTGCTCAATCACAACCTACAACTTACAACCTGCAACCAAAAACTCCAGTTTCGGTAAATGGTGGTGACGAAATCATCGAAATGGACAGAATGCGCAAGCTGATTTCTGGTTATATGATGAATTCTTTGCAAACTTCGGCACACGTACAATCCTTTATCGAAGTCGATGTTACCAATATTGTAAAATGGAGAGATAAGGTAAAAACCGCTTTCGAAAAAAGAGAAGGTGAAAAGTTGACTTATACGCCAATTTTTATGGAGGCTGTTGCCAAAGCTTTGAAAGATTACCCAATGATGAATATTTCGGTAGATGGCGATAGAATCATTAAAAAGAAAAATATAAACCTTGGAATGGCAGCTGCTTTACCCAACGGAAATTTAATTGTTCCTGTTATCAAAAACGCCGATCAGCTCAATTTAGTAGGGATGGCAAAAGCGGTAAATGATCTTGGAAACCGAGCCAGAACTGGAAAACTAAAACCAGACGACACTCAAGGCGGAACTTATACAGTTACTAACGTTGGTACTTTTGGAAGTATTTTCGGAACACCAATTATCAACCAGCCAGAAGTAGGGATTTTGGCTCTTGGAGCAATTCGTAAAGTACCAGCGGTTATCGAAACTCCCGAGGGCGATTTTATAGGCATTCGCCAAAAAATGTTTTTAACGCATAGTTATGATCACCGTGTTGTAGATGGTGCTTTGGGCGGAATGTTTGTAAAACGTGTAGCCGAATATCTAGAGGCATTTGATGTGGATAGCGATTTTTAGAATTATTAAAAAAAGCACATAGTATTGAAAACTAACACAGTTATTTATAACTCTGTTAGTTTTTTGTTTTTATCCAAAATTTTATCAATTAATTAAAAGAAAACTTCTTTCAAACCGATATATTTGTCATTCTAAAATTTAAAAATGGAACTCAAACTCAATAAGCCAATTTGTTTTTTCGACCTAGAAACTACAGGAATTGATGTCGCTAAAGATCGAATTGTAGAAATAGCAATCTTCAAAGTTTTTCCAAACGGAAATAAAGAAAGCAAAACATGGTTAGTGAATCCAACAATTCCAATTCCGCCACAATCTACCGAAATTCACGGAATCAGTAATGAGAAAGTAGCCAATGAACCAACGTTCAAGGAACTGTCTTCCCAGATTTACAACATGATAAAAGATTCGGATTTGGCAGGATATAATTCCGATCGTTTTGATATTCCATTATTGGCAGAAGAATTATTGCGTGCAGGAGTAGATTTTGATATGAAAAACCGAGTTTCTGTGGATGTTCAAACTATTTTTCATAAAAAAGAAGAACGAACCTTGAGTGCGGCATTAAAATTTTATTGTGGTCAAAGTTTAGAAAATGCCCATTCTGCCGAAGCAGATACTATGGCGACTTACGAAATCATGAAAGCGCAATTGGATCGCTATCCCGATTTAGAAAACGATATGAAATTGCTTTCGGAATTTACTACTAGAAAGAAAATTGCTGATTTTGCAGGAATGATTGCTTTCGATAAAGACGGTGATGAGATTTTTACTTTCGGAAAGCACAAAGGTGCTAAAGTTGAAACAGTTCTAGAAAATGAGCCAGGTTATTTTAGCTGGATTCAAAATGCTGATTTTCCTTTATATACCAAGAAAGTGTTGACGGCAATTAAATTGAGGAAATTGAATACAAAATAGTATTCAGTATTCAGTGTTTAGTTTTTAGACTGATCACTGAATACTGAATACTGAACACTGAATTTATGAAAATACTCTGTATCGGCAGAAACTACGCCAAACATATTGAAGAATTAAAAAACGAAAGACCAACAGAGCCTGTCGTTTTTATGAAGCCTGATTCGGCTATTTTGTTGAAACAACATCCGTTTGTGATTCCTGAATTTTCCAATGATATTCACCACGAAATAGAAATTATTGTTAAGATAAATAAGGTGGGTAAGTATATCGATACGAAATTTGCTCATAAGTATTATGACGAAATTAGTGTGGGAATAGACTTTACGGCTCGTGATTTACAAAATGAATTAAAAGCAAAAGGATTGCCTTGGGAAAAAGCCAAAGCCTTTGATGGATCAGCAGTGATAGGAGAATTTTTGCCAAAAACACAATTTAATTCATTGGAAAATATTACTTTTGAATTGATAAATAACAACAAAGTAGTTCAAAAAGGGAATTCTAGCGAGATGTTATTTAAAATTGACGAAATAATTTCTTTTGTTTCACAGTATTTTACTCTGAAAATTGGCGATATTATTTTTACCGGATCTCCAGAAGGTGTTGCTGCTGTAAAACCTGATGATGTTTTAGAAGGATTTTTAGAAGGAAATAAACTATTTAGTATTCAAATAAAATAAATGGCACTACATTACAATTTAGCCAAAGTGTACGCACTTTCAGATAACGATCCAGAATTTGTCTTGCAAATAGTGAATTTATTTGTCACAGAAGTTCCTGATGATTTAGAACAAATCAAAGAAGGAATCAAGAAAAAAGACCACAAGCATGCTTATGCTTATGCCCATAAAATAAAACCAACACTTGATTTATTAGGTTTAAAAGTAGCTTTTGAAGAAATTCTTCAAGTAGAAGCTTGGACAAAAGCCGAGGGTGAAAAGAAAGAAATCAAAGAAACTTTTAAGAGTGTCAAAAATCAAATAGAAGACGCTGTGAAAGAGTTGAAAAAAGACTTTGATTTGTAGATTTTTACTTCAAAATCGGTAATCTAAAATCAATAATCTAAATTCTAAAATCTAAAATGAAAGCAGCCATAATTACTATAGGTGATGAAATTCTTATTGGCCAAATTATCGATACGAATTCTGGTTTTATAGCCAAATCATTAGACAGAATAGGTGTTGAGATTTATGAAATGGCATCTATTAGTGATAATAAACAACATATTTTAGATACTTTTCTAAAGTTTCAAAATAAAGTTGATTTGGTTATTATTACTGGAGGACTGGGGCCAACCAAAGACGACGTAACCAAAAAGACGTTTTGCGATTATTTTGAAGATGAATTAATTGTGGATGAGGTAGTTTTAGCTCATGTTACCAAATTAATCGAAGGTTTTTATAAGCGTACCATTACACAAATTAACAAAGATCAAGCACTTGTTCCTTCCAAATGTACTGTCCTTCATAATGAAGTAGGTACAGCGCCAGGAATGTGGATGAAAAAAGAAAATACAGTCTTTATTTCGCTTCCAGGAGTTCCTTTTGAAATGAAATACTTGGTCGAAAATGAAATTATTCCCAAAGTAGTTCGAGAATACAAGCGACCTTACATTCTTCATAAAACTATTATGACTTATGGACAGGGTGAAAGTATGGTAGCAGAACGTATTGAAGAATGGGAAAATAATTTACCCGAATTTATAAAGTTAGCTTATCTGCCTGCGCCAGGAAGTGTGCGATTAAGACTTTCGGCTAGAGGAATTGACAAGGAATTGCTAGAGAAATCTATCCAAGAAAATGTACTTTCCTTGACTAAAATAATCAATGATATTATTGTTGGTTTTGATGAGGATGAAACTCTTGAAACCGTGGTAGGAAGACTTTTAGCACAACAAAATAAAACCATTGCTACTGCCGAAAGTTGTACAGGAGGAATGTTGGCACAACTTTTCACATCCGTTTCGGGTGCTTCCAGTTATTTTAAAGGAAGTATTGTTTCCTATGCAACCGAAACTAAAATCTCGGTTTTGGGACTTTCGCAAGATTTAATTTCAGAATATTCAGTAGTTAGTGCCGAAGTGGCAAAACAAATGGCTGTGAATATCAAAAGTCTAATGAATACGGACTATGGCATTGCTACAACTGGAAATGCAGGACCAAATAAAGGCGATTCTGATGCGGAACTGGGTTCGGTTTTTATTGCATTGGCAACACCAAATGAAGTAATCGTAGAGGAGTTTAATTTTGGTCAACCCCGTGAAAAAGTGGTAGATAGAGCCGTAAAAAAGTGTCTGGAAATGCTACGAAAAGAAATTTTAAAAAATGTGATATAATTTTTTGTTTCATCCGTTTATTTTTCTTTTCTTTGCACCCTGATTTTGAATAACGATAAAAGATAAGATATAATGTCAAGAGTTTGCGACCTTACAGGTAAAAGAGCGATGGTAGGAAATAACGTTTCTCACGCTATGAATAAAACTAAGAGAAAATTTTCGGTAAACTTAGTTAAAAAGCGTTTTTATCTTCCAGAAGAAGATAGATGGATTACTCTTAGAGTAGCTGCATCTACAGTAAAAACAATTAATAAAAATGGAATTGCTGCAGTTTTGAAAAAAGCACAAGCAGAAGGATTTATTAAATAATCTTTTTCCAAAATAAATAAATAGCAAGATGGCAAAGAAAGGTAATAGAATCCAAGTAATTTTAGAATGTACTGAACACAAAGCATCAGGTGTTGCAGGAACTTCAAGATACATAACAACAAAGAACAAAAAAAATACTCCAGATAGATTAGAGATTAAAAAATTTAATCCAATCTTGAAGAAAGTAACTGTTCACAAAGAAATTAAGTAATAATTATAGGTTTTGATACAATCTCAAATGTTTCATTAGGGATTTATTAAAATTAAAATAACATTTGAATCATGGCAAAGAAAACCGTAGCATCGTTACAAACAGCTTCAAAGAGATTATCAAAAGCTATCAAAATGGTGAAGTCTCCAAAAACTGGTGCATATACATTCGTAGAATCTATTATGGCTCCTGAAGAAGTTGATGAATTCTTGAAAAAGAAATAATCCAAATAGCATTATATAGAAAAGCTACTTTCATTCGAAAGTAGCTTTTTTATTTTCTATATTTGCTTCGCCTGTTCGCTATCGCTCGGGTGTCTGTCAAATTACAGATAGCTTCATTTACATGAAGTATTGAATAATTAGTTATCCCCAACCTTTGTCAAAGTTAAAAACTTTGACAAAGGTTTGTTGGTAACAAAATGATATGAAATCAATCCCGAATGTGTCGGGACTTAATCCTCAATCAATAATTCGATGAGTTTTTTTAAAAAATTATTTTCTTCAGAAAAAAAAGAGTCTTTAGATAAAGGACTCGAAAAATCAAAAGCTTCTTTCTTTTCAAAGTTAACCAAAGCAGTTGCTGGAAAATCAAAAGTAGATGATGAAGTATTAGACAATTTGGAAGAAATTTTGGTTTCTTCGGATGTTGGAGTAAATACGACTCTAAAAATCATTACTCGAATTGAAAAACGAGTAGCCGAAGATAAATTCCTTGGAACTAGTGAATTGAATCAAATTCTTCGTGAAGAGATTGCAGGCCTACTGTCGGAAATTGATTCGGGTGAGGCAACAGAATTTGTAATTCCAATTAATACTAAACCTTATGTTTTGATGGTTGTTGGTGTCAATGGAGTAGGAAAAACTACGACTATCGGAAAATTAGCATATCAATTCAAAAAATCGGGTCACAAAGTAGTTTTGGGTGCAGCCGATACTTTTCGTGCAGCAGCAATTGATCAGTTGCAAGTTTGGGCTGATAGAGTAGGAGTTCCTATTGTAAGGCAAAATATGGGAAGTGATCCAGCTTCTGTAGCTTTTGATACATTGCAATCAGCTGTGGCGCAAGATGCTGATATTGTAATTATTGATACCGCAGGTCGTTTGCACAACAAAATTAATTTAATGAACGAGTTGACCAAAGTAAAACGTGTGATGCAGAAAGTCGTTGCTGATGCGCCTCACGATGTAATGTTGGTTATTGATGGTTCTACTGGGCAAAACGCTTTCGAACAAGCCAAACAGTTTACTGTTGCTACTGAAGTGACTTCTCTTGCGGTTACCAAGTTGGATGGCACTGCCAAAGGTGGTGTTGTTATTGGCATTTCTGATCAATTTCAGATTCCTGTAAAGTACATTGGAGTTGGTGAAGGAATTGAGGATTTACAGGTTTTTAATAAGTACGAGTTTGTAGATAGTTTCTTTAAATAAAAAAATCTTTGTCAAACTTTACCTTGACAAAGATTACTTTAATTAGTTTACAATGAATTTTTCTTTTTTTAAAAATATTTCCCCTATTTATTTGTATTTAGTAAGTGTTGTATGTTTTGTTTTGTCTAATGTTGTCAGAAATAAAAATATATCATTGTATTATATTCTGCTTTTTTTTGGGGCGATTTTCTTTATTCTTGGTTTTTTTAAGCGAATGAACAATAGATAAAATTATTGGTACAAAGCACTTATTTTTGACCATAATTCTTCGTCAAAACCAGATAAAGCAAAGGTCGGATTAGCAGGATTGGCAACATCTCCCATTCTTATTACCACCATTTTTTTGCTTGGAATCACATAGATTTTTTGATCATTTTTACCTAAAGCCATAAACATATCATTGGGGGCTGTAGGAATTAAACTGCCTTTGAATTGTAGTTGAGATTGTGGTAAGTGATAGCTAGATTCCCCGTTAATCCACCACAAATAGCCATAACTTAAATTGATGTTTTGTGAGGTGGTAGTAGCTTCGTTATAAAAAGTTTCGTTCAAGATTGTTGTGTTTTCCCATTTTCCTTTGTTTTGTATGAGTAATCCAAAGCGAGCCATACTTCTTGTATTGCTATAATATACGCTGTTATTATCAACTTGAAGCCAAGTCCCTGTCATTCCTATCTTATCTCTCAATTTGGTGTTGAAATATTTTGACCAAGTATCTCCTGAAGCCGAAGCAATAACATCTTGTAACTTTACATAAACATTGTGATATGCCCATCGAGTTCCCGCATCGGCTTTGTAGGTAAGTTTTGCTGGAGTAACATCGTCTCCATTGGCAATTTCTTCGATACCAGAAGTCATTGAGAGCAAATGTTTGTTGGTAATTAGGTTTTCTTTGGCTAATGGCATATTTGTCCAGCCTGTTCCGATATAATCCGAAACTTTGTTATTGATATTAATCAGCCCTTCTTGTTGAGCAATTCCAGTAAGTGTGGCAGTCAGTGTTTTTCCTGCACTTGCCCAATACCATGGTGTTGTAGCGGTATGTCCGTTGAAATAATTTTCCATGACAATTTTTCCATTAACCAAAATAATAAAACCTTTAGAGTTTTTGAGTTCTAAAAAATCTAAAAGAGGTTGGACAGCACTTTGTTTCCAACCTAAATCAGCTACAGATTTTGTTTCCCAAACATCGCTTGTCAATGGTGGGAAATAAGTAGTTTCGATTGGAGTTGTCGGGTTTGGACTGTCAGAACTACAGCTTGCAAATAGCAACACAGTAAATAGTAGGTATATTTTTGACATATTCTAAAAGATTGATTTGAAGGTATGACCAAAAGTATTGAAAATAGTTTAATCAGTTTTTTGTTTTTTTGTTTTCTTTGGTATTTAATAAAGTTAACTTTGTCGAAAAGGATACGTTTTGTTCCATTCTCAGAAGGGAAAATCAAAAAAATAAATAAATAGCAGCACATGAAAAATACTTTAAGCATTTTATTCTTATCGTTCTTGTTGGTTTCTTGCCAGCAGACAATAAAACCAGAGGATATATCCAAAATTAACGGGTATTGGGAAATTCAAAAAGTAGTTTTTGATGATGGTGAAGATAAAGATTATGCTATCAATGAAAGTTATGATTATTTCGAAATTGGTGCTAATAGAGTAGGTTTCCGAAAGAAAGTAAAGCCACAATTGGACGGTACTTTTTTAGTTAATAATACGTATGAAAATGCAAGAGTACGATTTAAGGATGGAAAAGTTTTTATAGAATATGCTACTCCTTATGCTAGATGGACAGAAGAGTTGGTTGCTATTTCAGACAAGGAATTAGTCTTCAGAAATGCAGAAAAAAAAGAATATCATTATAAAAAAGCAGAATCAATTAATATTCTTGGAGATGGCAAAAAGACTGAATGATCAAAGTACGGTTGGGGATATTTTGCAACAAATTATCCAAGTGAATAAGTTGCAAGGCGGAATGGATCAAATTGATGTTAGGGAAGCCTGGAAAAACTTAATGGGTAACGGTGTCAATCATTACACAAAAAACGTAGTTTTGAAAGGAACAACTTTGTATGTAGAACTTTCATCAGCCGTTTTGCGGGAAGAATTAAGTCACGGAAAATCTAAAATTGTGGCACTGATTAACGAAGAATTGCGTCGTGATGTAGTGAAGGATGTTGTTTTTAGATAGTGGTCAGTGGTCAGTTGTGATTATAAATAAAAAATCCAGTTTCAAATTTTTGAAACTGGATTTTCTATTTTGTTTATAGTTTTAAGTTGTGACTGAACACTAAAAACTGAACACTGAATACTAGAACTGCTCTCTTCCTGAAAAGTGAAAAGCACTTTCGATAGCTGCGTTTTCATCGCTATCAGAACCGTGAACTGCATTTTCTCCTAATGAAGTTGCGTATGCTTTACGAATAGTTCCTTCAGCAGCTTCGGCAGGATTTGTAGCTCCAATCAAAGTTCTGAAATCTTCAACAGCATTTTCTTTTTCTAAAATAGCAGCAACGATTGGACCTCTTGACATAAATTCTACTAATTCTCCGTAGAAAGGTCTTGCGGCATGAACCGCATAAAAGGCTTGCGCATCAGCAACAGTTAATTGAGTTAATTTCAAGGATACGATTTTGAAACCACCGTTTGTGATCATTGCTAATATATTTCCGATGTGTCCGTTAGCAACCGCATCAGGTTTAATCATTGTAAAAGTTCTATTTGTAGCCATTTTTTGTTTTTTTAAATTTGGTGCAAAAATATAACTTTTTTGTGAATTGATTTTAATAAATCAACAATTAAAAAGGGACAAAAAGTTAAATCTAGAAGATAATTACTTCAAATTGATTTTCTAAAGGTTTTAGCTGTGTGATTAATTTTTGGATCAAATGGTTTCCGTTTTCGAGATAAAATTCAGAAAAATTGGTTTGGCGTTCTTGTAAACTTTTATTAGGAAACAATTCGTTTTGCAAATCGGTAATTCGCTCTAATTCATCAAAATGCTTCTTTTTTTGCGCTTTTAATAGCCGTTTTTCTAAATTTTCTAAACCTTTTATTTGTTTAGCTTCTTGAGCTTTTACTGCACCAAGAAAAGATTTATCTGTTTTTTCCACCAAGCTGTGCAGATAATGAAACTGATTTTTTAAAAAATCTTTTTGAATGGATAAATCAATTGAAAATTCATCCAATAATTTTGTTTTTTCGTTAACTAAAGTTTCTTGTTTCAAAAATAAATTACTCCAAGTCAATCCTAGTTTGTCCGCTTTTTTGGCTTGTTTTTCGGTTGCCAACAGCACTGAATTTCGAAGTAGTAGTATTGGAAAACTAACATTTACAGCTTCAAAAAAAGATTTTAGTTCCAACCAATAAGCAATTTCCCCGCCACCGCCAATGTAGCATAAATTAGGTAAAATTACTTCTTGGTACAACGGACGCATAATAACATTGGGACTGAATTTCTCCGGATGATTTTCTACTAAAGAAAATATTTCACTTTCTGAAAATTCTATTTTGGTGTTATTTACCAAGTATTTTCCATTTTCAAAAATAATTCGTTCTCGTAAATCATCTTCAATATAAAATAAGTTGATTTCTCTAGGATTGACTTGGGCGGTATATTCTTTTAGTTTTTCAATAGTTTCAAGGACTTTTTTATGCGCAGTTTGTTGCGTCAATTCTTCTTTTATATAAGGAATGAAAGTTCTTTTCAAATCTTGGTTATCCGCATCAATAATGACTAATCCGTATTCACCAAAAAGTTCGTTCGCCAAAAAACGTGTTGCTTCAGCTAAATTGGAATGATTCAAATAAGATTCCTGAAAAAGTTTCTTGATGGTATCTGCGTTTTTTCCAGTTCCGAGTTCATGTGAGTAAACTTCAAAAAAATCAGCTAATCCTTCAGTTGATAACCGTCCAACTGGGCCAGCGCTTTCCTTGTTCCAGCGAAATTTTCGTCCTTTGAAATTGAAATAATTTATTTCATCAAAATCGTGATCCTCGGTCGCCATCCAATAAATAGGCACAAAGTTTTCCGATGGATATTTCGCTTTCAGTTCTTTTGCCAGATTGATAGTTGAAATGATTTTATACAAGAAATACAGTGGCCCCGAAAATAAATTCAGTTGATGTCCTGTGGTAATCGTAAAAGTGTTTGAATTGTTTAAAAGTTTAATGTTGTTTAAGGTATTATCTGAAGCGTTTATTTTAGAATATTGCACTTCTAAAACCGAAACTAAAACAGCTCGGTTTTCATTGGCATAGTTGGTTTTCTTTTCCTTTATTTGTGCTTCGAAATTTTCAAGATTTGGAAACCGATGGTATAATGACTGTATGGATTCTTTTTGATCTAAATAATCATTCATCAAAGAAGAAAAATAACCAGAGTTTTGGTAGCTGATACAGTCGGTTGGCATAGTAAAATTTTTAATGCTAAAGTACCAAAATATTGGAATTGAATCTTGGTTCTTTTCGAAAATTAACATCATTTTATACAATTCATTATGGCAAATAATTCTAATCCCGATCAAGTAAATTCATTAAATCATATCCTTTTTGGCAGTTTGATAGGGACAACTATTGAGTTTTTTGATTTTTATATTTATGCCAATGCAGCTGTTTTGGTTTTTCCACAATTGTTTTTTCCGAGTTCAAGTCCGACTATGGCAACCATACAATCGTTGGCTACTTTTTCCATAGCCTTTATATCTCGCCCTTTAGGTTCTGCTTTTTTTGGACATTATGGCGATAAAATTGGGCGTAAATTTACTTTAGTCGCTGCCTTATTAACCATGGGAGTTTCTACAGTTGCCATTGGTTTTTTGCCTAGTTATGCCAGTATTGGTGTTGCGGCTCCTTTATTATTGATGTTGTGCCGATTTGGGCAAGGCGTTGGATTAGGAGGCGAATGGGGAGGAGCTGTTTTGTTGGCTATCGAAAATGCACCACCAAACAAACGCGCTTGGTACGGAATGTTTCCGCAATTAGGTGCGCCAATTGGTTTGTTGCTTTCAGGGGGAACTTTCTTGTTGCTGACCGATTCGATGAGCGCAGCAGCTTTTATGGATTACGGTTGGAGAATTCCTTTTATTGCCAGTTCACTTTTGGTTCTAGTTGGTTTTTACATCCGAACTAAAATTTCGGAAACACCTTCTTTTGAAAATTCAAAAACAGCACACGAAGAAGTAAAAATTCCATTTTTGACTTTGATTAAATCCTATAAAAATCAATTGATTTTTGGAACATTAGCTGCCGTTACCACTTTCTTGGTTTTTTATCTAATGACGGTATTTACATTGAGCTGGGCTACTTCTGATTTGGGTTTTGGAAAAAGGGATGCGTTGTTAATTCAGTTGTTTTCGGTATTGTTTTTTGCTTTATTTATACCCGTTTCAGCAGTTGTTGCTGATAAAATTGGACGCCGAAAAATGTTAATTATTGCTACAATTGCCATTGCGATTTTTGGTTTTTTCTTCTCTTATTTTCTAAATTCAGGAAGTACTGTTATGGTTACTGGTTTTATATGTATGGGAATGGCTTTGATGGGATTTACTTATGGACCATTGGGAACATTCTTATCGGAATTATTTCCTACCACAGTTCGTTATTCAGGAGCTTCATTAACCTTTAATATGGCGGGAATTTTGGGTGCGGCTTTTGCTCCAATGGTAGCTATTTGGTTGGCATCAACCTATAGCTTGACTTATGTTGGGTTTTACTTGACGGCTGCAGCTTGTATTTCTTTGGTTGCTTTTTTGTTGATTAGCAAAGAGGAGCATAAGTTTTAGAAACGATTTTACTCAAGAAAAAGGTCTTCTGTGAATTTTAATTATTTTCAGAAGACCTTTTTTTGTAATTAAAATATTGAGTTATTATCAATGACATCAATTTCCTACACTTTTGGATTTGCCACAATTTGGGTATCCGCTATTTTTCTATCCGTGTACAAAACGACCTCTTTTATTACTAATTTTTGAATTGCGGAAATGAAGGTTCTCATTAATGCGTAATTTGGTTGTTTGTTTTTCACTGGTAGTGAAACTTTGTCAGTTTGTATTTTTCTATTACTAATACTATCTCCCCAAGAATATTTACGCCCTAAACTTTTGTTAATGCAAGTTGCAAGATATAATTGGCTTAACTTATTTTTTTCATCCTCTTTTCGTAAATTTAAAATTAAATTATGACTGTCATTTGAATAAAAATTATTTTCTTGATATGTAACAACAAAAGTTTTCCCACCTATAAATACACAATTCCCCTTATCTAAATATTTTTCATCATAAGCAATGTAAGAACTAATAGCGTTGTTTTCTGTGCTTGCACACAAATATGGTATGTTTCCGCTATTTTCAACAATATCTCTCGATAAAATGTTTTTGGTGTTTTTAACATCAAATATGTCTATGATATTAAATTCTTCGAATTTCTCTTTACCAAAATTCTTCAAAACCTGCTGTTCTTCTAGTGTCAAAGTATAATCTTTTAATCCAGTTGCTACTAAATATGTTTCCATATTTTTAAAACGTTCAGTCTCTAACTCCGTTATAAAGTTATTAATAAATTCAAAATCTATTTTACCGTTTTTAGTTGGAAGTTGAATTTTTGTTTTGTTCATTTCAACTCGATTGAACTTATTGCCATAATCATATTTTTTTGCTGTAGATACTCTACAAGCAGAAATAATAATTGTCGCAATTGCTTTATTAAAAGGTTCAAACTTTGGAACCAAATGTTGAATATGTGAATAACCAATAAAATCGCGTTGTTGATAAAACATTGTGTCTGCGCCTAATGTTGTATCAGAACAGGTTAAGGTATTACCTTTATTAAGTGGCTGTAAAGTAGAAAAACCCATAACGCCATTTTCTGTTGATGAATTTGAAATTAATGGAACATTTCCGTTAGAAGAAATTATATCTTCATTCTGTAAACGATAATATTTTGTTGGATTTATTTCAAATAAATCGCCTAGTTTGTATTCGCCCCACTTAACATTTTCCAATTCATTGTTAAGTAGGGAATCTACTTTCCCAAACTTTCATCTTCAATATTTTGTTGTTTTAAAATAGTAGAAATTTCCCAAGCCAAGTAATCACTCACAGTTTTCTTGAAATCTTGTAATGTTGGTTTTTCGTCTTGTGGTGCAGATTGATTCCAATCGGCTCCGTTTTTTGGGTCTATTGTAGCTTCGTGGTATTCTTTGTTGGTGAAAATATTAAGTTTGCTTTTGCCAAAACGAACCAAGTTTACTAATTCTTCATAGCGTTGTTTTGCTTGGTTAGTGTCTTTAAGGTTATTGCTGGTTTTTTTGCGGTTGGTTCTTGTGTAGCCATCATTTGAAAAATCTATAAACTTTACCATTTCTTCTTTATGGTGCTTTTCATTTACTTTGAAAACATATATGTTGGTTTGTACACTTGCTTTGCCTATAAAAATATCTACCGGCATCTTGATACTTGCCAAAAGGGTGTGTTTTTCTAAAATTCGTTTGGTATACTCTTTAGCTCTACCTGAACCAGCGGAGTTTTGAATAATAATAGCAGCGTATCCTTTGTTCATCATATTTAATGCTTTTTCAACGAAATTCATTCCATTTCCGTTTGATGAATACGGCGGATTAAGGATAAAAGCATCAGCAGGAAATTTGCTGTTTGTTTTGCCAAAGCCATAATTTCCATCGAAATCTAGTAATGAATCTTTATTTAGAATGTTTGAACTTCCGTCACCCATTAAAATCATATTAAGAATGGCTAACATATAAACGCTAGAAAGCAACTCTAAACCAAGTAATTGTTCGGCTTTTATTTTTATTTCTTTTTGAGTTAATTCTTCTGGCGATGTTATAGTATTTTTGGCATCGTTTAGCATCTCGTTCATTGCTGAAACCAGTAAACCAGCCGAACCTGTGGCAAAATCCCAAACATAGGAATCTTTATTAACACGAGCCAGTTTTACTAAAAGATTGGAAACATAAGATGGTGTTAGTACGACATCGTTTAGTTTGTCTTGCGAAAAACCTAACCAACCATACATTTCGTTGAAAAGTTTTCCTGTAAAATCGGTTGTTAAACCTATTTTGTAATATATGCCTAAATCATCTACGATTTTTGTAAATACTCTTTTTAGTTGGCTTTCACCATCTTGAATTTTATTTATGTTTTCGGTAGTAAGCGTATTTTGTAAGGTGCGAAGTATTAGATTTTTCTTTTCTTCGGGAATTTCTTTTGCATCTAAAAACGCTTTTATTTTCCGTACTATAATATCACCATCTGTATTGCCAATTTCAATAGAAGATTTGAAATCGGTTTTTTCGAGCGGTGCCACTTTACCTGGAATACCTAGTGTTGCAATAATTGAAGCAGCAACAAGATATACACGGTCATTTTCTCCTAATCCTTTTTCGTTGTCGTAAATATCGTGATTCAGTTTTCGTAAGCTGGCATCAATTTCTTTTTCTCGTTGTTCTTTTATTTTTTCAATTTCTTCTTGCGTTAAACTCAATGTTTTTACTTTCTCTATAAACGCATCAAAGTTTTTTGGCGCTAAAAAAGAAAAATCTGAAAACTCCCCCACTTTTTGACCCACACCAAAATTGGTTTTAGAAACAAAATACACTCCAATTTGATGTTTGATGTTTCCAGCTTCGTCTTTGTAACCCGTCATTCCAATAGCAATAATGTCAGTATAACTTGTATGATGTAAAATTGCATTGGCATAATGCACCGCTCCGTTTACAGCAAATGAATTGATGTTTTTAAGATTTGGTTCGTTTTTTGCGTTTTTGTTTTCTACTTGATGGTTTGCATCCAGTTTTACCAAACTATTTTTGTAACCTTTGTACTCAATAAGGATTGGATAGTAGTTTAAATTTTTGTCTTGCAACAGAATTTTTGCATCTACTCGATTTCCTCCTACGCCACCATTTTTAGAATAATAATCAGAAAGTGCTTTGTCTATTTCAGTATTTACTGATTCTTGCTCTAGTTTATATGGTAACTTATAGTTTTTTAGCCATCCATTAGCTAAATCTGCAATATTGGGTTCTACTGATTGTATCATTTTTTTATGTGCCGAATTTCTTCAAATGTAAAAATAAAATCGGTTGTAAACAATCGATTGAATACAATCGGTTAAAAACAATCTTGACATCATAAATTTATCTTATGAAAAGGATAAGAAAAACAGAAATTCCACAAGCTGTTATTGAACTGGGTAATAGGATAAAAGATATTATTAAAGAGAAAAATCTTGTATCTAAAAATGTAGCATACGATGCGGGATTAGATGTTGAAAATTTGAGGAAATACATTAAGGGAATCCAAGAAATGAAGATTTCCACAATGTTGAAAATAGCATCAGCTCTTGAAGTTGAACCATCCGAACTTATCAAGGGACTAAAGATTGATTTTGAAAAATAGTGAATGTTATTATTTAGTAAAAACTAAGTTTTCTTTATATTATAAAAAAATAAGGTAAACCCAGACTTGTTCTGGGTTTTTTTATTTACACAAATTTCACTTACCAATTGTTTTAAAAAATCAGTAAACCACAAATTTTAATTTTACTTTTGCATAAAATAATTTTCATTTGAAAACCCAACTCTTTCTCATCACGCCACCCTTTACCCAACTGAATACACCTTATCCAGCGACGGCTTATATCAAAGGGTTTTTGAACACCAAAAACATTTCGGCAACTCAAGCGGATTTGGGTATTGAAGTGATTTTGAAATTGTTTTCGAAAGAAGGATTGACTCATTTATTTAGCACCAATAACTGTCAACCATCAACTGATAACTGTAAACGAATTTTCGCTCTCCAAGACGAATACATCAAAACTATTGATTCCGTTATTGCATTTTTGCAAGGAAAAAATCCAACATTGGCACTTCAAATTTGTCAGGAAGATTATTTGCCAGAAGCTTCGAGATTTTCTCAATTAGAAGAATTGGATTGGGCTTTTGGAACAATGGGAACGCAGGATAAAGCCAAGCATTTGGCGACTTTATACCTCGAAGATATTTCCGATTTTATTGTAGAATGTGTCGATGCCAATTTTGGTTTCAGCCGTTATGCAGAACGTTTGGGACGATCTGCCAATTCTTTTGACGAATTATATTTTGCTCTTCAACAAGAACCTACTTATATAGATAACGTTTTATTTTCGCTTTTGAAAGACAGAATCGAAACCATTCAACCTGAAATGTTTTTGATTTCTGTTCCTTTTCCTGGTAATTTATACTCTGCTTTTCGTTCTGCTCAATGGGTGAAAAAGCACTATCCGAATATCAAAATTTCAATGGGAGGCGGGTTTCCTAATACTGAATTGCGTTCGCTTTCGGATACTCGTGTTTTTGAATTTTTCGATTATATTACGTTGGATGATGGCGAATTGCCAATAGAACTTTTAAATTCCAAAATTCAAAATCCAAATTCTAATGAGTTTAAACGGACTTTCCTTCTCGAAAACGGAAAGGTTGTTTATAAAAATAATTCTACCCGAAGCGACTACAAACAATCCCAAGTGGGTACACCTGATTATTCTGATTTATTTTTGGATAAATACATTTCGGTTATCGAAATTGTGAATCCAATGCACCGAATGTGGAGCGACGGACGATGGAATAAACTCACGATGGCACACGGTTGTTATTGGGGAAAATGTACGTTTTGTGACATTTCATTAGATTATATAAAAGTGTACGAACCCATTGCTGCCAATTTATTGTGCGATCGGATGGAGGAAATGATAGCGCAAACAGGTCAAAATGGTTTTCATTTTGTAGATGAAGCAGCACCGCCGGCTTTGATGCGAGCTTTGGCACTTGAAATTCTTCGCAGGAAATTATCAGTAACTTGGTGGACAAACATTCGATTCGAGAAAAGTTTCACAAGAGATTTATGTTTGTTATTGAAGGCTTCAGGATGTATTGCCGTTTCCGGTGGGCTCGAAGTAGCTTCCGATCGATTATTAAAATTGATTGACAAAGGCGTTACGGTAGAACAAGTGGCAAAAGTTACTCGTAATTTTACAGAAGCAGGTATTATGGTACACGCTTATTTGATGTATGGCTATCCAACTCAAACGATTCAGGAAACGGTTGATAGTTTGGAAATGGTTCGTCAATTGTTTGAAGCAGGTGTTTTGCAATCAGGATTTTGGCATCAGTTTGCAATGACTGCACACAGTCCGGTTGGAATGTATCCAGAGAAATTTGGTGTTGTTCCTACTTCCCCTCCTTTGGAGGCGTTAGGGGAGGTTTTCGCCAATAACGATATTAATTACGTTGACAATACAGGAATCGACCACGATAAGTTCAGTTTTGGATTAAAAAAATCCCTTTTCAATTTTATGCACGGCATTTGTTTTGACTATGAATTGCAAGATTGGTTCGATTTCAAAATCCCGAAAACAAAAATTCATCCTGATTTTATTGTCAATGCTTTGGAAGAAGCCGAAGATTTCAATATCAAACCAACAGCTAAAATCGTTTGGCTAGGAGGGAAGCCAATGGTTGAACATTTCACAAAATCCAAAAAAGGAAATTCTTGGGAAATGATGGCTATGACTTTTCACGACAAAAAGGAAAGTTTTACTATTCAAACCCCAAAACTAGAAGGCGAATGGTTGGTGCAAATGCTTCAAAAAATATCAGTTTCAAACTCTAAAATCTATTCTTTTCAGGAAATAAAAGCAGATTTTGAAACTGATTTAGAAGATTTCGAATTGTTTTGGTATGCCAAACCTGTGAATACTTTACGGGAGTTTGGATTGTTGATATTATAAAAAAAGATATGAAAAGTAATTATTTGCTATTCGGTTTTTTAGTTTTTTCGTCTGTTCTTTTTTCGCAGACAAAACCGAAACTAATTTATTCAGACAATTTCGATAAAGATTGGTCGAATTGGAATGTTGAATTCGAACAACCAGAAAAATCTAGTGTGAAAATTTTAGACGGCAAGTTGGATGTTTCTACAACTATTGGAGCAACAATTTGGTTTAAAACGCAATTGTCTGGAAATATAATAATTACTTACGATGTGATTGTAGTGGAAGATGGCTGTGCTTTCGACCGAGTTTCGGATATGAATGCTTTTTGGATGGCAACAGATCCGAGTTCTAAAACAATACAACGAGATGGAAAATTTTCTTCTTATGACAATTTGAATCTTTATTACGCAGGTGTTGGTGGGCATTACAACAAGTTTACTAGATTCCGTAAATACAATGGAGTTGATGATAAACCTATTTTAAAAGAGTATAGCGACAAGGATCATCTTCTGGAAGGAAACAAAACGTATTCGGTCAAAATAATGGTCAATAAGGGTCGAGTGCAATATTTCTTAAATAGAGAATTATTTTGGGATTTTCAAGATACAAATCCTTACACAAAAGGTTTTTTCGGATTTAGGACTTCTAAAAGTCATCAGCAATTTGATAATTTTAAAGTATTCAAGTTAGAATAGTTTATCTTTTACTTTTCATTATTGTAAGAAAAGAAACCCAATCTTTCGATTGGGTTTCTTTGTATAAATGAGCTACTTTTAATTAATAATTAAAAATTTCTTCTAAAGTAACTTCTTCAATTGTTCCTAGTTTTTTTAGAGCTTCGAAGTCCAAGCTTTCTTTTTTACCAATAATTGCTGTGTTGTATTTCTTGGTTTTTACTTCTTTGTTGAAGAAATCATTCGTGCTTTCTAGCGTAAGATTCTGAATGGTTTTATAAGTATCTTTTCGAATATCATAATCAAAACCTAATTTTTTTAAACTCAATTGATTGAAGAATATATTCGTTTTGATAATTCTGGAAGAAGCAATTTGTTTTAAACTTGAGTCTTTAGCATTGTTGAATTGCTTGTCAATTTTGGGCATTTCAGTCAATAATGTTGAAATAGCTTCAACAGCTTGTGGCAATTTGTTAGCTTGTGTTCCGATAGAAACCTGCATATAATCGAATAGATTCTTGTCATTAGCCATGCTATATAATGCTCGAGCCGAATAGGCTAACGATTTAGATTCTCTAATTTCTTGAAAAACTATTGATGATAATCCTGAACCAAAATAAGAATTAAACACATTGACAGTTCCTGTTAGGCTGGAATTGTATTTTTCACCTTTGGCAATTCGGGTTAATTCTGCTTGAACCATGTCATAGTTGGCAAAATAGACTTTGTTTGCTGTTTCTGGTTCTTGGTATTTTTTTGGATTTGGTATCACTTTGTTGGCATTTAGATTGTGATTTTTTTCTAAAGCTGCAACAATGGGTTTCAAATTATTGCCATAAAAGAAAATCTGATGCTCATAATCCGTTAGTCCTTTTAGTATGTCAGTCAGCTCTGCAACATTCATTTCTTTCAATTCTTTTTCAGAAATAATATCTCTAAAACGGGAATCTTTGCCATATTTTGCATAAGTCGATAAGGCAAGCATAATGTTTTCTTTACGCTTTTTTGCATTGGCTCTGGTGTTCAAAATAGTATTTACCGTGGTGTTATAAACTTCTTGATCTGGTTTTACGTTTTTCAATAGGTTTTCTAATAGTGCAATTCCTTTAGGTAAATTGTCTTCTAAACCAGAAAGAGAAATATAGCTCAAATCGTTTCCAGCACTAACAGTGTATGTAATTCCGATTTTATAAAATTCTTTCTTGACCTCTTCCGCACTCATTTTATCAGTTCCGAAATAGTCTAAAATTCCCATCGCCAAGGATATTTTTTTGTTGTGATCGGATCCCATATTAAAAATGTAATACAGATTGGCAATACTATTGGTCTTGTTTTTAATGAAGCTGATTTCGGTGTTTTTTACTTTTTGGGTTTGTATTTCTTTTTTGAAATCAACATAAACGGGCGTTAAATCAGTTGAAGTTAATTTAGAAAAGTCTTTGTAGAATCCCGATTGTGAATCTCTGTTTAATTGTACAGGAGTGATGCTCGGGTTGCTTACACGAACTAATTTGTCATTGACTCCTTTTCTTTTGTAAACAATCACATAATTGTCTTTGTAAAACTCATTGGCAAATTGAATAACATCTGCTTTTGAAATTTTGGACAATTCGTTGATTTCAGATAAAGTTTCTGTCCAACTTCTTCCTTGGATGAATGAACGATATAATGAAGTTGCTAATCCGTCGCTAGATTCGTAGCTTTTCATTCGTTCTAGTTTCATGTTGTTGATTACCGCTTGGATCATCCAGTCATCAAAGTCTCCTTTTTTGATTTTATCAATTTCAGAAAGCAATAATTTTTTCCCTTCTTCCAAAGCTTGTACTTCTTTCACCGATATGGCTAAAGCTTGATAACCATAATGATTGAAAACCGAAGTATAAGCACCAGCTCCTAGAGCCAATTGTTTTTGATTAATATCAATGTCGATTAAACCAACTCCACCCGTATTGGATAGAATATTAGAGGCGATGTCAGCCAACAAAGCTTCTTTTGTTCCTACTCCAGAAGTTCTCCAGGCCATTGTCAATCGTTCGGCAGTCGGACTTTTTACTTCTCTTTCTACAATAGTAGTCATTGGTTGTTCGGAAAGTTGCTTCTTCATAGGAAGTTCTTTGTAAGCAAATGTTCCAAAATATTGATCCACCATTTTGATGGTTTTGTCAAAATCTAAATCACCAACTAAAACAATGGCCATATTATTAGGCACATAATAGGTGTTGAAATAATTATGAATGGCAACCATGGAAGGATTTTTCAAATGTTCGGGTTTTCCAATGGTGGTTTGCTGTCCGTATGGAGTAATGGGGAACAAAGCATTCATCAATTCATAATTGACAATACGTCCATCATTGTCTTGAACCCGATTGTACTCTTCGTAAACCGCTTCGAGTTCGGTATGAAAAAGGCGCAAGACCAATTCAGAAAAACGTTCTTTTTCAATAATCATCCATTTCTCCAACTCGTTTGCGGGAATATTATTCTTGTAAACAGTCTCTTCTAAATAAGTGTGAGCATTGGTTCCTTTTGCACCTAAAGACGAAATAAGTTTGTCATATTCATTGGCAATAGAATATTTAGAAGCTTCTTGCGAAACTTCATCAATGCGTTTATAGATTGCTTTTTTCTTTTCGGGATCAGTTTCAGCTTTGTGTTGTTCGTATAAATCCGAAATTTGGGCGATTAATTTTTTTTCGGATTCCCAGTTTTGAGTTCCTATTTTGCTGGTTCCCTTAAAAACCATGTGTTCTAAATAATGTGCCAAACCAGTTTTGTCTGATGGGTCATTATTAGAACCTGTTCTTACAGGAATATAAGTTTGAATTCTAGGTTCATCGGTATTCTGTGCCAAGAAAACCTTTAAGCCATTTTTAAGTGTATATACGCGAACACCAGTTTTGTCATTTTTTGTAGTTTCGTACGAATACCCTTGAGTGTCTTTCATTTTTTCGGTAGAAAAGGTTTGTGATATAGCTGTTAATGATAGGGTCAGACAACTAATGAGTATTATTTTTTTCATATTTTTCGATTTTATTCAAAAGTAGCTTAATTTATAGGTATTTGGTGCGAATAATATGTTAAAATGCCAATATTGCCTATTTTTATTCATGAAAAATCATAAAAAAACCCAATCTTTCGACTGGGTTTCTATATAAGTAAGTAATCTTAAATTGAGTTGATAAAACGTTTATTTTACTTTATTAAGTATTGCTTTGAAAGCTACTGGGTGATTCATAGCTAAATCAGCAAGAACTTTACGGTTCAATTCGATGTTTTGCTTTTTGATTTTTCCCATTAGTTGTGAATAAGACATTCCTTCTAAACGAGCTCCAGCGTTGATACGTTGAATCCATAAAGAACGGAAATTTCTTTTGTTCACTTTTCTGTCACGGTAAGCGTAGCACATTGCTTTCTCAACCGCATTTTTAGCAACTGTCCAAACGTTTTTACGACGACCAAAGAAACCTTTGGCTTGCTTCATTATCTTTTTTCTTCTTGCTCTTTTAGCAACTGAATTTACTGATCTTGGCATAATTTTTCTGTTTTTTTGTAGCAGGCGTCCCGAATTCAATCAAGGGAACTTAAGGCCATACTCCAAGGTTATTTTAAATTGTTTTAACCTAAAGATTATCTAGGCAAGAGTGATTTGGCATTAGGCACTAGTTTGAAGACTAATGGCTAGTGACTTTTCACTAATGGCTTATTAGATGATTCTTAATTGTTGTTGGATGCTTTTCATATCCGTTTTGTGAACTAGCGCTGAATGAGTCAAAGCTAATTTACGTTTTTTAGATTTTTTAGTCAAGATATGACTTTTGAAAGCATGCTTTCTCTTAATCTTTCCAGAACCAGTAACTTTAAAACGTTTCTTGGCGCTAGATTTGGTTTTCATTTTAGGCATTTTTTCCTAGTGTTTTTTAATTTATTCTTACTTACTTACTTATCTTTTAGTTTTTAGTCTCCGTTTACACTATGAACTGAAAACTGCGACTGCAAACTGCTTACTTCTTTTTCTTTGGAGCAATAAACATAATCATTCTCTTTCCTTCGAGAACTGGCATTGCTTCTACTTTTCCAAATTCTTCAAGATCGGTAGCCAGTCTTAATAACAAGATTTGCCCTTGATCTTTATAAATGATAGAACGTCCTTTAAAGAAAACAAACGCTTTCAATTTAGAACCTTCTTTCAAGAATTTTTCTGCATTCTTTCTTTTAAACTCATAATCGTGCTCATCAGTTTGAGGACCAAAACGAATTTCTTTTACTACAATTTGAGTAGATTTTGCCTTAAGCTCTTTCTCACGCTTTTTTTGCATATAAACAAACTTTTTATAGTCCATTATTTTACAAACAGGCGGTTCAGCATTAGGCGAAATTTCAACTAAATCCAGTTCAAACTCATCGGCTAATCGTAACGCTTCCGAAAGTTTAAAAACTCCAGGCTCGATATTTTCACCTACAAGCCTTACTTCTTGCACACCACGGATAAGATTGTTTATTCTGTGTGCGTCTTTTTTTTCTACTCGAGGTTGGTAACCTCTATTACTTCTTATTGCTATGACTTTATAATTTAAGTTAAACTGTAAATACTTTTAATGTTTTGCTTATTTCTTCGTTTACAATTGCAGCAAATTCTTCAATTGTAACGCTAACATTCCCTTTTCCTTCCTGACCGTGACGGCGTATAGATATGGTTCCGTTTTTCTCTTCTTCCTCGCCTACAATCAGCATAAACGGGGTTTTCTGCATTTCTGCATCCCTAATTTTCTTTCCGATTGTCTCGCTTCGGTTGTCTATAAGGGCGCGAATTTCGTGATTTTCTAGCAGATTCAAAACTTTTTTAGCATAATTTTCATATTTCTCGCTCAAAGACAATATAATAGCCTGTTCTGGCATTAGCCAAAGTGGGAATTTTCCCCCAGTGTGTTCTATCAAAATAGCGATAAAACGCTCCATTGATCCAAAAGGAGCTCTGTGAATCATAACAGGTGTGTGTAGTTGATCGTCTGAACCTTTGTAAGTCAATTCAAAACGCTCTGGCAGGTTGTAATCAACCTGAATAGTCCCTAACTGCCATTGTCTTCCCAAAGCATCTTTTACCATGAAATCTAGCTTCGGACCGTAGAAAGCTGCTTCGCCATATTCAACAACAGTATTTAGTCCTTTATCGCGTGCTGCATTAATAATGGCATTTTCTGCTTTTTCCCAATTTTCATCGCTACCGATGTATTTCTCTCTGTTTTCTGGATCACGCAACGAAATCTGTGCCGTAAAATCTTCAAATCCTAATGAACCAAAAACATACAATACTAAATCAATTACGTTTTTAAATTCCTGATCCAATTGGTCTGGAGTACAAAAAATATGTGCATCATCTTGAGTAAACCCACGAACACGAGTCAAACCGTGTAATTCACCACTTTGCTCGTATCTATAAACCGTTCCAAATTCAGCATAACGTTTTGGTAAATCTTTGTACGACCAAGGTCTTACATTGAAGATTTCACAGTGGTGAGGGCAGTTCATCGGCTTTAATAAAAACTCTTCGCCTTCAGCAGGAGTATTTATCGGCTGAAAACTATCGGCTCCGTATTTTGCATAATGACCGGAAGTCACATACAATTCTTTCTGTCCAATATGCGGAGTGGCTACTTGTTCGTAACCTGCTTTCTTTTGAGCTTTTTTCAAAAATTGCTCCAAACGTTCACGAAGTGCAGCGCCTTTAGGTAGCCATAAAGGTAAGCCTTGACCAACTTTGGAAGAAAAAGCAAACAATTCCAATTCTTTACCTAGTTTTCTATGGTCTCTACGTTTAGCTTCTTCCAATAATTCTAGGTACTCGGTTAGGTCTTTTTGTTTAGGAAACGAAACGCCATAAACACGAGTCAATTGCTTGTTCTTTTCATCACCACGCCAGTAAGCACCAGCGACACTCATAATTTTCATCGCCTTGATGATTCCAGTATTTGGAATATGACCACCACGACACAAATCAGTAAAAGTAGAATGATCACAAAAAGTAATCGTTCCGTCTTCCAGATTCGTAATCAATTCTGTTTTATAAACATTGTCTTTGTATGTTTCCAAAGCTTCCGCTTTAGTCACAGTACGCAATTTGAATTCATGTTTCTCTCTCGATATTGCTAAAACACGATCCTCAATCTTTTTGAAATCGGCATCTGTAATTTTATGATCTTCAAAATCCACATCATAATAGAAACCATTAGAGATTGCTGGTCCAAGGGTCAATTTAATTCCAGGGTACATCTCTTCAAGCACTTGTGCCATCACGTGCGAAGTCGAATGCCAGAAAGCTTTCTTACCACCTTCGTCATTCCAAGTATATAAAGTAAGATTGCCATCCGTCGTCAAAGGAGTGGTGGTTTCAACAATTGTACCATTGAAAGAAGCCGAAATTACGTTTCTGGCAAATCCTTCACTAATGTTTTTAGCAACCTCCATCGGCGTTACGCCTGAATCAAACTCTCTAACTGACCCGTCGGGCAAAGTAATATTAATCATTGTTTTTAATTTTGTGAATGCAAATATAGACGATTAGAAAAATACACACAATATATATATGCAAGTTTATACATTATATATAGGAGTGATTTTCTTTAGGAGCTAAATCCTTCTCTCCGTTTCAAACGAAGTTCACTGAACTCCGATGAAAATAAAAGTGAATTGAAGTAATCTTGCTCAATCCATTCTATTTTTCTACGCTCAAAAAGGAGCTTCCTTTGGTTGCTCTTTTAGGACAATAAAAATTAGTCTGTCTTTTCACAAGGATTTCTACTACTATCAGGGCTAGGGTTGGTTGTTAATGAGAAAGTTTCTCTTTATATATAGGTAAGTTTATTAAAAGGGATATCCCGTTTTGAGCAATAAACGAGAATATTGATCTGTAAATACTCATAAGTGTCACGTCTTCCTCTTCTTTGGAGAGGGTCGGGGTGAGGTTTTTTTAGGCAATTCAAGAAGAGAATCCTTTTAAATGCGTTTTTTTTGTGTTAGCTAATCTGTGTTGATCTAGGTTTCATTGTGTTTGAATCCCACCAAAACCGCCACAATTCTCAAAAAGGTCTATCTTAAAATCATAATTTACAAAAAATCTCCTACTGTAAAACTCGTAAAGTCAGTGCTTTAAAAAAAAGAATAAAAAAAAGATTGAGAAAGGCATTGTTTAATTGAAAAGAGTGCCTACTTTTGCACCCGCAAAGACGCAGAAGTTCATTTAAAATACTGGCAAACGGATTAAAAGGATAAGAAAATTTATTTTCAAAAAATTCGAAAAAAGTTTGTGAGATTTAAAAAGAGGTGTTACATTTGCACCCCGCTAAAATAGCAACGATCATTGATATACTGGTAAAGAATTGAGAAGAAAGGGAGAAGAAATTTTCTTAAAAAAAACTTCAAAAAAGTTTGCCAGATTGAAAAAGAGTTACTACTTTTGCACCCGCTAAACGAAAGAATAGCGAGATATAAAAAGACACGTTCCTAGACATATTGAATTGACAGCCGTTCCGATGCAAATCGGAACAAATATAAAGAGAGTAAGAGAATCGGAAGATTTAAAAAACCACTAGAATTTGAGTCGAATAATAAATAAGTCGCAAGACTAAACAATATACGATGAAGAGTTTGATCCTGGCTCAGGATGAACGCTAGCGGCAGGCTTAACACATGCAAGTCGAGGGGTATAGTTCTTCGGAGCTAGAGACCGGCGCACGGGTGCGTAACGCGTATGCAATCTACCTTTCACAGAGGGATAGCCCAGAGAAATTTGGATTAATACCTCATAGTATAACGACTCGGCATCGAGATGTTATTAAAGTCACAACGGTGAAAGATGAGCATGCGTCCCATTAGCTAGTTGGTAAGGTAACGGCTTACCAAGGCTACGATGGGTAGGGGTCCTGAGAGGGAGATCCCCCACACTGGTACTGAGACACGGACCAGACTCCTACGGGAGGCAGCAGTGAGGAATATTGGTCAATGGACGCAAGTCTGAACCAGCCATGCCGCGTGCAGGATGACGGTCCTATGGATTGTAAACTGCTTTTGCACAGGAAGAAACAACGCTACGTGTAGCGTCTTGACGGTACTGTGAGAATAAGGATCGGCTAACTCCGTGCCAGCAGCCGCGGTAATACGGAGGATCCAAGCGTTATCCGGAATCATTGGGTTTAAAGGGTCCGTAGGCGGTTTAGTAAGTCAGTGGTGAAAGCCCATCGCTCAACGGTGGAACGGCCATTGATACTGCTAGACTTGAATTATAAGGAAGTAACTAGAATATGTAGTGTAGCGGT
Organism: Flavobacterium eburneipallidum; assembly: GCF_027111355.2. NCBI lineage: Bacteria > Pseudomonadati > Bacteroidota > Flavobacteriia > Flavobacteriales > Flavobacteriaceae > Flavobacterium > Flavobacterium eburneipallidum. The sequence goes on from NZ_CP114291.2 coordinate 1,343,947, forward strand.
GAAATGCTTAGAGATTACATGGAATACCAATTGCGAAGGCAGGTTACTACTTATGGATTGACGCTGATGGACGAAAGCGTGGGTAGCGAACAGGATTAGATACCCTGGTAGTCCACGCCGTAAACGATGGATACTAGCTGTTGGAAGCAATTTCAGTGGCTAAGCGAAAGTGATAAGTATCCCACCTGGGGAGTACGTTCGCAAGAATGAAACTCAAAGGAATTGACGGGGGCCCGCACAAGCGGTGGAGCATGTGGTTTAATTCGATGATACGCGAGGAACCTTACCAAGGCTTAAATGTAGATTGACCGTTTTGGAAACAGAACTTTCGCAAGACAATTTACAAGGTGCTGCATGGTTGTCGTCAGCTCGTGCCGTGAGGTGTCAGGTTAAGTCCTATAACGAGCGCAACCCCTGTTGTTAGTTGCCAGCGAGTCAAGTCGGGAACTCTAACAAGACTGCCAGTGTAAACTGTGAGGAAGGTGGGGATGACGTCAAATCATCACGGCCCTTACGCCTTGGGCTACACACGTGCTACAATGGCCGGTACAGAGAGCAGCCACTGGGCGACCAGGAGCGAATCTATAAAACCGGTCACAGTTCGGATCGGAGTCTGCAACTCGACTCCGTGAAGCTGGAATCGCTAGTAATCGGATATCAGCCATGATCCGGTGAATACGTTCCCGGGCCTTGTACACACCGCCCGTCAAGCCATGGAAGCTGGGGGTGCCTGAAGTCGGTGACCGCAAGGAGCTGCCTAGGGTAAAACTGGTAACTAGGGCTAAGTCGTAACAAGGTAGCCGTACCGGAAGGTGCGGCTGGAACACCTCCTTTCTAGAGCTTTAGTGTTAGCTATATGCACGCTAAAGAAAGAAGACGAAAAATTCAAAAAGGTTGAATCGCAAGATTTAATTACTCTCGCTGTTAGTTCAAATAATACAATTTTAAGTAAAACAGAGTCTCGTAGCTCAGCTGGTTAGAGTACTACACTGATAATGTAGGGGTCGGCAGTTCGAGTCTGCCCGGGACTACTATTTTAACTTAAGAAAGGAAATTTTAGAGGTTGAGTGAAGCCGTTTTAAGTAGTGTTAACTGAAAACTGTTAACTGACAACTAAAAAATGGGGGATTAGCTCAGCTGGCTAGAGCGCCTGCCTTGCACGCAGGAGGTCAACGGTTCGACTCCGTTATTCTCCACAAAAAAGAGTGATCAGATTGCAGTGATTAGTATTCAGTTTAACTGGATACTCAAAATTGAACACTGAACACTTATTTTAAAGTTCATTGACATATTGAGATAAGAAATAATAAAAAGTAGAAAGCGTTTTTTGCTATGCAAATAGTAAAAGACAAAAAAAACGGTCGTAATTGATTTTACGATTGGTACAATAAGCAAAATAAGGGCGTATGGGGGATGCCTTGGCTCTCAGAGGCGATGAAAGGCGTGATAAGCTGCGAAAAGTTACGGGGACGAGCACACATCGTATGATCCGTAAATACCTGAATGGGGCAACCCACTATGTTGAAGACATAGTACACCGATAGGTGGGCGAACCCGCTGAACTGAAACATCTAAGTAGGCGGAGGAGAAGAAAACAAAAGTGATTCCGTAAGTAGTGGCGAGCGAACGCGGATTAGCCCAAACCAATGTTGTTACGGCAATGTTGGGGTTGTAGGACCACGACATTTTATGTACAAGGAACCAGAAGCTACTGGAAAGTAGCGCCAAAGAGAGTGATAGCCTCGTATGGGTAACAAGTATAATAGATAGTGGTATCCTGAGTAGGGCGGGGCACGTGAAACCCTGTCTGAATTTGGCGGGACCATCCGCTAAGGCTAAATACTCCTGAGAGACCGATAGTGAACCAGTACCGTGAGGGAAAGGTGAAAAGAACCGTGAATAACGGAGTGAAATAGATCCTGAAACCATACGCTTACAAGCGGTCGGAGCCCTTTCGTGGGGTGACGGCGTGCCTTTTGCATAATGAGCCTACGAGTTAACGTTGCTGGCAAGGATAAGTGGTTAAGCCACGGATCCGTAGCGAAAGCGAGTCTGAATAGGGCGCTTTAGTCAGTAGTGTTAGACGCGAAACCGTGTGATCTACCCATGGGCAGGATGAAGCTGTGGTAACACACAGTGGAGGTCCGAACCGGTTGACGTTGAAAAGTCTTCGGATGACCTGTGGGTAGGGGTGAAAGGCCAATCAAACTCGGAAATAGCTCGTACTCCCCGAAATGCATTTAGGTGCAGCGTTGGTTATAAGTTATATAGAGGTAGAGCTACTGATTGGATGCGGGGGCTTCACCGCCTACCAATTCCTGACAAACTCCGAATGCTATATAATGTTTACCAGCAGTGAGGGCTTGGGTGCTAAGGTCCAAGTCCGAGAGGGAAAGAACCCAGACCATCAGCTAAGGTCCCCAAATATATGTTAAGTTGAAAGAACGCGGTTTGTCTGCATGGACAGCTAGGATGTTGGCTTGGAAGCAGCCATTCATTTAAAGAGTGCGTAACAGCTCACTAGTCGAGCGGACGAGCATGGATAATAATCGGGCATAAACATATTACCGAAGCTATGGATTTTGTATTTATTTACAAAGTGGTAGGGGAGCATTCTAACAGGGTAGAAGGTGTGTTGTAAAGCATGCTGGACTGGTTAGAAAAGAAAATGTAGGCATAAGTAACGATAATGCGGGCGAGAAACCCGCACACCGAAAGACTAAGGTTTCCACAGCTATGCTAATCAGCTGTGGGTTAGTCGGGACCTAAGGCGAACCCGAAAGGGACAGTCGATGGACCACGGGTTAATATTCCCGTACTACTAATTACTGTGATGGGGTGACGGAGTGATGAAAGCGCCGCGAACTGACGGAATAGTTCGTTGAAGTACCTACCTATAAGATCTGCAGGCAAATCCACAGATTTTGGGGAAATACGATAGTACACGGAGACTTCGGTTGAAGTGATAGTGCGCCTAAGGGCTTCCAAGAAAAACCTCTAAACTTCAGGTAATTAGTACCCGTACCGCAAACCGACACAGGTAGTCGAGGAGAGAATCCTAAGGTGCTCGAGAGATTCATGGCTAAGGAATTAGGCAAAATAGACCCGTAACTTCGGGAGAAGGGTCGCCCCGAGCAATCGGGGCCGCAGTGAAGAGGTCCAGGCGACTGTTTATCAAAAACACAGGGCTCTGCAAAATCGTAAGATGAAGTATAGGGCCTGACACCTGCCCGGTGCTGGAAGGTTAAGAGGAGATGTTATCTTCGGAGAAGCATTGAATTGAAGCCCCAGTAAACGGCGGCCGTAACTATAACGGTCCTAAGGTAGCGAAATTCCTTGTCGGGTAAGTTCCGACCTGCACGAATGGTGTAACGATCTGGACACTGTCTCAGCCATGAGCTCGGTGAAATTGTAGTAACGGTGAAGATGCCGTTTACCCGCAGTGGGACGAAAAGACCCTGTGCACCTTTACTATAGCTTAGTATTGACCTTGGATAAATGATGTGTAGGATAGGTTGGAGACTGTGAAGTGGCGTCGCCAGGCGTTGTGGAGTCATTGTTGAAATACAACCCTTTGTTTATCTGAGGCCTAACCCCATATTGTGGGGGACATTGCTTGGTGGGTAGTTTGACTGGGGTGGTCGCCTCCAAAAGAGTAACGGAGGCTTCTAAAGGTTCCCTCAGTACGCTTGGTAACCGTGCGTAGAGTGCAATGGCATAAGGGAGCTTGACTGAGAGACATACAGGTCGATCAGGTACGAAAGTAGAGCATAGTGATCCGGTGGTTCCGCATGGAAGGGCCATCGCTCAAAGGATAAAAGGTACGCCGGGGATAACAGGCTGATCTCCCCCAAGAGCTCATATCGACGGGGGGGTTTGGCACCTCGATGTCGGCTCGTCACATCCTGGGGCTGGAGAAGGTCCCAAGGGTTGGGCTGTTCGCCCATTAAAGTGGCACGCGAGCTGGGTTCAGAACGTCGTGAGACAGTTCGGTCTCTATCTACTGTGGGCGCAAGAAATTTGAGTGGATCTGATTCTAGTACGAGAGGACCGAATTGGACTAACCTCTAGTGTATCTGTTGTTCCGCCAGGAGCATCGCAGAGTAGCTACGTTGGGAAGGGATAAGCGCTGAAAGCATATAAGCGCGAAACCCACCACAAGATGAGATTTCTTTTAAGGATCGTGGGAGATGACCACGTTGATAGGCTATAGATGTAAAGGCAGTAATGTCATAGTCGAGTAGTACTAATAATCCGTAAGCTTATGTACACCCTTTTCCCGAGCCGCAAGGCTCGGGGAGAAACTTTCTAATACTTTTTATATTCTTTATCTCAGTATGTTAAGATATTATTGCAATTTTTAATTTTTAATTCGAAATTTTTAATTGCAAATAATTGCCCAAAGCAATTATAACCTCTTAAGGTGGTTATTGCGGCGGGGCTCACCTCTTCCCATCCCGAACAGAGTAGTTAAGCCCGCCTGCGCAGATGGTACTGCAGTTATGTGGGAGAGTATGTCGTCGCCTTTCTTTTGAAAACCCTGTTTCGTTTAGAAACAGGGTTTTTTGTTTTGGGGAATATTTGAATTTTTTTGGAATCAATTCTAAATCTCTTATTTCAATAAAAATTAATAAACTATATTTGCTATCCAATAAAAATAAAATTATAGATATAAACTAAAAGATATATAAAATATAGCGTTTCGCTAAAGATTTCCCTGCTTTCTTAAATCCGCAAAATTTGAAAAATGTAGCACTGGGAACTCAAAGCTGAAACGTCTGCGCTATGCGTGGGCGGTTCTCTTTGTTTGTGCTACAAGGCTTTTTGCGGAGCCGAAGAAAGCAAACACGTGGGAATTTAGCCCACGTTGTATTTTGTAGCAATACAAAATATAATTTTCGCATGATAAAAGACACTATACTCAATAACGAGAATACAGCTATAAATACCAAAGAAATTTCCATCTTAAAAGAACATTTTTCGTCTTGTTTTAAAAAAGATGGCAGTTTTGATATAGAACGATTTAAGGAAGAACTAAAAGACAAAGTAGATGTTGTTCACGAAGGATATGAACTTAAGTTTCTTGGTAAAAGTTATGCTAAACTTTTAGCTTCATTGGACACTACAACGGTAATTACACCCAATACAGACCACAATAATTTACCCGAAAACAAGAACAGCGAGAACATTTACATTAGTGGTGATAATCTTGATGGATTGAAGCATTTATTGAAATCTTATTCTAAAAGTGTAAAATGTATTTATATAGACCCGCCATATAATACGGGTAGTGATGGATTTGTGTATAAAGACAATTTCAATTTTACTGTTGATGAATTGCAAGACAAATTAAGCGTTGACGAAACCCAAGCCAAAAGAATTTTAGATTTAACCAAAAGAGATTCTGCATCGCACTCGGCTTGGCTCATGTTTATGTATGCACGTTTGCAATTGGCAAAAGATTTATTAAAAGATGATGGCGTAATTTTCATCTCGATTGATGATAACGAACAAGCCAATTTGAAATTGTTGTGTGATGATATTTTTGGGGAGGAAAATTTTCTAGGTAATTTACCAACAATAATGAACTTAAAAGGTAATAATGATGAATTTGGATTTTCTGGAACTCATGAATATACAATCGTTTATTCAAAAAATAAAACTAATGCTCAATTATATGAATTAAATATTAATGAAGAAGAAGTAGATTCTTGGGAAGAAGATGAGATTGGATTCTTCAAAAAAGGAAGAAGTATATTAGCTACTTCGGATGATAAATATAGAGAAAGCAGACCATTTTCTTATTTTCCATTTCTACTAAAAGAAAATAATTTGTCTTTAATTTCAAAAGAGGAATTTGAGAGAATTTATGATAACGAAGAGAAAATATTTGATGATGAATATGTTGAAGAGCTAAAAAATAAATATGAATTATTGGGTTATGAGATAATCTTACCTATTAATAATAGTGATGAAAAATGTAGATGGACATGGGGTTTTGATGGCAAAATAAACACCCATTTAAACGATTTAATTGTCACAAAAACAAAAAACGGCTTTAGTTTGAACACAAAACAAAGACCTAGTTTGGGGGAATTATTAACAAAAAAACCTAAAACAATTTTTTACAAACCAGAATATAGTAGTGGTAATGGGACTAATCAAGTTAAGGAATTATTAGGAATAAAAGCTTTTAGTAACCCAAAGCCAATCGATTTAATAGAAGATTTAATTACAATTGGGGGTAATAAGGATTCATTGTTTCTAGATTTCTTTTCAGGTTCTGCATCATTAGCAAATGCAGTAGTAAGATTGAACTCTTTTGACAGCGGTAGCAGAAAATTTATCTCCATTCAATTGCCTGAAAAGTTAGATGTTTCTAGTTTAATACAAAAAAACGCTTTCGATTTCTTAAAATCCAATAATAGACCAACGACATTAGATTACGTTGGTGTTGAAAGAATTATTAGAGCATCTAAAAAAATTAAAGTAGAAACAGAAGCAGAAATTGATTTCGGTTTCAAACATTTCATCCTCAACGAACCCAATCAAAATACTTTAGATAAACTAGAAAGTTTTAGCAAAGTAAGTCTGCTTGGCGATGCTACTATTTTAGATGATTTTGGTACAGAAACTGTATTGACTACTTGGCTCAACAATGACGGTTACGGGTTGAATGCAAATGTTGAAACCATAGAATTAAATGGCTACACGGCTTATTATTACAAGAAACATTTGTATTTGATAAATCCCAATTTTACTCAGGAAGCGATGGTTGTACTATTTGAAAAATACGATACAATAGTCGGTTTTAATCCAGAAAACATTGTGCTGTTTGGTTATAGTTTTAACGAATGGTCAGTTACTGAAATGTTAGAAAAGAATTTGAGAATTCTGAATGATAGCGAAAAGAATTTGAAAATCAATATTGATGTAAGGTACTAACTATGGAATTAATTTTAAAAAATGGTTTACCGCATCAAGAAAAAGCAGTTGATGCTATTAGTACTATTTTCGGGGGTAGTAGTTTTGTGAAAAACAATATGTATTACTCCAATCCTATTTTGGATTTGGATAAAGAGCTATTGCTGGAACGAATCAAAGCTATTCAAAAAGTTAATACAGTTGATGCAGAATATGTGAATTTGAATGGTATTCAAAACTATTTGAATTTGGATATAAAAATGGAAACGGGTACAGGAAAAACATACGTTCAAACCGCTACTATTTTTGAGCTTCATAAAAAATTTAAGATTAATAAATTTATAATTGTTGTGCCCACGCTTGCTATCAAAGCAGGAACCAAACAATTCATTCAAGACAGTTACACCAAAAAACATTTTAAGGACGTTTGCGGTTATGGCACTGAAATAGAATTACAGGTTTTAGAAGCAGGTAAAACTAAAAAAGGTAAAAAATTTTTTCCGAGTACCGTTCGAGAATTTGTTTCGGGTTCGAGTCAAAATGCCAATAAAATTTATGTTTTATTAACCAATATGGCGTTGTTTAGCAACAGAAAAGATGCGATGTTGAATCGGGATGATTATGATTATGGTCCAGAAGGATTTCATCGTCCGGTTGATGCTTTAAAAGCAACAAAACCTTTCTTGATTATTGATGAACCACATCGTTTTTCAAAAGAACAAAAGACATTCGAGTTTATTACCAATGATATTCAACCACAATGTATTATTAGGTTTGGAGCGACGTTTCCAACAATAACAAAAGCAAAAAAAACATTCAAAGATTATCATAATTTATTGTACAACTTAACGGCTTGTGATGCTTTCAATCAAAATTTGATAAAAGGAATTACGAAAGAACATTTTGAACCTCTATCGAACAAAGACGATAAGGTGAAAATTATGTCGGTTCAAAGCAAAACAGCAGTTAAGCTGAATTACATTCAAAAGGGAAATGCAACCAAATCTTTTGAATTAAAGAAAGGCGATAGTCTGTCTTTAATTTCAACAGAATTAGAAGGAATTGTTATCGAGGCAATCGGTTCCAATTATATAGAATTATCAAATGGTCAGACCAAGTTCCAAGGCGAAGAGTTTGTTAATGATATTTACTCTTCTTCTTATCAAGAGCAAATGTTAAAATTGGCAATTGATAGGCATTTTGAAACCGAGAAAATTAATTTTGATAGAAAGTTTAAGATAAAAACACTAGCACTTTTCTTTATTGATGATATTCATTCCTATCGAAAATATGATAAAAGTGAAAAAGAAACCTATCTAAAAAACACTTTTGAAAAGCTATTATTAGAAAAGATAAACGAAGTTTTACCAACACTTTCTATAGAAAATGATAGCGATTATATTGATTATTTAAAAGCATCCAAATTAGATATTTCGGCTTGTCATGCAGGTTATTTTTCGCAAGACAATACTAATTCTGACGAAGAAATAGCCAATCAAATCAATGAAATTTTATTTGATAAAAAGAAATTACTTTCCATAAAACTAGATGATGGAAAACTGAATACAAGGCGTTTTTTATTTTCTAAATGGACTTTGAAAGAAGGTTGGGATAATCCGAATGTGTTTACGATTACAAAATTGCGTTCGAGCGGAAGTGAAAATAGTAAAATTCAAGAAGTTGGGAGAGGTTTGCGTTTGCCTGTAGATGAAAATGGTAATAGAATATCTAACGAAGATTTTAAACTCAATTATATTATAGATTTTACCGAAGCCGATTTTGCAGAAAAATTAGTGAATGAAATTAATGATGAATTGCCAAAAGGTTTTGTGCTTTCTGAAGAGAAAATTATTGAAGTTGCAACAAAATTAGATACAACTAAAAACGATTTGTTTAAGAAGTTACTTGTCAATGATTATATTGATATGGACAGAAATATTAATTTAGAAAAAGTAATACAATTTTTTGAAGAATACCCTGATTTTGTCACAGGATTGAACAACAATAAAATTACAGATAGAAATAAAGTTAAAGAACGAAAAGTAAAAATTCGTCCTGCACAATACAACGAAATAAAAACACTTTGGGAAGCCATTAATCAAAAATATTTGTTGTTCTATGAAAAAATAGAAAGCGATAATTATTTAAAAAATGAATTAGTTTCCGTTTTTAAAAACGATGTTTTTGTAGATGTAATTATTTCGAGTAAAAGAGAAGTTTTAAATACTTCGGATGGAATAATGCTATTGAATGATAGTAGTGGCATTCAATATAAAATCATTAAAAGAGTAGGCTATGGAGAATTTTTGAAAAAAATAAATAAGCAAACTAATATTCCAATTCAATTGCTAAATCAAGCTCTAATCGAATATTCAAAAACTAACAAAATTGATGAAGATAGAATAAATGAATTTAGCGTAGCCAATTTTGTTTCTAAATTCAGTGATTGGAAAACAAACAATCTTGAAGGTCGATTTTCTTATGGTAAAACGAAAATCAAATTGAATTCAACCGCTTTAACTTTTGCAAATGGAACTCCACGTTCAGAAATAACACAAGGAGTAATTGGGACAAAATTTATTGAAGGAAATCCTGTGGAGAAATATTTGTATGATACTTATGCTTATGATTCTCCATTAGAAAAAGATAATATTTTAGAACAGGTGCAAGAGGTAGTTGTTTATGGAAAAATCCCAAGACGAAGTATTTCTATTCCAACAATTACTGGTCAATCCTACAGTCCAGATTTTATGTACGTAGTAAAAAAAGCAGGCGGAAATAAAATTCTAAATATTATTGTTGAAACAAAAGACGTTAAAAATGAATCTGATTTAAGAAAAATTGAAACGGCAAAAATTAATTGTGCTAAAGAATTCTTTAAACAATTAACGATTGATGGTTATTCTGTAGCTTTTCATGAGCAGATAAGTAATACTAAAATGAAGCAAATTATTGAGGATGTTCTGATTTAAAGATATTTTTATAATACCCACAATCACCACAAATCAAACACTCCCCACATTTCGGAACTGGTCGACAAATCTCCCTTCCTAAAAAAGAAATCGCCATTCCAATTTCTCCCCAAATGGCTTTTGGTAATACTTGCATCAATTGTTTTTCAACTTTGATGCCATCTTTGGATTCGGGGATTAATCCAATTCTGGGTGCTACTCTGATGACGTGTAAGTCGGCAATGATTCCTTCGGCGGGAATTCCTGATTCTCGCATAATCACATTAGCGGATTTTCGTCCGATTCCTTTTAGAGTAAGTAAACCATTCATCTTGAGTGGAATATTTTCGTCTTTTTGGAGGATTTTTGCAATTTCGAGTAACCAATTGGCTTTGGTTTCAAAATTTTTGACTTCAATAATATAAGAAACTAAAGAATTGAAATTGGCAACAGCAAGACTTTCCATATTGGGGAAAGCAGCAAATAAAGTGGGAGCAATGCTGTTGATATTGGCGTCCGAATCTTGGGCTGACAATACAACCATTACCATTAATTGATACAAATTATGATACTGCAACGGATGTTTTTGCCCTTTGTATTGGGTTAGAATTGGCTCTAATTTTTCGACCCATTCATTCGTTTCATCAAATAGATTCATAATTAAAATCGTAGTGAAATGCTATTGATTATTACTGATTCTTTTTGGCTTTAATCATGGCTTCCAACTGATCCCAAAGTTCTTCGGGAATGGCTTCCAGAATATTAAATTGTCCTGCGCCTTTCAACCATTCGCCACCATCAATAACAATAACTTCTCCATTGATATAGCCCGAAAAATCAGAAACCAAATAAGCGGCTAGATTGGCTAATTCTTGGTGATCGCCTACTCGTTGTAAAGGTACTTTTTTCGACATGTCAAATTTTTCTGCCAAGTCGCCAGGTAATAATCGGTCCCAAGCGCCTTTGGTAGGGAAAGGTCCTGGAGCTATAGCATTGGTACGAATTCCGTATTTGGCCCATTCTACGGCAAGACTTCGGGTCATTGCCAAAACTCCTGCTTTGGCAGTAGCACTTGGAACTACATAAGCAGAACCTGTAAAAGCATAAGTGGTCACGATATTCAATACAGTCGAAGTGGTTTGTTTGCTTTCTATCCAATGTTTTCCGAAAGCCAACGTACAGTTTTTTGTTCCTTTCAAAACGATGTCAATTACGGTATCAAAGGCATTGGCAGATAACCTTTCTGTGGGTGAAATAAAATTTCCCGCTGCATTATTGAGTAATACATCTACTTTTCCATAGACTTTTAAAACTTCTTGAAGCATCGTCTCGACTTGATCGTAATGACGAACGTCACATTGAACGGCGAGGCATATTCCTCCTGTTTCTGTTTCTAATTCCTTGGCAGTGTTTTGAAGTTTTTCTAAATCACGTGAACTGATGGCTACTTTGGCTCCCAATTCCATAAAATAGCGAGTCATAGCTTTTCCTAATCCGCTTCCGCCACCGGTCACTACAATTACCTTATCACTTAAAGCATCATCACGAAGCATTTTTGCCGAGAAATCCATAGTTTTGTTTTTTAGGTATAAGTAAATATAAGCAAAATAGAATGGGGTTTTGTTCTAATTGATTGAATTATTTACTATTTCGTCAAAAGTAGCACCATTTTTGGTTGCTTGTATGGTTATTTCTAATATATTTCCTTTTCCTGTTTTTGTAGCATTAGCCAATGTGTCAAGTGCTAATTGTACTTTGTGAGTATCTCGATTTGGATGAATTGGTTCTAATTTTTGGTCGTTGATTGCTCGAAATTCTTTAGCTTCTTTCTTGTCGTTTATTTTTACAAATCCAGAGGCTATAGCTTGGGTCATTCCTCCAATATTTTCAATCGCTTCTATAATTTCCCAAGTTTTTTGGACAATTTCATTAGTCAAACTTTCGATATAAAAACTTCCAGCCCATGGATCGACAGTTTTGTTGGTTTTTGTTTCATTTTGCAAAATGAGCTGTGTATTTTTAGCTATTCTGTCGGAATGTTTTTTAGGTAAATTTTCGTCATCAATAGAATTGGTCATCAAGGATTCAGTTCCTCCCAAGACTGCTGCAATAGCTTCAATAGTCATTCGAGTCAAATTATCCAAAGGAGTTGGTGAACTAAAATTGGCAATGACAGTTTGACTGTGAATTCGCAAATCAAGCGATTTAGTTTCTTTTGGTTCAAATGATTGTATAAGTTTTGCCCAAATCATTCTTGCGGCTCGCATTTTGGCAATTTCCGTGAAATGATTCATGCCAACATTAAAAGAAAAAGAAAGTTGAGAAGCTAAATCGTCAATTTTCATTCCTTTGGTCAATCCAGTTTTGATAATTTCCAAACCGTAAATCAAAGTATAAGCCAATTGTTTATCAACAGTTGTTCCAGCTTTTTCAAGCGTACATCCTGAAATTAAAATTGGATTCAATTTGGATTTGTTTGTATGGTTATATTCTAAAATATCGGTGCAAATTCGTAACGAATTTTGGTAGGATTGAGGAATTTTTAGTGTTGTTGAAATCTCATTTTGAATAATTCTAGAAAGCTGTTCTGGGTTTAAATTTAGTTCTTCGGCAGCTACGCAATAAAAAGCCATAATGGGCAAAATAGTATTAGATGTAGCCTGTAAAACTGAAATTTCATTAGTAGAAGGTTGGTTAATCCATTCTTTCATATCTTCGACAGTATCAATGGTGAAATCTGTTTTTTTATGAATTTCCCAAGCTTGTTGAATATACATCGTGCTGTGAATTCCTCGTAAATTGGGTGCAAAACCAGCTCCAAAATCTAAATGTTCCAAACCTTCAATATCCACTTCGGAATAGTTAGATTTTAGTTGGATTCCTTCAGCAGTAAGATAATGATTTGTTTTTATTACATCACTTTTAACTTTGGATTTTTCAATTTGGATATGTTGGAAATTTTTCCTCATGATTCTTGTTCTAGAGAAAGACGATCTTGTTCTATTTTTTCGGCTAATCGTTTTTCGATTATGGGGCTAATTAATGTTTTTCTAGAGTTTGTTTTTGCAAAAGGATACAATTCTAATTCATTTTTCATTCGGTCATTTCTGTTCAAATGCTTGTTCCCTCCAACGATAATTTCTTTCCTAGAATCGAATATTTTTTGCTCTTTATCGGCACTTTCTTGAATTTTTCTTCTGATAATTCCTTCGTTGAGTTGTTTTAAAAAACCGCCATTGACTTCTATATCTTTGAATACTATTAGTGCTTTTTCAGCTAATTGATGTGTTAAAGTTTCGATGTAGTAACTCCCGTCAGCTGGATTATTTACTTTGTCAAAGTAGCTTTCCTTCTTTAGAATAAGCAATTGATTTCGGGCTAGTTGATTGCTGATTTCATTGTTTTTGCGAAATAAGGCGTCATGCGGCAAGTTGGCAATAGCATTGGCGCCACCTAAAATGGCACTCATACATTCAGTTGTGGCTCTTGCTATATTTAGACTCGAATCATAAATTGTTTTGTTCCGTTTAGTGGGTGAAACTAGCAAATGACAGTCTAGATTATGATTGTATTCTTTAGCAATGAGATGAAAAAGCAATCGTAAAGCTCGGAGTTTGGCAATTTCAAAAAAGTAATTCGACCCTACCGAAATTTCAAAAACAATTGGTTGGTTTATAGTCGTAATTTGGTTGAAATATTCATTGGCATGAGCCAAACTATAGGCGATTTGTTGTACTATATTGGCACCCGCATTTTGATACAAACCTCCATTAATGCTAATTAGTGAAACTGCTGTTGTTGAAAGTAAATTTAAGCTGTCGAAATTTGTTTTTTCTTGTGTAGTAAACCAATTTCCATCTTTGGCTAATTGACCAATTGGGTCTAGATTGCAGTATATTTTAGCATTGTTTTTTTGGGCAAATGCTTCCGTTTTTTTAATAAAATCAATAGATAAGAAAGATAAGTTGAAATAGATTGTTACTTTTTCGAATGCTATATTTTCAAGTAGTTTCGAGATGTCAATCTTTTCATCTTTTATCGTGAAACGAATGCTTTCTGAACCAAGATTGATAGTTTCGATAGCACGGAGATTCGATTTTTCTACATTTTGAACAAATATATTTTGGCAAATTTTGAATTCACTGGCTTTAGTTTCAACAGAAAAAATTCCTTTGAATTCATCTCGATGGTAAAATGGTTTTACCTGAATATCTTCGGGAGAATTCCAAATTAAGGTTTGGTTGTAATCGGCTCCATTGAGTTCGAACTGGATTTTTTGTTTCCATTGTTTGGAAGACACAGGATCGAAATCGTTGAATAGATTTTTCATTTTTTGGGTTCAGGATTGTTTTACCGCTAGGACAGAAAGGCGCAAATTTTAGATTGAGAAACTATTTTGAGATACTTAAAAAGATTATCTTTTAATATCTTTTTCAATAGTATCGCCTTCAAATTCTATGATGTAGATGTCTTCACTATCTTTTTTCATATAGTATTTTTCTCGGGCGTATTTTTCTATTTGTCCAGGATTTTTGAGCTGTTTGATGCTTTTTTCGTCTTTTTTGATTTCTTGTTGGTAGTATTCTTTATTGTCTTCGAGTTCATCGATTTGATTGTCTAAAACTTTATGATCGAAATAGGAATAGTTGTCTAAAAAAATCATCCAACTGGCAAAAAACAACAAAACCCAAACGTATTTGTTGCTTAAAAATTTGAACCAAGCTTTGTCTTTAAATTGATTTGTCATTTGAAATACTTTGTTTTACTCTACTAGCTAAAAAATAGCTGATAAAAATACAATAAAATTATAGAATGCGTTGGTTTATTACCGCACGAACTACGTCAATGGCTACTGTATTGTATTTGTCGTTGGGAATAATGATATCTGCAAATGCTTTTGTAGATTCTATAAACTGCTGGTGCATGGGTTTTAGAGTCGTTTGATAACGGTTTAGTACTTCTTCCATATCACGGCCTCGCTCGGCAATATCTCGTTTTAATCTTCGGATTAATCGCTCGTCAGAATCGGCGTGAACAAATATTTTTATATCAAACAAGTCACGAAGTTCTGGATTCGAAAGAATTAAAATCCCTTCCACAATCATTACTTTTCGAGGATGTGTCACAATGGTATCATCAGTTCTATTATGGGTTGCAAAAGAATAAACGGGTTGATGGATGGTATTTCCGGCTTTAAGTTCTTTAAGATGCGCAACTAATAATTCAAAATCGATCGATCTTGGATGATCAAAATTGGTCTTACATCGTTCTTCATAACTTTCTAAAGTAGAGGCTTTGTAATACGAATCTTGGGCA
Organism: Flavobacterium eburneipallidum; assembly: GCF_027111355.2. Classification (NCBI taxonomy): domain Bacteria; kingdom Pseudomonadati; phylum Bacteroidota; class Flavobacteriia; order Flavobacteriales; family Flavobacteriaceae; genus Flavobacterium; species Flavobacterium eburneipallidum. Next base: position 1,359,138 of record NZ_CP114291.2, read on the forward strand.
ATGATTCCTACTTCCGTATCGGGTAGTTCATTCATTATTTGATGTACTACGGTTGTTTTTCCAGAGCCAGTTCCTCCTGCAATTCCTATTACTAACATAAAAAGCGATGTTTTGTTTTGAGCAACAAAAATAGGGATTTATTGGTTTAGATTCAGGAATTATTCTTCATATCCTTGACTAAATTTGTAGCAAAATTTTCTTCGTTTTTATACTATTTTTAAGGTCAAAATTATTTTATTCCTTATTTGGTAAATAGTTTTGGATAAGCAAAAATTATTTCTATATTTGCACCCGCTTTCGGGGTGTAGCGTAGCTCGGTTATCGCGCCTGCTTTGGGAGCAGGAGGCCGCAGGTTCGAATCCTGCCACCCCGACCAATTGAATCCTTTCTGTCTTTGCAGAAGGGATTTTTTTATTATAGCATAACAAAAAATGATAATTTCGTTTATATTATCCAGCATTTATAACTTATTTTTGTGCTGTTAAAAAAATCAAATATACTATGTCAACTACAATCGAAAAAATAAAATGTCTTATTATAGGTTCAGGTCCTGCGGGTTATACGGCAGCAATTTATGCGGCTAGAGCGAACATGAACCCCGTTTTATACCAAGGAATGCAACCAGGAGGTCAATTGACTACTACTAACGAAGTGGAAAATTTTCCAGGTTATGTGGATGGCGTTACAGGTCCAGAAATGATGATACAATTGCAGGCTCAAGCGCAACGTTTTGGTGCTGATATCCGTGACGGATGGGCAACCAAAGTAGATTTTAGCAGTGGAGTTCATAAAGTTTGGATCAACGATACAATCGAATTGCATTGCGAAACGGTAATTATTTCAACTGGAGCTTCTGCTAAATATTTAGGATTAGAATCAGAACAACATTATTTAAAAATGGGTGGAGGCGTTTCTGCTTGTGCTGTTTGTGATGGATTTTTCTATAGAAACCAAGAAGTAGTAATCGTTGGAGCAGGGGATTCTGCTTGTGAAGAGGCACATTATTTGTCTAAATTATGTTCAAAAGTAACGATGCTAGTGCGTAGCGATAAATTTAGAGCTTCGAAAATCATGGAAGAACGCGTTCGTAAAACCGAGAATATCTCCATTTTGATGAACCATGATACGGTTGAAATTTTAGGAGACGGAAATGTGGTTACGGGTGTAAAAGCTAAAAATAAAACTACTGGCGATATATTTGATATTCCAGCGACTGGTTTCTTTGCTGCTATTGGTCACAAACCGAATACAGATATTTTTGCAGACTATCTAACTTTGGATGAAACAGGGTATATTGTGAATACTCCAGGGACTTCAAAAACCAATGTTGCGGGCGTTTTTGTGGCTGGTGATGCTGCAGATCATGTGTATCGTCAGGCGATAACTGCTGCTGGAACAGGTTGTATGGCTGCGTTGGATGCCGAAAGATATTTGGCTGCTTTAGAAGCTTAATCATTTTTGAATATAGCATAAAAAAAGTCTCAATTGTTAGGATTGAGACTTTTTTTTTGGAATTACTTCGTTGGCTTTTTGCTCAATGAAGTGTTATCTACAAATCGTTTCATTTCTATTTTTTGATCGCCATAGAGTCTAATTTCGGAGTTTCCAGAAGCGTCAAGAATAAGATTTTCACTAACGTTGATACTGCAATCTGAATAGCTTTCGGTTGTTAATTGGGCGTTTTTAATGATAAGTTTATCGGCAGTTAAAACACTGTTGTTGTCTAATCGAATGGTGCTATTAGACACATCTCCTTCGATAGATGCTTTTGCTTTTTGATACAAATCACATTTTAAATCGGCTGAAGTAATTAAGGCTTTTAATGCAGCATTTTTGCTCAATTGGATAGTAGTATTTTCTGATTTCAGGTTGAGTTCTATTTTGGAATTATCTTCTGATTTTAGGTTGAAATTTTTGGAATTTACATTCAAAAAAAGTTTGGCTTTATCAAAAGATTCAAATGCAATTTCATTTAATTGAATTTCTTGTATGGCATTTATTGTAGTGTTGTTCTTTGCTGTAATCTTTTTTAATTCTTTGGTATAGGTAACTCGAACGATGATTTTCTTGAAATTGGTGATTTCTTTTGTGGTGTTAATCCGAAGTGTTTTGGCAGTTACATCAATAGCAATCACATCGTGAAGGTTGTCGTCGGCTTCAATTTTTAATTCGCATTTTTCTCCTCTGTCCAGATATACTTCAATATTGTCGCTTACTTCTATTGCCTCAAAATTATCTATTGTTTTAGATTCAATAGTAACTGTTTTAGATCCTTTTATTTTTTCACTTTTTTGAGCTGATGCTAGGGTAGAAACCAAAAGTAATAGCAATATCATGTAGTTCTTTTTCATTTTGAGAGTAGTTGAGTGTTTTTACAAATATAAAAAAATCATCCACTTTTGATGGATGATTGATCTAAATTTTGGTAGAATGGGAATTCTTATTCTTCGCTGACACTTCCTCCTGAATTTTCTTCTTTCGAAAGTGTTTTTGGATTTTTGTGGTAACTGATACTACTTCCGCTTGATGCGTTTGCTTCTAATTTTAGAATAGGATAAATAGAAATACTACTTCCACTTTCAGATTGAGCTACAATCTCGTTTGTCATTAAATTTTCGGCATCAATACTGCTTCCGCTGGCCGAATAGGTATCTAGTTTTAAGGCTTTTCCGCTGGCTTCAATATGGCTTCCGCTTTCAGATTCTATTTTGATAGCATCGGCTTCCACTTCGATATTAATTTCGCTTCCACTACTGGCTTTTACAATAATATTTTCGGTTATCAATACATCTTGACTGGTTATTTCCGAACCACCGTTGGTTTCCAAACCATTAATTACTGGTAGTTTTACATTCACTACAGGTGTTTCGTCAGTGTTGTAGCTTTCGTCGGCTTCAATTTTCAAAATACCATTTTCTACTTTGGTAATGATGTGTTTTTGTAAATTATCATCCGTTTCAACTGTTATCGATTTGTGGTTGGATTGTTCAATATTTACCTCAATTCCATTGCTTACTTCAATTTTAGTAAAGTCTTGGCTCACATTTCTAGTTTCGGTTGTCATGTTGCCACTTCCTTTTATTCCGTCACTAAAATTCATAGAAGTATGTACGCAAGAGGAGAATAACAATGCTATTATGGTAGCAACAATAAATTTGATTAGTAAGGTGATGAGCTTTATCATACGAATTAGTTTTTGGTTATAATTCCGTCTTTGTTTACTGATAATCCTTTTTTGCCAGTAGTTTTGTTGGTGGTTTTCGTAATCACTTCGCCGTTTACGGTAACCGTTGTGGTAACAATACTGTCTTTTTGTTCTTGATTGTTGTTGTAGATTATACTTTCTTGAGAACAGTTTTGGCATCTTATCATATCGTTTTCTACTTGATAAACGCCATCACTAAAATCAGCATCCCACAAAAAGTAATCTCCATCGGTATCATCGTAATTAGCCATAGATTTATCCATTTTTAATAAGGTTCCTATAGGCAAGAATAATGTAATGTCTATTTCCTGATCGCGGAATTTCTCTTTTAATTCAGTTAAAAGATAGTTATCCAAAATTAGTTGATTTCCAATGAATTTGTATCCGTATTTTATTTTTTCTGCTCTTTTTTTAGCTTCGAATAAAGTAGCACCTCGGGCTTCTCTCTCAATTTGAATGTAAGCCAATTTGTCATCTGATTGCGCTATTCTAAAATTAACATCGTTCGAATAAATGACTTTGTTGCCAGCAGAATCCAGTGTGATTTTAAAATCGTTGCGATCATCAATGTTTTTAGCAAAAGTATCATTGTGCTTGAATTTTAGCAAAAGAGTATCGGTTGGTTTTAGGTTAATAGATTCTCTTTGAACTACTCGTCCGTCAACAGCATAAGCGGAAAGTTGTTTTGCTCCAATGCTGATGGCTAATGTAACCGATATAATCCAAATGGCTAATAGGGTATATTTGGCAATGTTTCCAATGGATTTTAGGTTGGGAGACAACAGTTTGAAACCCAATAAGGTTAAGAAAAAGAAAGGAATTCCTACTGCAAAAAACATAATAACTCCAAAAGCCCAAACTGGATATTCGGTAAAATTTCCTGATTCAATAAAAACACTCCACGGAAATTCTATGAACGAAGTGGTGCCCAAAGCAAAAATCCCAACAAATAAAACAACTAATGTAGATAATCCAGTGATTATTAAAATTACACCAAGAATTTTAGAGAAAGCTTTAAAAATAGTGATGATAAAATCGCCAAGCGAACTACCTACTTTTTCGGCTCCTGTTTTGATACGGTTGCCCATTTCGTCATAATTGGCATTTTTAAATTTTTCAGAAAGGCTATCATATTCTTCTCTAACTTTTTTTTCAATATTCGAAATAGTAACGGCTTCTCCAGTCATTTCTAATTTTTCGGCAGTTGTTTTTGCTTCTGGCATTACAATCCAAAGTACAATATAGGCTAGAACTCCTGTGCCACCAGCAAATAAAAGGGCTAACATTAGTACACGAAACCAAACTTTGTCAATTCCAAAATAATGCCCCAATCCAGCTAATACTCCTCCAATCATCCCATTTTCGGTATCTCTATATAGTTTTTTAGCTTTTGATGCTGCTAAATTTGGAGTTGCAGTTCCAGTTTCTTCATCATCAATTCTATAATCTTCGGGTTGTCCCATTACAGCAATTACTTCGTCTACGTCTTTCAGAGCAACAACATGTTTGTCTGTTTTTTGCTTTTCGGTTAGCAATTCTGAAACACGCATTTCAATGTCTTTGATGATTTCGTCTTGTCCAGATGAATTCGATAAAGAACGTTTAATGGCATCAAAATAACGGGTCAGTTTTTGGTATGCGTCTTCGTCAATGTGAAAGAACATTCCGCCTAGATTTATATTTACAGTTTTGTTCATGGCTTTTATTTTTGTTTGGTAATTAGGTTTACAGCATCGGATAATTCAGTCCAGGTGCCATTTAATTCTTTTAAAAAAGTGTGTCCAAGTTCGGTCAGTTCATAATATTTTCTTGGAGGTCCAGAAAGTGATTCTTCCCAACGGTAGTTGAGTAATCCATCGTTTTTCAATCGAGTCAGCAGCGGATAAACCGTTCCCTCTACGACCAATAACTTGGCGTTTTTCAAGGCGTCTAATATTTCCGAAGTGTAAGCCTCTTTGTCTTTTAATACAGATAAGATGCAAAACTCAAGAACACCTTTGCGCATTTGGGCTTTTGTGTTTTCAATGTTCATGATTTTTTTTTTTTTTTTTGATTGGATTAATCTATTCGTTTTTTGATTGATGATTATTTCAGAAATGGAATTGTCAATGGATATTGGTATCGTTCTCCGTTTGATGTTTTTATTGAAGCATGTATAATTAAAAGAAATTCAGTTACTTTCAATGCTGCCAAGAGTACTATTGCTACTATTGCTACAATCAAAATACCACTGCTATTTTCGATATTGAAATGATGGTTTCTAAAATTGTATTCATCGATGAGTGTTTCAAAAGGAACTGTATTTAAAACGGTGGCTATAAAAATCGGTATAGCAATCAATGCAAGAATTAATGTGTACAAAAAGTAACTCAACTGAAAGTTAATCACTTGTTTGCCATTGTAATCAATGAATTCCGATTGATCCTTTTTTGAAGTCCAAATTAATATCGGAAAAATAAAACCCCCAAAAGGGATAAAATATTGACTCAAGGCACTTAAATGAATGAAAGTGGCTAGATTTTTTTCGTTGGTAGTTTCCATAATTATAACGGTATAGTAATTTCTTATGCAAATATATGGCTAAAATAAAGTATCTTGTATTGCATAGTACTTAATATTAACAAAATATTAACAGTTATGATTTAGGTTAAAGATTTGTTTTTCAATCAGAAGAGCTTTGTTTTAAAGGGCTAATCAGGTTTTGATAAAATCAACAAGCTATCGTATGTAAAAGTTATTTTTTCAGTATTTTTACAAAGAGTAAAAAAATATACCATGAATATTTCAGTATCCAGTCTCAATAAATTCTTGTTTTTCAAATTACCATCCGCTTTTATTTGTGGGGTTAGGGTCAAAGAAATTGACGAAAATAAATGTGTTGTGACAGTCAAACACCGTTGGATGAACCAAAATCCGTTCAATTCTATGTATTTTGCTGTACAAGCTATGGCAGCTGAATTAACAACCGGAGCTTTGGTAATGAAGCACATTCAAAAAAGTGAAAAAGCTATCTCAATGCTAGTAATTAGTAACAAAAGTATATTTACCAAAAAAGCCACAGGAAGAATTACATTCGCTTGTAATGACGGGCTATTGGTCAATCAAGCTATTCAAAAAGCGATTGAAACTGGTAAAGGACAAACGTTTTGGATGAAATCTATCGGAACTAATGAAAATGGCGAACAAGTATCCGAAATGGATTTTGAGTGGAGTATTAGAATAAAGACAAAAGGATTGTAAAGGTAATTTTGACAATAAAAAAAAGCTTCGTTCCTTAAAACGAAGCTTTTTTTTTAATATAAGGTCGGTGAATTAATAATTATTTAAAAGCCTAGAAGCTAACCTTAAATTTATTTTTTAAAAATTAATCTAGAACATAACAATTACAAATATAGATAAACAAAATCATGATAGTCTTAAAATTATATTAATTTTTTTTCGAATTTCGGAAAAATGTATTTTTATTTCATTCAAGATTCAATTGTTTTTTTGGTTTTTAGACGTGACAATTTGACAATTTAGAAGTTTTGGCAGTACTTTTGCCATAAAGAGAAAAGAATATAAAAGATGTTTAAGAAATTTTTTAAAAATAACACAAAGATGACGACTGAAAATACTACAAATGACGAAATTGTGGATCAAGCTCCAATAGAAAACAACGAAATTGATGCTGATGCATTAGATGCAGGAATAGAAGAAAGAGTAGAAGAAATATCAAGAGAAGAACAATTGTCTCAAGATTTAGCTTCAGAAAAAGACAAGTTTTTGCGCTTATTTGCTGAATTTGAAAATTTCAAGAGAAGAACTGCCAAAGAGCGCATCGAATTATTCAAAACTGCCAATCAAGATGTATTGCAATCTTTGTTACCAATTTTAGATGATTTTGACAGAGCTTTGACAGAAATCAAAAAAACTGACGATAATGTTTTGATTCAAGGCGTTGAATTAATTCAAGAAAAATTGAAAGGTACTCTTGTTTCTAAAGGATTGTCAGAAGTAGAAGTAAAAGCAGGAGACGTTTTTGATGCTGATTTTGCCGAGGCAATCACTCAAATACCAATGCCTGATTTGAAAGGAAAAATTGTTGATGTTATCGAAAAAGGATACAAATTAGGAGATAAGATTATTCGTTTTCCTAAAGTTGTAATCGGACAATAAAACGACAAAAATGAAAAAAGATTTTTACGAAATACTAGGTATTACTAAAAGTGCTGATGCTGCAGCCATAAAAAAAGCCTACAGAAAGAAAGCACTAGAGTTTCACCCTGACAAAAATCCAGGTGATGCAACAGCCGAAGAAAATTTCAAACTAGCTGCCGAAGCGTATGAAGTTTTGAGCGACCCACAAAAGAAAGCCAAGTACGATCAATACGGTCATCAAGCATTTGATGGCAATGGTGGTTTTGGTGGCGGAGGTCATCATGGCGGTATGAATATGGATGACATATTCAGCCAATTTGGTGATATTTTTGGAGGTGGTTTCGGCGGAGGTTTTGGAGGCGGAGGCGGAGGTCCTCGTCGTGCCAAAGGAAGTAACCTGCGTATCAAAGTAAAGTTAACATTGGAAGAAATTGCCAATGGCGTTGAGAAAAAAGTAAAAGTAAAACGTAAGGTTCAAGCACCTGGCGTATTCTATAAAACTTGTTCTACCTGTAATGGTCAAGGGCAAGTAATGCGTGTGACTAATACTATTTTAGGGCGTATGCAATCAGCATCTACTTGTCCGACTTGTGGTGGTTCTGGTCAAATTTTAGACAAAAAACCATCCGAAGCCGATTCGCAAGGAATGATTCAAGAAGACGAAACCGTAACCATCAAAATTCCTGCGGGAGTAGTTGATGGGATGCAATTGAAAGTGTCTAACAAAGGAAATGACGCTCCAGGAAATAGCGTTCCAGGTGATTTAATCGTGGCTATCGAAGAAATCGAGCATGAATATCTGAAACGTGAAGGCGAAAATTTACATTATGATCTATACATCAGTTTTGCCGAAGCTGTTCTCGGAATTTCTAAAGATATCGAAGCGGTAAACGGAAAAGTAAGAATCAAACTCGAAGAAGGAATTCAATCAGGTAAAATTCTTCGATTGAAAGGCAAAGGAATTCCAAATATTAATAGCTACGGAACGGGTGATTTATTAGTACATGTGAATGTTTGGACACCAAAAACACTAAACAAAGAGCAAAAACAATTTTTTGAGAAAAATTTGGAAGATGATAATTTCGCTCCAAATCCAGAAAAAGGAGAAAAATCCTTTTTTGATAAAGTAAAAGATATGTTTTCGTAGAGACGATGTATCGCGTCTCTATCAAAAAATATCCCATCCTTGACAATCAGGGATGGGATTTTTTATTTTATTTAACGACTTATTCTCATGATTTACCTATTTTTACCAACCCAAAGTTCAACCAAATTGAACAGCAGCAATAAATCAAAAAAATAGTATGAGCAACTTACTTGAAGTAAAAAATGTAATCAAGAAATACGGCGATTATGTTGCGCTTAACGAAGTTTCACTAACCATCCCACAAGGCAGTATTTACGGACTTCTTGGTCCAAACGGAGCAGGGAAAACATCACTAATCCGAATCATAAATCAAATTACGATGCCCGATAGTGGCGAAATTATTTTTGATGGCGAAAAATTAAGTCCAAAGCACATTCAGCATATTGGTTATTTGCCCGAAGAACGTGGTTTGTATAAAACGATGAAAGTAGGCGAACAATGTTTGTATCTGGCTCAAATGAAAGGACTTTCTAAAGCCGAAGCCAAAAAACAACTAGAATATTGGTTCGAAAGATTAGGAATTCAGGGTTGGTGGAACAAGAAAATTCAAGAACTTTCTAAAGGAATGGCACAAAAAGTACAGTTTGTAGTTTGCGTGTTGCACAAACCTAAATTGTTGATTTTTGACGAACCGTTCTCTGGTTTTGATCCTGTGAATGCCAATGTCATCAAAGACGAAATATTAGAATTACAAAAACAAGGTTCTACCATCATTTTCTCTACACACCGAATGGAAAGCGTAGAAGAATTATGCGATAATATTGCTTTAATTCACAAATCGAATAAATTGATTGAGGGCAAATTAGACGATGTAAAACGCCAATTCAGAACTAATAGTTTTGAAGTGGGTATTTTATCCGATAATGTCGAAGGTTTGATGTATGATATTACTCAAAAATTCAAAGCAGGACAAACTAATTTCAAATCGCTCAACAACGAACTGAAACTCGAAATTCAACTCGGAAATGGAACTCCAAATGAATTGCTTAATATTTTGGTTCAAAGAGGACAAGTGACACATTTCGTAGAAAAAATTCCGAGTGTTAACGATATTTTTATACAAACAGTAAGTCAATAAATTTAGATTTAAGATTTTAGAATGTAGATTAGAAAAATCTAGTAACTAAAAATCTAAAATCATAATTCTACAATCTAAAATTTTAAAATGAGTATAATTTCATTAATAATAAAAAGAGAATTTGTCTCCAAGGTGCGCAACAAATCCTTCATTGTAATGACTTTTTTGAGTCCATTGCTTTTTGTCGGAATTGCTGTTTTTGTAACCTATTTAAGTACGATGAAATCCGATCCCAAATGGATTGCCATTCATGATGAAACAGGTTTGTTTGTCAACGAATTCAAAGCATTGAATTCAAAAAATAGTGAATATGTCTATCAGGATTTATCTTTGATTGATGTTCAGTTTTTAAAAGACAGTATCACTAAAGAAAGTTACGAAGGCTTGCTTTATATTCCTAAAGTAGCCAATGATAAGGAGTTAGAAAACAAAATTCAATTCATTTCTAACGAAAGTCCGAGCGTTTCTTTTGTTGAAAATATACAAGATATCATTGCTCAAAAATTAACCAAAGACAATTTAGAAAAGGCAAAACTCGATACTTTGGCGATTCAAAATGCTCAAGCCAAAGTGAATATTAGTCAGGTAAAAGCATCTGGAGAGCAGAGTATAAAAGGACTTAATGAAATGAAAATTGCCATTGGAGGTGCTTTTGGTTATCTCATTATGATGTTTATTATCATTTATGGTAATATGGTCATGCGAAGTGTTATAGAAGAAAAAACCAATCGCATTGTCGAAATAATTATTTCATCCGTAAAACCATTCCAGTTGATGATGGGGAAAATTATCGGAACTTCATTGGCGGGATTATTACAATTCTGCATTTGGGCAATTCTGGGGCTCACTTTGCTATTTGCAGCATCCGCATTTTTAGGAATTGATGCCAGTCCATCAGCAAAACTCCCGACTGGAATGATGAATTCTCCTCTTCAAGGATTTGCATTAAATGCCCAAACCGTCATCATAGGATTACAAAGTTTGCCTGTAGCCACTATTCTGTTAAGTTTTGCAGTTTATTTCATCGGTGGATTCTTCTTGTACAGTTCATTTTACGCCTCCATCGGAGCTGCCGTAGATAGCGAGACCGATTCTCAACAGTTTCTTTTACCTATCATTATGCCATTAATTTTGGCAGTTTATATCGGTTTTTTTACAGTAATAAACGATCCTCATGGAACAATTGCTACCGTATTTTCGATGGTGCCGCTCACTTCGCCAATCGTGATGCTGATGCGAATTCCGTTTGGCGTACCTTGGTGGCAAATTGCTATTTCTATTACCATACTTTTTGCAAGTTTTATTTTAGTAGTTTGGTTTGCGTCCAAAATATATCGAGTGGGAATATTGATGTATGGCAAAAAACCAACTTGGAAAGAAATGTATAAATGGTTAAAGTATTAAATTCCAAAAAATAAATTCCAAATTCCAATTGTTGGAATTTAGAACTTTTAAAATTTGAAAATCACGAAAAATGAGTAAAATATTAATCATAGAAGACGAAGCCGCTATTCGAAGAGTATTGACAAAAATACTTTCTGAAGAAAGTGATACGTATAGTGTAGAAGATGCCGAAGACGGAATTCAAGGATTAGAGAAAATAAAAAACAACGACTACGACCTCGTTTTGTGCGACATCAAAATGCCAAAAATGGACGGAGTTGAGGTTCTAGAAGCGGTCAAAAAAATAAAACCCGAAATCCCGATGGTCATGATTTCTGGTCACGGCGATATGGAAACGGCGATTCAAACTATGCGTTTGGGCGCTTTTGATTACATCTCGAAACCGCCAGATTTAAACCGATTGTTGAATACAGTTCGAAACGCTTTGGACAGAAAACAACTCGTGGTGGAGAATAAAATTTTGAAGAAAAAAGTCAGTAAGAACTATGAAATGATTGGCGAAAGCGAACCCATCAATCGCATTAAAATGATGATTGAAAAAGTAGCCGAAACCGAAGCCAGAGTTTTAATCACAGGACCCAACGGAACTGGAAAAGAATTAGTGGCACATCAATTACACGAAAAAAGTCAAAGAGCAAGTTTTCCGTTAATCGAAGTGAATTGTGCAGCCATTCCAAGTGAATTGATAGAAAGCGAATTGTTTGGTCACGTCAAAGGTGCTTTTACATCGGCGGTGAAAGATCGCGCAGGAAAGTTTGAAGCGGCTGATAAAGGAACTATTTTCTTGGACGAAATTGGCGATATGAGTCTTTCGGCTCAAGCCAAAGTATTACGAGCCTTACAAGAAAATATGATTACTCGTGTTGGAGCGGACAAAGACATCAAGGTTGATGTTCGAGTGATTGCAGCAACCAATAAAGACCTGAAAAAAGAAATTGCCGAAGGTCGTTTCCGTGAGGATTTGTATCATCGATTGGCGGTTATTTTGATTAGCGTTCCGTCGTTAAACGATAGAAGAGATGATATTCCGTTATTGATTTCTCATTTTACCGAAAAAATTGCGTCTGAACAAGGAAATGCAGTCAAACATTTTTCGGCAACAGCCGTGAAATTATTACAAGAATACGACTGGACAGGAAATATTCGTGAATTACGAAATGTTGTAGAACGCTTGATTATCTTGGGCGGAAACGAAATTTCAGAAACCGATGTACAACTGTTTGCTAGTAAATAAACTGTTGTAGGTTATAAGTTGTAAGTTTCTCAAACCTATAACTTATAACCTACAACCTACAACTTTAAAAATGAAACTAAAAAAAATAAACGAAAACCTTCAAGAAAATCTTATTGAAAATGGTTTGACCGAAGCCAATGAAATGCAAAAAGAAACCTTTTCGACTCTGAAAAGTGGAGCTGATTGTATTATCATTGCGCCAAACGGAAGCGGAAAAACAACTACAATTGTCTTGAATGTTATTCAGAAATTGGCTGGAGTCAACGAAGAATCGCCACGTGCTTTAATTTTTGTAGAAGACAAAACTAAAGTACTAGAAATGGTAGCACTCTTTGAAAAGTATGCCAAAAATTCAGGTTTGGAGGTTTATGGCGTTCACGAAAAAGGGGATATGGATTATGATAAAAATTATATTTCCACAGGAATTGATGTTTTGATTGGAACCCCAACGAAATTAAACGATATGTTCAGTTCAGCTGGATATAATGTGAACCGCTTGAAAATGTTCATTGTTGATGATGCAGATGCTATTTTGAAGTTGCGTCATGAAACTAAAATCATGCGTATTTCTGATAGTATTACCAAAACACAGCGTATTATTTTCTCGGAAGTATTTACAGAAAGAATCGAAATTTTGGCAGACAAAATGCTGTTAGAACCTTTCGAATTTGATTTTGAGGATTACGATGAAGATGATTTAGAAGAGCAAGAGATTGAAGAAGTAGCAGATTTTGATGAGGACGAAGACAATCTTGAAGAAGAGTAGATTTTTATTTAACCAATTTTAAAAACAAACAATAGTATGGGATTAATGAAAGTGTTTTCGGGAAGTGAGATTTTAGCTTTGGCTTTACAGGAAAAAATTGAAGCAGTAGGAGTAGATACCGTTTTAAAGGATAATATTCAATCGGCTAGATTGGCTGGTTTTGGTTCTTCTGGACAAGCAGTTGAATTGTTTATTCAGGAAACTGATTTTGCAAAAGCTAATCCTGTTATTGAGGAGTTTCGATTGAGTATTTAACAGTTCGGTAATTATGCTATGCTGATTAGTTGATTCTTGTTCAGTAGAATAAAAAATAAAAGTATGAACGAGAATTTGTATATTTGTACAACAGATAAAAAAGGTATTATGGATTTATCAGCTAGAAAATATAGTTTTATACAGGAGATTTTCAAGGTAGAAGAAGATACTTTTGAAAAATTGGAAAAAATTTTGAAAAAAGATAAACTAGATAAAATTGGAGTTCCCACAGAGCATAAAGATGAATTAGATAAACGTTTAGAAGCTTATAGAAAAAATCCTCAAGACTTGTTAGATTGGGATGATGTAAAGAAAAATTGGTAATGGATTATAAATTAAAATTGCTGCCAATTGTTTATCAAGATTTAAGAAAAGCCAAAAAAAGGTATTTAGGAATAAATACAGTATTAGGCGAGGATTTTAAGTTGAAAGTAAACGAAGAGTTGGATTACATTCAAAAGTATCCGAAACATTACCAGAAAAGATACAAGGAATTAAGACAAGCAATAGTTGCAAGATTTCCTTATACTATTTATTATTTAATCGAAGAGGAATTTAGAATAGTTGTAGTTGTTGGGATTTTAGCGCAAAAGCAAAGTTTTGATAGAATTAAAAAACGACTGGAAAAATAGAAAATGACCGCTTCGCAAGAGCGGTTTTTTTAATAAAATTAAAAAAACAAACAATGAAATATAAAATGTTAGTAGTCGATATGGACGACACTTTGTTGAACGACGACCACCAAATTTCAAATGAAAATAAGGAAATGCTTTTGAAAGCACAGGAAATGGGCGTTTACGTCATTTTGGCTTCGGGCAGACCGACATCAGCAATGATTGAATACGCCAAAGCTTTGCAATGCGATGTTAATAATTCCTTCATGATTTCATACAATGGTTCTACGATTACGGATTTGAAAGAAGATAAAGTACTCTTTGAACATTCCTTGACTAAAGAACAAATTCATTCCATTTATGATTTTAGCAAGGAAAACAATACGCATATCATTACTTATTTAGACGGAAAAATTATCAGCGAAACGAGTTCAGAATATATCGATGTTGAAAGTACCATCACAGGTTTAGAGCACGTAATTGTTCCTAGTTTCAAAGATGCAGTGACTACTTCGGCAGTAAAATGCTTGTTGCTCGAAGAACCAAGTTATCTTAAAACGGTTGAACCAGTACTAAAAAATGCTATGCCCGATTTGAGTGTTTGTATGTCGAAACCCTTTTTCTTGGAAGCCGCACCAAACGGTGTTGACAAAGGTGCTGCAATACAAATTCTGTCTGAAAAACTTAATATTCATCAATCTGAAATTATCGCTGTTGGAAATGCAGGAAACGATTTAACGATGGTACAATATGCAGGATTAGGCGTTTGGGTAGATAATGTCGATGCCGAATTAAGAGAATTTGGCGATGTTATCGTAGCCTCTAATAATGATCACGGAGTTGCCGAAGTGGTGAGGAGATTTATTTTGGAGTAATTGGTTGTTAAGGATATAAATTCAGAGTGTTTAATAATTTGGATTTAATTTCTTCCTGTAAACTTTTTGGCTCCAGAACTTTTATTTCTGAACCCATTGAGAGTAATTCCATAACGAAATCATAAGTTGGACTCATAAATAATTCGATTATACATTCGGTTTCATTTTCGGAAACAACTTTTTGTGAATGATGCAAAGGCAATGATTTTATATAATTAGCTTGATTGTGAGATAGCCAAAGTTTGATTTTTTCAGGTTTTGTTCCATCGGTAATTATTCCAAAGGAGTATTTGAATTTTACATCTGGATTGAAGTCTTTTGGATAGTCGAATTTTTTGCGAGTAATTTCCAAATCAGAAATTCGCTCTAAACCAAAAGTTTTGTAAACTTTATCTTTAGGATCCTGGACTACTAAATACCAACGATTGCGAGCCTCTTTCAATGCTAGAGGAAAAACCAAACGTGTTTGCTTTTCGTTGTCTTTCCAGAATTTTTCGTGTGTAAATCTTATTTCCAATTGATTTTTGATGGCGTGTAGTAAACCGTGCATGTTATCAGTGCCAAAATGTTTTCTTTTTTCAATGATAATATGATTAGAAACAGAATCTGAAATACTCAATGCGTTAAAAATCTGAAAGGATTCTATTAATCGGTCTGTTTTTACTTCATCTGCATCTTGTTTTATTTCATATACATTTTGCGAACGATTGTATTCGATATCGATTTTATAGATTTCTCTAATTTCGTTTACATCACGCTCAAAAGTACGCTTGGAAATCACATAATTCTCTTCATCATCAATTGAATGTTTTTCCAAATAATCTTGTAAATCTTTGAACGAACAAGGATTAGAACGTAATTTATTGATAATTAAATGATGACGTTTGATGAATTGTTTTTTAGACATATCTATTAGGATTGCTTTTTTTGATTACTGCGTTGTTGTAATTCTTTTGTCGCTATTAATTTTTTCATATCTCCTTCTGAAATTTTAATGACTCTAGTTTTGATTTTATATTCCTCGATAGCTTTAGAAGCCCAACTACTTCCTTTGAAAGCTTTTTCTATGTTTTCATCTATGAATATAAGCATCTTAACACAATCACAATCCAAAAGTTTTTCTGCATAAACCATTTTAAAGCAATCAGTAATAATTTTTTTCTTTTGGGCAGAATTAATCTTATCAATTCCTGCGTAAATTTCTCCAATTATTTTTTTCTCTTCATTATAGAAATCAAATTCAAATTTAACCTCTTTAATGATAGTTATTTTTTTTTGTGAAGTGAAATTTCCTTCTGCTGTAATTTTCTCTATAATTAGTTTTTCAATTTCTCTTTGTGTACTAGAATCCGCTCCAATTTGTTTTTCCATTTTTTATATTATTTAGTTGTTATTGATTAAATATTTAGCAGTAATCTCCCAATTCGGGAATTTTTCAGAACCAAAATGAATGTGCGTCCCTGAAAAATTTTCTACACCGTTGCAAATACGGTCGTCAATTAGATATTCTCCGATATTTAAATCTTTTCTGTGTGTAAGAATGAGTCTTTTGGAAGCCATTTCTCCAAAATGTTTTTCAATCCAAATCCTTTTTCCCGTAAATGAATGAGGTGCACTCCACATAGGGGTTGATAAAAAATAGATGTCAAATTTTTCAAACAATTGCGAAACGGTTTCAATCGCTGAATCTATTGGTGGAATTTGATGGAAGAATTCTTCATTTGCCTCACAAATTACATCAACTTTATTGTTTCTAATTGTTGCCTGATTGGAGTCATTTTCGTGATTCATTTTGTTTATTTCCGAATCATAATATTCCAATGCTTTGTCAAAGTCAGCAACAACGCCATCCATATCAATATATAAAATCTTCTTTTTCATTTTTTTAATTCTGTTTTTCAAAAATACGGTTTAACTACGTCGAATTGTGTCGTGATTGAAATTAATTTCCAAAACCTACAGCTCTTCTTATTTTTGGTTGATAATTGGTGTCAATTTCAAAATTGAAAATGTCTGTTAATACTAATGGATTAGCGATTTCGATATGATGTCCTAAATTTTTCAAAAGAGCATTAGATTTTTCAACCGTGAGAGGTTTGAAATCATAAATACAAGTCAAACGTCCTTTGCGAAGTAAGGCTTTGTCTATGTTTTTTAAATCAGTATTAAAAGTCGCAATGATTTGAATACCCAAACTTTCGCCCAATAAGCCATCAGTCAAATTTAACAAAAAGGAAAGTTTGGAATTATGATGATTATCTCTTGAAAGTATCAATTCTTCTGCGTCTTCTATCACCAAAACACAATTTTGATTGTCTAATAAAAATTCTGTTAATGACATATCATCTAAATTACTAGCCATTTTAGGCGATAAGAATATAACCCTCTTATTCTGTTGATGGATTAGGTATTTTATGTAGGTACTTTTTCCTGTTCCAGGTAAACCGTGAAATAAATACAAACCTTTTGTTTTTGATTTTTTTAAGTTTTTGACAATCAATTGATGTGTTTTTTTAAAATCATCATTGTAATGTAAGTCAAAATTTAATTTCGGTTTTTTGATTTCAATACTTTTTGTGGTAAGTCCTTTAGCATTATTTATTATTAAACTAATTTGAGTTGTTTTTTTAGGTCTAGTTCTAAATTGTAACAATTGGTTTTGTAATTCTTGCGCTTCCCTTTCTTGTTCAATACCAAATAAGATATAGGCACTTTTATTATACAGATTGATTACAATTCCGTTTTTTAAAATTAAAAAATGATCGCTATAAAAATTCTTTCTTTTATCAAATTCATAAGTTTGAGAATAATGTTGTAATTGAATTTTATTTTGCCATTCAGTTAAAATCCATTTTCTCATTTCTGTAATTTCTATGAATCTAATTGATTTAATATTTGGTATTTTGCCAAAATAAGCATTGTAAAGACGAAGTTGGTTGATGTAATTGTTTCCTGATTCATATAGATCAAAAGAATTATTCATCAATTTTAATTCTTTGTTTACTTCTGTTTGGTTCTGATTTTCCATTATTGTTTGTTTTTAATATTTGAGACAAACTTATTTTATGATAACGTCAAACCACGACGCAGTTCGATAAATAATTACTTGGTTTTCAAATTGCCCAATTCCTTATTTAATCTATCTTTGCAGCTTTCAAAAAAATCGCTAATCGGTTAACCAATTAACCGATTAATCAAATAAACTATAAAATGATTACAGTTAACGATATCTCCGTTCAATTTGGTGGAACTACTTTATTTAGCGATGTTTCTTTTGCTATTAATGAGAATGACAAAATTGCCCTTATGGGTAAAAATGGTGCAGGAAAATCAACGCTTTTGAAAATTATTTCGGGTCAAAGCAAACCTTCAACAGGAAATATTTCGGCACCAAAAGAAGCCGTAATCGCTTATTTGCCACAGCATTTGTTGACTACAGATGGTGCAACGGTAATGGAAGAAGCGTCTAAAGCTTTTGGAGAAATCTTTAGTATGAAAGCCGAAATTGATGAAATCAACGAGCAATTGACTATTCGTACCGATTATGAAAGTGATGCTTACATGAAATTAATCGAAAGAGTTTCAGACTTGAGCGAGAAATTCTATGCCATCGAAGAGGTCAATTACGAAGCCGAAGTAGAAAAAATATTAACTGGTTTGGGTTTTGAACGGGAAGATTTCAATCGTCAAACTTCCGAGTTTTCAGGAGGATGGAGAATGCGAATTGAATTGGCGAAAATCCTTTTGCAAAAACCAGATTTGATTTTGCTGGATGAGCCGACGAACCACATGGATATTGAAAGTATTCAATGGTTAGAAGACTTTTTAATTAATTCTGCCAAAGCGGTTGTGGTAATTTCCCACGATAGAGCTTTTGTTGATAATATTACCAATCGTACTATTGAGGTGACCATGGGACGAATTTATGACTACAAAGCAAAGTATTCTCATTATTTAGAATTGAGAAAAGACAGAAGAATTCATCAGCAAAAAGCCTACGACGAGCAACAAAAATTTATTGCAGATAATCAAGCATTTATTGATAGATTTCGTGGAACTTTTTCGAAAACAGATGCGGTTCAATCGCGCGTAAAAATGTTGGAAAAATTGGTTATTGTCGAGGTTGATGAGGTTGATACTTCAGCATTGCGATTGAAATTTCCACCAGCAGCTCGTTCGGGACAATATCCTGTGATTGTAAAAGAAATGTCCAAATCCTATGGCGACCATGTGGTTTTTAAAGATGCTAATATCGTAATTGAAAGAGGGCAGAAAGTAGCTTTTGTTGGGAAAAACGGAGAAGGGAAATCGACAATGATAAAAGCCATTATGAAAGAAATTGGCGTTGATTCGGGTTCGGTTGAAGTTGGTCATAATTCACAAATTGGGTATTTTGCTCAAAATCAGGCGGCTTTGTTGGATGAAAACGCTACGATTTTCGAAACTATAGACGGAATTGCTGTGGGTGATGTGAGAACTCAAATCAAAAATATTCTAGGAGCCTTCATGTTTCACGGTGATGATATTACCAAGAAAGTAAAAGTACTTTCAGGTGGAGAAAAAACACGTTTGGCGATGATAAAATTATTGTTGGAACCCGTAAATTTATTGATTCTCGATGAGCCTTCGAACCACTTGGATATGAAAACCAAAGACATTATCAAAGACGCTTTACGTGATTTTGATGGAACATTAATTCTAGTTTCGCATGATAGAGATTTCTTGGATGGATTGGCTACCAAAGTTTTCGAATTTGGAAATAAACGTGTAAAAGAACATTTTGAAGATATTTCGGGTTTCTTGGCACACAAGAAAATGGAGAATTTAAGAGAGATTGAAAAGTAGTGTTGAAGTAACTTTTCAATTTTAGGTTAAGATAGAACGGCATTCGCATTTAAAAAATTTCACACGAATTCCACAAATTTGCACGAAGAGTAAACTTTAAAAATTTCACAAAATCATAATAACGCTTAAAATTAGTGATAATTAAACTTTAGCAATCTTTAATTCGTGAAAATTCGTGAAATTCGTGTCTACTGGTTTTAAAAGCGAATGCCCTGTTAAGATGGCAAACATAAAATGATTTTGAATAACAATTTGTAAGATGACTAAAATCCCAGTTTATTTCATGCCTGGATTAGCAGCAAATGCTAGCATTTTCGAACGAATTATTCTTTCAGAGACTCATTTTGAAAAGGTTTTTTTAGAATGGGAAATTCCTTTAGAGAACGAAACCTTATCGGAATATGCCAAACGGATTTCACAGAAAATCCATCATCCCAATCCTGTTTTGATTGGTGTTTCTTTTGGTGGAATTTTGGTTCAGGAAATGGCGCGATTTGTTGATGTTCGAAAAGTAATCATTATTTCGAGTGTCAAGAGTAATTTGGAATTTCCTAGAAGAATGAAATTAGCTAAAGCAATCAAAGCCTATAGAATGTTTCCAACGAATTGGGTTTCTAATTTTGAAAATTGGATTAAAACTATCTTTGGTTCAAAAGCAGATCGGCAAATTCAATTGTATCAAAAATTTCTTTCTGTTCGGGACAAACGTTATTTAGATTGGGCGATGAGGGAAGTGATATTGTGGGATAGAGTAGTTGCTGATGAAAATATAATTCATATTCACGGCGATGCTGATGCTGTGTTTCCTATAAAATATATTTCAAATTGTATTACTGTCAAAGGCGGAACACATATCATGATTTTGAGCAAGTACAAATGGTTGAACGAAAATTTACCCCGAATTATTTTAGAATAAAAAAGCGATTAGAATTTGTCTAATCGCTTTTTTTAACTTTTCTAGTGATGAATTATATTTTCTTCATTTGCTCTTTCATCAATTTGATTTGATCTGCTAGCATATTTTGTTTGTCTAATCTTTTGGCTTCGTTCAATAAATTAGTAGCTTCTAATTTGCGTCTGCGAGTCATGGCAACTCCAGCAAGATTCAATTTGGCAACAGCCAAATCCATATCCATTGATAATCCCAACTCAATTGCTTTCTTGAAATATTTCTCCGATTGATTGATATTGGTTTGCGAAAGCATAATTCCGTGCAGGTAATTAAAGTAACCTTGTTGCTTTTTTACCAAGGCAGTTTCTGGATTTTTGATGTAAGCCAACCATTTTTTGGCGCCTTCAAAATCTTGTTTTCTTAATTTTAAGAATGCTAACAAGATAAATTCATTTTTGTAGTAAAGAAAAATCGGAATAGCAGACAATATAATAAGGAAGATTCCATTGCCAGTTTCATTGTCTATAATTTGGTAAATACCAGCAATTATTAATAGTCCAGCAAGAATGAGTTTGATGATTTTAGGAAACATAGTGTGTCTTTTTTGAGATAGCAAAGATAGGAAAAGGAATTAAAAAAAAAATTATAAAACCACTTGTCAGAAATAAAAGTCTTTGTATATTTGCACTCGGTTTTGGAATAAGCAAATTCAAAACATCCAAAGACATATAAATACATTTTTTAAAGATACAAAGCAATGAGCAAAAGAACGTTTCAACCATCGAAAAGAAAAAGAAGAAATAAGCACGGATTTATGGACAGAATGGCTTCTGCAAATGGAAGAAAAGTTCTAGCCCGTCGTAGAGCAAAAGGAAGACACAAATTGACTGTTTCTAGCGAACCTAGACACAAAAAATAATGTTTTTATAAAACAAAATATTAGCCGTTACTATTTTTTAGTAACGGCTTTTTTTAAACCTTATCATTAAAAAGGTTTTAAGTTTCAGGTTTCAGGTTGCTCAACTAACTTGAAACCTGAAACTTGAAACTAAAAAACAGAAAATATGCCAAAAGACAACTCCATAAAATCGGTTTTAATAATAGGTTCAGGTCCAATCGTAATTGGTCAGGCTTGCGAATTTGATTACGCAGGTTCTCAATCAGCACGTTCTATCCGTGAAGAAGGAATTGAGGTGATTTTGATCAACTCAAATCCAGCAACGATTATGACCGACCCATCTATGGCGGATCATATTTATTTGAAACCATTAACTACCAAATCGATCATTGAAATCCTGAAAGAACATCCACAAATTGATGCGGTTTTACCAACAATGGGTGGGCAAACGGCTTTGAACTTGTGTTTAGAAGCAGATGAAAAAGGAATTTGGCAAGATTTCGGAGTGAGAATGATTGGTGTTGATGTAAATGCTATCAACATTACTGAAGATAGAGAGCAGTTCAAACAGCTTTTGGCGAAAATAAATGTTCCTACTGCACCTGCTAAAACAGCTACTTCTTTCTTGGAGGGTAAAGAAATTGCACAGGAATTTGGTTTTCCATTAGTGATTCGCCCTTCGTTTACTTTGGGTGGAACGGGAGCAGCTTTTGTACATACCAAAGAAGAATTTGACGAAAAACTAACCTACGGATTGGAAATGTCACCGATTCACGAAGTTTTGATTGACAAAGCTTTGATAGGTTGGAAAGAGTACGAATTGGAATTGTTGAGAGATAAAAACGACAATGTTGTGATTATCTGTTCGATTGAAAATATGGATCCAATGGGAATTCATACTGGAGATTCGATAACAGTTGCACCAGCGATGACTTTGTCTGACACGACTTTCCAAAAATTGCGTGATATGGCGATTTTGATGATGCGCAGCATCGGAAATTTTGCTGGAGGTTGTAACGTGCAATTCGCGGTTTCACCAGATGAAAAAGAAGATATCGTTGCGATTGAAATCAATCCTCGTGTATCTCGTTCATCAGCTTTGGCATCAAAAGCAACAGGTTATCCAATTGCAAAAATTGCTTCTAAACTGGCTTTAGGATACAATTTAGATGAATTACAAAATCAAATTACAAAATCAACATCCGCTTTGTTCGAGCCGACTTTGGATTATGTAATTGTAAAAATACCACGTTGGAACTTCGATAAATTTGAAGGAGCTGACAGGACTTTAGGTCTTCAAATGAAATCTGTTGGTGAAGTAATGGGAATTGGACGTTCGTTCCAAGAAGCCTTGCACAAAGCCACTCAATCATTGGAAATTAAAAGAAATGGACTGGGAGCTGACGGAAAAGGATATACTAACTACGAGCAAATTATAGAGAAATTGACTTTTGCAAGTTGGGATCGTGTTTTCGTGATTTATGATGCTATTGCGATGGGAATTCCATTGAGCCGCATTCATGAAATCACTAAAATCGATATGTGGTTCTTGAAACAATACGAGGAACTTTATACTTTAGAAAAAGAAATTTCAAATTATACTGTAGAAACCTTACCAAGAGAATTGCTGCTTGAAGCGAAACAAAAAGGTTTTGCCGACAGACAAATT
The DNA here is from genome assembly GCF_027111355.2 of Flavobacterium eburneipallidum. Lineage (NCBI taxonomy): Bacteria > Pseudomonadati > Bacteroidota > Flavobacteriia > Flavobacteriales > Flavobacteriaceae > Flavobacterium > Flavobacterium eburneipallidum. Next base: position 1,382,160 of record NZ_CP114291.2, read on the forward strand.
GCTCACATGATGAATGCTAAAGAAAGTGAAGTACATACTTTGCGTTCTACAATGAACATCAACCGTGTGTTCAAATTAGTTGATACTTGTGCTGCGGAATTTACAGCAAAAACACCTTATTACTATTCTACTTTCGAAGCTGAAATCGAAAAAGCTAACGGTGAGCGTTTTGTTCACAACGAAAGTATCGTTACCGATAAAAAGAAAATCGTAGTTCTAGGTTCAGGACCAAACCGAATCGGACAAGGAATTGAATTTGATTATTCTTGTGTTCACGGAGTTTTGGCAGCCAAAGAATGTGGTTATGAAACGATAATGATTAACTGTAATCCAGAAACGGTTTCAACTGATTTTGACACAGCTGATAAATTGTATTTCGAACCAGTTTTCTGGGAACATATTTATGACATCATTCAACACGAAAAACCAGAAGGTGTAATCGTGCAATTAGGAGGACAAACTGCTTTGAAATTGGCTGAAAAGTTGTCTAAATACGGAATAAAAATCATAGGGACTAGTTTTGATGCTTTGGATTTAGCTGAAGACAGAGGACGTTTCTCTGATTTATTGACAGAATTACACATTCCTTTCCCGAAATTCGGAATCGCTGAAACGGCAGATGAAGCTTCTGCTTTGGCGGATACTTTAGATTTTCCTTTATTGATTCGTCCTTCTTATGTATTGGGTGGTCAGGGAATGAAAATCGTAATCAACAAAAAAGAATTGGAAGAACACGTTATCAATTTATTGAAATCGATTCCAGGGAATAAATTGTTGTTAGACCATTATTTGGCTGGAGCAATCGAAGCAGAAGCAGATGCGATTTGTGATGCTGATGGAAATGTTTATATCATCGGAATTATGGAGCATATCGAACCTTGTGGAGTTCACTCGGGAGATTCTAATGCAACTTTGCCACCGTTCAACTTGGGTGAATTTGTGATGCAACAAATCAAAGACCATACTGAAAAAATTGCGAGAGCATTGAAAACGGTTGGTTTAATCAACATTCAGTTTGCGATAAAAGACGATACGGTTTATATTATCGAAGCCAATCCTAGAGCTTCTCGTACGGTTCCGTTTATTGCGAAAGCTTACGGAGAACCTTATGTGAACTATGCTACAAAAGTAATGTTGGGCGAAAAGAAAGTAACTGATTTTGATTTCAATCCACAATTAAAAGGATATGCCATCAAGCAACCAGTTTTCTCTTTTAGTAAGTTCCAAAATGTGAACAAAGCATTAGGACCAGAGATGAAATCAACAGGAGAAAGCATCTTGTTTATTGACGACTTGAAAGACGACCAGTTCTACGAATTGTATTCTAGAAGAAAAATGTATTTGAGTAAATAAGCTTGAGTTTATATATTGAAAAAGTCCCGTTTGGGGCTTTTTTTGTTTTATTCGGGTGCATTAAATAATGTCTTTATTTTTTCAATTCAATTTCTCCTTTGAATTCTTTCATTTCAGTGTAAACGGTTATGGTTAAAATTCGCCACTCTAGTTTACCTAAAACATTGTAGCTGTATTTGTTGTTATTCAATTTTGAAAGGCTTACATTGGTTGTTTCCCAATCTGTACCGCTAATAAATCCATCTCTTTGGACACTTGCATTTATTGCTTTCTTTTCAATGGTGTTTTCAGTAAATAGAATTGACATTTCAATAGCTGTCATTAAATTATCTTCTAATGACTTGTCTGTATGATAGACATTTCTATTACTATTAGGATTTTCTATCTTTTCGGTTTCTTCTTCTAAATTGAAGTTTTTAAATCCTGTATTTTCTTTATTGGTTTTTCCCATAAAAGACAAAAGACCCAAAACAAAAACTAGAGCCGCTAATCCTCCTAAATTTTCACGAATTATTTTGGTTGCTTTAAAGCAAATAATTATAAAATAAATTAAGATAGCAATGTTTAGTATTCCCCAGATTAGTTCTAGCATCTGATTTTTTTATGAGGTTTAGATTGGATTGAACCCATCAAATTTTGATAACTCCATAGTGTTGACGGTATGTAATCGGTTTCAGCTTGTCCGCTGTCAAGGATTTAACACGAGTTTCATTGTTCGTGCTGCGCACGCAACGAAACTCTAGCTGTTTGTGCGTAGTTTTTATAATTCATTTTTTCTGTAAAATAAAACTTATTATGTTTTTAACTTCAATTATTAACTTTTACTTTTAGGTTGAACATTAATTTCAGTTGGGGATTTTTAGATTTAATGTATTCAAATAATGATATTTTATCTTTTTCTTCATTTAATTCTCCAGTAACATAAATTATATTTTCATTTTCTGAATGTCCTCCAATGTAAACGTTTTCAAATTTTTCATTAGACCTAAATTCAGCATAAAAATTTTGTACCCAATCATTAATATAAATAGTACTTTTTCCTTTACTTGTAATTTTCCATACTAAGTCTGATTTAATTTCAGAAATTTCCTCTTTGAATTCTTTTATCACAGATTTTGAAATATTCTGTTTATTATCATCAATTATTTTCGCTATTAATTTTATACTTTTCTTACTATATATTTTTTGGCAAATTGTTTTTAAATCCTCAGATGATATAGTTGGAAAATCTGCTTTTAGTTTATCGATTAAAAATTCAGATATTTCATTTTTGATAAGCAAAGTACTCCATTTTTCCATTTCCTAACAGTTTTTTTATATTCTATCTAACGTTTTTTTTTTAATAGTCATCCAAATTTTCACTTTCTTCTGTTAGTCGAAGTAGTCATTTTTGGTGTAAATATGTGGAATTACGCACAACTCGTATATATGTATGATAAAATCATACAAACCCACCCATTTTAGGGTAGATAGGTCTGACAAATATCAGTGTTTATTTATTTTCAAATATAATCAAATTCTGATATCGAATTCTAATTTCGCAGTATTTTCTTTAAAAATAATTACTTCTTCTTCAACTTCTCCCTAAAAAAAGCAATAGTTCGTGTCCAAGACAAGGTGGCGGCTTTTTCGTCGTAGCGAGGCGTGGTATTATTATGAAAACCGTGATTCACTCCTTCATAGAAATATGCGGTATGTTCTACTTTGTTTTTTTTGAGAATGGCTTCATAAGCAGGCCAACCTTCGTTTACACGAGTGTCTAAACTGGCGTAATTTAATAATAAAGGAGTCGTGATTTTTTCGGCATCTTCAGCGGTTGGTTGTCCTCCATAATAAGGAACGGCAGCTCCTAAAGTTGGGATTTTTACCGCCATCATATTCGAAATCCAACCGCCAAAACAAAATCCTACTACGCCAACAGAACCATTACAATCTTTATGCGATTTCAGGTATTCGTAGGCAGCAATAAAATCTTCTAGCATTTCTTCGCGAGTGCGTTTCTTTTGCAATTCTCTACCATCATCATCATTCCCAGGATAACCGCCCAATGGCGATAAAGCATCGGGAGCCAAAGTGATAAATCCTTCGATAGCGGCTCTTCTGCCTACATCTTCGATATACGGATTTAATCCTCGGTTTTCGTGAACGACAATAATTCCAGGTAGTTTTTTCTTGTTTCCTTTGGGTTGCGATAAGAGCCCTTTGATTTTTCCACCACCTTTTGGGGAATCGTAGGTGATAAATCCTGATGTTAATCGGGAATCATCGGGTTGAATAGTGGTAGTGTCTTGATAATTGGGAGTCATAAAACTCAAAAGCGATGGAAGGGTTAAAGTTCCCACAGCAAAAACCGATAGTTTTTCGATGAATTGTCTTCTTTCAATTTTATTGTGTGCGTAATCATCGTACAAGTCAAATACTTCTTGGCTGATGTCTTCTTTGGTGAGTTTTTTCATAAGAGTTGTTTTTTTAGCAACTAATTTAGGAAATAAATGGATTGAGTATGCAATTCAAATTTTTTAAATACGAATCAAAGTCTAAAACTCTTCCACTACTTTTTTTCCTTCCAGCCAAGCAGCCATATTCAGCACGAGATAATTCCAGTTTTGAAATCCTTTGTTGAGTAATGGTTCTCCAGTTTCGGGTTCGTAATATTCGTGTAAAGCACCATTTTTTTCAAAATCTTTACCAAATAAACGAACAGTTTTAGTTGCCAATTCTTTTGCTTCAGCAGTATAACCATATTTTGTCAAACCTTTAAAAACAATATAATTGGATATTCCCCAAATAGGGCCTCGCCAGTTCGATGGATTAGCACTGGCACGCAAGCTGTACATTTTTTCCATTTTTGAAAGTGTTCGAACGCCAGCTGTCGCATTAAAGGTTTTCGGGTTCGAATAATGTTCTTTTACGATTCGTTCGGCTTGTACGGGAGAGGCAATTCCTGCCCATAAAGCTAAAAATCCAGACCAACTTTCGATCCGTTGAATCAGGCAATCATAATCTCTGGGATAGCCACTATGAATAACAAAAGCTCTTCCTAAAGTACTGTCGGTGTGATTGTCAACAGGAGTTAAGTTCAAATCAACACTGTAGAAAAAACCATCACGCTCATCCCAGCAATTTTTTTGAATGGCGGTTTTCAAAGCTTGGGCATCATTGGCAAATTCTTTACCAATAGCAGACTGATTCAATTGATTTGCCAAATAAACCATAGCTAACAGTTCTTTATACATCAGACAATTCAAATAAATAGAAGCCGAACTCTTGGCAGGTCTAAAAAAAGTAGCGGGATCATTATCTACACCAATAGCTACATCATTTTGCCAATAAAACAAACCTGTAGCTTTGTTGCGGTGATGCGATTTGTAATTGTTTACAAATGCCTGAAGATGGTAGAATTTCTCCCGAATCCATTCGGCATTTCCACCATTGGTTTGCGTGATAAAAGCCGCATGTTGTGCTAAAACAGGTTTGTGCATATTGACATTGTAGATGTTTTCTGGTCGAATATCTCTAGGTTTTGAGTCTTCCCAAATCACGATGGGCAAATACCCATCCCAATCGCCGTAATGCAGAAAATTGAGGACACAACCTTGCTCGTATTGAATGGCTTCTTTTTTGTCTTTTTCAGTACCAATGTCCGATAATATTTGGCGCAAAGCAATGTTACTTAACCACGAATCCCAGTCCCATAACACATTGTCATATTGGTTACTTCCCGGAGTGAGAAAAGGGTAAACCAATGATCCGCCACCTTTGCGATACATTCTTTTGTAATCTTTGTAAATATTTGTTTTTATCGTTTTGATATACTGGGAAATAGAATCCGATTGTTGGCTGTAAATACTTGAAGTGTAAAATACAAGGATGAAAAGTAATACTATTTTGTTTTTCATATTTTTTGGTTTAAAAAAATGGTTAGTATGTAATTTAACCTACAATAATAAGCTATTTTTTAAAAGAAATTAAATGTAGCGGTGTTAAATATTTGGCTGTATTATTTTATTTATTATTTTCGCTTAAACGTTAAAGCAAAATGACTAGGAAAACATCATTAAAGGATATTGCAAACAAAGTAGGAGTTTCTGCTACTCTAGTTTCGTATGTTTTAAATAATAAAGATAAAGAAAACAGAGTGTCGCAAGAAACAGCAGATATAATAAGAAAAGCAGCTCAAGAACTTCATTATTTTCCTAATTTGAATGCTAGAAGTTTAAAGACTAATATTTCACGCACTATAGGACTAATTGTTGCCGATATTTCGAATCCTTTTTTTTCGAGTTTGGCTCGAACCATAGAGGATGAAGCTTATGCCCATAACTACACCGTAATCTTTGGTTCGTCGGATGAAAATCAAGATAAATTTATAAAAGTACTGGGTTTTTTAAGCACCCGTCAGGTAGATGGATTTATTGTAGCCTCTCCCGAGTCATCAAGAGAAACGGTTTTAGGTATCCAACAATCTAATGTTCCTTTAGTTTTGATTGACCGTTATTTTGACGGAATTGATGTCAATACGGTAACAGTTGATAATTTTAAAGCCTCTTTCGAAGCAACTAGTCATTTGTTAAGTAAAGGACATCAAAAAATTGGAGCCATTGTCTATGAATCGGCACTTTTGCATTATCAAGATCGATGTAATGGGTATTTGGAAGCTATGAAACAAACCAATATTGCTGATCCTACTCAATATTTAAAGAAAGTGAACCATCAATCGTTGCAAAGTGAAATTCAAGAAGCCGTACGGGAATTGATTTTTGACGAAAAAGTCAGTGCTATTTATTTTGCTACTAATACTATTGCGACCGAGGGTTTGAAGCAAATTAGGAATTTTGGAAAGAAAATCCAAAGCGAAATTGACGTGGTGGCATTTGATGAGAATTTGATTTATCAGTTTTTGGATGTTCATATTCCTTTTATCAGTCAGCCCATAAAAGAAATGGGGCAAGAGGCAGTAAGAATCCTCATTGAACAAATTGAAAATAAAGATAAGGAATCCCAAAATATTCTCTTGACAGCCACACTTGAAACAAAATAAAAATTTTAAAATAAAACGATATAAATTCAATACAATGACAACGCAAACTAATAAACCTGCTTTCGGTGGAATTATTCCTCCAATGGTCACTCCTTTATTATCAGATAATCTTTCATTGGATGTAAATGGAGTTCAACATTTGGTAGAACATTTAATTTCAGGAGGAGTTCACGGAATATTTATTCTAGGAACTACAGGCGAATCAACCAGTTTAAGTTATACAACCCGTGAACAACTTATTGTAGAAAGCTGTAAAGCAGTGAATGGAAGAATTCCAGTATTTGTAGGGATTACAGATACTTCTATTGAAGAAAGTGTGAAATTGACTTTAATAGCAGAAAAAGCTGGAGCGGCAGCTGTTGTTGCGGCACCGCCTTATTATTATGGTTTGGGTCAAGAGGAATTGTATAAATACTATTGGAGTTTGGCAGACCAAGTTAGTTTGCCGCTTTTCTTGTACAATATGCCTTCGCATACCAAAATCAATATTGATGTGAAAACTGTAGTTCGCCTGTCTGAACATCCAAATGTTATTGGACTAAAAGACAGTTCGGCGAATGCAGTTTATTTTCAAACTTTGTGCTATTTATTGAAAAACAATTTCAGCCTTCTCGTTGGGCCAGAAGAAATCACTGCCGAAACCGTAATGATGGGCGGAAGCGGAGGTGTTAACGGAGGTGCGAATCTTTTTCCAAAATTATATGTTGCCTTATATGAAGCTGCTTTAGCTAAAGATTTTGATCGAATTGCAATTTTACAAGATTTGGTGATGGAAATCAGTACCCGAATTTATACCGTAGGTTCGTATGGTTCTAGTTATCTCAAAGGATTGAAAGGAGCTTTGTCAGGATTAGGAATTGTGAGAGGCAATATTGCTCCGCCGTTTACCGCTTTCGACGAAAAAGAAATGACAAAAGTAATCGCCAATATTAAGGAAATCGAAATTAAAGTTAACCAAGTAGTGTAACTTTTTTGAATAACCATATAAGTCATATAAGCTAAAAACTTATATGACTTATATGTTTTATAATTCAACTTCTTCCGTCATGTTGGCTGTTTTGGGATGTAAAGTTGTCAATTGCAAAATAATAGCAATGACAACTACCACAATTAGCAGTACAAATACACGACCCATTCCTCCATTATCGGCGGCTTTTCCTAAAAATTCAGTGATAACCGCTCCAGCCGAAATCCCAACCAAATTCATAATTCCGTATCCTGTAGCACGATAACGGGCTGATACAAATTGGCAAAGAATAGGCATATTATTAGTGTCAAAAATTCCAAAACCTAAACCAAATAGAATTCCACCAGTTATGATAGCCTCAATACTGATCCCATTTCCTAATAAAAACAAAGCAGGAATCGTAAACGACAAACCGATTACGCTGGTATAAATTCTTCCTTTGAGGTTTCTCATGACCCATTTATCGGAAATATAACCGCCCACTAAAACACCAACAAATGAAGACATAGCAATCGTAACGGTAGCTATGGGGCCAGCAACTGCCATTTCCAAATGCAATGTTTCTGAAAATAGGGTAGGTAACCAGTTTTTGGCAGCCCAACCGGGCAAACTCGGAGCCGAGAAATAAAAGAGCAAAACCCAAAACGAAATATTTCCGAATAAGATTCCCAATCCTTTGAGCATTTGTTTGAATTCTACTTGAATTTTTGTTTTTTGGTCTTTATTCAACGTATAACTTTTCTTTTCTTTAATGAGGAAAATAAGTATAATGCTATAAATTACGCCCAATAATCCAACAGAATGAAAGGTAAAATGCCAAGAAAAATGTTTGGAAATAGTAGCGCCAAATCCACCCAAAGCTTGTCCCAGATAAATTCCTGTAGTATGAATAGCAATGGCAAATGAGCGGGTGCTTCCTTGATGATAATCCACAATCAAAGACAAAGCAGCAGGAATATAAAAAGCTTCACTAAAACCCATAATCCCTCTTAAAATATAAATTTGATTGAAAGTAGTGGCATATCCCATCGCCATCGTAACGCCCGACCAAACAAAAAGACTACCCACAATCATATTTTTTCTATTGAGCCTGTCGGCAATGATTCCAGAAATAGGACTCATTAAAGCATAAATCCAAAGAAAAACTGCCATCAGTAAACCAAAATTTTCGGCTTTGGCAAGTTCTGGAATGTCAATCATCATGGCAGGTTTCATGGTAGAAAGCATCTGACGATCTAGGTAATTTAACAAAGCGACAAACCACAACAAACCCACAACTATCCATGGATAGCATTTTTTTTCATTCAATTTTGCAATCATAATTCGGTTACTAATAGACCCCTAATATACAAATTCAAATGAGAAAAATAAACATTATTAGCAGGGTATTAGCTTTTAAAACAAAAGACACATTAAATGCAAAAACATACCGCAGATTCGCAGATTTTCCACAACATAAATCAGATGAAATTAAAGTATATTTTTAAATTAGTGTAATAAAACAGCTCTTTTCATTTTTAAAATCTGCGAATCTGCGGTGGAATTTTAAAAGTGAATGCCTTGGATTATTAATGAGAAACGGATTTCAGTCCAATAATAGAGCTAATCAGTGTGATGATGAAGAAAATTCGCCAAAATGTAGCTGGTTCTTTGAAAATAAAAATTCCCATCAATACGGTTCCAACCGCTCCAATTCCTGTCCAAACCGCATAAGCCGTTCCGATGGGTAAAGTTTGAGTAGCTTTGACCAACAAAACCATACTAATAGTCAGCGAAACTAGAAATCCAGCATACCACCAATAGGCTTCGTTTCCAGAAGCTTCTTTGGCTTTGCCCAAACAAGAAGCAAATGCTACTTCGAATAATCCAGCGATAATCAAAAGAATCCAATTCATTTTTTTATTTTTAAAACTGATGCAAAGATAAAAGCTTTTTTATTTAGCCACTTTTTCAGCTGCTTTTTTTGCTTTTATCGCATCCGTGTAAGTTTTATACATTTGCTTCCAGCTGCGACCGTTGTTGTTTAGGTATTGCTCCGATTTGGTTTTGTAAATTTCGAAAATGGCCGAAATTTGTTTCATGCTCTTGTAATCGACAGCTTGTTCTCGGGCTTGTTTCATAAATTTCAAAATAGTTTCTTCTTCCAAAGTCGTCATGTCAGGAACAATAGCTTTGTACCCATTCATCGTAAATTGGACTTTTCCAATGGTGTATTTGTCTAAAATCAATTCCACTTGTTCTTCGGATAAATGGTTACGAAGCCCATTCATTAAGTTTTCGTGAACTGTTTTTGGCATTGATGATTGAGCAATAATTTGTTTTTCTAAATCGCTGAGTTGTTGTCCTGTGGTTGGATTGATTCCTGCTGGCACAATGGTTCCGGGATGTTCGTTGTTCCAATCTCGAACCGCTTTCAAGTGGGTAACGATTACCGCTTGAAGTCTTTGTTCTTTGGTAGAATTGTTCAAATTCAAAGTTGCAACCCATTCGGCGGCTTTCTTTTCTTGCTCCAGATTGGAATTGGCTTGTCTTTCTTCTTGGGTCAATTCCTTTTTTGGGCTTTGTTGTGGATTCGTTTGTTCTTGTCCGAAAGTAACATTCGAAAGGAATAAAGCGAGTAATAACGCGGGCAAGAGGGTTTTGTTTTTCATTTTAGTTTGAATTTTTGGTGACGGTTTTTTTTAGGGCAGTACGCTCGTCCTAATAATTGTTTCATTAATTTTTTAGTTTTCCAAATATTTCGTGATAGAAATAGAAAATAAAAAGAAGTATTAATGGAGAACTCATAAATAAAAACAAAATTGTAACAAAAGAGTTTTGTTCAATAAAAGTTCTAGCTTTAAACCACAATATTGTCAAAAAGAGTGTTGCCAAAACGGAAAGTAAAAAAGTTGAAATTAATACTCCGTAATTTTCATCATACTCTAATAATTGAGCGGAATATAATTGGTGCCAAATGAAAACGGTCAACAAAAACAGTGTAGTCACGTATATGATTTTTAGGATTGTTTGTGTATTCATAGGTTTAGTTATTATATTTTTATGTCAGTCTGAGACTGACTAACACATTCGCAAAGTCAGAGACTTTTGCGGAGCGGGGTGCACTCCATCAGTTTCTGGCGAAGCCCTAGATTAACAGAAGTCTTAACTCACCCAAGTGCTTATTGTTTTTACCTTTTTCCACTTTCCATTCTTCTTTTCATAAATCGCGGTTGAGCCACCACCACAAAGAGAACCACAATGGTGACCAAATGAAATAATTGCCAAATCAAGAGATTTATTAAAGATTGGCTGACTTATTGTAGAAAAGTCTTTTTCATTGTATTTAGATTCGAATCGACTCCAAAATGAAATAGAGCGCTCACCAGGTTTTATGAGATTGTCCAAATCTGAACGGAGCAAAACTTTTTTTATAGAAACTTTATCTTGGTCTAATCTGAAAGTAACACGATTAAGGATTTGACTATTAATAAATGTGGAATCTTTTTCGTTTAAATTTTCTTGAATAAATAACTTCAATGACTGTGAAGGATTTGAGTCTAATAACTCTTCAGATATATAGCCTTTATCTTGATCATTAAGTTCTGTTTTGATTACATAATTGATTAAAGAGTAACTTTCTTCTTGAAGTTTATTGTCATTTAGGTTATTACAACTTATGCATATTGCTACCAATAATAAGAAGAATTTTTTCATAGCGATTTGGTTAAGATTTCTGCGAACTTATATGTATTCGAAACGAACTTTTGCTTAGACTCCAAAATTGAGATAGACAGCGAAAGTTTTATTCAGTTTTATTTTTCTCTCAAATATATTAATTTTTTCTTACAAAAATTAAAAAGACTAGTTCGTATTTCAAACTAGCCTTTTGATTTCTATTGGTGAATTTTTCTGGGGTTTGCGTTAGGGATGGCAGCGGCATCCTTTTATGGAGCGATAGCGGAATAAAAGATACAGCGAACAGCCCGACCCTTATGGTAACGCCCAAAAAATCAACTGTTTTTATTCATACAAAGCCTTGTAAGTACTACAAGCTCTATAATCCGAAGATTCTGGATCCATACCAAAAGACGCCCAAGCACTTGGTCTGAAGATTTGGTCTTCGGGCACATTATGCATGTTTACTGGGATTCGGAGCATCGAGGCCAGAGTGATTAAATCGGCACCAATATGTCCGTAAGTGAAGGCGCCGTGATTGGCTCCCCAATTAGACATCACGTTATATACATCCTTGAAAGGTCCTTTGCCCGTGAGGTTCGGCACAAACCAAGTGGTTGGCCAAGTCGGATTGGTTCTTTCGTTGATGGTGTTGTGCACGTCTTCCGGAAGTTCGATGGTTTTTCCTTCGGCGATTTGCAATACGGGACCAATGCCTTTCACGATATTGATTCGGCACATCGTCACGGGCATTTCGCCTTTGGTTTTGAAAGTCGAAGAATAACCGCCACCTCTAAAATATTCCAACATTCCCGGTCCCCAAGTGGTTTTTTCGAGACATTTTTCAACTTCGTTTTCGGTAATGTCCCACCAAGGTTTCATTGCTGGTTTGCCGTCGATGGTTTGTTCTCCAGTTCCGTCCAATGCCGAAGCACCGGAATTGATGAGGTGGATGAAACCGTTAGCAGCGTCGCCTTTTAGTTCGTAACCCGTCACTCTTTTCACCGCTTCGGGACTCCAATAAGTTCTCACGTCGCTAAAAATTTGGGCTGCTCCAGTCAATAAATGTCCGAACAACATCGAAACTCCGTTCAAACTATCGTTTTCGGTAGCCAACATAAACGGTTGACGGATGCCATTCCAGTCGAAAGAAGAAGTAAGGATGGCTTCCATAAAATCGCCGTTTGGAAGGTGGTCTGTCCATTGTCTTTGTCCTTGGAAACCACCAGAAATGGCGTTTCTTCCTAAGGCTTCTTCGCCATAACCTAATGCTTTCAGTTTTGGATTCCCAATCATCAAGTCGCGACCAATCAAGGCCATTTTTACGACAAATTCCCAATCTTTGTCCAATTCTTCTCTTGATTTTTGTCGGTTTTCGGGATTGTAATCTTTGCCTTCTTTGCATTTTTCTTTAGTCCAAGCAAAGGCTTTTTCGTATTCTTGTTTGTCGTAGATTTCGTGTTCGATTCTTCTCGAAAATTCGGTCATGTCGATGTTTTCGCAACGCATTCCCAAAAAGCTTTCGAAGAAATTCGGATCAATGATAGAACCCGCAATTCCCATAGAAACGGCTCCCATAGACAGGTATGATTTGCCTTTCATTGTTGCAACTGCTAAACCGGCTTTTCCGAAAAGCAATAATTTTTTCTGTACATCTTCTGGAATGCTGGTGTCGTCGCTGTCTTGAACATCACGACCGTAAATACCAAAGGCAGGAAGTCCTTTTTGGTTGTGACCCGCCAAGGCTGCCGCCAAATAAACCGCTCCCGGACGTTCGGTTCCGTTGAAACCCCAAATGGCTTTTGGAATCAAGGGATCCATATCGATAGTTTCACTGCCATAACACCAACAAGGCGTCACGGTCAAACTTAATCCAACGCCCTCTCTCGAAAATTTATCGGCAGAAGCGGCTGCTTCGGTAACACCACCAATACAAGAATCCGAAATCACACATTCTACTTTGCTTCCATCAGCGTGACGTAAATTTTTTTCTAGGAAATCGGCGGCAATTCGTGCCATATTCATGGTTGATTCTTCAAGCGATTCCCTTACTCCATCCAATCTTCCGTCAATTACGGGTCTAATTCCTATTTTTGGTAATTGTCCAATTAAATTTTTAAAGTTCATTATGGTTTATTTTAGTGAATAATTTTAGGTTAGTTTTTTTTAAATAGCTTTTAAAAATAATGATTTTTTTAGGATAATGATGTTTGAAAATAAAATAATTGTATTTTCTACACAAAAAATAATTTCTCAAGAATTTGCTTTCAAGAATTTGAATAATTTTTAAGTAATTTTACGCTTCTCTAAAATTTCAAAATGGCATTATTAAACCAAATAAACAAAAAAGCGAAATCTTATTTAAATTCTGGATTTGGTGTAAATACTTACAGTTACGGAGGGCGTTTTGTGAATAAAAACGGAAAAGCAAATGTAGAGAAACAGGGAATGAATTTCCTGCATCGCATCAGTTGGTACCACACGATGATTGAAATGCCTGCTTGGAAATTTATGCTGATTCTTTTATCTTTTTACATTTGTATTAATTTTCTGTTTGCTTGCCTTTATTTCGTTATTGGTATCGAATATCTGAATGGTATTGACCCTTCTGATTCGGAATGGGTAAAGTTTGGAGAAACCTATTTTTTTAGTGCGCAAACCTTTACTACTGTGGGATATGGTCACGTTAGTCCGTCAGGTTTTTTGGCAAGTACGGTTTCGGCTTTGGAAGCTTTGATTGGTTTGTTGAGTTTTGCTATTGCTACAGGTTTATTCTTTGGACGTTTCAGTAAACCCATTGCTTTTATAAAATTTTCTCACAACGCCATTATCGCGCCATACAAAGACACAACAGCATTGATGATTCGACTCACGCCTTTTAAAAACACTAATCTTACTGATGCTGAAGCAAAAATTACGGTAGGAATAAGTGTGGAAGAAGATGGAAAAATGAGCAACAAATTCTATTCATTAGATTTAGAATTGGATAAAATTAATGCCTTGACTTTGAGTTGGACACTTGTGCATCCTATTACAGAAGACAGCCCATTGTATCAATTTACAAAAGAAGATTTCGAAACTATCAATGGCGAAATTTTGGTTTTTATCAAGACTTTTGACGATATGTTTAGCAATACCGTCGCCATCAGAACCTCTTATACTTTTGCCGAAGTGGTTTATGGAGCCAAGTTTCAACCCATGTATTCTAGAAATAATACCAATACCAAAACCATTTTGCATTTGGATAAATTGAATCATTTTGAAAGTGTTAGTTTATAATTTTAGAGGCTAAATATATTTTACTATATTTGTTTATTAATTTTCTGAAAATGATAAACAATATTAAATCGGTTTTTAGTATCAAAGACCTCGAAAACCTTTCGGGTGTGAAAGCACACACCATTCGAATTTGGGAGAAAAGATACAATATTCTAGAACCCATGCGTTCTACGACCAATATCCGAAATTACGATACACACAATTTACAAAAACTGCTCAATATTGTTTTGTTACACAATTATGGGTACAAGATCTCGAGAATTGCCTCACATTCATCCGAGAAGATTGAATTGCTGGTTAGAGAAATAATTTCGGAAAAAAGTTCAAAAAATCACGCCCTTAACGCTTTTAAAATGGCAATGATGAACTTTGATCAAGTGTTGTTTTTTAAGACTTATGCAAATTTGCTTTCCGAGAAATCATTCCGTGAAGTTTTTTATGAAGTCTTTATTCCATTAATGAATGAAATTGGGTTATTGTGGCAATCAGGTACAATTACTCCAGCTCAAGAGCATTTTGTTTCCTATTTAATCAAGCAAAAATTACTAGTCAATACTGAAAAAATTCAAGTTTTAGAACCTACACGAACCGATAAAATCTTCGTTTTGTATCTTCCTGAAAACGAAATTCATGAATTGGGGTTGATGTATCTTAATTATGAAATATTACTCAATGGTTACAAAACCATTTACCTAGGTGAGAGTGTTCCTGTAGAGAGTTTAAAGGATATGAAGCAATATTTTGATAATATCGTTTATGTAGCTTATTTAACGGTACAACCTACAAAAGATGATGTTGATGATTATTTAAACGAAATGGCTACTGAAGTTATGGATGCTAATTCACAACTTTGGTTACTAGGTCGAATGACAGAGTCAATTAACAATAAAAAAATCCCTGAAGAGATTAGGATTTTTAGTTCGATTCCAGATTTGGTAAAAGAATTATAATTTAATGTTAATGATGTATTTTTGTTTAACTTTTTAGTATATTTGCTAAACAAATGAAAAAAACAATCACAATAATAGGTTCAGGGTTTTCAGCTTTAGCAGCATCTTGCTATTTAGCCAAAGAAGGATTTGATGTTACTATCCTCGAAAAAAACAATACTGTAGGTGGTCGAGCAAGGCAATTGGTAAAGGAAGGTTTTACTTTTGATATTGGTCCCACTTGGTATTGGATGCCCGATGTGTTCGAGAAATTTTTTAATGATTTTGACAAAAAACCTTCTGATTATTATCATTTAGACAAGCTAAATCCTGCTTATGAAGTCTATTTTGGTAAAGAAGATTCTGTTGAAATTCCGGATAATTTACTTCATATTTACAAAATTTTCGAGAAAGAAGAATTAGGAAGTTCAAAACATTTGGAAATATTTCTAAAAGATGCCAAACACAATTATGATGTGGCTATCAAGGACTTGGTGTATCGTCCAGGGATTTCGATAACCGAATTGATTACTCCAGTTACTATCAAAAAAGTAAATCAATTTTTTACCAGTATTAGAACTAAAGTTCGAAAGAAAATCAAGAACAACCGCTTGCAACAAATTATGGAATTTCCAGTTTTGTTTCTGGGTGCCAAGCCTTCAAACACGCCTTCGTTCTATAGTTTTATGAATTATGCTGACTTTGGTTTAGGGACTTGGCATCCAAAAGGAGGAATGTATGAAGTGGTTAAAGCAATGGTAACTTTGGCAGTAGAATTAGGAGTAAAGATTGAAACCAATCAAAATGTCGAAAAAATAAATGTAGAAAATGGAGTCGTAAAAAGTGTTGTTTCTAACGGAATAACAATTACATCAGACGCGGTTTTGAGCGGAGCCGATTACCATCATACGGAAACTTTATTAGACGAAAAACACCGAGGATATTCGGAAAAATATTGGGATACCAAAATTTTTGCACCATCGTCATTATTATTTTATGTAGGTTTTGATAAGAAAATAAAAAATGTTTCGCATCATACCTTGTTTTTTGATACCGATTTTGATGTACATGCTAAAGATATTTACGACAATCCAAAATGGCCCGAAAAACCACTTTTTTACGCCAGTTTTCCCAGTATAACAGACAATTCGGTTGCACCAACAGGCAAAGAAGCGGGAATATTTTTGATTCCAATTGCGCCCGGAATCGAAGATACGCCAGCAATCAGAGAGGAATATTTCAAGAACATTATCGGAAGATTTGAAGCGTTGACCAATCAAAAAGTGACAGAAAACATTATCTTTAAAGAAAGTTTCTGTGTAAATGATTTTGTCAATGATTACAACTCCTATAAAGGAAACGCTTACGGATTGGCCAATATTCTAACACAAACGGCTTTCTTAAGACCCAAGATTATTAGCAAAAAAGTAAAAAATCTATTTTTTACAGGACAATTAACCGTTCCAGGGCCAGGAGTTCCACCATCGATAATTTCGGGAAAAATAGTATCCGATTTAATTAAAAAGCAATTTTAATACGCATAAATATGAAGCAATTATTTGATGAAGTGTCCTTTAAATGCAGTGTTTTAGTAACTAAAAGCTACAGCACTTCATTTTCTTTGGCTGTCAAAACACTTTCGCCAAGTATTCGTGATGCCATTTATAGCATTTATGGATTTGTGCGTTTTGCTGATGAAATTGTCGATTCATTTCACGGTTTCGACAAAGAAACATTAATCAATGATTTTGAAAACGATTATTACAAAGCTCAAAAAATGGGTATTAGTTTAAACCCTATTTTGAATTCTTTTCTTCAATCTGTTAACAAATACAATATTTCAGACGATTTAATTCAGTCTTTTTTGAAAAGCATGAAAATGGATTTGGTCAAATCTGAATACAATAGCAAACAAGAATATGAAGAATACATTTATGGTTCAGCCGATGTGGTTGGATTGATGTGTCTAAAAGTTTTTGTGAATGGTAACGAAGCGATGCGATTGGGTTCGGCGTTTCAAAAAGTGAATTTTTTGCGAGATTTGAAAGACGATAATTTGGTTTTGAATCGAAATTACTTTCCAGGGGTCGATTTGAGTTCTTTTGACGAAAGTTCTAAAGCAATGATTATCAAAGAAATTGAAGAAGATTTTAGAGTGGCTTATGAAGGAATAAAAAAATTACCCATTGAAGCTAAATTTGGGGTTTATACTGCTTATGTTTATTATAAAAAATTATTAAAAAAACTAGAAAATACGCCTTGTCATAAAATTGGAGCCGAGAGAATTCGAGTTTCTAATTATTCAAAAGGGATTTTGTTTGCCAATTCTTTCGTATCTTACAAATTAAAATTGGTCTAGTTTTTAGCTTAAAATTTCAACTATAAAATAGTAAAAAATGACATCTTTTCTGATTGTTTTAGGTACATATTTGATAATGGAATGCATTACTTGGTGTACGCACAAATTTGTGATGCACGGTTTTTTGTGGTATTTACACGAAGATCACCATCAGCCGAAATATGCTAATATCTTTGAACGTAATGATTTGTTTTTTGTGATTTTTGCCATTCCGAGTATTCTGCTTTTTTATTTTGGAGCCGAGGCTGGTTTTGATTACAAATTTTTTATTGGCTTGGGTATTTTTGCCTACGGTTTGAGTTATTTTATCGTGCATGATATCTTTATCCATCAACGATTTAAGTTGTTCAAGAATACCAAAAACAAATATTTACTCGCCTTGAGAAAAGGACACAAAGTTCACCACAAACACCTTGGCAAAGAAGACGGAGAATGTTTCGGGATGTTGTTTGTTCCTTTCAAATACTTTAAAAAATAATGTTCCAACATCTTTGTCAAAGTTCAAAACTTTGACAAAGATTAATTCAAAAATATGTCATTATACTTTTTCCTAAATATCGCTTCCTTTATTATTCCGTTTCTGTATAGTTTCGAGAATCGAATGAAGTATATAAAAAGATGGAAAGCTGTTTTTTCTGCCATCATTATTACGGCAATTTTCTTTATTATTTGGGATATTATTTTTACTAAAATAGGAGTGTGGAGTTTCAATCCTCGCTATCATTCGGGTGTAGAATTCTTTGATTTGCCTATTGAGGAATGGTTGTTTTTTATCTGTATTCCTTATGCCAGCCTGTTCATTCACTTTGCCTTTCATTATTTTTGTCCCAATATTGCATTGACTGATAAAGCGGTTAAAATCATCTATTGGATTTTGATGTTAGTACTTTTGCCAGTACTTTTTGTAAACTATGATAAATGGTACACGGCTATAAATTACAGTGTTTTTGTTCTCTTATTGACTTATACTGTTTTTAAAGTGCCTTATATTTTGAATACGTTTTTCATCACTTTTCTTATCATATTAATTCCATTTGCGATAGTCAACGGAATCCTAACAGGTAGTTTTATTGATGAGCCAGTCGTAATGTATAATAATTCCGAAAATTTAGGAATTCGATTAGGGACAATCCCAATTGAAGATGTAGGATATGCCTTTTCGATGTTGTTGATGAGTTTGGTTTTGATTAAAAAAATAGAAAAATAATTAATTAGCCACGGATTAAACGGATTTACACTGATTTTTATTTTTTTAATCTGTTAAAATCTGTGGCGAAAAAAACTAAAATGAAAGTATATAAAAAAGAAACCGTTCAGCACATCAACGCAACAATCGAAGAATGTTGGGCTTTTTTCTCTAGTCCAAGAAATTTACAAAAAATCACACCAGAAACTATGGGTTTCATCATAACTGATTTTGATGAAAAATCCATGTATGCTGGGCAAATTATTCAATACAAAGTATCGCCTCTTGCGGGTATAAAATTGCGATGGACAACTGAAATTACTGTCGTAAAAGACAGAGAATATTTTATCGACGAACAACGTTTTGGACCATACACTTTATGGCATCACAAACACTTTTTTGAACCAACTGAAAACGGTGTAAAAATGACCGATGTGGTGCATTATGCTTTGCCGTTGGGATTTATTGGTCAAATAATGAATACTTTGGTAGTCAAAAATAAGCTCAAAGAAATTTTTGAGTACCGAGTGCAAGCCGTAAACAAAATCTTCAATTCTAAATAATGATAAAGCAAGCAGTGACTCTTTTTTGGTTTCGTAGGGATTTACGATTGGAAGATAATGTGGGATTGTTTCATGCTCTGAAGTCGCAATATCCAGTAATTCCGTTGTTTATTTTTGATGAAGCTATTTTGAATAGTTTGCCAAAGAATGATGCTAGAGTGGGTTTTATTCACGAATCGCTTTCAAAAATTAATGAAAAACTACAAGAAATAGGAAGTTCGCTTTTAGTCAAAAAAGGAAAAACTCCAGCCGTTTGGCAACAGCTCATTCAAGAATTTGAAGTAAAAGAAGTTTTCTTCAATAAGGATTACGAACCTTTTGCTATTCAAAGAGACTTGGCTATAAGCGAATTATTAAAAGCGAATAATGTAAGTTCGTTTTCATTCAAGGATCAAGTTATTTTTGAAGAAAAAGAAATCACCAAATCCGATGGATTGCCCTATACGGTTTATACGCCTTATAAAAACAAATGGTTAGAAAACTATAAATTGATTGCACCTGTTCCTGAATATGACGCAACTAATTATTTTTCTAATTTCTATAAAAGCGATTTTGTTTTTCCAACTTTAGAACAAATTGGGTTTGAAGAAAATACCATAAAAGTAATTCCTCATAACCTGAAAAACGTGGCTACTTATCACGAAACCCGTGATTTTCCAGCCTTGAATACCACTACTTATCTTTCGCCACATTTGCGTTTTGGAACGGTGAGTATTCGAAAATTAGTCAATTGGGCAGTTCGAAAAAATGATGTATTCTTGAGTGAATTGATTTGGAGAGAGTTTTTTATGCAAATTCTATTTAGTTTCCCAAAAGTGGTTACGAATAATTTTAAATCTGCTTATGACGGAATCCAATGGCGGAATGATGAAGCAGATTTCAAGCGCTGGTGTTCGGGAACCACTGGTTATCCAATGGTTGATGCGGGAATGCGAGAACTGAACGCAACAGGTTATATGCACAATCGGGTTCGAATGGTGGTAGCGAGTTTTCTTTGCAAACATTTACTACTTCCTTGGCAATGGGGCGAAGCTTATTTTGCACAGAAATTATTGGATTACGAATTGGCAGCCAACGTAGGAAACTGGCAATGGGCTGCAGGAACAGGTTGCGATGCTGCGCCTTATTTCCGAGTTTTCAATCCCGAAATTCAACTCAAGAAATTTGACGAAAAAGGAATTTACATTCGAAAATGGATTCCTGAATTCGATTTAGGATATGGTCAACCAATGGTAGATCATGCACTAGCTAGAGATCGGGCAATTGCTACTTATAAAGCGGGAATTTTGAAGTGATTTTTTTAAACCATTAAGAAAGTTAAGTTTTTATTCTTTAATGAACTTTAACTTTCTTAACGGTTTTGCGGTTTTATAATTTGAAAACTTATATGACTTATATGTTTCAAAATTTTTATTGAATTAATTTATTCAACATTCCTTGAAAAATAAATCCATGAAAGGGCAAAACCGCATACCAATAGAGTTTTCCCCAAATACCTTTTGGTCTAAAAGTAGCCGATTGATACAACGTATTATTGATGATTTTGAATTCCAGCCAAGCCTCGCCTGGTAATTTCATTTCGGCAAATAGGATTAATTTTCCTTCTTCTTTATTGGCATACAAAACACGCCAAAAATCCAATGCGTCTCCCGAGTGAATTTCATGTTTGTTGGTTCTTCCTCTGCGAGAGCCAACTCCGCCATACAATTTGTCGATGAAACCTCTCAAACTCCAAAGCCAATCACCATAATACCAGCCTGTTTCGCCACCAATCGACCAAATCCGTTCGATGGTAAATGCTCTATTTATAATTTCTTTTTTTCGTCGGTCGATGAAACAATCTTTTTTTGGAACTTTCAAATATTCAGAAATATTACTGTTAAATCTACCACTAACTAATGAATCTTTCCAACTCGATGCTACTTTGTCTTCATCTACTTTGATCAAGGCTCTTGCTAATGCTTGTTCATAAGTCATAGGTTGTACGCCCAATAAATTATTGATTTTGTTGTTCCTGCAAATCACCTCCACTTTCATGCTGCTGACCAATGCTGAAGCCAGTTTATAAGAAGTTGAAGTCACAAAATACAACCAATAAGAAGATAATTTAGGAGTCATTACTGGAACGGTAAAAATCCATCTTTTTAATTTTTTTGCTTTGGCAAAACCCAATAACATTTCTTTGTAAGTAAGAATATCAGGACCGCCAATGTCAAAATTCTTACCATAAGTAACAGGATTTAAAAGTGATTTTGACAAGAATTCCAAAACATCGTTGATGGCAATGGGCTGGCATTTAGTATTCAACCATTTTGGGGTAATCATAATCGGGAGTTTGTTGACCAAATCCCGGATTATTTCGAATGAAGCGCTGCCAGAACCCACAATAATTCCAGCCCGAAGTGTTGTTACAGCAAAGTTTCCTGTATCCAAAACATCTTCTACTTTTTTTCTGGATGATAAATGTTTGGAAAGAGAGGTGTCATTTACGATTCCGCTCAAATAAATGACTTGTTTTACTTGTGTTTGATTCAACCGGTGGACAAAATTTTCAGCCGAAATCTTTTCAAATTCATCATAATTTGTAGCAGAACTTGACATGGAATGAATTAAATAAAACGCAGCGTCAATAGTGTCAGGAATGGCAGACAATGTTTCGTTTTTTAAAAAATCGACTTCAATAACGCTGATGTTATTTAAAAATTTTTTGGGAGTATAAAACCTGTTTTTATCTCTTACGCAACAGATAATTTCGTGACCTTGTGCTACCAAAATAGGTAAAAGTCGCTTGCCGATATAGCCTGTTGCGCCTGTTAAGAGAATTTTCATCTGTTTTATTTTGAATCATTTATTTAACTCAATTTATTCGAAACCAAACTAATAAATTCTTTTCTGGTTTTGTTTTTTTCGAAAGCTCCGTTAAAGGACGAAGTTGTCGTAACCGAGTTTTGTTTTTGAATGCCTCGCATGCACATACACATGTGTTGGGCTTCAATAACCACGGCAACTCCCAGGGGTTCTAGCGCATCTTGAATGCAATTTTTTATCTCGTCTGTTAGTCTTTCTTGTACTTGCATTCTTCTGGCAAAAGCATCCACAATTCTAGGGATTTTGCTTAATCCAACAATCTTTCCATTTGGAATATAAGCTACATGCGCTTTTCCAAAAAAAGGCAACATGTGGTGTTCGCACATCGAATATACTTCAATGTCTTTTACTACAATCATTTGCTTATGGTCTTCAGTAAAAAGTGCCGATTTTAAAATTTCTAAAGGATCTAGCCCATAACCGTGAGTTAAATATTGCATCGCTTTCGCAGCTCTTTCGGGTGTTTTTTGCAAACCTTCTCGATTTACATTTTCGCCTAAATTGGCTATTATCGATTTGTAATTTTCGGCTAATATTGTGGTTGTTTCCTCGTCGTATTGTTCAATTCTGTTGTAGCTGCGTATTTCTTTTATCATTTTTTTGCTGTTGTTGTTTATAATTTGAATGTTACAATTCCATAATCCATTTCAAAAACCTGCCCAGAGATAGATTTGGCTTCATCCGAAATCAGGTAATTCGCCATACTTGCTACTTCTTCGGGTTTCAAATAATTCTTCATCGGGTGGCGTTCCATCATATTTTCTTTCATCCGATCGTTTCGGAGAATTCCTGCTGCCAATGTAGTTTCAGTAATGGTAGGAGCAATGGCATTTACCCGAACCACCGAAGCCAATTCTGCCCCAAGCGATTTGACCAAACCTTCAACTCCTGCTTTTGCTGTAGCGATGCTGGCGTGAAAAGGCATTCCTAATTTTGCCGCTACCGTACTAAATAAAACAATGGATGGATTGGTTCCTTTTTTCAAAACGGGCAAATATTTTTGAATGCTTTTTACAGCTCCAATCACGTTAATTTCGAAATCATTTCTAAAATCATCGATGCTTAAACTGCCAATGGGTTTTAAGTTTATCGAACCTGGACAATAAATCAAAACATCAATATTTTCGATATCTGGAAGCGTATCTTTTAAAACATCTAATTCATAATGTTTCAAATTGTGATGTGAAATTTCGGGGGTATTTCTGCTAATATTATAGACTTGATTTTTTTCTAACTGTTGCAACAAAATGGCGTTTCCAATGCCTTTGCTGCCGCCAATGATTAGGATATTTTTCATTTGTTATTGATATTTTTTAAATTCATTGACTACAATTTTCGCTTTCAAATCGAACATCAAATTGTATAATCCAAAGAAAGTTCGGTTCATGTATATAAAATGTTTCGACCCTCGATTGCCGTTCATTTTTCGAAGATTGGTGTCCTTTGAAAATCGTTCGCCCAATTGTGCAATATTTTGAAAAAATTCTTCGTCTGAAAAATTGAAAGTTTCGGATTGAAACGGTTGGGTAAACAACGATAACAAATCGTAAAACATCGTAGTGAAATACTCAATTTCTTCTTGAGAATCATCGGTGCGAAGAATTTCTAATTCAAATAATTTGTCGCTAAACAATTGGGTATTATCTATTACTTCTTTGTTGATTAACTCAAAATAAGGAACGTAAAAATCGTTAGGAATTTGTTTCATACAACCAAAATCAAGTGCTACCAATTGATTTTCGGCATTTACCAAGAAATTTCCAGGATGTGGATCGGCGTGCACTTTTCTTAAAATATGAATTTGGTACATATAAAAATCCCAAAGTGCCTGACCAATTTTATCAGCGATTTCTTGATTATTGTTCTTGAATTCGGATAAATGTACGCCCGTCATCCAATCCATCGTGATGATTTTATCGGAAGAATATTCAGGATAATAGTGTGGGAAAACCAGATTTTCTATTTTTTGGCAAGCATCCACTACTTCTTGACTTTGTTCAAGTTCCAACAAATAGTTGGTTTCCTCAATCAATTTGTCTTCCACTTCTTTGAAATATTTATCAGAATCCTTGCCTTGCAGATTGAACATTCGAATCGCAATAGGTTTTACCAAAGCCAAATCAGACGAAATACTATTGGCAACGCCCGGATATTGAATTTTTACCGCTAGTTTTTTACCATTTTTTACCGCCAAATGCACCTGACCAATACTGGCAGCATTCACGGAATTGGCATTGAATTCGTCGAAGATTTCATAAGGTGTTTTGCCAAAATTGGATTTAAAAGTTTTTAAAACCAATGGAGCAGAAAGTGGCGGAACCGAGAATTGCGACAACGAAAATTTCTCTACATAAGCCTGTGGCAAAAAACTCTTGTCCATGCTCAACATTTGGGCAACTTTCAGTGCACTTCCTTTCAGGCTTTTAAGTCCGTCATAAATGTCTTCGGCATTGTCTTCGTTGAGTTTGTCACGAGTCAAATCGCTATTGACCATTTTCTCGCCGTAATATTTCAGATAATTTACGCCTACTTTAGCTCCGGTTTGCACCAGTTTTGTAGCTCTTTCAATTTTGGAAGTGGGGATATAGTCTATAGTCTTCATTAATTTTTTTGTGTTTTTTCTTTGAAAAGGAATTTTCCAAAATCGATTAGGCTGTCCAATGGTGCGGTATTCATTAATTCGAATGATAGTTTCACGGATTTTTCGATGTAAATGTCGGTTTTTTCAAAAGCGGGAGATTCATCATCCATCCAAAATTTCAAAGTCAATAATAATTGAATCCAAGCCGATTCTTGAATGGCTTTTTCTTGAAAATTTTGAAGTTTTTCGAATTGTATTCGCTCTTCATCCGTAATAATTCCCGAAACATAATTTTTGAATTCGTTTCGAAGACTCGAAAGTTGCATTAGATTTTTGAGTTGGTTTTGATGCTCTTTCAAACTCATCACCACATAACTTTTATTGGCTGACAGCATTTCGAAAAAAGTAAAATAAAAACTCAACATTTTACTCTTCATATCATAGGTCGAATAATTACCATCTTTTTGAATTAATTCGACTGTTTTTTCTAAAAATATCTTGAAAATTTCTTTTTCAACACTTTCTAATGTGCCAAAAAAGGAGTAGAATTCTTTTTCATCAAAGCCATTTTCTTTTGCAAAATGATACACTGATTTTGGCTTGGCATTATTTTCCAATTTGTAGTTCATGTACATCGAAACTATCTTGTCTTTGGTAACTGCTGTTTTTTTGGTAGCCATTTTTTAGTTTTTTTAATTGGGTATAAAGATAAGTAATGTTTAACTATATTTTGTAAAAGTTAAACAAAAATATATGTTAATGTTTTACATTTGTCAAAAAAACTTATATTTGGAAGATGAAAAAGAATGTATTGATAAGCGGAGGATCAGGATTTATAGGGAAGTATTTGACTCATTTATTGGTCGAAAAAGGATTTTCTGTTGCTGTTTTGAGTAGGAGCAAAAGAGAAAACACCGAAAATATTAGTTATTATCAATGGGATGTTAATAAACAGTATATTGATGAAAATTCGGTTATCAATGCTGATTATATAGTGCATTTAGCTGGCGAAGGAATTGCCGATAAACCGTGGACAAACAAACGCAAGAAAGTAATTGTTGAAAGCAGGGAAAAATCCATTGAGTTGATTTATGAAGCCTTAAAGAAGAATGATAAAAAACCAGAAGCTTTCATTTCAGCCTCTGGAATCGGGATTTATGGTGCTGTAAATGGTCCTTTGATTTGTAATGAAAACACTCCGTCTGCAAAAGATTTTTTGGGAACAACTTGTCAAAAATGGGAAGCTGCTGCAGATAAAATTGCTAGTTTGGACATCCGTACCGTTAAAATCCGCACCGGATTAGTTCTTGGAAAAGACGAAGGTTTTTTGAAGAAATTAGTTCCAATTTTTAAATTAAAATTGGGTTCGGCTTTGGGTTCGGGCAAGCAATATATGCCTTGGATTCATATTGATGATTTGTGTAGCATTTATTTCGAAGCTATTACTAATTCTAAATTGGTTGGTCCTTTTAATGCTGCTGTTTTTGATAATACAACTAATACTAGTTTTTCTAAAACTTTGGCTAAAACGTATGGTTATACACTTTGGTTGCCTAATGTTCCTGCGTTTTTATTGAAATTAGTATTGGGTGAAATGTCAAAAATTATTCTCACGGGACGAAGAGTTTCATCGGCTCAGATAGAAAAATTAGGTTTTGAATTTCGATTCAAAAACTTGAAAGATGCCCTTAAGGATTGTTTGCTAGAATAGCGTTGTGGAATAAAAAAAAGGTTTTGATATTCACAGTTTCGGCCACTTTCATGCTCAACATTTTTGGGATTTTAATATCAAAATCTTTGGTTTGTACTTTGAAATCAGTTCTCATTTCTAATCCGTTTTTAGTTTTTTTTAAAATAACGATGCTGTTGATTTTTTTCGATTTTCCGTGAAGTTTTAATGTTCCTTTTAGGTTAAATTCTTTTGGTACATCACCAATAATATTGATGTTGAATCCTTCGATGGTTCCTTTGAAAATAGCTTGAGGATATTTGTCACTTTCCATATAATTTTCATTGAAATGCGTTTGCATTAAAGGAATTTTAAATTGGAAATCTTTGATGAGAGCTGTACTTGAAATTTCTCCAGTTTCAAGGTTTAAAATACAACTTGCATTCTTGTTTTCTGCTTTAACTTCTTCAAATAAAGGTACAGAAGCCTCAAAATTAATGATTCCGTTAGTGGCAGTTATTTTTTCTTGAGCCAAAGATATATTGGCAAAAAAGAGTAGTGATAGTAGTATAATTGTTTTCATAACCTTAAGGAATTAGGTTCTCCTAAAGTTACAAAATTCAGTCCATATTATTGTGTTAAATAATTGAAAATGATACTCATAAATTACATTTTTGGATCAAACCTCGTAGAGCTGTACTGTTTGTAGAAAATGTAATTTGTTCCAAAAATTAAGCTCCATCGGAGCGACCTGTATTTGTAGATTTCAGGTCGCTCTGATGGAGCTTATATACAAGATGATATTATTTTTTCTACAAGCAGTAAGCTTCTATGAGGCTTTTGCTTTTCGTAAATTGAAAAAGCTGTAAATTATAGATCGTCTATCAAAAATCAATATCAGTTATTTGATTTTAAATGGCGATTCTTCTTTTTTAACTTCGATGATAAAATATTTGGAATCGCCCCACCAAGGCAATGTTTTGTAGCGTTCAATATAAGTCAGTTTTACATAGTGACCTTCCATTTCTTTCAAATCCGAGATTACTTTTGCGTCACTATCTAAAACTGAAAAACTAAAAATTTGAGCTCCAGAAATTCCTTGGCTTAACTCTCCTTCATACGTTTTGAAGATCATTCCTTTGTTACTAAATTTTATCAATTCGCCTGATCGAACGCCTTCGCTGTAAGTTGCATTATATATAAATGTAAAATAACAAACAATCGATAGTGTAATTATCGCTAAAGAAATTCCTAAAATTTTTTTCATTTTCGTGTTTTTAGTTAAGTGAATTTTCGTCTTTTTCAGCTCGGTTTAATATGTTTTCTGGAAGTGCTTTTTTGGCTTTGGCTCCCATTTTTTTCAATTTTTCGACACTTACAATCAAGTTTCCTTTTCCATCCACGAGTTTGTTCATAGCCAAACCATATTCTACTTTGCTTTCGTCAATTTTCTTTCCAATTTTGATTAAATCGGCAATAAAACCTTCAAACTTATCATATAAAGCACCAGCCTGACGAGCAATTTCAAAGGCATTTTCCTGCTGTTTTTGGTTTGCCCACATACTGTCAATCGTGCGCAAAGTTGCCAATAGAGTAGAAGGTGTTACAATGACAATATTTTTCTCGAAAGCCTTGTTGTATAATGCCGTGTCTTCGTTTAACGCCAAGGCGAAAGCAGGTTCCATCGGAATAAAAAGCAAAACAAAATCAGGGCTTTCTATTTGGTATAAATCGTGATAGTTTTTATCGCCCAATTGTTCTACGTGACGTTTGATAGAATGAACGTGTTCTTTTAAAAAACCATTTTTTAGACTATCGTCTTCTTCGTTGATGTATTTTTCATAAGCGGTTAGGGAAACTTTCGAATCGACAATCATTTTTTTTCCGTCGGGAAGATTGATAACAACATCGGGAAAAACACGACTTCCCTCGGTTGTGGTGTGGGATTGTTGTACAAAATATTCTCTGTCTTTTTCCAATCCTGATTTTTCTAAAACGCGTTCTAGAATTAATTCGCCCCAGTTTCCTTGCATTTTGCTATCGCCTTTCAAGGCTTTGGTCAAATTCAGCGTTTCTTTACTCATTTGCAAATTCATTTCACGCAAACCTAGAATTTGTTGGCGTAAAGCAGCATGATAATCAATGCTTTCTTTGTGAGTATCTTCGACTTTCTTTTCGAACAATTGAATTTTATCTTGCAAAGGCGACAAGATATTTTTCATGTTTTCTTTATTCTGCTCTGTAAATTTATTCGATTTTTCGTCTAATATTTTATTAGCTAAATTCTCAAATTCTTTGGTAAATTTTTCTTGAAGTTTTTCTACTTCTTCCTTTTGTTCTTTGTTGCGTTCCCAAAGATTGTCAAAATCAACTTCTTTTTTAGAAAGTTGAATGGCAAGACTGTCTTTCTCATTTCGGATGTTTTCTTTTTCAGAATTGGCTAATTCCAATTGTTTTTCGAAAGCAGTTTTATCGAGTAAAAATTGTTCTTTTTGTTGGTCGAATTGGTTGTTCAGTGCAATTAATTTTTGTTCCAGACTTATTTTTTCGGATTGAAAACGAGCTGAAAAAATAAGCTTTCCAATGAAAATTCCAATGGCGAGCGCAACAATAAAAAGCAATAAAAACGAAAGCATATTTGACATAAAAAGTAAGGTTTTTGTAGAAAGTAAAAGTAAGGAATTATATCAAGTTAAAATTGTATCAGAAGATAATTTGAAAAATGTATTTTTGCCTTTCAATTAAAACCAATGTCAGAACACCGCCATTTCATCCTTCACAAACCTTACGGGTATTTAAGTCAATTTATTTATGAGTTGAAACGCAAGAAAAAACTTTTGGGTGAATTACACGATTTTCCCGCAGGAACAATGGCTATTGGTCGCCTAGACGAAGACTCCGAAGGCTTACTTTTGTTGACTACGGACGGAAAAATGAGTGAAATTGTCCGAAGTAAAAAAGTCGATAAAGAATATTATGTTCAAGTCGATGGAATTATTACGCAAGAAGCCATTGATGAAATGAAAAATGGAGTGGAAATAGGCTTTGATGGAGGAAAATACAAAACCAAAAAATGCGAAGCACGACTCGTTACTGAAATTCCTAATTTTGGTCCAAGAGGAAAAAAAATAAGAGACGAGCGTCACGGACCCACTTCTTGGGCTTCAATAATTGTTAATGAAGGAAAGTTTCGTCAGGTTCGAAAAATGACGGCAGCTGTAGGTTTTCCAACATTACGATTGGTGCGAGTTCGCATTGGAAGCGTATATTTGAATGATTTAAAAGCGGGTGAAGTGAAAGAAGTAGATGCTTTTGAAGTTTGATATATTTTAATTACTTTTGAGTAAACTTTGTTGCTATGACCATTATTATAAATAAAAATACAACTAAAAAAGAATTTGTAAAATTACTTGCTTCCATGGAAAAAAGTAAAAAATCAAATGGTGTCGATTTATCTAAACATTGTGGTGTTTTGAAATTAAAAAAAGATGCTTTACAAATTCAAAAAGAGATGAGAAATGAATGGGAATAGCATAGTTTTAGATACTAATATTGTGCTATATTTACTAAATGGCGATGATGAATTAGTGACTATTTTAAACCAAATGCAATTGTATGTTTCTGTAATCACCGAAATTGAATTGCTTGCTTATCAAGAAATTTCTATTCAAGATAAAGCCAAAATAAAATATTTTTTATCTGAATGCATAATTGTTCCTTTGAATGATGAAATAAAGAATATTTGCATTGCTATAAAACAAACTTCAAAAGTTAAAACCCCTGACGCTATAGTTGCAGCAACTTCTATTCACAATAAAATTCCATTAATTACTTCTGATAAAGGATTTGAAAAAAATCAAAATTTAGATTTATTTTTATACAAAGCTTAATGTTAAACATCGTTTTAGTAGAACCTGAAATCCCCAACAATACTGGAAACATTGGTCGATTGTGCGTGGGTACCGAAAGCCGTTTGCACCTTGTTCATCCCTTTGGGTTTGTGATTAATGATAAAAACTTGAAACGTTCTGGACTCGATTATTGGGTACATTTGGATGTAACCGAATATCAAAATGTAGAAGAATGGATTAGTCAAATTCCAGATAAATCCAGAGTTTTCTTAATGAGTTCCCACGCTTCAACATCCATTTATGAAGCCGAATTTCAAGATGGAGATTGGTTAGTTTTTGGTAAAGAAAGCGTTGGTTTAAGCCAAGAAGTTTTGTCTCAATTCGATAATCATTTGACTATTCCAATGTCGAATTTAATTCGAAGTTATAATATTGCGAATTCGGTAGCTTTTGTGGTTGGCGAAGCGAAGAGGCAGATTTCAGTAGGCAGGTAGCAGTGTTCAGTATTCTAAACTTCGTGAACCTTGTGCCTCCTTTGTGAACTTTGTGGTTAAGATATCACAAATTTCCCTTTTTCGCTATCAAAAACAATATGTTCATCTTTGAACAAAGTATTGAAACTTCCTTTTAGAATCAAATTACAAGGCTGATCTTGTATTGTATCTTCGGGAGTCATAATAATCATTTCGTCGCTCAATTGTATCGCCATATCAATATCGTGAGTAGAAAATAGAATGCACTTTCCTGTTTCTTGAGTGAGTTTTTTTAGGAGTTTAAAAAGCACTACTTTGTGTAATAAATCCAAGTGGGTGGTGGGTTCGTCTAAAATTATCAAAGGCGTATCTTGTGCCAAAGCTCTTGCAATTAATACGATTTGTAATTGTCCATCACTAATTTCAAAATGTCTTTTGGATACCAAATGTTGGATTTGAGTCAGCGCGATTGCTTGGTTGATTTTTGCAATATCGTTGTCGGTTAGCGTTCCAATCCAGTTGGTGTAAGGTTGTCTTCCTAAAGCGATAAGTTCCCAAACCGTTAGGTTGCTTGGAGGTAATTTTTCGGTCAGAACTACACTTAAATTTTGTGCTAAAGTCAATGGATTTAATTCGTGGATATTCTTTTGATTTAGAGAAACTGTTCCTGCTAAAGGTTTCTGAATTCCAGTAATGGTTCTTAAAAGAGTAGATTTTCCAATACCATTGGCGCCAATTAGAGCAATTAGTTTTCCTTCTTGTAAATTCAGGTTTAGATTTTCGGCAATGGTTATTATCGAGCTTTTAGCTTTGTAACCAATGCATAAATTTGAAGTGGAAAGGATATTTTTAATCATAATTTTAAAATTTTAAACGCATAGAAACATAGTTTTTTGGAATCTATAAAAGAGTTTATAGTTGAAACACGTTTCAAACATAGAGAAAGAGTTTACTTTTCAGGTAAATTTTTAAAATATTCGTTTACAAAAGTTTTTTGCCCTTCTTTAAAAATATTGAAACAATTAAAATTAATTAAAATCCCTTTAGGTGCTTTCAATAGTTTCATATAAGTTAATAGTTGAGCTTCAAATATAGGATTTGGTTGGATTACAGATTTTAATTCTACAACTAAACAATTTTCAATGAATAAATCACATTTGAAATCTAATTTTAGTTCTTTGGTTTTATATACTAAAGGAACTTTCATTTCTGTAGAAAAGTTTATTTTTCTTTGTGTTAGTTCTTCTTTAATACACTGGTGATAGACACTTTCGAGTAAACCTCTACCCATTATTTTATGTACTTCAATCGCAGAACCAATGACTTCATAAGTTAATTCATCTAAATATTTTTGTGTTATCATAGTAGTTTTTTTTAATTTAAACGCATAGAGTCATAGAAAATAGATTGATAGAAGATTTTTTTTAAAGACTATGTATTCTAAAAAAAAGTGAAACGTCTTTTGATATTTACAAAAAACTATGTCTCTATGCGTTTAAAAAAAAATTAATTCATCATTTTACGTTTTCGAAGTAACAACCAAATTACGATTGGCGCACCAAACATGGAAGTTACCGCATTAATTGGTAAGGTAATATCAGTTCCCGGAAGTTGTGAAATGCTGTCGCAAATCAACATAATTATAGCGCCCAAAAGTAAAGTACTCCAAAATAAAATAGTGTGATTACTGGTTTGAAAAAGTAATTTAGCAATATGTGGAACTGCCAATCCAATAAAGGCAATTGGACCCGCAAAAGCCGTAATACTTCCAGTTAAAATACTGGTGGCTAAAATGATAATTAATCGTGTTTTTTTGTAATTCATCCCCATACTTCGAGCGTAGTTTTCGCCAAGTAACAAAGCATTTAAAGGTTTGATGTTTAATAAGCTTAAAAACAAACCAATACCGATACAAACGGATAAAATGACAATCGATGACCAAGACAAATTTCCTAGATTTCCCAAGGACCAAAAAGTGAATTTTTGCAATTGTTCAGCAGTGCTGAAATAGGTAAGTGTTCCCACAATGGCGTTGGTCAAACTACCAAACATCAAACCAACAATAAGAATTGCCATGGTGTTGCGTAAACTTTGCGAAACAGACAAAACAGCTAATAAAACCAAGAAACTCCCCAAACTGGAAGCCAAGATAATTCCATAAGACGAAAGTAAAAATGAAGCCAAAACCGAAGGTAAAAAAACCGCTCCTAAAATAACCGTTGCCACTCCTAAACTGGCTCCAGAACTCAATCCTAAAACGTCTGGTCCAGCCAATGGATTTCGGAATAAGGTTTGCATTAATAATCCGCTAATAGCCAATCCCATTCCAACAAGAATGGCTGCAATAGCTTTGGGCAATCTATAATTGACGATGATATAATCCCAAGTTTCTTTGCAGGAGTTTCCACCAGTAAGGCTGTTGAAAACGTCTTTCATTGGAATAGAAACCGACCCCAAACTGATATTCAATACCAATAGTAATAGCAATGACACTGTCAATAGGGAGAATAAGATGGTATTTCGGTTTTTGTTTGGCAAGTTGGGATTTGTTAGTGTTGTCGTCTGTTCGAGTGTTTTATTAAAAAATGCGATAGCTTTTTTTAATAAAATGTATCGAGAACTCAACTATTATAGGCTTCTCGATACAATTTTTAACATTAAAGCTGTCGCATTAATGTTAAAAATCACTCGAAGTGACTAGCGAATTTGTTATTTTTCTATTGTATTAATTACTATCATTCCAATTTCTGCAAGAAAAATAATTTATGATTCGGTAACAATTCTGGATGAAAAATCTTGATTAAATCTTTCAAAACCCAGTCGGGGCGAGTAGGCGACCATTCGAAATAAAGAATTCCGCCTTTTTCACCTTTGTTTAAGCTATACGAATATACTTTTTTATTTTTAAATGAAGCAAATTGATTGTAATGCGGATTGCTATCACTCATTTCTTTTAAGGACGAAAAATCACCAGGAGCAATCCAGAAATCGGCATTTTGTGCTTTTTCTAGGATATTTTCAAATGAGATTGCCAAGCTTCCAGTTCCTCTCGTATCGGCCCATAAGTATTGGGATTTAGCATCTTTCAAAAACAAGGCAGCCCAACTTTCGCCTTGTGGAACGTACCATTGTTCTTGATACATTGCGCCGCTCAAAACGGTTGGTTTGGTGGTTGCTTTTTGGACTAAAGCCAAAGTCGTTTTGTATTCCTTTTCAATTTCCGAAAATATAGTATTTGCCTTGGAATCTAACCCATATAAAGCACCAAAAAACTTAATCCATTCTGCTTTTCCTAATGGAGATTGCTCTGTCCAATCACCGTTGAGCATTACTTTCAACCCACTTTTTTGAAGATTATCCAAAGTAGGATTGCTGTTGTTCAACCCAAAACTGACAATCAAATCGGGATTTATATCGATTAAAACTTCGGTGTTGAGGTTTTCATTAACACCTACTTGTCTCACTTTTCCAGCGTCAATTCGTTTTCTGGTTTTTTCCGAAGAAATGTAATCGGTGTTAGGAAAACCTATCAAAGTATTTTCGACACCCAATAATTCCAACGCTGGAATATGTGTGGTTGAGGTAACCACAATCGATTTTAAAGGAATTGGAATAACGGTAAATTGCTTCAAACTATCGGGAATAATTCCGTTTTTTTCTTGGAGAATATAGGTAAAATTTTCTTTGGCTTCAGGCCAAGGACTTGTGATTTTTATGATCGAAAAACCGTTGTGTTTATAGATTTCAAAACCTTTAGCATATTGAACTAAATTATTGGAAATCTCTGTTTTAGTTTTGGAATTACTGTCGTTTTGCTTGCATCCAATAATGGAAATTAGAAATAAAAATAGACTGATTCGAAGAAGAATAGATTTCATAAAAAGGTTTTTGAAAAAGAGACGCAAAGGTATATCTATTCCTTTTTAAAAATCAATTTTATTTTTTTATCCAAATGTTAGAACTACATTTGCATCCGAATTAAGGTTGTGTTTTACTTTTTGAGAAAACACATTAAAAGGGAATCAGGTGGAGATTGCAGATTTCAGAATTTAGAATTCAGATTGTAAAAAATCTAATATCTAAAATCAGAATTCTAAAATCCTAAATCCTGAGCTGTTCCCGCAACTGTAAGCTATAAAGCTTGTTGTTATCTACAAAACCACTGTTTAGAAGTGGGAAGTTAGAAGTTAGAAGTTAGAAGTGAAACACTTCGTACTTCGCACTTCTAACCTCTAACTTCGAATGGGAAGGTCAACAACAAGACGCAAGCCAGGAGACCTGCCTTTTTTCATAACGAATATCGAACTTTCGGGAAAAAAGGTTCAGAAATTATGACTTTAAAAAAACATTTTGCTTTTTGCTTGCTATTGCTGTGCCAGATTATTTGGGCGCAACAGGATACTATTGTTTCGCTGAAGGAAGTTTTGATTTCCGATGCTCAACTGAATAAATTTTCCAATTCGCAGTCTGTTCTACAATTGACGGATTCGGTTATTGCCAACAATAAAACTTCATTAACCACTTTATTGAATTACAATTCGGTTATTTATTTCAAAGAAAATGGTCTCGGAATGGTTTCTTCGCCTTCTTTTAGAGGAACAACTGCTTCGCAAACTGCTGTAATTTGGAACGGAATCAATATCAATTCGCAATTGAATGGTCAAACTGATTTTAATACCATTTCTGCCCAAGATTTTAATTCGGTTGCAATCCGAGCGGGTGGTGGAAGCGCCATTTACGGTAGCAGTGCCATTGGTGGCAGCATTCATTTGAATTCTGATTTGAGTTTTGCAAATAAGTTTGACAATAGATTACAACTGAATTATGGCAGTTTCAATACGCTCGGTTTGAACTATAAAATGCAAATAGGAACAGAAAAATTCAGTTCTCAAGCTAGTATTTCCCGCAATAGTTCGGATAACGATTATGCCTATTTGAATACCAATAAAAAGAACGAAAACGGACAGTTTTATAACACCAGTTTGAATGTGAATTTGGGTTATAAATTGGATGCCAAAAATGTTTTGAAATTCTACAGTTATTTATTTGATGGCGAAAGGCATTTTTCAGGAACCCTTGCAGCACCGTCAAAAAGCAAGTATGTTGATTTGAATACTCGAAATTTAGTAGAGTGGATGGGGAATTACAACCATTTTACATCCAAGTTGAAAATGGCTTTTTTAACTGAAAAATATAAGTATTTTGAAAACGCAACCACTTCTATTTTTACTTATGGAGAAGCAAAAACAGCAACTGCCAAATATGATTTGTCGTATAAAATCAATTCGAATATAGAATTAAATTCGGTTTTGGATTATACCCAAACCAAAGGAAATGGTAGTGATATTGTTGAAGATACAAGGAAAATTGGTTCAGGAGTTTTACTTTTAAAACATCGACCTTTTGCTAAATTTCTTTATGAAATAGCAGTTCGAAAAGAAATAACCAATATTTATAAATGTCCCGTTTTATTTTCGGTTGGGACGAATTATACTCCGTTTTCTTTTTATCAATTGAAATTGAATGCTTCTAGAAATTTTAGAATTCCAACCTTCAACGATTTGTATTGGAAAGGAAGTGGTAACCCTGATTTGAAGCCCGAAAGTTCGTATCAGGCAGAAATTGGACACGTCTTTAAGTTCAAAAAAACTACTTTTTCGCTTACGAATTATTACATAAAAATTCAGGATTTATTGCAATGGTCACCTGGTGTTGATGGCAATTGGAGACCCAATAATGTGGGTAAAGTAGCCACTTATGGTGCAGAGATTTTGTTGAATCATGCCCAAAAAATAGGCAAACATCAATTTGATTTGACGGCAACTTATGCTTATACCGTTTCTGAAGACGAACTCAAAAAGAAACAATTGATTTATGTTCCTTATCATAAATTCACGGCTTCGTTGGGGTATTCCTTTGAAAAATTTGCGGCACATTGTCAGTATTTGTATAACGGAGAGGTATTTACTTCCTCTGATAATTATTATTCACTGGATGATTATTTGGTTTCGAATGTTGGAATCGACTATCAATTCGGGAAAAAGAAATTCCTACAATTGGGTTTTGATGTTCTCAATGTTTTTAACGAAAGTTATGAAAATGTGAGTGTTAGACCTATGCCGGGAAGGAATTACACGATAAATTTAACCTTTAATTTTTAATAAAATGAAATTCAGTAGATTACTAGTAGTAGCTTTAATAAGCTCGATTTTTTTTGTTTCTTGTACCGATGATAATGACGATAATGGAATTCCGTTAGGGAGTTATGATAATGGAGTTTTGATTTTGAATCAAGGCGGTTATGGTAAAGGAAACGCTTCGGTTTCGTATTTGTCTGATGATTTTGTTACGCAACAAAATAATATTTTTTCGATAGTCAATCCAACTATTACTCTAGGAGATGTTGGTCAGGATATTGGGTTTTATCAAGATTTGGCTTTCATTGTTTTGAATGTTTCCAACAAAATTGAAGTGGTAAACCGTTACACGATGGAGCATGTTGCTACAATTGCAACAGGATTGGACAATCCGAGATACATTACTTTTTCTAACGGAAAAGGCTTTGTTACTAATTGGGGCGATGGCGGAAGTACTACAGACGATTATGTTGCGGTTTTGAACCTTTCAACTTATGCTGTTACAACAAAAATTCCTGTAGCCGAAGGGCCAGAAAGAATTGTTGAAAACAACAATAAATTATATGTTGCTCATATTGGTGGATGGGGTTATGGTAAAACCATTTCGGTAATCAATGCTGCCAATAATACCTTGTCAACTACAATTACTGTTGGCGATGTTCCTAATTCGTTAGAAATAAATAATGGTTCATTGTACGTTATTTGTGGAGGAAACCCAAGTTATTCGGGGTCAGAAACTGCGGGAAGTTTGGTTAAAGTAAACTTATCTAACAACACGGTTGCTAGCACAATAAATTTTGCAGCAAAGACACATCCCTCTAATTTGGATGTTGTAAATTCAAATATTTTCTATACTGTAGGTTCCGATATTTATAAATCGACTGTATCTGCTACCACTTTGCCTAGCACTGCTTTGTTTTCAACTACTGCACAAGGAGTTTATGGTGTATATAGTTTTGCTGTAAAAAACGATAAAATTTATGTTGGTGATGCTGGAAATTATAGTTCTAATGGTAAAGTTTATGTTTATTCAGCTGCAGGAACTTTAGAAAACCAGTACACAGTAGGTGTTATTCCTGCTGGATTTTATTTTAATTAAGTTAGTTTAGTTAATTCAAAAAAACCGTCTCAAAACTTAATTTGAGACGGTTTTTTTGTTTTTATTTTTGCGTCCCCACCAGATGTAAAATCCTGTTATGGGAAGGCTAGCAATCAATAAACTGATGAGGAAAGCAAATATTTTCCCTGGCAAACCCAATACAGCTCCAGTATGTAAGTCGTAATTCATACGCATTAATTTATCTGATACAGCAGCATTTTTATATTTGCCAAACAGGTGATTGACTTCTTTTTCTTCTAACGAATATTGGTCAAAATAGCGGTAATCGGTTTTCCAATAAGTGCCTTCTTCGGGATTGGCATTTGCGGCTATGGATGTACTGTCGTTTTCAGGAGGATGCACTTCAATGGATTTGGCATGAGGATATTCTTTTTGCATCAAAGTCCAAACTTTATCAACAGGTTTTTCTATGCTTGATTTGTTTTTTCCAGAAACAGGATCTTCATAAACCAATGATTTTTCGCCTCCAATAACAGTATAGTAAGAATAAGCAAACCATTGGAAACCCCAAACCAAACCTGTAATGGCAAAAATAAGCGCAATCAAAAACACATAAAAACCAGTGATGTTGTGCAAGTCATAATTTTTTCTCTTCCATTTCGTTCCTTTTTTCCATTGGAAAGAAAAGCGCTGTTTAGTAGCGTTTTTATTTCTCGGATACCAAAGAATTAAACCTGAAATCAAAAGTACAAGAAATATCAAAGTTGCCGATGCCACTACAATTTGACCTATATCGTGAGGCAACCAAAGATAGAAATGCCCATCAAGTATAAACCTAAAAAAGCCTTCTTCCATATTGGCTTTTTCTAATACTTTTCCCGAATACGGATTGAGATAAACGATATAATAATAAGTGGGTTCATAATGATAAAAAATAGCCTCTGCCGATTTTTCGGCTCCGTTGTATTTTATGGCATGAAGCGCTTTTTTTGGAAATTCTTTTTGGGCAATTGCTTCCAATTGAGACGGTAGCAGAAAAGGCTTGTCTTCTTTTTCGACAAAGCGATATTCTTCGGTAATGTTTTGAATTTCTTCCTGAAAGGCATACAAACAACCCGTAACGGCAATAATAAAAACAATAATTCCCGAAGATAATCCGATCCACAAATGTATTTTCCCTATTGCTTTTTTTAAATTAGTATTCATAGATATGAATTTTATTATTGGTCTTTTATTAAACATACAAAACTCCCCACCGAAATGAGGAGCCTCAACTAAACAAAATTAACTACAATTCTGAAACTAAATTTTATAGGTTATTCCAGCCACTAAACTTCTTGGTCTTTGAGGGGTAATTGTTGACCAACCAGAATAGTATTTTTCATTTAAAAGGTTATTCACTTTAAGCGAGAGGTTAAATTTAGTACTGTTGTATGAAACTACAGAATTCAATACGGTATAACTAGGTAATGCGAACGTACCGATATTAGAACGGTTTAATGTTTTGTATTCGCTGGCATAATTTCCTCCAAATCCAATTCCAAATCCTTTAAGGCTTCCTGATGTGAAGTTGTAATTTGCCCATAAGTTGATTAACGTTTCAGGACCTGCTTCTTCAGGTCTTAAACCTAAATATCCTGCATTAGGGGTTTCTTTTGTAACCTCACTTTTGTTGTTACTGAAACCAGCTATGATGTTTAATCCTTTGGCAGGATTTGCTGTAACACTAACTTCAAAACCTCTACTAAATACTGAACCACCTTGGATAGAATTATTAATATTATTTGGGTCTGTCATTAATTTGTCCTTCACATCAATATCGTAATAACTTATAGTTGCCGAAATGATGTCTTTGTATAAATTGGTTTTTAATCCAATTTCAAACTGATTAGCATGTTCTGGATCAAATGATTTCAAACGAGGATTACTTCCATTAACATCAGCAACTTGTTGAGGCATAATGTTAGTAAAACCATTCATATAGTTACTAAATACCGAAACTTTATTTGGAATCAATTGATAAACTAAACCAAATTTTGGAGAAACAGATGTTTGATCATTTGATTCACCACCAGCTATAGACTTAAAATTGTCAATTCTTAAACTCACCATTGCCGAAAAACGATCCGTAATGTTAAGCACATCCGATGCGTAGGCGCTAATAACTTCTGATTCAGCAGTAGTGTTTCCTGTGAAAGTACCTTTTAATAAATCATCAATTCCTGCTTGAGTCAAATCACTTGGGAGTGTTGGATCATTTGGATGAGTGTCAGTTTGATTTACTAATGAAATGGTTCCTCCATTTACCCATCCTGAACTGCCACTTTGAATGTCGGATTTAAAATAATCTACACCAACGACCAATCTATTTCTTAAACTTCCAATTTTGAAATCGCCAATAAAGTTTTGTTGGATGTCAGTCGTATTAGTTTGACCATTTCCTTTTGAAATAAATCTTGTAAAATGATCACTATCTCCAGAATCCCAAAGATAAGAGTAGTAGCCAAAGGTTTTAGTATGGCTTCTGGATAAAACCGTTTGCGATGTCCATTGGTCTGATAATTTGTAAAACATTTGCGTTTGCATATTAAACGAAGGATTACTCATTACCAAATCATTAGAGTTGTATGATTTCTTATAGTTTTGCTCGAACAAATCCATAGAATTGAAAGAAAGCGGAACGTATCTATTCAAAAAAATCATTGGTGCATTTACTGAATTTTTGCTACTGATTTCAGTGTTTACTAAAAATGAAAGTCGATTATTTACTTTATAACTCAACGATGGAGCAAAGAAAAATGATTTACTAAATCCAGAATCTTGGAATGAATTCTCATTTTGATAAGCAGTATTAAATCGAACCGCAATGTCTTTGTTTATTGGAGTATTAACATCAGCAGTGATTCTATCTAATCCGTAAGTTCCAGAAGTATAATTTATTTCGCCACCAAAAGAGCTGTATGGTTTTTTTGTAACAATGTTAATCAAACCTCCATAAGAAATTAAACTACTGCCAAAAAGTGTTCCAGATGGTCCTTTTATCACTTCAATATTATCAATATTGATGGGGTCAGTAGAAGTATTGGTAACAGCAGGCAAACCATTAACCATCGTTGGTTGCACGGCAAAACCTCTCATACTATAATATTCGGCTCCATCGCCACCACGGCCTGTCGATTCCCAAAGTCGAGTAATTCCGGTAGCATTTTTTAAGGCATCGTTTAAATTGGTAACCACTTGCTCCTTCAATAATTCTGCGGTAACCGTATTGTAAACTTGTGGGTTTTCAATATTATTCAAAGGCATTTTAGAAACCGTAGTACTTTTTTCTCTTTTGTACTTGTATTTATTATTGATTTCTATTTCTTTCAATTGGCTCACGCTGTCTTTTTTGATTTCTTGACCGAAAGAAGTCATCGAAAATAACATTGCTGTAGATAGTAAAATTACATTTTTCATTTTTATTTAGATTTATTAAAAATAACAATGCAAATGTAAAAACTAATTTTATTTGAGCAAATTTATTTAGAATAAATAAAAATAAATTTTTAACGCCATTTTAACTTATTGTTTTTAGGGGTTTTATAAAAAAAAATCCTGCCTTGTGAAAAGCAGGATTCATAATCTTAATCAAAAAAATAGAAATTTATTGTGTTTTTTTCATCGAATAGCGTGTTGAATTTGGTTTTTCTTGTTCGATTCCAGTAATCTCAATTAGCAAATGATCTTTGGCAAAAGGCTTGTAAACAATTTTTTTTGGATACTCATTTTTTGGATTTTCAAAAACCAATACTTTCTCTTCAGAAGTATTTTGCTTGAAAATAATCGGTTTATTGTTGTTTTGCCCTGTGATTGTCGAAATATAAATCAGGTTTTCACCCATTTGTTTCAATTGCATTTTCTCCGAATGCAAGGTGTCTTTTGCTTTGATGAAATAACTTTCGCCAATAAAAACGCTGTCATTTACCTTCGTCCAAGTTTCTAATAAATTACCATCGGGCGATTTGTTTTCCCATTTTCCTATTAACCAATCGGTGTCAATAATCTTGGAAACTTCTTTTGATTTGTTACAAGAAGTTATGGATAATACTATAATGAGGGAAAGAATTATTTTTTTCATAAAAAGCGTGATTGATTGCTGGTGTTTCAAAATTAAGGAAAAGATTGCGAATATGGTTATTCAGTAATTCAAATAGTTATATTGGAGTACTTTTTATTCTTGCTATTTGTCACGCTGGAAGCGTCTCGATTATGTTGCTCACTTGTGTTGAGAAGCTTCCAGCGTGACAAATGGAGTAGAAGGTTGGAGTGATAAAGCAATTGTAATTGGTACAAATTTGTATAAAATCGTCTTGATAGTTATGAAAAATTTTCCTTCAAAATACTATAAACCAATTCTTTGCTGGGTTTTTGATCTTTTAATTTTGTACGAACCACATCAAAAGGTACTTTAAAATCGCACCCCAATTTGTAATTGGTGCAACCATAAGCGGTATTTCCTTTGAGGACTGTTCCTTTTTTACATTTTGGACATTCTAATTTATCCGATATTGGTTTTACTGCTGTTTTCTTTTGTTCTAGTACAAGTTCAAAATTTTCGTCAAAACGTAGCAAACCCTCTACAATTCCAGCATCGGTTTTGAAATCTTTCAAGTTTACTGTTGAACCTTTTTGTAGCAATCGCAAATATTGGTTTTCGGATATTTTTTTGTCTAAAAATGTATAAGGCAATAAAAATCGGCAGCCCGCTTTATAATCGCCACAACCGTAAGCAGATTTTCCTTTGATTAGAGTAGCTTTTTTGCATTTTGGGCACGCTTCTGTCAAGATTCCTTCTGCCTTTTTTTTCTCGGCTACAGCTTCTTGTTTTTGAATGCTTTCCGTATGCGAAATATTGGCACGTCTGGTTTCATTCCTAACTTCATACACCAAAACTTCAACCATTTGCTTCATATTCTTGATAAAAGCTCCAGCGGTAAACGTTCCTTTTTCAATGTCTT
The DNA here is from genome assembly GCF_027111355.2 of Flavobacterium eburneipallidum. Lineage (NCBI taxonomy): Bacteria > Pseudomonadati > Bacteroidota > Flavobacteriia > Flavobacteriales > Flavobacteriaceae > Flavobacterium > Flavobacterium eburneipallidum. Next base: position 1,425,133 of record NZ_CP114291.2, read on the forward strand.
TCAACTGCTTTTCCCAAGAACCAGTCAATTCCGCCGATTTGACCAATTCATTCTGAATGGTATCAATCAGCTGAATTCCCGTTGGTGTTGGCAAAACTTGTTTTTTGTTTCGAACGATGTATTGTCTTCTGAAAAGGGTTTCAATAATATTCGCTCGTGTTGATGGTCGTCCAATGCCGTTTTCTTTCATCAATTCTCGTAAATCTTCATCATCTACTTGCTTGCCTGCGGTTTCCATAGCTCGCAATAAAGTAGCTTCTGTAAATTGATTCGGCGGTTTGGTTTCTTTTTCCAAAAATGAAGGTTCGTGAGGCCCTTTTTCGCCCACAACAAAACTCGGTAAAATATCGGCTTCTTTTTCTTTGGCATTCGGGTCTTCAAAGACTACTCGAAATCCCTTTTTCAGGATTTCTTTTCCAGTAGTTTTGAAAAGTACTTCGGCTGCTTTTCCAATTACTGTGGTATTGGCAACCAAACAATCGTCATAAAACACAGCAATAAAACGGCGTGTAATGATGTCATAAACTTGCTGCTGATTGTATTGCAAATTGCTTTGCATTCCCGTTGGAATAATAGCGTGGTGATCCGTAACTTTTTTATCGTTGAAAACCTTGGGCGATTTTTTTATTTTTTTCTCTAAAAGCGGTTGGGTTAATTCACTATAATTAGTCAATTTTTGAAGAATTCCAGACACTTTTGGATAAATATCATTGGGTAAGAAAGTCGTATCCACTCTAGGATAGGTCACTATTTTTTGTTCGTATAATGTTTGTACAATCTTGAGTGTTTCATCTGCTGAAAAGCCAAATTTTTGATTGCAATAGACTTGCAATCCTGTTAAATCAAAGAGTTTGGGAGCAAATTCATTGCCGTTCTTTTTTTCAACAGATACAATTTCGAATTCACTTTCCTTGACTTTATTCGCCAAAAGTTGACCGTCTTCTTTGTTTAAAAAGCGTCCTTCTTCGTAACTAAAAAGTGTTTCCCTGTATAAAGTTTGCAACTCCCAATAGGGTTGAGGTTTGAAATTTTCTATTTCTTTAAAGCGATCCACAACCATTGCCAAGGTTGGTGTTTGCACTCTTCCGATAGATAAAACTTGTTTGTATCCGCCGTGTTTTACGGTGTACAATCTAGTGGCATTCATACCCAATAACCAGTCGCCAATGGCTCTGGAAAATCCTGCGTAGAATAAATTATCGTAATTGGCAGATGGTTTTAGGTTCTCAAAACCTTCTTTGATGGCTTCGGTGGTTAGGGAAGAAATCCACAAGCGTTGCACTTCGCCTTTGTAATTGGCTTCGTTCATCACCCAGCGCTGGATGAGTTCCCCTTCTTGTCCCGCATCCCCGCAGTTGATGACCAAATCGGCTTTATCGAACAAACTTTTTATGATTTTGAATTGCTTCTGAATTCCTGAATTATCGACTACTTTGGTTTCAAATTTCTCGGGAAGCATCGGCAGATTATTCAAATCCCAGCTTTTCCAATGCGGTTTGTAATCGTTGGGTTCTTTCAAGGTGCATAAATGCCCAAAGGTATAGGTTACCTGATAGCCATTGCCTTCAAAATAGCCATCGTGCTTGGTATTGGCTCCCAAAACGGATGCAATTTCACGGGCGACACTGGGTTTTTCGGCAATACAGACCTTCATTTTTTGCTTCTAATTTTGAAGCCGCAAATTAGGAATTTAGAAATTGGTATGGAAAGGAAATTTTGTAAAGGATTTTTAGAATATAACGATACGAATGACTATTTGTTCTAATTCAGTCTAAAATTTCTTTATAAAATTATAGAAACGTTGTTTTAGAAAAACAAAAAAATAATAAAATTGTTGTTTTAGTTTAACAATTTTTAATTAAATTTGCTATTTATAAATAGCATTATGGAAGATCTAATTTTAGAATTTCAAGAAAAAATCACTTTAGTATCGTTGAAGTTTCAACGGTATTTGATTGATAAAATGGATTTGAATAATCGATTAATTGCCGTAAAAGGAGCTAGAGGTTCCGGAAAAACGACTTTGTTGTTGCAAATTGCAAAAAGAAAATTACCGTTAAAAAGTACGCTTTATGTAAGTTTAGATCATATTTATTTTTTTGATAATAAATTATATGATTTGGCAAAGCTGTTTGTGAAATTTGGGGGCACTCATTTATTATTAGACGAAGTTCATAAATATCCCAATTGGTCTAGAGAGATCAAATTAATGTATGACAATTTTCCGACTTTAAGCATTGTTTTTACTTCTTCTTCGATGCTCGAAATTTACAAAGCCGAATCCGATTTGAGTCGAAGAGCGGTTTCTTATACTTTAAAAGAGTTGTCTTTTAGAGAATTTATCGAGTTGGATACCAATAAAAAATTTCCCGTTTTTTCTTTAGATGAAATTTTGAGTAATCACAACGAAATAGCTTCAAAAATGCTGGAAGAGATGAAGCCTTTGCCTCTTTTTGCAAAATATTTGCAAATGGGAGTTTATCCGTATTTTAAAGAAAGCGAGAATGATTATCCTCAAAAATTACGCAATACAATCAATTTAATCATCGAAATAGATATTAATGCGGTCGAAGATTTGAATTATGAAACCTTGGTCAAATTGAAAAAATTATTGATAACTGTTGCAACGAGTGCTCCATTTACGCCCAATATTACCAAGTTGAGCGAAAAAGTGGGTGTTTCTAGAAATACCTTAATTCAGGCGATAAAAATTCTAGACCGTGCAGGATTAGTAAACGAATTATACAAAGACACATCAGGAATTGGAGTTTTAACAAAACCCGAAAAGTTGTTTTTGAACAATACCAATTTGATGTATGCTTTGGCAAAAGAGAATATCAATATTGGTACTATTAGAGAAACGTTTTTTCTAAATCAATTCAAAGATTTATATGAAATTAATCTCTCTGATCAATCCGATTTTTTGGTTAATAAAAAGTACACTTTCGAGATAGGAGGCAAAAACAAAACCAAGAAACAAATTATCAATGTCCCAGATTCCTACATTGCCAAAGACATGATAGAAATAGGGTACGGGACTATCATTCCAGTTTGGCTATTTGGGTTTATGTATTAGTGTTCACGAGCGTGACGCTTGCGCTAGCTGGGACTTTGCGGAGCATTATATAAGTGCTTATTACAGTTTTATTTTTACAATTTTATTGTCTTGAATGATAACAAGTTCGCTTTTGTGTTGTTTTTTGAATTCAATCATTTTTTCATAAGCTATCTCAAGTCCTTTTATGATTTTATTTCTGCGTTCTATTTTAGTTTCAGTTGTCATAAATAATTTTTTAGTTCATTAAACTTTTGGTTGTCAATAATGATTAATTCATCACTACTCGATTTTTCAGCTATTAATTTATGCTTACCTTCTGAATTATCAAAGATAAGAACTTGATCTATAATTGGAATGTAAATTTCGAATAAGTTTTTAATTCCTTTGATATATCTTCTTTTAATAACATCAGTAGGAATGTTATGACCGCCTTCCAAAACTCTCGTTTTGACCCTTTCTATTGCTAATTCAGGATTTTTTAGCCAAAAGAAAAGTAATGTAACGTTGTAATTATTTCTTTTAGCTTCAAGAACTTTGTTTTTGTAACTTCTAGTTGCAAGAGTGGTTTCAAAAGCGAAATTTTCATGCTGTTGAAGAAGCTCATTAACTCGATGGAGCATAATTCTTCCTGCTTCAAAGGCTACTTTTTCAGGTTGAAAAGGGGATAGCCCTTTTGCAATTTCATCGGCATTTACAAACTCCTTACAATTCAAAATTTCAGGTAAAATAGTAAAGGAAGCGGTAGTTTTTCCAGCTCCATTACAACCTGCAATTATGTAAAGGTTTTTACTCATATTGTACAAATGTAATCAAAATGAAAATCTTAAAAATAATTCTTGTTGTATTTTACTAATTTTTAGCACTCTCGCTTCGCAAAGTCTCCGACTTTGAGGAGGTGTGTATCAGTCTGTGACTGGTGTAAAAGATTTAAAACAGGTCGGTTGAAAACCGAAATTCACTACCTCAAAGTCGGAGACTTTGCGGAGCGGGAAAATGACTAAATTTATTCAAAGGAAAGCAGAGGTGGGACTTATTCATACTTCTCAGAGCTGGTTTCTATATTTGTTATTTTATTGGAAAAATCGAGTTGTTTTAAATTCTCAATAGCACTATTTCTAATTTCAATAATTCTAAATTTTTCTCTTTCAGATGAGTTTATTGTATTAAGAATATTTAATTTTTTTTCGATAATATCTAATTCTAAAATTTCATTCTGTAATTTTTGATTTTTATTTGGTATGTAGTGTTTAATAGTGTCAAAAATGTTTTTTACAATTTCACCTGAACCAAAAAAATCTGCAAATCCTGGTGAAGCATATTTTAATTCTTTAATTTTCAAATCTCTGTAATCTTCAACTGGTGAGTTTTTTATATTTATATTGTTTAAATTTTTAGTGTTTTCAAAAGTATCTCCCAAATTCAATTTTTTAAATATAAACCCATTTACATTTAAATAATTTTTTGTCAACTCACTTTCCATTTGATAATTTTGTAGCAAATTTAAATTATCAATTTCTACAAAAATTTGATTAAGTAGGTTTATACTTTCAAATAATTTTATAAAATCATTTGAAGTCCAATTGCCGTCTATACTTATTTTTAAAATTTTAAAATTATTATTATCTTCTGATTCAATTTTCTCAATTTTTTTTAGCATAATTTTTTTGTTTTTTTGTAATATTAATATTCACAACTGTAAAAAATAATAATTAGTCATTATCAATTGGTACATCAATTCGGTCACTTGAAACACAAAATTCATCTTTACTTATATAACTTCAACAAAATGTTATGAATATTTATTTGGTAGTATCATAGTAATCTGGGGATTTTATACGGAATGTTGAAGTTCAATTTCAGGCATTTCGTCATAAGTTCTTCCATTTAATATTCTTCCATTTGCCTTTTTATTTTTTCCACCCCATTGTTTAAAGAAAAAAGCGACACTTTTTTCTTTGCATTGTTCTTGAATATCTAATACCCAATCCGCATCCATTGGACGAGGTTTATGACCACTTTCACCTCCAACAATTACCCAATCAATATTCTCTAAATTTAGTTCGCCTAAATGCGCGAGTAATGGCTCTAGTGAAAGAAATTTTACTTTTGCATTTATTTTTCGTAAATCATCAATTCTATGTTTTTCGTTAGCATTTTCAACTGAAACTCCCATCCAAATATTATGTGTCCATTTTAATTCCGAGTGTAATTCAAAAAGTCTTTCAGACCTTTTAGTTAAAACTTGGAAAACATGTTGTGGATTATCATTCATAACTTTAAATACTTTTTGAATAAATTCTAAAGGTATTTCTTTGTGAAATAAATCGCTCATCGAATTTACAAAAACAACTTTACTATGTTTCCAAGTGTATGGAATTTTTAAAGCATCATTGTGAGTTCTAACTTCAAAATTATCTTTATATTTTTCAACACCCATTGCTTTTAATCTTTTTGACATAATTTCTGCATAGCAGAATTTACAACCTGTTGAGATTTTTGAACATCCCGTTGTTGGATTCCAAGTCATTTCTGTCCATTCTATACTTGATTGTGCCATAACTAATTTTTAAAAGTAACAATTATATCATCCGCAAATGTTCCTGCTTTAGGTGCTTTATTTTTATTTGAAATCGCATCGATTAATCCGTTTTCATAGAACTCTTTCAATACATCTTTGTAATTTTTTTTAATATATGGGGTGTCAACATTATGTTGCTCATAAATTTCGCGCATAGTTAATTTCTTTTTGTAAAAAACCTTTAGCAAATCTTCTTTTAAATCATCCAAAGGTCTTGATAATTTAAACAAAAGTGTTTGTTTTGGCATTAAATCTGCTGGATCATAAGCAAAACTTGGAACACCTTGTTCATCGTTTGTGCTTTCTTTTGCCATTATCTCTTTCATAATTTCATAACCTTTAAAGTTTTTGCTTACAAATATTAAATGATGACTTGTTTTTTTCTTATTAGAATCTCTAAATCTAAAAGGCAAAACAAACCTTGAACCATATTCCTTTAGTGCTTGACACAATTCTTCAATAATTAGTAATTCTCTCTGAACAGCATTTTTTTTATCTAATTCTATTCTCATTTTTTCGCTTCTATCTTTTCCAAATAAAGCTTCCATATGAGACTTAACTTTATCATTACTCAAACCCATATTTATTCTATTATAATTAAAGAAAAATATTGCATCACAACCCCAATCTTTCACTACGGAATTTACTAGTCTCAAAGATAATCCTTTATAACCCCAAGGATCCACAAAAAACAATGTTGGGATTAAGTTAATCTTTTCAAACTTTAAAACAATATTCTCTCCAACTTCCTGATTCCATATTTCAGGTTTATGTTTTAAAGTATCGATTTTTGGAATTTCAAAAATCGTTTTTTCAAGTTCTTGAGAATTTGTTTCGTCTTTATCGTTAAAAACAGCAACTAATCTTTCACTTAAATCATTGTCATCTATTGCGTTACTTAATATTTTGTGAGGCGTTGACATTGTTCCATCTTTATATCTTCCAGGACCAGCAAATAAATCAATATATGCAATTTTTTGTGAGTTTCTTGGAAACCTCTTTTGAGTGCTAATTATAACTTTTGACCAAACTCCAAAATACTTTGAAACTATAGTTGATTTGACTAAAGATTGTTCAAGTTGTTCATCAAAAAAATTGCTGTTTTTCATATATTATTTTCTTTTTATGAGGTTTTTTTAGAGTTTTAGAAGTTAACTAGTTATGTAGTCTAACGCTTTCCGGTTAATCACTCTATAATCGGGGCACTTTATTTTACAGTGTAAATTTTATTTTTACTCAAATATATAAACTAATCACTAAAAAACTTATAAAGTTATTTCATTTCCAAAACTACCCCCTTTTAAAACACCAACCTTACGGGAAACCGTAAACGCAGTAATTTTTTTAAAAAATAGTACTATTTCCCGTCTCTTCGAGTGATTTTGAATGGTAATGCGACGGCTTTACTATTCAAAATTGTATCGAGAAGCCTTTAATAGGTTTAGTTCTCGATACATTTTATTAAAAAAGGCTATCGCATTTTTTAATAAAACACTCGAACAGACGGAAGAGAATTTTTAATTTGGTGACACAATATCCGAACGAATAAACACCAAAGTCAACTATAAATCGAAAAACTTTTTTCTTTGTGTCATCGTGTCTTTGCGGTAACATCCATTAGTTTTCCCCCCATCAAACCCCACTTTAAAATTTCTAAAATCTAGATTCTAAAATCTCCAATCTTTTCACTAAATTTGCACTCCAATAAAAGGAACAAGACTATGTTAGACAGACTTCAAATAGTAAAACAGCGTTTCGACGAGATTTCGGACTTGATTATCCAGCCGGATGTGATTTCGGATCAGAAACGTTATGTACAGTTGAATCAAGAGTATAAAAACCTAAAGGCTTTGGCTGAAAAAAGAGACGAATATGTCCTTTTGATGGCCAATATTGAAGAAGCCAACGAAATAATTTCAGACAATTCAGATGCAGACATGACCGAAATGGCCAAGATGCAACTGGAAGAAGCCAAAGAAAGATTACCAGAACTAGAGGACGAAATCAAATTTATGTTGATTCCAAAAGATCCTGAAGATGCCAAAAACGTAATGGTCGAAATTCGTGCTGGAACGGGTGGAGATGAGGCGAGTATTTTTGCAGGAGATTTGTTCCGTATGTACACCAAATATTGCGAAAACCGTGGTTGGAGAACTTCGGTTGTGGATATGAACGAAGGAACTTCGGGTGGATTCAAAGAGGTGATTTTTGAAGTGACTGGAGAAGATGTTTACGGAACTTTGAAGTTTGAAGCAGGTGTTCACCGTGTGCAACGTGTTCCGCAAACGGAAACGCAAGGTCGTGTGCATACTTCGGCAGCGACCGTTATGGTGCTTCCAGAAGCCGAAGAATTTGACGTTCAGATTGATATGAACGATGTTCGTGTGGATTTCTTTTGTTCGTCAGGACCTGGAGGACAATCGGTAAATACGACGAAATCAGCGGTTCGTTTGACACACATCCCAACAGGTTTGGTGGCTCAATGTCAGGATCAGAAATCGCAACACAAGAATAAAGATAAAGCTTTAATTGTTTTGCGTTCTCGTTTGTACGAACAAGAATTAGCCAAAAAACAAGAGGAAGATGCTTCAAAACGTACTTCGCAAGTAAGTTCGGGTGACCGTTCGGCTAAAATTAGAACCTACAATTATGCACAAGGTCGTGTAACTGATCACCGTGTGGGATTGACTTTATACGATTTAGGAAACATTATGAATGGCGACATTCAGAAAATTGTTGACGAATTGCAATTGGTCAACAATACCGAGAAGTTAAAAGAAGCCAGTGAGGTTTTTTAAATATCGATGCAACAATTAAAATCCCTACTTGTAGGGATTTTTTTTGTGTACTATAAGAATTATTTTTGAAAAATAATTTACAATTTCTTGTTTAAGGAATTCTTTAACTTGTATTTTTTGTGGTATTTTTGTTATCAATAAAAACTTAACGCCCTTATTTACTAATATTAATAAACTCAATTTTATGAAAAAACAATTCCTTTATGTAGGCTTACTGTTTTCGGCAATAGCCACGAATGCTCAATCCTATATTGGCTTTACACCAGACAATTATGCGGGTGTACAAGGCGTACTTTTTAATCCGTCTTCTATTGTAGATTCTCGTTTTAAAACCGATATTAACTTATTTTCTTTCAGTACGTCTGTAAATAATGATGCTTATGGAGTAAATGTTTTAGATGCGTTTAAGACTGGATATGATTTTGATTTGGATGCCAAAAAAACATTTACTACTAGTAATAGTGCCACAATAAATTTTGATTTGATGGGGCCATCTTTCATGTTCAACATTGCACCCAAACATTCATTAGCGATTTACACAAGAGCAAGAGCCTTTGTAAATGTAGTTGATATTAACGGAACTGTGATTAATGATATTGCCAAAGACGATACTAATAGTTTTCCTACTGCTACATTGGGTAGTGTGAATGCCGTTGGGAATTCATGGGGCGAACTGGGTGTTTCTTACGCTGCGGTTTTGCTTCAAAAAGGACAACACTTCTTAAAAGGAGGGGTTACAGCCAAATATTTGCAAGGTGTAGCCAATTATCATTTTCAAGCGGATAATGTAACGGTTCGTTTTAACGAAGATTTGATTGTGCCACAAAATAGTACTTATGTTACTACAGGAAATGCTATCTACGGTACCAGTCAAGATTTTGACGCCAATTCAGATGTAGAAATCGATAGCAAATCAAAAGGGTTTGGATTCGATTTAGGTTTAACGTATGAATGGAGACCCGAATATGATGCTTCAAGAGTAGATATTAACGACCTTAAATATGTAAACAAATACAAATTGCGTTTTGGTGTTTCGGTTACTGATTTAGGTTCGATGAAATATGACAAAGGAATTCGTGAAAATTATAATTTGAATAATACTTTTACCAGCGATGATTTAGATAATGCAGACGGTCTTGAAGATTTATACCCAACTTCAGGAACACCAATTGCAGGTACTGTAAAAGCCTATTTGCCAACTGCCGTTCACGCCGATATTGATTGGAATATTCACAATAAGTTCTATCTTAACTTGAATGGCGATTTTAGTGTTGTTTCTAACACAAAATTGAATCAAAATAGCGTGGCTAACAGAATGAGTTTAACTCCTCGTTTTGAATCAAGATGGTTTAGTTTCTATGTACCAGTATCTTATTATGAGTTGAATAAAGAAACTCAAGTTGGAGTAGGATTGCGTACAGGAGTATTTTTTATAGGTTCAGGTTCAGCATTATCGAATGTGGTTTCTAATAATTCAAGAGGTGCTGATTTTCATTTGGGTGTAAAAATTCCAGTATATCAGAAAAAAGCAAAAGATCAGGATGGCGATGGCATTTTTGATAAAGAAGATAAATGTCCAACAGAAGCTGGACCTATAGAAAACAAAGGTTGTCCATGGCCAGATACTGACGGAGACGGTATTTTAGACAAAGATGATAAATGTCCAACTACTGCAGGACCAGCTGAAAACAATGGTTGTCCTTGGGGAGATGAAGATAAAGATACTGTTTTAGATAATGTAGATGCTTGTCCTTCTATCGCAGGAGCAGTAGAAAATAAAGGTTGCCCTTGGCCTGATACTGATGAGGATAGTATTTTAGACAAAGACGATAAATGTCCTAACGAAAAAGGATTAGCCGAAAACGGAGGCTGTCCAGATGCCGATAAAGATGGCGTAATTGATAGAGAAGACGCTTGTCCTACAGTTGCTGGACCAGCAAAAAATCAAGGTTGTCCTGAAATAACTCAAGAAGCTTTGAAAGAACTTAAAGTTCAAGCGAGATCGGTATTTTTTGTTACAGGAAAAGCGGCTTTACAAACGGCTGATAAAGGAGAAACCAACGGAAGATTAGATGCTATCAAAGAAATTCTAAAAAATTATCCAACGGCTAAATTCTCTATCGAAGGTCATACAGATAGTGTAGGAAATGCTGCAGCTAACCAAAAACTTTCAGAGGCTAGAGCCAAAGTAGTTATGGATGCTTTGATTGCTAGAGGAGTGAATCCAAACAATTTAACTTATAAAGGATTTGGAGCAACAAAACCTGTAGCAACTAACAAAACACCAAAAGGTAGAGCTGAAAATAGAAGAACCGAAATAATTCATGTAGGTACTATTTATGAAGGTAAACTATAATACTAGCTTTTTATAAAATCAAAAATGAGGTCTGAAAAGACCTCATTTTTTTTGAAAATTACTTTCTGAAAAGTATTTTACTTTTTAGCATCGCTATTTTCTTCTGACTTGGCACCCATTCTATTTACGGTGTACATAGGCGAAAATTTAAGTTTTAGGGCCGCAATTTTGCGGTTGTCAGCTCCGCTTAAACCTTCTTTTTCAACAGTATTTTTTCTAGTATCTAATGCTTCGTAAACCAGTTTGATCTCATCCCAATCTTCACGAGAATAGGAATCTTTATTTTTTTGTACTGCATTCACAAAGTTGTCATACACGCTTAAAATATTGGATTTGTTTACCCAATTGAATTTCATATCGTCATTGACATAACTAGAGCCAAATAATGCTTTGTAAATCACCGTCTTCGAATTCATCGCATCCATTTTTTCTTTTTCGGCCAATACATTGTTTTTGAATTCTTCGTATTGAGTTGCCGAATTTTCTAAACTAGATTCTAACATCGATTTGTCACTTAATGGAGCCAAAGCCGTTTCAGCTTCAGTCTTTAATCGAGTGTAATTGTTTTCAATTACGCCCCAATTTTCTACAGCATCTTCCTTGGCAACAGTGCTTAAAGAATCTACATATTTAGTGTAAACTTCCAGTGATTGTTGCGCTTTCTCTTGTTTTTCGTCTTTGCAAGAAGTTAATACTAGAGCTGATGCAACTAATGCGAATGTTATTTTTAAGTTTTTCATGTTTATTGAAATTTGTTGATTTTTTTGATGTTTTCGAAGCTAATTTCATCGGCTGTTTTTTCAGTTAATACTTCTCCTTTGTTTAGAATTGAGTTGTATTTTTCAGAGAAAGAATTGGCGATACTATTAAGTTTTTCTTTCAACTCATCTGTAGCATCAGTACTTTTTTTAGCGATTTTTTTTCTAGTATTTGAGCCTTTGTCTGGTGCAAATAATATTCCTAATGTTGCACCTATGGCAACTCCTCCTAAAATTCCGATTAGTGTTTTACTATTTTTCATGTTCTTTGTTTTTTAAAATTATTTAAACTCTTTTTCCGCTGATTATCCTTAACAAAAAGACAATTACAGCAATTATTAATAAAATGTGAATGATGGATCCAACGTTGTAAACAAAAAATCCAAAAGCCCAAAATGCCATTAAAACGACTGCCATTACATACAATAAATTAGACATGATTTTTTGTTTTTAGTTGGTTAATTAATTTAATTTGAAGGCTACATACAGACTCAAACTGCTGTTTTTTCCATCTGGTACGGTATAAGTACTTCCGCCAACTGTTCTCTCTTTTCCGATGGTGGTTAGACCGTAGTTGTATCGAGCTCCAATGCCAATAGAGTCAAAATCCAATCCAATTCCGCCAGAAATTCCAGCATCAAATTTGTTGAAATCGTCGTTGTCATAGTTTTCTTCAAAGTCAAATGTACCACCACTGGACTCGTTTTTTATATTGGCATCAATTAAGTAAGCAAAATAAGGTCCTGCGTGAATGTTTAGGTTTTTAGTTAAATTTACTTTTACTAAAACAGGCACTTCTACGTAGTTTAGGTTGAATTTTGCTTTTCCTGATACAAACGCATTATCATAGGTTAACTCCGAACCTTTTCGACTGTACAAAACTTCAGGTTGAATAGCTATGAAACTGGTAATAGGCAATGTGGCATAAAAACCAGCATTGAAGCTAGGTAGTACATTATTATCATCTACATCATCGGTGTAAATGTTAGAAAGATTTAATCCTCCTTTGATACCAAATTGGGCATCAGTACCCGAATTGGTTTGTGCCTCAACAGCGGTGAATGATAATCCTGTCAAAGCAATTGCAGCTAAAATTTTGATTCTGTTTTTCATGGGGTTAATTTTTTAATTAATGATATAGTACAAAGATGCAACAGTACTTCATCTTTTATGTTACACTATAATTGTTGTGTTTTATATAATTCCCATTTTGGCGGAATTGAATTGATAATAATGGTTTAATTCTCTGAATAACAGTGTTCTGTAGAGATATTTATTAAAACATATTAGTCATATAAGTTGTTTATTTGAAAAAAAGCAAAGCCAAAAGTGCATTTAAGTAAAAGTAAATAACTTCATAGAGTATATTTTTTTTACTTATTTGTACTTTTTTCGACTAGGAAAAGTGTTTGTTGATTTTTACTTATATGACTTATATGTTTAAAATTAAATGCTGTTTATTTTAGGATATTGCTATAACAAAAAAACTCCCCGTAAATAGAGAAGTTTTTGTGTTTTATAAGGGAATGAAATTATTTTTCGAGTTGTTCTTTTTTGATGATTTCCAGTTCTACTGCTGCTTTTTGAAGGGTTTTTTCTTCAGAAACAATTTCTACGGTGTGTACTAAATCGGCAAATTTAGAAGGAACAATAGCACTCGAAAATTGTACAGCATAACTTTTGGCAAACTCGGCTCCAAAATAAAGGATAACCGATGAATAATAAACCCAAATCATTAATACGACAAAGGAACCTGCCGTTCCGTACACATTTTGAATATTGGAATTGGCAATATAAAAAGAGATTAAAAATTTACCAACCATAAACAAAATCGCAGTAGTGAAAGACGCTAATCGAACTTGTCTCCATTTAATTTCGGCATCGGGCAAAATGGTGAAAATAGCTCCGAATAAGGAGGAAATAATAATAAAAGTGATGAAGTTGTTTAGTACATAAACCACATAAAACAAGGTTTCAGGAAACCGAGCAAAGAGGCGGTCGCTCAAACCATCCATAATGGTAGAAATACCTAATGATACCAATAAAATAAATCCAAAACTACCAATAACACCAAAGGACAAAAGACGTGATTTAAGGTACAACCAAAATCCAGATTGTTTCTTGGGTTTGATACCCCAAATGGTATTAATAGAATCTTGAATTTCTGCAAAAACGGATGTAGCGCCTATAAACAAGGTTATTCCTCCTATGATTCCAGCTAGGTTTCCTTCTTTGGAAATGGATAAGTTTGTAATTATGGTTTGGATTTGTTCTGCACTTGATGGTCCAACAAAGTCTTTGATTTGATTGTAAATAGTTCCCTCGGTTACTTCTCTACCGCTGCCCCAAAACAAATCCGATAAATACAAAATAACCAAGAGTAAAGGTCCCATCGAAAACATAGTAGTATAAGACAAGGCAGCGCTCATCTTCATTACTTTATGTTCCAAAAAATTGTTCCCAGCATCTTTAAGCACATGGAATAAGGAAAGGAGATATTTTTTTAAATTTTTTATCATTATTGAAGGGCAATGTTCGTTTGAACGATGTGAATATTAGACTCAATTCTTTTTTTTGAATGAGCTGCAAATTGTATAAAATCATCGTTCTGTGCTGTCTTTTTTATTTGATCTAAAATGGTAGCCATATTTTTTATTTCCTTGTCTAACAAAGCAAAAAGATAAAGATTAGCCTTTTTATTTTTGAGCGAATCAGATTTGATGTTCAAATCATAAACTGCTCTGGGGATGATAATCAAGTTTTTTGCAGTCAATTTTCTCAATTCGGAATCTATTTTGTAATGATCTTTTTTTATTTTCAAAAGCAGTTGCAGGCTTTTTAAATCTTTAGTTCGATTGAAAAGAATAGTAGCTAAATCGATGGTTTTTTTATTGGATTCGTTCAAATTATCAATCAAATTAAAATCGATAGTAGATTCAGTTTGCAGCGATTTCTCTTCAAAAAAAGGTGTATAGATTTGCTTATCTCTGTTGTTGCAAGAAATAACCAAAAGAATTGCAAAAATCAGTATAAAACTGCAAAGGATGTATCGAGGTTTGGATAGCTTTTTCATGGCTTATTTTTGCTACAAAGTTCAAAAAATAAGCCTCAAAAAAATTATACTATTTTTTCTTAATCTTATAATATTACCATATTCAAATTATAAAATTTATGCAAGTGTTGGTGTCGGAACTGGCAGAAAAATAGTAAATGTAGCACCTTCGTTTGGTATGCTATTGGCAAAAATACAACCCTTGTGGTTTTCTACAATTTTTTTGCAAATGGCTAGACCAACCCCAGTTCCGTGGTATTCTGTTTTGCCATGAAGACGGTTGAATAGCAGAAATATTTTTTCGGCATGTTCTTGTTCAAAACCAATTCCGTTGTCGGTAAGGCTTATTTTGTAATATTTTTTCAAGCTTTTATCATTGAGTAGCACTTCCGTTTTGGCTATAATTTCCGTGCAATCAATCGTAATTATTGGAGGAATATTTTCTTTAGCATATTTCAATGAATTGCTCAATAGGTTCGTAAAAAGTTGTTGCATTTGAAAATGAATACCATTAATTTCTGGTAATTTGGCATAACTGACAATGGCTTTTTTATCTTCAATATTTTGTGATAATTCGCTCAAACTATCTTTTAGGACATCGTTTAAATTGGTTTCGACTAGATTTTTTTCAGAACGATTGGCTTTCGAATATTGCAACAAATCATTGATTAATACTCGCATTCTGTTGGATGCTCTTTCCATTCTCGACAAATATTCTTTGCCTGTTTCACTCATTTTTTCTTTATCTCTATCGTTAATTCTAGAGATGAAGGTTTGAATTTTTCGCAGTGGTTCTTGCAGGTCGTGGCTGGCTACTTGGTTAAATTCATTCAGTTCTTTGATGTGTTTTTCAAGTTCTAAATTTCTTTGTTTTAGTTGTAAACTTTTATTAAAATCCTCGGTTACATCTTGAGTAGTTCCAATCAAGCTTTGTACTCCTTTCAAATCGGTAAACGATTTTGCAATGGTTTTGAACTGTCTTATTTTGCCGTCTTTTCGAATGACTCTATAATTGATGGCAGGAATTTTCATAGATGTTGACGCTTTTTTAAAGGCATTATCAACGATGCTATGATCTTCTGGATGAACATTTTCTAATATGTTGTCAATACACGGTTCAAATGATTGAGGATCGCAGCCCATCAGTCTGAATTGATTGTCTGAATAAGTAAATTTTGAGGTGTTATAATCTAAAGTCCAACTGCCATATTTACCAAGAATTTCGGCTTGTTTGCTCGATTCATCAAATATTTTTAGTTGGTTGTTTACACCAATCAAATCTTGATAATTGCTTTTTAGGATTTCATTTTTGGTATGCTCATCTGTAACATCTCCTGTTACTCCTAAAACGGTTTTATTACCCAATGAATCTGTAAATAGCTTTCCTACAGATCTTAAAATTCGTACCTTTCCATCGGTTCTGATAATTCTGTAGTAGGAATGTGGTAAGTCTTCGTCTTCTATAATTTTTTCGAAAATAGTATTCACAATGTCAATATCTTCTGGATGAATGAATTTCATAAAATTGGCTTGTCCAGCTTCAAACGATTGAGGTTCTGTTCCTAAAATTCGATATAAATTATCCGAATAACTAATGATATTGGTATTCAAATTCCATTCCCAGGTACCAAATTCAGAAAGAATTTCGGCTTGATAGCTTAAGAATTGGGATTTGTTTAATTTGACATTGGCTAGTTGTACTTTCTGAATATCTTTTGTGGTTTGATAATAAGTAAATATCAAAAGTAAAAGCGTGATGAATAAAATGCCTAATGTTAAAATTGGTGTAAGGTATATTTGATTGTCATAGACCGAATTGCGTTGGCGTAAATTGGATTTTTCAATATGCACCATTTCGTTCAACTTGAACCGAATATCAATGAGTAGCATGCTACTTTCTCTAAAGTTTTTTTTGAAGTCGTAGTTTTTAGAGAGATCAATATTTTCATTTAGGTTCGAATATTGATCCATATATTCATACCTTTTAGTTATGATTTTATAAAGTGATTCTAGATTTTGCTGTTGTTTTGGGTTGTCGCTGGTGAGTTTTTTTAGTAGCAAAAATGACTGATTAGCGTTTTTTATATCATTCTGATAAGGTTCTAAATAGAGCTTATCTTTGGATATAAGATAACCTCTCATGTTGTTTTCAGAATCTTTGATATAGGAGAATAAATGTTCTAATTCTAAATTTACTTCATAGGTGTGCATGATTAATTTAGAAGCATTAGAAATATTTTTGATGTGTTTTACGGTAAGAATACCAATAAAAAACAGTATAAAAAGACTTATTATAAATATAATTTTATGATAAATAGAAGATTTATAGCTGTTGTTTTTCATAAAATTATAATTGAATTATAATCGAAGTAAAAAATTCTCTTTGTTTAAACCATTAGTATGATATTGCCAATTGATGATTACCACTTCAGATACTATTTTTTTTAATTCATTGAAATTACTTGGCTTTTTGATGTAAATATTAGCCCCTAAAACAAAAGTATCTTCTACATCTTGATCGGATGATGAGGTCGAATAAATGGCAATGGCAATATCTTTGAATTTGTCGTTTTGTTTGATTTCTTTCAAACAGTCAATTCCGTTGAGAATAGGCATATTCAAATCTAAAAAAATGATGTGAGGCAAGACCGTTTCGGGATGATTCAAATAATTTAATAATTCTCGTCCATTATTTACGGTGTTGACAACTGTGTTTATTTTTAACTCCTCAAAGGCATCGGTAAAAAACAATCTGTCGTCTTCATCGTCGTCTGCCAATGTAATAAGTGTGAAATCTTGTTGCATATTTTTTTAGTTTTAATTGGTAATTTCTCTCCGTCTTTTGATAATTCTTTGAAAGGCTGAAGGCGTAATACCCGTAGTGTTCTTGAACTGCGAACTTAAATGTGCAACACTGGAATAATTTAGCTTAAAGGCTATTTCTGTTAAAGATAGTTGATTGTTGATAATGAGTTGTTTGGTGTATTCTATTTTTTGAAGAATGATAAAATTTTCGATAGAAGTGTAAGTTACTTCAGAAAAAAGGTTGGACAAATACCCATAAGTACGATCGAGTTTTTCAGCCAAATAGACCGAACTTTTTACATTCAAACTCGTTTCGTCATTAAAAACCATATCTACAATAGCGTCTTTTATTTTTTGAATCATAACTGTTTTTTGGTTTTCAACAATTTCAATTCCATAAGGCCGTAATGATTCTGTAAATAAACGGAGTTTGTCTTTTGGAACAATTTCTAAAAAATCGACTTCGCCAAAACCTAAAATTCTATGTTTTATTTGGAACTCTTCCAGTTTTTCGGAGAGTATTTTTTTGCAAACGGTGTTGAAATCAAATTTAATAAATACCCTCATAATGCTAGTTTATTTGGCTACTAAAGTAATAAAAAAAAGGAGATGATTCGTTTCATGAACAAAATCAAACACATATTTAACGTAATTATTAATGTAAAATTGCTGTTTTTTTTGGGAAATAAGCTTTCGGTTTGGAAGTCAGTGTATTGCTTATGCTTTTAGTTTTTGAATTCTTATTTTATTCCAAATTTTAAGTCGGTTTTTGGCTTTATTACTAAAATATTTTTCTTTTGCCTCGCCCAATAAAAAACCTAGAGATTCCATATTTTCAGAATGGTCAAAAAGTACTTTTAAAGAAGCAGTTACTGGCAACGCTAAAATCATTCCAGGAATTCCCCAAAGCATTGAGAATAAAATAATAGATAGGATAGAAACAAAGGCATTTAATGAAATTTTAGAACCTGTAATTTTTGGGGTTATAAAATTGCCCTCCAAGAATTGAATGAACCCAAATACGCCAATAACCCCAACCGAATACCAATAGGAATCCTTTGTTGCTAAAGCAATCAATGCTGGTAAAATAGATCCAATAATAATACCAATGTAAGGTATTAGCAATAGCAAAGCACCAAAAAAGCCAAAGAAAAAAGCATAATCTACGCCTAAAAGAAGCAATCCTATGCTGTTAAGAATACCAACAATAAGCATTACGGTTATCAATCCTAGCAGGTAATTTTGTTGCACTTTATAGAGTTCGCCCAAAATTAATCTCATTTTGGTTTTGCTACAAGTTCGTACGGTGGCTTTATATATAAAACTGACCAAAAAATTGCGATACAATAAAAATAAAAACATATACAAAGGTGATAAAACAAAATCGCCCAAAATACTGCCCGAAGTAGCAATGAAATCGAAAATTCCAGTTGAGTTTTGCTTGGCTATTTCTTCGATTTTCAATTCCTTACTTCCCATAATAGCATTTCGGTCAATGCCCGTAGATTTTTCGGTTTGAGTTAGCAACGGACTTATTTTTTGTTCAATTTGATCGTAATATTGGTCACTTTTACTCACCATTTCTTGAAATTGGAAACCAATCAATACAAAAACAGCAAAAATAACTGCCGAAAAAATAGTGATGGCAATGCTGATGGAAACAATTCGATTCCAGCACAATCGGGTTTCAAAATAGTGTACGATTGGATAAATTAAAACACTTAATATGATGGCAAAAAATAAAGGAATCAAAAAGTCTTGTAACATATAGGCAATGAATACAAGCGAAATGAAGGCCAATAAGTCAAGAGCAATATGGTTTTTTGAGTTTGTTGTATCCATAAAATAGTTGTTTTAAAGTATATGTTTTAAATAAAGAAATGTCTGTAGCAATTAATAACTGCTAGGAATTAGAAGTTAATAAATACGTACAGACAGCTCTAGTTTTTAAGAAAATAACGAATTACAATTCAGCAATCCATTTTGTGATTTCGTCTTTGGTTTTTCCAATTTTCTTTTGGATTTTACCATACATTTCGTCTTCTTTTCCTTCTTCATACAATAAATCGTCGTCGGTTAGATCGGCATATTTTTGTTTCAATTTTCCTTTAATCTCGTTCCAGTTTCCTTTGATTTCTGTAGTGTTCATGATATTGTATTTTAAAGGTTTATATTATTTGTTCTAATGTCTTTTACAAAGATATTGTGACCTTGATCAAAAGGTATTACACAATTTTTTAGGATTGTTGTAAAATTTCAAGTTTATTGGTTTCAAGTTTGTAAATTTGCCACACAACAAAATTTCATAATGACAACACAACAACTTTACGACCAAATCAAAATCAAAAAATCATTCCTTTGCGTAGGATTAGACGTTGATTTGACTAAAATTCCACAACATTTATTAAAACTCGAAGACCCAATTTTCGAATTCAATAAAGCCATAATTGATGCCACATACGATTTGGCAGTTTCTTATAAACCCAACACCGCTTTTTACGAAGCTTATGGAATAAAAGGTTGGCAGTCATTAGAAAAAACAATTAATTACATCAACGAAAAATATCCCGAAATTTTCACAATCGCCGATGCCAAAAGAGGTGATATAGGCAATACCTCCTCCATGTATGCCAAAGCTTTTTTTGAAGATTTGAATTTTGATAGCGTAACAGTTGCACCTTATATGGGTAAAGATTCGGTAGAACCTTTTCTGGCTTTCGAAAATAAACATACTATTATGTTAGCTTTAACGTCAAATGAAGGCGCTTTTGATTTTCAAACTCTAAATATTGACGGAAAAGAATTGTACAAACAAGTATTGGAAACTTCCAAAAACTGGAAAAATTCCAATAATCTAATGTATGTGGTTGGTGCTACCAAAGCGGAATATTTTACAGAAATTCGAAAAATTGTTCCCGATAGTTTTTTATTAGTTCCTGGCGTTGGCGCACAAGGGGGAAGCCTTTCTGACGTGTGCAAATACGGAATGAATGCCAATGTTGGCTTGTTGATTAATTCGTCAAGAGGAATTATTTATGCTTCAAATGGAACTGATTTTGCCGAAAAAGCAAGAGAAGAAGCCTTGAAAATACAACAAGAAATGGAAGCAATTTTACTTCAAGTGTAAGTTTCGGTTCGAACAATTTGAAATTTAACTTGAAACAAAAAAATGATAAACTTCACCTTATATGAAAATCAAAACAGTAATCAGTGGGTGACATTTGTCCACGGTGCAGGAGGTAGTTCGTCTATTTGGTTCAAGCAAATTCGGGATTTCAAAAAAGACTATAATGTGTTATTGTTGGACTTGCGAGGACACGGTAATTCTAAACCAAGTTTGAAAAAAGCTTTTCAAAAAAAATACACTTTTGAGTCGATCGCTAAAGATGTTATAGAAGTTATTGACCATCTCAAAATTAAAAAATCACATTTTGTAGGCATTTCTCTAGGTACGATTATAATTCGGCAATTGGCAGAAATGCAGCCCGATCGTGTACAAAGTATGATTTTGGGTGGAGCTATTCTGAAAATGAATTTTCGTTCTCAAATTTTGATGAAACTCGGCAATATTTTCAAATATGTTTTGCCTTATTTGGTTTTGTATCGTTTTTTTGCTTTTGTGATTATGCCCAAAAAAAATCACAAACAATCTCGCTTACTTTTTATCAACGAAGCCAAAAAGTTGTACCAAAAAGAATTCATAAAATGGTTCAAACTTACCGCCGAAATCAATCCGCTCTTAAGATGGTTCCGACAAGTAGAATTGAATATCCCCACGCTTTATGTCATGGGGCAAGAAGATTATATGTTTTTACCATCTGTTAGATTAGTGGTTCAAAAACATCAAAAATCAGCTCAATTATTTGTCATTGAAAAATGCGGTCACGTAGTCAATGTAGAGCAACCTGTGGTTTTTAATGCAGAAGTCTTGTCTTTTATGAATACTATAAAATAAAAAAAACCGACATCCTAAAACGTCGGTATTTTTTTAACTAACCAAAACCAAAATAATAAATAACCAGTTTATTACATTGCAAAGATGAAACAGTTTTCGAGTTATTGCTGTTAATGATTTGTTATTAGTTTGTTGGGTATAAGTTAAGATTTTGCTTTTACTGAAAATTGTGCAAAAAAAATAGTTGCTAAAAAAAGGGCATAAAAAAACCGACACCCTGAAAAATGTCGGTAAACTTATAACTAACCAAAACCAAAATAATAAATAACTAGTTTATTATTGTTTTACAAATGTCGGAAAGAAAGAACTGTAGGTCTGTTAATATTCTGTTATTAGTTTGTTGTAAATAGGTTAAGATTTATCTATTGAATTTTAATTAAGTATAGTTTTTGGTTATTAAAGTATAATTACAATCAGTTTTGTTTATGAATATCGTAAATATAAGTTCGTATATTTGATAAAACATTAAAAAACAGCAAAATGGAATCGAATAAAAAATTAACTACCGCTACAGGAACACCTGTTCCAGACAATCAGAACACTCAAACTGCAGGCTCACGTGGTCCGCTTTTAATGCAAGATTTTTGGTTTTTAGAAAAAATGGCACATTTTGATCGGGAGGTAATTCCAGAAAGAAGAATGCATGCCAAAGGTTCAGGAGCTTACGGAACTTTTACAGTAACACACGATATTACAAAATATACAAAAGCTGACATATTCTCTGAAATTGGAAAGAAAACAGAAATGTTTGTCCGTTTCTCAACCGTAGCAGGCGAAAGAGGTGCTGCCGATGCCGAAAGAGATATTCGTGGTTTTGCTATGAAATTTTATACCAATCAAGGCAATTGGGATTTGGTTGGAAACAATACGCCTGTATTTTTCCTTCGTGATCCAATGAAATTTCCAGATTTGAATCATGCCGTAAAACGTGATCCCAAAACTAATTTGAGAAGTGCCGATAACAACTGGGATTTTTGGACTTTACTGCCAGAAGCTTTGCACCAAATTACCATTGTAATGAGTGATAGAGGAATTCCAAAATCTTACAGACAAATGCACGGATTTGGTAGTCATACTTTTAGTTTTATTAATGCTCAAAACGAAAGACATTGGGTAAAATTTCACCTAGTTTCTCAACAAGGAATCGAAAATTTATCCGATGAAGAAGCAGCTCAATTAGTGGGTAACGACAGAGAAAGCCATCAAAGAGATTTGTTTGATGCTATTGAAGAAGGCAATTTCCCGAAATGGAAAATGTTTGTGCAAATCATGAGTGAAGAACAAGCTAATACTTATCAATTTCATCCTTTCGATTTAACTAAAGTTTGGTTAAAAAAGGATTTTCCACTAATTCCTGTTGGTGAATTTGAATTGAATAAAAATCCAGAAAATTATTTTGCCGAAGTAGAACAAGCTGCTTTTAATCCAGCTAATATTGTTCCAGGTATTGGTTTTTCTCCAGACAAAATGCTACAAGGTCGTTTGTTTTCTTATGGCGATGCACACCGTTATCGTTTGGGAGTTAATAATTATCAAATTCCTGTAAATGCTTCTAGATGTCCGTATCATAGTTTCCACAGAGATGGAGCCATGCGTGTAGATGGTAATTATGGAGCAACAAAAGGCTATGAACCCAATAGTTTTGGCGAATGGAAAGAACAACCAGAACACAAAGAGCCGCCATTGGCACTTCACGGTGATGCGTATGCACACAATTTTAGAGAAGACGATTCGGATTATTTTACACAACCCGGTTTGTTATTCCGTTTATTGACCGAAGAGAAAAAACAATTGTTGTTCAAAAACACTGCTGGACAAGTAGGAGGAGCGCAAAAGTTTATTCAGGTGCGTCACATTAGAAATTGCTACAAAGCTGATCCTGCTTATGGCGAAGGTGTTGCCAATGCTTTAGGAATGACCATAGATGAAGTAAATAATTTTTCAGACCCAAGATTATTGATTGAATTATAATTTTAAAATTATTTCTAAACAAACAAACCCGATAGTTGAAAAGCTATCGGGTTTGTTGTTTTGTTTAAAGATGGATTAAGAAAAAACTACCGTTTTATTATCATATACCATCGTTTTGTGTTCGGCGTGGAGTTTTATGGCTCTTGCCAAAACCATACGCTCTAAATCGCGTCCTTTCATAATAAAATCTTCTATGGAGTGACTGTGCGAAACACGAGAAATATCTTGCTCGATAATTGGTCCTTCGTCCAAGCCTTCGGTTACATAATGACTCGTAGCACCAATAATTTTTACCCCACGTTTAAAAGCCGAATGATACGGTTTGGCTCCAGGAAATGCTGGTAAAAACGAATGATGAATGTTGATGATTTTGTTTCTGTATTGGGCAATTAAATTTGGAGTTATAATTTGCATATAACGAGCCAAAACAATAAAATCAATGTCATATTGTTCTAATAAATCCAATTGTGCTTTTTCGCCTTCTTCTTTGATATCTTTGGTAAACGGAACATAATGAAACGGAATCGAAAAACGTTCGGCAACGGATTTCAAATCTTCGTGATTGCTAATAATTACAGGAATTTCTAATGGTAATTCGCCTGCACTGTAACGTCCTAAAATATCGTACAAGCAATGATCGTATTTAGAAACGAATAATGCCATTTTAGGTTTTTCTTCTTGGGTATAAAGTTCCCAAGATAACTTTAACGGATTTCCTAAACGGGTTTCAAAATCGATTTTTAAGGCTTCAATATCCCAGTTTTTGGAGCTAAATTCACATTCCAAACGCATGAAAAAAACATTTTCGTCGGCATCAACGTGTTGGTCTAGATAAATGATATTTCCATCAATAGAAGCGATATAATTGGTAACCGAAGCTATAATTGCTTTTTGATCTTCACAATGGATAAGTATGGTAATCTTTTGCATAATTTAAAATTATTTTTTGTCTTGCATTGCAAACACTTTTTGCAACAAAGTAGAAGTTCTTGAACTCAAGTTGGTTCTAATATCTTTTTCTTCAACGGCTATCATTTTAAAAACACCTGCCAATGCTTGATTGGTGGTGTAATCCGTCAAATCTGGATTTACTTTTTTTACAAATGGAATCGTATTGTATTTGGTGATAATATTTGCCCAAACCTTATCGGCTCCGACTTTGGTAAACGAATTTTTTATTACAGGATTGAATTTTGCATACAAAGCCGTTGAAGTCGAGTTTTGTAAATAATTGGTAGCCGAATTATCACTTCCCATCAAAATGGTTTTAGCATCGGTAAAAGACATATTTCTCACTGCACCAACAAATATAGGAGTCGCTTCTTTTACAGCATCTTCGGCAGCACGATTCAATACTTTTATGCCTTCGTCGGCCAAGGAACCCAATCCAATTTTTCTTAAACCTGAATCTACTTTTTTCAATTCTTCCGGTAGAAGTATTTTTACGGCTTCGTTTCTGTAAAATCCATCAGTTGCAGTTAATTTGCTAACTTGGTCAGAGATTCCTTTGTTCAAGGCTTCTTTTAATCCTCCTGCAATATCTAATCCTCCTATACTTTGTGTTTGCGGAAGTTGATTCATAACTTGTTGCATTTCGGCACAACCGAATAGTGGAAGAAGTAGTAGTGTGAATACGATTTTTTTCATTTCAATTTAGTTTTCTTTTTTTGAAAGAGGTTTTGGGTCAAAAATACTATTTATTCAATAATAAAGCTATGTTTTTTATGGAACAAAATGGGTATTTGAAACTGTTTTTAGAGCTGAATAAGATTTTAATTGAATTATTCTTAATATTATATTAGATTTTTTCCTTTTGGTGGAAAGGGTTTTAAGATGCTTTTTAAATTATTTTCAATAAGTTTTGTTAAAATAGATACTTTTGGTTTGGTTTTTGGAATAAACAACAAGAACCCATAAAAAAATAAATTATGAAAAAGATAATGATACTTTTAGCAGTAGTTGGAATGTTTAGTTTTCAAGGATGTACAACTAGTGATGATTTTGATGAGGATACAATAAGCGAGGTTTTTGAATTAAAAAATATCGATTTTGATTACAATGTTGATGATGGATTTAATATTTTTCAGACACTGACACCCAATATTTTTTCATCGGATGTTGTTTTGATTTATAGATTGTCTGGTACGATTGATTCCAATACTCCAATTTGGCAACTGATTCCTCGAACTATTTATTTGAGCAATGGTAGAGAGTTGGATTATGATTTTGATTTTAGTAAAGAAGATTTTACTATTTATGCAAGAGGTAATTATAACTTAGAATTAACACCAGAATATTTAGACGATCAAACTTTTAGAATTGTAATTGTACCAGGAAGTTTTTCAACTTCAATTAATAAAAACAATTACAACGAAGTAATTTCAGCTTTGAAGATTAAAGAAAATCAAATTCAAAAGATTAATTTCTAAATCATTTTAGAGGATATTAAAAAAGGAAATCGAGAGATTTCCTTTTTTAATGCTTCAACCTTTCTATTTTTCTAATGGTCTTTTTTATTCATTTTTAATGAAACTAAAATTCCTGCCAATAGTGAAACTGCAATAAAGGCTAACGAACCCCATTCAGGAATTTCAACATAATCGTGTGCCAGCATTTTGAATCCTACAAAAGTCAGAATAGCAATCAAGCTGTATTCTAAATAGCTGAATTTTTCTAACATATTGGCCAAGAAAAAATACATCGAACGCAATCCTAGAATGGCAAAAATGTTAGAACTGAATACTAAAAACGGGTCAGACGTAATGGCTAAAATAGCAGGAACACTATCCAAGGCAAAGATAACATCCATAACTTCTATTACTATTAGTGCTACGAATAAAGGTGTTGCGGCTTTTTTAGCAGTTTTTGTTGTGATGAAAAATTTCTGATGATCCATTTCAGTAGTAATTGGAATTATTTTTCCAAGTAACTTGTAAATCATTGAATCTTTTGGGTGAAAATCGTCTTCCTCTTTAGTGAATAGCATTTTTGCAGCTGTAAAAATCAAGAAAGCGCCAAATATATAGGTCGTCCAGCTGAATTTGTTGATAAGTAAAACCCCAAAATAAATCATCAATCCTCTAAATACGATGGCACCTAATATGCCCCAAAACAAAACACGATGTTGGTATTTTTGAGGAATTTTGAAAGAAGAAAAAATAATAGCAATGACAAAAATGTTATCTACACTCAAAGATAATTCTATTAAATACCCAGTAAGGTATTTTATGGCTGCGGTTGTAGGCTTTAAACCATCTGGATTTGCAATATAATTGTTGCTGTAAAGAAAGTAAATTACTCCAGAAAAGAGAAAAGAAATGGTTACAAATATTCCAGTCCATTTGCCAGCTTCTTTACTGCTAATAATGTGCGGTGTTTTATTGAAAACCCCTAAATCTAGTGCCAAAAATAGCATTATAGCCGATAAAAATAGAATCCAGACAATCATAATTTTTTAATTTATAGTTAAGCAAAGATACTTTTTGATTGTGTAAGTTTTAAACTTATTCTAAAATAAAGTTTGGTAAAATTGGGGTATAAAAAAAGTGCCTCCATTGCTGAAGGCACTTTATTATAATCGAATTAGAACTACAATGCTGACTTAACAGTTTTGATAATTCTTGCAGCAATTTTGTATGGGTCACCGTTAGAAGCTGGTCTTCTATCTTCCAACCATCCTTTGTATCCTTTTTGAACAGCGATAAGTGGAATACGGATAGAACATCCTCTATCAGAAACTCCCCAAGAGAAATCGTGGATAGATGCAGTTTCGTGTTTACCAGTCAAACGTTGGTCATTATAAGCTCCGTAAACAGCAATGTGTTCAGCAGTTACAGGACGGAAAGCTTCACAAATTTTTGCATAAACTTCTTTGTCTCCACATGTTCTCAATGCGGTATTAGAGAAGTTAGCGTGCATACCTGAACCATTCCAATCCATATCTTTTCCAAGTGGTTTTGGGTGGTAATCAATGTAGTAACCATATTTTTCAGTCAAACGATCTAATAAATATCTTGCAACCCAGATTTCGTCTCCTGCTTTTTTAGCTCCTTTTGCAAACAATTGGAATTCCCATTGTCCACATGCAACTTCTTGATTTATACCTTCAAAATTGATTCCAGCAGCAATACATAAATCGGCATGTTCTTCAACTAATTTTCTTCCGTGAGTGTTTTTTCCACCAACTGAACAATAGTACATACCTTGTGGCGCAGGGTATCCACCTACAGGGAATCCTAAAGGTAATTGAGTTTTAGTATCCATGATAAAGTATTCTTGCTCAAAACCAAACCAGAAATCATCATCTTCATCATCAATAGTTGCTCTACCGTTTGAAGAGTGTGGCGTTCCATCAGCATTCATAACTTCACACATTACTAAATATCCATTGATACGAGTTGGATCTGGATAAATAGCTACAGGTACTAATGAACAGTCAGAAGAACCGCCTTCTGCTTGTCTGGTTGATGAACCATCAAAAGACCAATTTCCAAGTTCTTCTAAAGTTCCTTGAAAATTTTCGTGCTCTTCAACTTTAGTTTTACTTCTAAGATTTTGTGTTGGTTCGTAACCATCTAACCAAAGGTACTCTAATTTAATTTTAGCCATGATATTAAAATATATAAATTAATTTTTTTTGATATTCTGTTGCAAATATATATTAATTAACACAAGGGTAAAAATAGAGGGGTATTTTTTATTTAATAGAATGTTATTTTTCGCAAAATAGTAATTTATAGGGGGTATAACTATAAAATTGCGATTTATAGAGGGTATAAAAATTAAATTCGTAATATGTTCTTTTTCAAGAATAATAAATAGTTAAGGTTTTTATTGCTAATAAAAGGATTCTATTTATTTTGAAATAAGTTGGTTAATTTTTTTTCCATTTTGTTGAGGATTGTTCTTTATAGTTTCAAATTTTTTAATGTTATGAAATTGTAATTTGTTAAATAGGTGTTCTTTCTTGTTATATTTTTTACATTTGTGTTCAACACTATTAATTTATAAAAAACGATTATTATGTCAACATTACGTTTTCAAGCTTTGAAAGAAGCTTCCTCTCGAAAAACGGTACCATTTGAAGAAGCCGATAGAAAATCAACTATTTTTGGTTCTAATGTATTCAACGAAAAAGCCATGAAGCAGTATTTGACTTCCGATGCTTTAAAAGGAGTTCAGGGTGCAATTCAATACGGTACTAAAATTGACAGAAAATTAGCTGATTATATTGCAATGGGAATGAAAGAGTGGGCTTTGTCAAAAGGTGTAACACATTATACCCATTGGTTTCAGCCGCTTACAGGAACCACAGCCGAAAAGCATGATGCTTTTTTTGAAACTTTTTTTGATGGTAGTGATCCAGTTGAAAAATTTGGTGGCGGACAATTAGTTCAGCAAGAACCTGATGCTTCCAGTTTTCCAAATGGCGGAATCAGAAATACTTTTGAAGCAAGAGGTTATACGGCTTGGGATCCAACATCTCCGGCGTTTATATACGGAACCACTTTATGTATTCCAACGGTTTTTATCTCTTATACAGGTGAAGCTTTGGATAACAAAATTCCATTATTGAGAGCTTTGTCAGCAATTGACGAAGCAGCAACCGAAGTATGTAAATATTTCGATAAAAATGTAAAAAAAGTTACTGCGACTTTAGGTTGGGAACAGGAATATTTTTTGGTTGACAGCGCTTTGGCCAATTCCCGTCCTGATTTGATTATGACAGGAAGAACTTTGTTAGGACATACTTCTGCGAAAGGGCAACAGTTAGATGACCATTATTTTGGGTCAATTCCAACTCGTGCATTGACTTATATGAGAGATTTGGAACAAGAATGTATGTTGCTTGGAATTCCAGTGAAAACCCGTCATAATGAAGTAGCTCCAAACCAATTTGAATTAGCACCAATTTTCGAAGAAACAAATTTAGCGGTTGATCACAACTGTTTGTTGATGGATGTGATGCAAAAAGTGGCAGAACGTCACGATTTTAAAGTTTTATTCCACGAAAAACCATTCAAAGGAGTGAACGGTTCCGGAAAACACAACAACTGGTCATTGGCAACAGATACTGGAGTTAACTTGTTGAGTCCGAGTAAAACGCCAATGAGTAATTTACAATTTTTAGCTTTCTTTATCAATACCATTAAAGCGGTAAATGATTATGAATCTTTATTGAGAGGTGCAATCGCAACAGCAAGTAATGACCATCGTTTAGGAGCCAATGAAGCACCGCCAGCTATTATTTCGGTGTTTATTGGAG
This sequence comes from Flavobacterium eburneipallidum, assembly GCF_027111355.2. Classification (NCBI taxonomy): domain Bacteria; kingdom Pseudomonadati; phylum Bacteroidota; class Flavobacteriia; order Flavobacteriales; family Flavobacteriaceae; genus Flavobacterium; species Flavobacterium eburneipallidum. Next base: position 1,454,729 of record NZ_CP114291.2, read on the forward strand.
AGCAATTGACTAAAGTTTTAGACGAATTAGAAGGGGTAACCAAAGGGAAACTGTCACCAGAAGAAAAAACTGATTTGAAATTAAATGTAGTTGGTAAAATTCCTGATGTTCTTTTGGATAATACCGACAGAAACAGAACTTCACCATTTGCCTTTACAGGAAATAAATTCGAATTCAGAGCGGTGGGTTCTTCTGCCAACTGTTCGAATGCGATGACAACTTTGAATACTATCGTTGCCAAACAGTTGAAAGATTTTAAAGTGGAAGTAGATGCTTTGATTGATACCAAAGGTTTGAAAAAAGACGAAGCGATTTTCAATGTGTTGAGAGAATATATTAAACTTTCTAAAAAAATCCTTTTCGAAGGCGACGGTTACAGCGAAGCCTGGGAAAAAGAAGCCGAAAAAAGAGGTTTGAGCAATCACAAAACGACTCCCGAAGCCTTAAAAGCCAGAGCGTCAAAACAAGCGTTGGATTTATTTTCAGAAATGGGAATTATGAACCACGTGGAAGTGGAAGCCCGTTACGAAATTGAGTTGGAAGAATACACCAAGAAAATCCAGATTGAAGGCAGAGTTTTAGGCGATTTGTCTCAAAACCATATCATTCCAACGGCTATTCGTTACCAAAATACGTTGATTGAAAACGTAAAAGGGTTGAAAGAAATCTTTGGTGATGAATTCAAAACATTGGCCAAGGAACAAATTATTCTAATCAGAGAAGTTTCCGGACATATCGAAGGAATAAATTCTAAAGTAGAGGCTATGACCAATGAAAGAAAGAAAGCCAATAATTTAGAGAATGCTCAAGCTATGGCAGAAGCCTATTGCAATAAAGTAAAACCCTATTTCGAGCAAATCAGAAATCACTGTGATAAATTAGAATTATTAGTAGATGATGAAACTTGGACATTAACTAAATACAGAGAATTGTTGCTTACAAAATAAGACCTATTCACTTTTAGTAAAATGCCTTTCCAGTTTTGGAGAGGCATTTTTTTGTCAAATTAAACAAAAAATCTGTGCTGATCTGTTCAATCCGTGTCATCTGTGTGCCATTGATTTACAAAATCCATTCCTAGTTTATCACGCTGGAAGCGTCTCATTGCACGAGAGCAACATAACCTAGACACTTCCAGCGTGACAAATAGCAAGAATGATGCATTGCAAAGTGTGACCGCAAAACAGTATAGGCAAACCCAAAAAAAATAATTATATTTGCGCCACAACTACACACCTATAAAATGAGTTCAGATTCTAGCAAACGTTATGCACAAAGAGGAGTTTCAGCATCTAAAGAAGATGTGCACAACGCCATAAAAAACATCGACAAAGGATTATTTCCACAGGCTTTTTGCAAAATTGTACCAGATTATTTAACAAATGATTCCGATTATTGTTTGATAATGCACGCAGACGGCGCAGGAACAAAATCGTCTTTGGCGTATATGTACTGGAAAGAAACGGGCGATATATCCGTTTGGAAAGGCATTGCGCAAGATGCTTTGATTATGAATATCGACGACTTATTATGTGTAGGAGCAACCGATAATATTTTGCTTTCATCCACCATTGGAAGAAACAAAAACCTGATTCCAGCCGAAGTAATTTCAGCCATCATCAACGGAACCGAAGAACTGATCAAAGAACTGGATTCTTTCGGAGTAACCATCCATTCAACAGGTGGAGAAACTGCCGATGTTGGTGATATTGTTCGTACAATCATAGTAGATTCAACAGTTACGGCCCGAATGAAACGTTCTAAAGTTATCGATAATGCCAACATAAAAGCCGGTGATGTAATCGTAGGATTGGAATCTTTCGGTCAGGCGACTTACGAAAAAAGCTATAATGGCGGAATGGGAAGCAACGGACTGACATCAGCTCGTCACGATGTTTTCGGTAAATATCTGGCAACCAAATATCCGGAGAGTTACGATGCTGCCGTTCCGGAAGAATTGATTTATTCCGGTCAGGTAAAATTGACCGATGCTGTCGCAAATTCGCCCATCGATGCGGGACAATTAGTGCTTTCGCCAACTAGAACCTACGCACCAATCATCAAAAAAATCCTGGATAAATATTCATCTGATGAAATTCACGGAATGGTGCATTGCAGTGGAGGAGCTCAAACCAAGATTTTACATTTTGTACAAAATCTACATATTATAAAAGACAATTTATTCCCGGTTCCACCCTTGTTCCAATTAATTCAAGAGCAATCCAAAACCGATTGGAAAGAAATGTACCAAGTGTTCAACTGTGGTCATCGTATGGAAATTTACGTTCCCGAAGCCGTTGCTCAGGACATTATTGCGATTTCAAAATCATTCCATGTCAACGCACAAATCGTCGGTAGAGTGGAAGCTTCCGATGCTAAAAAACTGACGATTACCAGCGAATACGGTAATTTCGAATACTAGAGTTTAAGGTTGTTTAAAATTGTTTAAAACTGTTTTTCGTTGATAGTTAAACAATCTTAAACTCTTAAACAATTTTAAACCTTTAAATCCTTAAACTTCCCCCAATGTACGAACTACTTTTTTGGCAATATCAGGACGGAATCTATCTCAATCATCACTTGGTTTATGAAGCTTTGGTCGAACAGCAAGAAGTAGAAGGTCTAGAAACACTTCCTGTGACTGTCATCTTAAACAGAATCAAAACTGTGTTTTCAGGCTGGGAAAAAGTAGATGAGAATAGCTGGAAAAACACCAAAGGAAAAGGTGCTTTTCATGTCAAAACAACTCCACAAAGCATTCAGATCGATTGCTACGGAACCGAAGGCAAAACGATGGACCTTCTTGCCGATACTTTAGAAGAATTCAAATGTCCACTTTACGATCCACAAGTTCCAGTGCGTTACGACGAATTTAACGAATAAAAAACAAAACCAAATAGTTGTAAAGCTTGTCTTTTTTTTTTTTTTGTTTCACTAAAAGTGAAATTATGTTATTTATTTCATTAAATTTGAAACAAATTAATTTCGCTAAAAATGAAACACTTTATTCTAATGGCAGATGTTATTTCAAGTGGTAAAAAAAATCAAAATCAACTTATGGTTGATTTTAAAGATCTTGTACACGAGATTAATCAATCCTATAAAAAAGAGATTCTTTCTCCTATGACTATTACTTTGGGTGATGAATTTCAAGGGGTTGTAAAAGATTTGGGAACTTCGGTCAATATTATTTTATCTTTAGAGGAGAATATTATTCATAAAAAGCTTAATTTTCAATTGCGTTATATTTTGTATCAAGGTCAAATAGAAACACCGATAAATGCCGATATGGCGTATGAAATGTTAGGTTCAGGTTTGACAAATGCTAGATTAGAACTGAATAATTTGAAAGACGAAAAATCTAGATTTAAAGTTTTAATCGAAAACAAATTGCAAAATAATGTTTTGAATAATATTTTTATAATTTTCGAAAACATAAATCAAAAGTGGAATTTAGAAAGTGATTATGAACTCGTGTCTAATTTTTTTAAGTTTGAAGATTACAAAATAATAGCTAAAAAACTCTATAAAACCAGATCGCAAATCTGGAAGCGCAAAAAAACATTAAATATAGAATCGTACAACGCAACAAAAAATATTATTCGATTAATAACTGAAAAATAGCAAATATGGATTTTTTAAAATTTACATTATTGTTGGTTGTAAGTGAGTGTTTTCTGGGCATTTTTTATTATTTTATAACTCCAAAATCAATTCGGAACAAACAAATATTATCGATTATAAATCGCTCTTGAAAGGATTTGTAGAAAGAGTGTTTTTGCTTATTTCTTTAGTTAATGATTATCCGCACGCTTTAACTTTGTTTGGAACCTTAAAACTGGCAACCCGATTAAAGCGAGATAGTGAAGGTGATAAAGTAAAAGAATCGTTGTATAATGATTTCTATTTATTTGGTAATTTTATATCGATTACAATTGCCATTTTGTACTCGTATTTGTATCATAAAATAATCCATTAACGTATTTGTATTACATGAATTATAATTTTTCCTCCCATACAATCCTAGAAGATGACTTCGTTTTACTTCGACCCTTACAGGAATCTGACGTTGAAAATTTATTAGGATTCGCTATGAACGAACCCGAAACCTGGAAATATTCATTAGTTCCGGTAAACGGAAAAGAAAGTCTAACGAATTATATTCAAACCGCTCTCAAAAATAGAGAAAACAAAACCGAATTTCCTTTTATAGTTTTTGATAAGAAATCAGGGAAATATGCTGGAAGTACTCGTTTTTACGATATTCAATTACCGTTCAAAACATTACAATTAGGCTACACTTGGTACGGAAAAGATTTTCGGGGAACAGGATTAAACAAACATTGTAAATTCCTGCTTTTGCAATTCGCTTTCGAAATCCTTGGAATGGAACGTGTGGAATTTCGAGCCGATAATAACAACGAACGAAGTATTGCTGCAATGAAAAGCATTGGCTGTAAAGTAGAAGGTGTTTTTCGCAGTCACATGCCTGTGTTTTTAGGCGAAGAAAAAAGACGAGACAGTATTATTTTGAGTATTCTTCGTGAAGAATGGTTCAGCGAAGTGAAGGAAAATCTAAAATCTAAATTATAATCTAACTGTTATTATGGGGACTTTTGTTATCAGTAAAAGATTTGATGATCGTTACAAATTTGTATTTACCTCTCGAAAAGGGAAAACGATTTTCACCAGTCCTTCTATGGAACTCAAGATGGAATGCGAAGATAGTATCGAAGCCATAAAGGTCAATATCGAAAAATACACTTACGTAAAATCCAGAGCAGCCAATGGGAAATATTTTTTTAAAATGATGATGGAAGAAACCTTAATCGCCACCAGCCGAAAATATACCACACCTCTATTGCTTGAAAAAGGGATTGACGAAATCATTCGAACTGCTGTAAAATCAGATGTTTTAGATTTTACGATGAATGAATTTGTGTTTGTGGATTAAGAAATAGTCAATGTAAATTGCATTTTGGAATTCAAAATGGGGCGAAAAACAAAAAGTAGAACAGATAAAAACAGTTTAGAATTCAGCAAACATTTTTGACCACATTGCCTCAATAAATTACTGTTTCTTGTAAATGCTATAGATTGTGTTTCTAGTTTTTTCGTCTAAAACAGCGTTAACTTCTGTTTGGATATAATGCAGTTTAAAGGCAGTAATTGCAGAAGAAAGATTTTTTGTGTTGTATCCAATAATGCGCAGCCCTTGTTCAGCATTAAAATCAGCAGGAGCGGGTTCTAAAAATTCATCAGGCCATAATCCAAAGCCATTAATAGCTAATAACTTCCATGGAAAAAGCGGGCTAGGGTCTTTTTTTCGAGTAGGAGCAATATCAGAATGGGCAATTATGTTTTGAGTTGGTATGTTGTAATCTTTTTTCAATTTAGTTAAAAGCGCTAATAGACTGATGATTTGTTTGTCCGAAAAAGGTTCACTTCCGTTATTGTCTAATTCAATTCCTATGGAAGCCGAATTAATATCGGTATTTTTTCCCCAGATTGAATTTCCTGCATGCCAAGCTCTTAGATAATCATTTACCATTTGAACAACCCTGCCATCGTCAGAAATAATGTAATGTGCGCTAACTTGAGAGGCTGTTTTAGTAAAGGTTTTTAAGGTTTGTGCTAATGAATCTTGAGCTGTATGGTGAAGTATGATAAAATTAGGTTTTCTTAAATTAAAATTTACAGTGCTAATCCATTCGCTGGTTATTCCGTTAGGCAAAAGAATTGGTTTTTTGATTGATAAGGTATCTTTATAAAGAGCTAATGGATCAAAAGTTGCTGGTTCTACAGGTGGAGGAGGAGGTAACTCGGTTATGGTTGTGCTATCGGTTGCTAACTTTGCAGGTTCCATTTTCGAAATGGTTTCGGTATAATTGTGAAGTTGTTCTTTATACGATTTTTCACTTTTTTTATACGGATTTGTCGAGCATGAAGAGATAACAGCGATTAAAGTCAGAAAATAAAGAGAATTGAATAGGTGTTTTTTTAAGTTATTCATAGTAGTGTATTAGAAAAATAATTAGTCTTGTTTTTCTTTTTCTTTAGACTTATCTTTTGATTTCGATTTTTCTTTTGTTTTCTTCTGTGTTTTTCGATTTTCTTTAAAGATAATGTATTTTTCTTTTTGGTCTTTATTTAAAAATTGATTTATTTTTTGATCCGTAGTTTCAGCAAGTGCCTTGAAATTATTCATTTGCTCCTCTTGTGGATATTCTTGTTTCATCAGTACGCCTTGTGCTTTTAGGCTTTCTTTAATGACATTAGTTATTGCTATGACCTGAAGTTCATCTAGATTAAGAGCTGGTTTCATGTCTTCCACTATTTTGGCAGCAGTAACCTCTACTGGGATTTCTTTTGGCTTTTCGGGTTGCGACTGATTCATAGTACTACCCATTTGGTTCATTCCACCACCATAGCCACCATAGCCATTTCCTCCATAACCACCACCGTAACCGTTTCCATATTGTGCTGAAACATTCGTTATAGATAATAATATAAAAGTTAATGTTGTTGTAAGTAATTTAAGTGAAGTTTTCATAGTAATAATTTTAAACGGGTTCAGCGTATAAATCAAATTCGGTGGCATCGGTAATTTTTACCATAACAAATTCACCTGTTTTTACGTAATGTTTTGAAGCATCAATTAGTACTTCATTGTCCACATCAGGGCTGTCAAATTCGGTTCTTCCTATAAAATGAGCTCCTTCTTTTCGATCAATAATACAACGGAAGGTTTTTCCAATTTTTTCTTGGTTCAAATCCCATGAAATTTGTGATTGCAATTCCATTATTTCATTGGCACGATTTTGTTTGACATCAGCAGGGACATCATCAACTAATTCAAAAGCAGTAGTGTTTTCTTCGTGTGAATAAGCAAAACAACCTAAACGCTCGAACTTCATTTCCTGAACCCAATCTCTCATGATTTCAAAATCTTCTTGAGTTTCGCCAGGATAACCAACAATCAAAGTAGTCCTGATAGTCATTCCGGGAACAGCTTCACGGAATTCTTTCAATAATTTGGTTGTTTTTTCCTTCGTCGTTCCACGTTTCATCGATTTCAAAATAGGATCTGAAATGTGTTGCAACGGAATATCAATATAATTACAAATCTTTGGTTCACGTTTCATGATTTCCAAAACATCCATCGGAAAACCAGAAGGGAAGGCATAGTGCAAACGAATCCATTCGATTCCTTCTACTTTTACCAAGGCTTCTAATAACTCGCCAAGATTCCGTTTTTTGTAAATATCCAATCCGTAATAGGTCAAATCCTGCGCTATCAAAATTAATTCTTTGACTCCATTTTTTGCTAAACCTTCCGCTTCTTTCACTAGTTTTTCAATGGTTTGCGAAACGTGTTTGCCACGCATTAATGGAATGGCGCAAAAGCTACATGGTCTATCACAACCTTCGGCAATTTTTAGATAGGCATAATTTTTTGGAGTCGTAGTCAGACGCTCTCCTAATAACTCGTGTTTATAATCGGCTCCCAAAGCTTTTAATAATCCAGGTAATTCGGTGGTTCCGAAATACTGATCTACATTTGGGATTTCTTTCTCTAAATCAGGTCTGTAACGTTCAGATAGACATCCTGTTACAAATACTTTGTCAACAATTCCTCGTTCTTTTTTGTCAGCATATTCCAAAATCATATTTACTGATTCTGCTTTTGCATTATCAATAAATCCGCATGTATTAATTACTACAATATTTCCTTCTTCTTCATGTACAACTTCTTTTCCACTGGCTTTTAGTTGCCCCATCAATACTTCGCTATCGTACACGTTTTTTGAACACCCAAGAGTGATCACATTTATTTTATTCTTTTTTAAAGACTTGGTTCTCATATATTTAGAATCCCGATAATTTGGGAATTTTGCAAAATTACGATTTTTATTTTTAGGAGCATAAATCTTTGTTTTTTTAAAGGCTTTTTGTTGGTAAATACGTTGTTTTTTGGAATATTTGTCTATAAAAAAAACCATTTCAAATAACTGAAATGGTTTAGTGTTAAGATTAAAAAATAAACAGATTAGATATTATAATTCAAAAGTTAAAGTTGCAACGGCATTATTGTTTTTGGTAGTGGTTTTTGCTCCATCTGTAAATCCTTGGTTGAAAAAGCTTTGCTGTGAAGTTCTTTCTCCATACACATAAGCAAAATCTAACCTACAAGCACCAAAGTTGTATCCTAATCCGGCAGAATAACTATTAAAATCACCAATAGTTAGAGAATTTTTATAAGGACTTTCTTCAAATCTGTAACCTCCTCTAATGCTTAATGCTTTTATTTTATATTCAGCTCCGATTCTTAATTCGCCTGTAGAAGCTAGGGTATTACTCATTTGATTGTTTATATCTCGGAAATAGCTATCACTTTCAGGTTTGAACTTTGTGTTGCTGTAATTCTTTAAAGTATAATCAATGCTTATCAAACCTGTTTTTCCAAAAACATAGCCAAAACTCAAAGTTACCTTTTCTGGAGTTTGTAATTTGTAAGGTGCATAATAATTAATAACGTTAGGGTTTACAACATCTGCGGGTAACTCTCCAGATATGTTTTTGCTTACAGCTGTTAGGCTTTGTGAGAACTCATCAGTTAATCGAAACCAAGTAGGTGATTCGTAAGCTAATCCTAAACGAACTTCATTGGTTACTTTTGCAATGGCTCCTAATTGAAATGAAAATCCTGATCCATAAGTGTATAAATTATTATTGAATCTCAATTCTCTAACAGTGTAATCATTGCTTAAAGTGTTGGTGTTGCTTTCATAAAAGCTACTCGATTTGGTAAAGTCAACAAAGTGTGAATTCAAATTTAAACCAATATAAAGTTTGTCTTTATAAGATGTTGCTGCATTGAAGGATAATTTTCCATTATAACCGTTAGTGTATATATTGTTTTCTTGGTAATAATTTCCTCCTTGGGTAACATTTGATACGTACGGAGAGTTATTGTTGGTATCATCAATTGCATTAATTATATAGCCTTGGTATCCCATCATCGCTTGTTGAGCAGCAAAACCAGTCATATTTGGATATTGTCCATTAGGTAAACTATTGCCTAAAAATGAATATAAATCTGGAATGGATTCACCTGTATTAGTATTTACATATTCTTGTGGAACCGGAGCACCACCATTTCCAAAATTAGCATAGCTTAAAAAATAGCCATCAATTGAATTGTATTCATTTATACCAGCCGAAAAAACTGAATTGTCAAAGTTGTTTGTTTTTTCGTAGTTAATAGAAATTGAGAATTTTTTCCAGTTGCTATTAGTGTCGTGGTTTTTAAATATGAATACACCACCTGTTTGGTTCATATCAAATGAGTTTTCTTTTGATGATGTGTTAGTATTAAAATAATTAGAATTGTTTTTATTATTAAAATTACTCAAAGTCAATGTGACTTGATTGTTAGAAAATACCGCAGATCCTGCAGGATTTACATTAATGGAAGATAAGTCTCCTCCAAGAGCGCCGAAAGCACCACCCAAAGCCCTAAAACGAGCTGTTCCAGTTAAATTGTCTTGTGAATAGCGAACTGCATCCGCAATTTCTTGTGATTGAGCAGTACTAAAAGTAAGACTAGTTAGTAAAAAAAGCAGGTATTTTTTCATCTTTTTTAGTTCAGTTAAGTTTTGTAAAATCATGAAAGATTATCTTCTTCCTCCTCCACCAGAAGATCTTCCACCGCTACTACTACCACCTCCGTAAGATCCACCACCAGAGTTTCCAGAAGATCTTGTGTTATTGTATGTAGGGCTACTGTAGGTATTAGTGTTGGTACTGGTACTGGTATTTGAAGGAGTGTAGTTTTGGGTTCTAGTGTTGTTTGTTGTGTTACTGCTTCTTCTTGATGTTTGAGTTGAATTGTTTTGAGATTGCGAATAATCTCTATTCATAAAACTAGAGCTGTTTCTGGTTGTGTTGATAGCGGCGTTTCTAGTGTTAGAATTTCTGGTATTATTGTAATAATTGTTATTGTCGTTTGAATATCTATTACTACTTTGAGGTGAGGAATATCTGGTACTATTTAGATTGTTAGAAGAAGAGCCTCTTCTGCCTGGATTGTATGTATAATTATTGCTGTATCCATAAGAAGGGTATCCCCATCCCCAACCATAATTCGGAAATCCCCATCCGTAATTTGGAAATCCCCATCCCCAATCATAACCAAATCCATAATAAGGATTACCCCATCCCCAGTAGTCGTATCCAAAACCAAAGTAAGGATTACCCCATCCTCCACCAAATCCTCCCCAACCAAATCCTCCAAATCCCATATTCCAGTTCCAAGGATCATTGTATAGGTTAATTGATGTTCTAGTTGGTTGGCTATCCCAGTCTAATGTGTTAGAATTTGCAATTCTGATAGTATCGCCTGAAGGGTTGTTTTCTTCTTGTAGAGAACTAAAATATTCTTGGTAAGCAATGCTTGATGTGCTTGGTTTTGCTTTAGCAGTATTTCCATAGATGCCGTCACTATCATAATAAGAACTATTTTGATATGAGCCACAGGATGTCATAAGAATACTCAAAAATCCAATTAATGAGTAAACTACGGCATTTCGGTGTGAAAAAATATTTGTTTTCATAATCAATGGGATTTTTTATTGTTGCACAATACAAAAATAGTTAGTTTTGCCGAACTATTTAGTTAAAATAATTAAAACAAAATTTGTGCCAAACTATTCAATATGAGCAAGAACCTTACTACACGAGCAGAAGACTATTCAAAATGGTATAATGAGCTGGTTGTAAAAGCCGATTTGGCTGAAAATTCAGGAGTTAGAGGCTGTATGGTTATCAAACCTTATGGTTATGCAATTTGGGAAAAAATGCAAGCAGAATTAGATAAAATGTTCAAAGAAACTGGGCATCAAAATGCTTACTTTCCTTTGTTTGTTCCTAAAAGTATGTTTGAAGCCGAGGAAAAAAATGCAGAAGGTTTTGCTAAAGAATGTGCTATCGTAACGCATTACAGATTAAAAAATGATCCTGATAACGCAGGTAAATTAATAGTTGACCCTAATGCAAAGTTAGAAGAAGAATTAATAGTTCGTCCTACTAGTGAAGCCATTATTTGGTCAACTTATAAAGGATGGGTTCAATCCTATAGAGATTTACCTTTATTAATTAACCAATGGGCAAATGTTGTGCGTTGGGAAATGAGAACGAGATTGTTCTTGAGAACAGCAGAGTTTTTATGGCAAGAAGGGCATACAGCTCACGCTACAAAAAAGGAAGCTATTGAAGAGTCAGAAAAAATGATGAATGTTTATGCTGATTTTGCTGAAAATTTTATGGCAATTCCAGTTATAAAGGGATTAAAAACAGAAACAGAACGTTTTGCAGGTGCAGAGGAAACCTATTGTATTGAGGCTTTGATGCAAGATGGAAAAGCTTTGCAAGCGGGAACATCACACTTTTTAGGGCAAAACTTTGCAAAAGCTTTTGATGTGAAATTTGCCAATGCCGAAGGTAAACAAGAACATGTTTGGGGAACTTCATGGGGTGTTTCAACCCGATTGATGGGAGCATTAGTAATGACGCATTCTGATGATCAAGGATTGGTATTGCCTCCGAGTTTAGCACCGATTCAAGTAGTAATTGTTCCTATATATAAGAATGATGAGCAACTAGAAGCGATTTCAAATGAAGTAGATGTTTTGGTAAAAGCATTCAAGAAATTAAACATATCTGTTAAATACGATAATAGAACGACTCAAAAACCGGGATTCAAATTTGCAGAATGGGAATTAAAAGGAGTGCCTGTTCGAATAGCAGTAGGTCCAAAAGATTTAGAAAATGGAACTTTTGAAGTAGCGAGAAGAGATATTTTGACTAAAGAAGTGGTTTCTAAAGACGGAATTGTGACTTATATTAGCGATTTATTGGAGCAAATTCAAAAAGATTTGTTTCAAAAAGCGTTAGATTATAGAAATTCTCACATAACTGAAGTGAATAGTTTTGAAGAGTTTAAAACGGTTTTGAATGGTGAAGGAGGTTTTGTATCAGCACATTGGGATGGTACTGCAGAGACTGAAGAGAAGATTAAAGAATTGACAAAAGCAACCATAAGATGTATCCCTTTAAATAGGGTAGAAGAAGTGGGAAGCTGTGTGTTTACAGGGAATCCTTCCTCTGGAAGGGTCTTGTTTGCGAAGGCTTATTAAAAAAAATAAAAAAAAATATGCTGGGCTATTGCGAAAATAGAAAATAGTTGTATTTTTGCATCCGCAATAGAGAAGCAGGGTCCGTTCGTCTATCGGTTAGGACGCCAGGTTTTCATCCTGGTAAGGGGGGTTCGATTCCCCCACGGACTACAAACTCATTTGAGTTCATAAAATAATTACTGCCTGGGAAGGCAAATGGTCCGTTCGTCTATCGGTTAGGACGCCAGGTTTTCATCCTGGTAAGGGGGGTTCGATTCCCCCACGGACTACAATTAGTTGTAAATAAGTTTTATAAAATAAAGATTGGTGTCTCGGTTTTTATTTTATTAGTTAAAACCAAAGTGATTGTAATAATAAAAAATACAATTGTGGGAGGTTTTTCTTTTTTAACTGATAGTTTATAAATAATTATTACAATTAAAATTAAAAGAAAATGGCAAATCATAAGTCAGCTTTAAAAAGAATTAGAAGTAACGAGAAAAAAAGAGTATTAAACAGATACCAACACAAAACAACTCGTAACGCAATAAAAGCATTAAGAATCGCTACTGATAAAGCAGAAGCTACTTCAAAATTATCAACTGTAATTTCAATGATTGATAAGTTAGCTAAAAAGAATATCATTCATGATAACAAAGCTTCTAATTTAAAATCTAAATTAACAAAACACGTTGCTAAATTGTAATCATAACAATTTAATAAATATAAAAAAGTCCTGATTTTTCAGGACTTTTTTTATTATATAACAAATTTGGTTTTAACATATTCGAGCATTTCTTTAGAAATTGGTTTTGGTAAAAAATCCAATACCATAGCATAATTTTTAGATTTTTCTAGATCATCTGGATCAATGGTCGAGGAGAGGATGATTATTTTTGTAGAGTTGTATGTGTCGTATTCTTGAGTACTAAAACTGTCCAAGAATTCCCAGCCTCCCATTATAGGCATATTCAAATCTAATAGAATTAATTGAGGTTGTTTCGATTCGTTGTTCTCTTTTAGGTTTTTAAAATAATTTAAGCCTTCCAATCCGTTTTTGGCTGTGATTATTTCATTTGAAAACATAGTTTTGCTAATTACCATTTTGCATAGCATTAGAGCAATTGGATCGTCGTCGATGCATAAAACGGTGTCTAACATCTCTATTTGTTTTTAAATATTAATGTAAATGTGGTTCCTTTATCCACTTCGCTTTCTATATTAATGCTTCCTCCCATGGCTTCTACTTGAGATTTTACTAGGTACAATCCTAGTCCTTTGCTGTCAGGATAGTCGTGGAAGCGTTGGTATAATCCAAATATTTTGTCTTTGTTTCTTACTAAATCAATTCCAATTCCGTTGTCTTTGAAAATAAGAATTACACTATTGTCAAGCGGAGTAGTTGATATAGTTATTTTGGATTGTTGGTTTTTAGATTTGTATTTTATAGCATTAGTCAATAGATTTAGCAAAATACTTTCTAGATAAGCTTTGTTTGTGTTTAAAACTGGGGCTTTTTCAAAGTCAATTTTTATGATGGGTTTGTGAAGTCCGATAAGAAAATCTAATTGGCTAAAAACATTTTCAAAAACTTCTTTGAGTAAAATTTCTTCTTTTTGTATAGACGGATTGTCTTTGATGACTATTACTTTTACTAAATCGTCAATAGTTTCATTGAGAAGATGCGTGGATTTTTTGAATCCATTTAAAATTTCTTGTAAATCTGGATTTTCAATTGGAATGTCTTCTATTAAATTGAGCAGACCAGTTAGGTTTGATAGAGGTGATCTTAAATTATGAGATGTGATGTATGAAAATTGTTGTAAGTCCTTGTTGTTTTGTGTTAATTCTCGAATAAGTTGTTCTTTTTCAACTTCTTGTTTTTTAATTTCGGTTATGTCTCTTTGGATGGATACCCAGTGTGATAGTTCGTTGTCAGAATTATAAACAGGAAGCAATGAGAATCCTACCCAGTATTCTTCGTTGTTTTTTTTGTAACTAATAGTTTCTATTTGGTGGTTTTCTTCTTTTTTGAGTATGGCGTTGCAAAGTTTTTCGAATACTTCAGTATTGGATTTGGAACCCATGAATAGATTTGGAGATTTACCAATAATTTCGTGGGGTTGATATCCTGACATTACAGAAAAAGCTGGATTAACATATACTATTTTAGGGACACCACTGTCTTCATTGTTGGGCTCTACAATGATTACAGAATCTTTAGTTTGGGTAATTACGGTTTCTAGAAGTTTTAGTCGTTGTTCTTCTAGTTTTTGTTTTGTAATGTCTTGAATGGCTCCTATCATTCTAACAGATTTTCCGTTTTCATCTTTTAAAATAAATCCTCTGTCTAATACATACTTATAGGAGTCATCAGCGCATCTAAAACGGTACTGATCTTGCCATTTTTCTGTTTTTTGTTCAATAAAAGAATAAAGTCTAATGGACATTTTTATACTATCTTCTGGATGAATTTTGTCAAACCACCAGTTTGAACTGTTTCCTACCTGATCCTCGGTATAACCAAAAATGGTTTCTATTCCTTTGTTCCAGGACATTCTATCCTCTTGGATTTTCCAATCCCAAATAATATCACTGGTTGCTTTTGAAACAATATCGTATCTTTCATTGGATTCTTTGATTTCAATATTGGTGTTTTTTAGTTTATTATAGACAGAAGAATTTTTAATGTCTTTTTTAGTTAATATGTATCCTAAAAACAAACCAGAAACTAGTACAAAAGTGGTGTCTTTTATTATGCCATACAACGGATTATTATATAATGAAAAATGTTTCCCTAAAAATTCATGGCAAATGACTGCCACAAGTGTGGAAATTAGAATATAAATAAGAGTTATTCTAGTAGTTTTATTTTTCATTATTCAAATATAAAAAAATATTTGTGTTTTCTTTAAAAATGGATATAAAGTTGTGTCAAGATATTGGTTATAATTGTGTAAAGTTATTAAACCGTAACTATTAAAATCTAAAAATTTTTTATATCAAAATAAAGTGTACCTTTGCACCCATTAAAAATCACAGATGGAAGCTATTAGAAACATTGCAATTATTGCCCACGTCGATCACGGTAAAACAACTTTGGTTGATAAAATTATGTATCACTGTCAGTTATTTCGCGATAACGAAAATACAGGTGACTTAATCCTTGATAACAACGATTTAGAGCGCGAAAGAGGTATTACCATTACTTCAAAGAATGTTTCGGTTCAGTATAAAGGTACAAAAATCAATATTATTGATACTCCTGGTCACGCCGATTTTGGTGGAGAGGTAGAGCGTGTATTGAATATGGCCGATGGTGTTTGCCTTTTGGTAGATGCTTTTGAAGGACCAATGCCACAAACGCGTTTTGTATTGCAAAAAGCGATTGATTTAGGATTAAAACCATGCGTTGTAATCAATAAAGTAGATAAAGAAAACTGTACTCCTGAAGAAGTTCACGAAAAAGTTTTTGACTTAATGTTTGAATTAGGTGCTCAAGAATGGCAGTTGGATTTTCCAACCGTTTATGGTTCAGCTAAAAATAACTGGATGTCAGATCATTGGGAAAATGTAACGGATAATGTGGAAGCATTATTGGATATGGTTGTTGAAAATGTACCTGCTCCTAAAGTTTCTGAAGGAACACCACAAATGTTGATTACCTCTTTAGATTTCTCTGCATTTACTGGACGTATCGCAATTGGTCGTCTAGAAAGAGGAGTTCTTAAAGAAGGTATGCCAATCTCATTAGTAAAAAGAGACGGTACTGTATCAAAATCTCGTATAAAAGAATTACACACTTTTGAAGGTCTTGGTCGTAAAAAAGTAGAGCAAGTTATTGCTGGAGATATTTGTGCAATCATTGGAGTAGAAGGTTTTGAAATTGGTGATACAATCGCTGATCACGAAAACCCAGAAGGTTTGAAAACTATCGATATCGACGAGCCTACTATGAGTATGTTGTTTACAATTAATGACTCTCCTTTCTTTGGAAAAGAGGGTAAATTTGTAACTTCTCGTCATATTAGAGAGCGTTTGACAAAAGAATTAGAGAAAAACTTGGCAATGAAATTGGGTGAAACTGATTCTGCCGATAAGTTTATGGTTTTTGGTCGTGGAGTACTTCACTTATCTGTTCTTATCGAAACTATGAGAAGAGAAGGATATGAGTTACAAATCGGTCAGCCACAAGTTATCATAAAAGAAATTGACGGTAAAAAATGTGAGCCAATTGAAGAATTAACTATCGATTTACCAGAAAGTTTATCAGGTAGAGCTGTAGAGTTCGTTACTTTGCGTAAAGGAGAAATGCTTTCTATGGAAACTAAAGGGGAGCGTATGATTGTGAAATTTAATATTCCATCTCGTGGAATTATTGGATTGCGTAACCAATTGCTTACTGCTACTGCTGGTGAGGCTATTATGGCACACCGTTTTATAGGATACGAACCTTACAAAGGAGAAATTGCTGGACGTAACAAAGGGTCATTGATTTCTATGGAAAAAGGAAAAGCGATTCCATATTCTATCGATAAATTACAAGATCGTGGTAAGTTTTTTGTTGAACCAAATGCTGAAATTTACGAAGGTCAGGTAATTGGAGAAAACTCACGTGGTGATGATATGTGTGTAAACGTAACCAAAGAGAAAAAACAATCTAACGTACGTTCTTCTGGAAATGATGATAAAGCTAGAATTATTCCTCCAATCATTTTCTCATTAGAAGAAGCTTTGGAATACATTCAAAAAGATGAATATGTTGAGGTTACTCCAAAATCGATTCGTTTGAGAAAAATCTATTTGACTGAAACCGATAGAAAAAGATTTAAAATCTAATACGTTTTTAAATTACAATATAAAAATCCCAAATTCCATATGGAGTTTGGGATTTTTTTTGTTTTTAAGATACAAAAAAAGCCATATCGTTTTTTGACATAGCCCTTTTGATTTGTATTGCCTGCTCAACTTTGTGGGCACAGAATGCAATTCTGCGCTATCCCACAACAAGAAATTTATTGTAAATCAGCGCAATCGGGTTCAACCTCCAGCAGATGTATTAAGTAAATTAGCTAATGTATTTGGAACCTCTATTGATTATCTCGTAAACGGAACCATTCAAAACAAGGCAGAAGAAGCAATTGACGATAATTTACTCTTAAAACAGTTTAAAGCTGTGGAGCAAATGAAAAAAAAAGACAAAAATGTAGTTACCAAATTAATAGATGCTTTCATTCTAAAAGCTAATTTGCAACAGCAACTTTCTTAACATAAAAAAACCGAGCAATTGCTCGGTTTTTTTATGTTTGTTTTTGCGTTACCCACGTTTATGGGTACGAGCTTGAAGCTCGCACTAGCCTAGTGTTACCTAATGCTTGCACCGACGGAGGTTATTGCTTTAGGACATAGAAAAAGATGTTTATTTAAATCTTTGATAATCTTCCCATTTTTTTGTGTCAGAATAATAGGTTTTTACATCTTCACTGGATTTTGCAAACCAAATAATATAATTTGAATTGTCCTTTTTCTCGTAATATAAAGGAGGATTATTCTCGTCAATTATTTCTATTCCAATATCAGAAAGTGAATTAGGTAGTTTTTTATATTTTGCTTTATAATTTTCAATTTTTTCTATAATCTCACTTCCTTGAGAAGTTAATCTATTTTCTTTTTCAGTTCTTAAATAAAAAAACCAAACGAAAAATAATAACATTAATGTTGTAAATATTAAACCTATTTTCTTCTTCATAACTTATTGATTTGATTTTGTATAAACTCCTTCAGTAGTATGATTTGTTCTAGTTGGCTCACTCAAGTTTGCATCTGTTGCAGGTAATGTTGAATAATTTGGAGCATTTTGTGGTTTAGTCGCCCCCATAGTATTAAGGTAGTTTTGCAGTTGTTCTCCTAAAGTCATTTCGCTGTTTGGATTAAAATAATTTGCTCCAAAATCTGCTCCCCACTTATCACTTGGTAAATCCTCATAACTGTAAGCAGAATGTCCCGCAACAAGCCTATCTGACATCTCTTGTTGATATCCAACTTGAACAGCATCTCCAACAGGGTTAATATTATCTGCTTTAGCCTGAGCTTGTGCACGTTGCGAAGGAGATAAATTAGAGTCATTAGCTGTTTTCTGATATGCTTCTTTGTTTGTCTTACTCTCGTAAGCTTTACCAGCATAAAACATAAAATGAGACATATCAAGCCAACCAACTCTTTCAGTATAAATATATTTGTCTTTACTTGTATTAAAAGGATTAGTTGTCATAGGTTCTGGTCGCATATGTGCCCAATTCATTTCTGTTTTGCCTAATCTCATCATAGCGTTATGTGCATTATTTCCAGTCAATGTTCCCATTCTTGACCTTGTATTATTTAAAAATGCAACAAATCCTTGAGAAGTTCCTGCTTGTGGTTTTATTGGCTCACGACCATCTGGGTCGGTTAAAACTATTGGATTATTCAAGCAATATGTATAAGGACTAACGCCTGGCATTTTTTGTGCTAACGGGTCAACATTCATCCAGCTACCCAAAGCAGGGGCATAATTCCTCGCTCCATAGTCGTACAAGTTAAGCTCCAGCTCGTCTTGCAGTTCCTTGCCGTTATACTTATACTTGTAATCCAATTGAGCATTATTACTATTGTATCCTTTGTGTTTCAGTCCAAAGGGGTAATAGTTGCTTTCTTCTAGTATTTCGTTATTAGCAATCGTCCCGTCATTATTAATGTCTTGATAACTTATTCTTGTGTTTCCTAAATGGTCTTTATAGTTAAATACATAACTATAAACACCTGAACTATTTTTTACATATCCTTGCACTGTTGGGAAAAATTGCAATACATTGTTTTGGTATTGAAAACCACCCAAATAATTAGTAAGTATTGTGCTGGATGGTGTATTTACTATTACTTGTTTTTCTAGTTTTTGTCCAACTGCGTTGTAAATATAAACAATGTTTCCAGTTGCTCCAAATGTTATTTTGGTGGGTAGGTTAATGTGGTTATATATGATTTCAGTAATATTTTTGTTTCTGTCAACAGTCATATTGCCATTGGCATCATAACCAAATGCCGCAGGAATTCAAAAAGCAATTAAAATAGGAGAATTCAAAACCTGTGACAATTACAATCATTGCGTTTTAACCAGTGCAACCATAAGCCCTGACGGAAAAAAAGTAGTGGTTTTAAGTCACGATAAAATCGTGTTGTTTCAAGGTTTTCAAGACGATTTGTTTCATAAAGGAACGCAAACCGAAATTCTATTGGGTGATTTTTCTCAAAAAGAACCCAATCGCTCTGATATGTAAAATAGTCCTTTTGTGGATAGCGCAGAATTGCATTCTGTGCCCACTCCAATTGGCAACTAAAACAAAATTATTAAAACAATTTCCAATTCATATTCTAAACCTGTATAATTATATACTAATATTCCTTAAGTTGATGGCTTTAAGTTATTTAATATTTACACCTTTTTACAGAATGTAGCTTTGTCGGTCTTATTTTGTTTGCTTAACTGGATGTTTTTTACCTTTTCAAGCTAAAATGACCTTTGGCTTCTCTGCCATCACCTAATTGTAACGTGTACCAATAATCATCAGAAGGCAATGGGTTTCCATTAAAGTTTCCATCCCAACCTATGTCGCTGGCTGATAGTTTTTTTAGAAGTTTTCCATATCTGTCATAAATATAAATGATAGAATTGGCATTTTCGGTAGTGTTTATTCCTTTTACATTCCAATAATCGTTGTATCCGTCATTGTTTGGTGTAAAGAATTTTGGAACTCCAACAACGGCTATGGTTCTAGAAACGGTATCGCAACCATTTTTGTCTTTTATATAAAGCTCGTGAATTCCAGATGGAATATTAACAAACGTATTGGAGTCTTGAAAAAATCCAGTTGGTTCGTCCAGACTGTATTGATAATCTCCGGTTCCTGTAACAGTTATGGTCACTGTATTGGTATCAGCCATATCAGTAACGGCAACGGTTTGAATTTCTGCAATGGCTGATGAGGTTACTTTTATAATTCTAATTCGGCTACATCCAGTAGTATTGATTACTTCGACAGTATAAACACCTTCGGTAGTTACGTTTAATGTTGGTGCGATTTCAGTTGGCAAAACACTTCCGTCTTTCGACCAAATATAAGCATAATCGCTTGCTGGTGAGCCGTCTTCAATTCCTGCTTGGAGTTGAATATTAAATATCGGTTGATTGCAAATTAATACATCATCACTTCCATCAAGATTCAAATTGATTTTAGGCAGAGGATTGACTATAAATGGTAAAATTACCGAAGCAGTGCAAGTATTGTTTACTGGATTTATTACTGTTGCAGTAACGTTTTGAGTTCCTGTTACAAAAGGATTTGGTAACGGACTTGACAATAGATTTCCGCTTCCATCAAGATATTGAACCATCATTCCTGTTTGTCCTCCTAAAATAGTAGCTTCAAATGTTGTGGTATCAAAAGCAATTTTTCCGTCTTGAGTCAAAGGATCAGCTTCATCATCACAGCTTGTTGTCAAATTTGCAGGAACGGCAAAAGCTTGTGGTAAATCATCTACAATGAATTGAATAGTGGTTTCGTCGGAACATTTTTCAGTAGTGTTATTGGTAACAACCACTCTAATTGTTTGCGAAGTGGAGTTAAATGTCGCTGGAAACGGGCTGGTTATCAAAACGCCATTAGCATCTTTAAGAGGATTATTGTTTGCATCAAAATAAGTTACTGTAACTGGAAACGATTGATTCGTTCCTAATAAAGTAGTTTCTAGACTTGAGGTGTCAAAAGGAAAAATCCCGTCATGATTGTCGTCACATTGTCTTGGAATGCTAACTGGATTAGCAAACGGCAATTTTTCAACGGTTAAAGTTACAAAAGGCCCCAAACCATAACAAGCATTATCAACATCACTATCGACACGAACCCAAATGTTTTGAGTATTTGGATAGCCAATGTTTCTGTAATTTGAAATATCTGTAATAGCATTGAGTTCAGCCAAGGCATCGGCTTGATTTTTATAATATTTTATGCTATAATTTCCAGCTGGTAATAAAGCTTTAATGTCGTTTGTAACGCTGCTAAAATTGAAAGTAGCAATTCCATCTCTTTTATCATTATTGGCGTTGTTCAAACCGTTAGTGTCTAATAAATCATCACACTCTACAAAAGGTCGGTTGAAAGTACTTGGAATCTGGGTAGCCGAAACTTTCAAGGTTATTTTTGCTACTCTAAAGCAACCATTGGTATTGGTCACTCTTGTCCAAACGTCCATTGTGCTTGGTGTTGTATTGGTAAAAGCTAAAGGCGTTGTAATAAGTTGAGCAGCATTGGCAGTGTTGGCTCCTGCTAAAGTGCTGTAATACGTAAAAGTTTCATTGGCAGCATTACTCGAAATTTCATTGTTTTTCACCGTCAAATTGAAGGCTGATCGGGCATCCAAATCATCATCGCATTGTACTATTGTTACGTCATTTACAATCGGTAATGGATAAATTGTTAGTGTGGTTTCAGCAGAAGTTAGTCCACATGAATTTCCTGTTTTGTTTAATACGACACGGTATTTGTAGCCGTTCATAGCATTGGTGATTGTCGAGATAATTAACGGATTTGCATTGACATTGGGATAAGTGGCACTGTTGGAAAGGTTATTCCAATTGATACCATCTGTTGATAATTGCCATTGATAGCTATTTCCGCCATTGTCAACTAACGAAATACTAGCGTTTTGCAATTCGCAAGTTGGTGCAACAATAGGTTGTGTTGTGATTACTATTGGCGCAGCTGTGGTATAATTGGGATGAGGAGCTGTATAAGGAGCTCCAATAACTTTTCCGTTTGAATCAACTGTTATTGGTGAATTTCCGAATTTACCATCAACATCTCCATCTAAAAACCCTGCTTCAATCACGTCATTACATAAATCATTATCGCTATCTGAATCGCGGTAATTGCGAATTCCGTCCGCATCTGTGTCAATTCCAATTTCAACGGAATCTAAAATTCCATCGTTGTCACTATCTAAATCCAGATAATCAGGAATTCCATCGTTGTCATTATCAAAAGGTGTAAAACCAGGTTCAAAAGCATTGTCTAAACCATTTTTGTTGGTGTCCGCATTTGACAAAGTAATCATGTTGTTTACTTGAGCTTCAATTACATCTGGAATACCATCGTTATCACTATCAATATCCAATTGGTCGGGATTTCCATCTAAATCGGAATCTTTGGGAACACAACTGGCAAAAAACTTTAAACTTACTTGGTTGGGATTGGTATCAGAAAGATTTTTGTGGGTAAAACTGATTGAATTAGATAAATAAGTCAAAAATTTAAAATTTCCAGTTCCTGCTACTAAAGGGACAGTACTATTAAGTCTAAAACGGATTTCAAAAGACGAATATTCGGTTATGCCACTTTCGTAAATGCCATCATAATTGGTGTCAATCAGCAATTGATTGTCTGGATTGAGAACGGTTATGGTTTTGTTCACATCTGAATTTATGATGTATTCTGCATCGGCGTTTAATAAATCCGTTGTGTTTGCTGTCGTTACATATTCCATTCCTAAACTTATGGGATTGGTAAAAGTCATTTTATAAGTAACCTTTTTATCAACTCCAGCTGGAACAGTAGTAATGAAACTTCCATCAGAAATTCCCGTAATGGTTCCTCCGCTTGATATTGTTTGTCCTGTAAAAGAATTGGAATAAGTGCCAACTGCAACTGTTCCTGCGGCAATATTGGTCAAATCTATATTTTGGTTTCCGTAAGATTCAGTACAATTAGTGATTCCGTCATTGTCATTGTCAATATCAATATTGTCGTTTACTTTGTCTGAATCAATATCTGTTGGGCACTCGCTTACTGGAATTTTGTCTGAAAAAATAGGAATTCCACAAGCTAAAGTCGTTCCTCTTACTTGATAATATCCTGAAGCTGTTGGATTGTAACTATTAGAAGTTTCTCCTAAAATTTCAACATCATTTTTAAACCATTGAAAAATATCATAAGAAGATAAAGTACTGATTTTTAGTTCTATATTCGGAATACAGTTGGAATTTGCACCTACTTTTATTTCGGAGATAATTTCTGGTTTGATGTCAAAGCCCGAATAATAGCCACCATAAGTAGCAGCATTATTAGTCCCGTAATAAGAAACATAAACTTGCTTGGTCGATTTCACAGAGATATTACCTGTTAATCTGGCTATAGAATAGCGCTCAAATCCAGGATTTCCAGTAATTGCTGTTGCCGATCCTATTGCTACAGAATTGCCGTTTTCGTATACATTTACAATAGCTCCTTTTTCAGTAACAATATTCAAACCTGCTTCAGGGAAGGGGTTATTTCCTATAGATCCAATGACTGGAATATTATCCACACTATTAGGAGTCGAACAATTGAGTGGTGGCACAAAAAACATATTCTGATTGGCTGGAGAAGCGGATCCGCCGATACTTTGGTAAGCAAAGACATTGTCAGAGGTAGTAACATATAAATTCCCATTACTGAATTGGCTTCCGTCGATAACTACATAATCGCCAGCATTGGCAATAGTGGTGTAAGGTGTTGTGCTGCCATTCAAAAAAACATCGATGTTTGGAGTATGAGCTATTAATAAAACACGTTCTAAATCGTCATTTCCAATCCCTTTTACAAAAATATATTCTTTTCCTATTTTTTCTAAAGATACTATTTGGTCAAAACCTAAATCTCTACCATTAGTACTAGTGCTATTGCTACCACCAAAAGAGCCCGAATTCACTACAACATCTTTATTGGATTCTACTAATGCGCCAATTATTTTACTACTGTTAGATGGAAATCCAGAGCCTGTAAAGTTTTCTAAAGCCATGGTGTAGCTTTCATTCTTTTTTAAAGTTACAGTAATGGGACCGTTATAAACAGTGCCATTTGCAAATACGGTTCCAATGGGAATATTAGAAATAGTTACTGTTGTATTGTTTTCTGTAGATAAAATGGAGGCAAAATTCAATAAACTGAAATCTACGTTAGGATTGAGCATCGCTCCAAGTCTAAATGTAGTTCCCAATGCGCTATTTCCTTTAGAAACTAATCCTCCAGCATGATTATAACCACCGTTATTAGTTCTGGCAGAATTGACTCTCATACTTACATAAACCAAGGCTTCGGCTTCTATTATAAAGCCTTTGTCTTGGGTAATTCCGGTACTGAATTTCGGTGTGATTAAGCGAGTGTTATTTCCAGTTCCGATGTAATGTACATAAGGAGTCGTATTGCTAACTGTAGCACTTATAGTAGCTCCACCAATTTCAATGATTTTGAAATTTATAGGGGTTATACTAGGCGTTGAAATGTATAAATAATGATCTTCTGCTAGACCATCTTGAGCAATTACTGGTGGTATATAATGTGTTTTGCTAAATTGAGCTAAACAACTCATGGAGGCAAAAACTAAACAAATGATAAATATCTTTTTCATTCGTTAAAAATAATAAAATATAAGCTATCTTTTTAAAGAAAAGTGTCCTTTAACTATTTTTCCATTGCCAAAGTGGAGTGTAAACCAATAATCATCAGCTGGTAATGCAGCGTTATTGAAATAACCATTCCAACCCAAACTATTTGCATTGAGTTGTGCTATTAATTTTCCATAGCGATTAAAAATAGTAGTAACAGCATTTGGAAATAAATCTAGGTTTTTTATTTTCCAATTGTCATTCGAACCGTCAGCATTTGGAGTGAAAAAGCGAGGATAATCTAAAACATAAATTGCGAATGGATTGGATGTCCCACAACCATTTTTATCTTGGGCATAAGCCAAATAATTGCCTGGAGCCATTCCTGTAAATAATGGACTGTCTTGGTAATAGATGTTGTCAAGCGAAAATTCATAATCACCTACTCCAGTATATTCAATCAAAATAGAGTTTTGAATGCCTGCAAAATCATTCACTTTTGCACCAGTTATAGTCGCAATTTCAGAATCAGTAACTGTAAAGTTTTTAATCGCTTTGCAATTATTCGCATTGGTAACTGCTACAGAATATTTCCCAGCAGTAGTCACCGTAATCGAATTTGAAGTTTCGCCAGTATTCCAAACATAACTCGAATAGCCAGTTGCTACAGTCAAATCTACGCTTGAATTCGCACAGAGAAATGCAGTTTCCTCCTGAAAATTAGTTGGATTGAAAGTATTTACCACAACTGTTATTGGGATAATTCCGTAACAATCGGCACCGTTTATGATACGGGCATAAATGATTTGTAGATTAGGGATGGTATTTTTAAATAAATTAGGCAATGGATTTTTTTGAGCAACAGCATCGTTGGTGTTTCTGTAATATTCTACTTGCATTCCTGCTGGTAATCCAGTCAGAACTTGTGGTGTTACTTGAGTATTCAAATCAAATTGATACAACCCATCTTGAATCGCATCTTCATCGCAAGTTGAAATTGGATTTTGTGGCGCGATAGTATTATTGGCTACAACTAAATTGACATTTGCATAATTCGCACAATTAAAACTATTAGTAACTCTGGCAAAAAGTGTTGGAATTGCAGGTTTGTTAGTATAAGAGGTCGGGTTTAAAATTGGACTTGTATTCGCTCTAGCATTCGATAAAGATTCAAAATAGACAACATCGCTTAAACTGGTATTATTGTTTTTGATGCTATTGTCCACTTTAGTCAAATCAAAAATGGTAATTCCATCGTTGTTGTCATCGCATTGGGTAATTGTAGTGTCAGACAAAAGAATTTCAGGGGCGAATTCTATATTTATTTTTCCAACTGCGCTACAACTGCTTGGAGAAAATAGTACTTCAACCGAATAAGCTCCAGTATCTGTAACGGTGTAAGAAGGACTCGTCGCACCTATTATTTCTGTGTTATTCCTGAACCATTTGTAGCTGTAGCTCGCAGACAATTTAGTGTCAATCACAAGGCTTTCGCCAAAACAAACCGGATTATTTCTTGTTCGATCTGGTCCTAAATCAATTTTTGGAGCAAAACTTCCCGCTTGTAAAAATACAGCCGAATCATAATACTCGTTTTTGTCATCGGCAATTACTAGCTTAATGCGGTAGGTTTTTCCTGGAACAACACTAGTCTGAGCATTCATAACTACGGTTTGTCCCGCATAATTGATTGGGCTAGTTGCTGTATTATTCCCGTTGTAGTAATTGCCATTTACAGCAGAGCAGTTATTAGTGTTACCATGAATATTTGTGGAAGAAACAGGAGTTGTAGTTCCAGGTATTACAGCCAAATTTTGATATTCATCCACACTTCCTTTTTCCTTAATCAAAAAAGCAAAGCCATCGGAATATTGACACGGACTTGAACCATTATATTCGTTGGAAGCAAAAATATAATCAAAGCTTAAAAAATTGGTCAGTGGAGTGAAATCGAATTCTAAAAAAGTAGCATTTGTAGAAGCAATTCTAATAGCTTGTTCCAAATCAGTATCGCCTGCCCAAGCCGTATCATTGCCATCACCTCTATAGAAAGCATAAGGGCCAATAGAATTTTTAGCACTCCAAGTACTTAAAACAATTCCTTCTTTAAACGGAAAGCTGCCACCTCCATTGGTAAAAAAACCATAACTGTTTTGTCCAACAGGAAAAGCATCACCGTTAACATTGAAGTTGGAAACCAAAGCACAAGGACTATTGACTAATACATTTTCTACCAGTTGCTGGGCGGTGTATGAATCATTTACAGTGATGTTTTGTGCAAACAGAAGATTTGTATTGCAACAAATAAGAAAAAAATAGCATGTATTTAGAATCCATTTCATAGTCTTGCAAAGATACCTAAATCTATGTTTTTGAGGGTTGAAAAGTGTGTTTTTAACGCTGGTAGAGTCCTTATTTTATAGAAAATTCTTGTCCTGCTATGCGATATTAGTGTAAATTTGCCTTAAATGTATCAAAAATGGAAGAGCAGTTAATGGTTTTTAAAAAGCCAAGTTATCCTTTAAATAATTTATTTTTAGATTATTTAGAACGCTTTGATCGTATTTCTAAAGTCTCTATTTTTTATGATGATTTGTTGCGATTTTCAGGTTCAATCAATGTATATGATGCTAATGATAAAGATACTTTGTGGATTCGGGTTTATTATTCAGAATACGAGCGTGATGAAATTGATTTGAATCTGAAAAAAATCTATTCCTACTTGCATTCAGATGGGAATTTAGACATTATCAAATTTTTGAATGTTGATGCTATTGATTATTGTACTTTCGGGAATTCAAAACCTTTTCGAGTAAAAGTCAGAAATATTTTGAATGACAATTACGTTCATTTTTATGTAAAAAAAGCCGATGCTTCTCGCATTTACGGATTGGAACTAGAAGACATTCTTTCGCCCGATAAAATCAATTTTTTGGTTTATAAAGATACGCTGATCGAAGAACACATTATGGGAATTCCAGGGGATGTTTTTATGGATACTCTGCTGAAAAATTGTTCGGAAACCGAAAAATCTCAAATCGCCAAAGAGTTTGTCAAATTCAACGAGCGTTGTATGATACGTCTTCTGGGCGATATGCGCGCTTATAATTATGTAATTGTTCCGATTCATGATTTTGATCACGTAGTTTTTAAAATTCGCCCCATAGATTTCGATCAACAATGTTATGAAGGGAATTTGAAAGTCTATCGTCCGCAGTTTTTTAAAGAAAATTATCCTATGATAAAATTGGTTAAAGAAAAATTGCAACCCGATTCGATAGATCAATACAAGAATGAAGAAAGAGCTATTTTGGCCAAAAGAATTTTTTCGAATGAAAGACGAATTAAGAAATTAATGAATATTATGGTCAATGATGTCATTGCACCTGATAGTCACATCGAACAATTGAAATCAGAACTGTATAGATTGACGCTTGATGTCAACTTTAAAAGAGCACAATCAATGGGAAGTGTGCTCAACTCGGCTTTTGAATTTATTACTCGAAATTACAAGCATACCAATTTAATTTAAACACATGAAAAAAGCTTTTTTAGTATCCTTTTCTTTGGTCTTGTTAGCCTGTCAGCAAGATTCAAGCCAAATGCAAACCCTCTATTCTTTGCCTAAAAAGTTAAAAGAAGTTTCAGGAATTACTTATTTTCCAGACACTAATTTGCTTTACACATTAGAAGATAGTGGTAATGCCAATGAAGTTTATGCCTTGAATTCAGAAGGAAAATTAGAAAAAACAATAACGATTACCAATGCTATCAATGTAGATTGGGAAGATATTACTAAAGATAAAGACAATAATTTATACATTGGTGATTTTGGTAATAATGATAATGAACGCCAAGATTTGTGTATTTATAAAGTTGCCAATAAAGAATTAGATAAAGAAAATGCGGTAGCTGAATATAAAATTTCCTTTTCTTATCCAGAACAAACGGAATTTCCGCCCAAGAAAAAAGAACTTTTTTATGATGTAGAAGGTTTTTTTGAATACCAAAATTACTTTTATCTTTTTACCAAAAACCGAAGCAAAAACTTTGACGGAACGGCATTTATCTACAAAATTCCAAATGCTCCTGGAACTCAAAAAGCGGTAAAAATTGGAGAATTCAAAACCTGTGACAATTACAATCATTGCGTTTTAACCAGTGCAACCATTAGTCCTGACGGAACAAAAGTGGTGGTTTTGAGCCACGACAAAATTCTATTATTTCAAGGTTTTCAAGACGATTTGTTTCATAAAGGAACGCAAACCGAAATTCTATTGGGTGATTTTTCTCAAAAAGAAGCCGTTGTTTTTAAAGATAATAATACGCTTCTTATTGCCGATGAAAAGACGAACAAAGTAGGAGGTAAGGTCTATGAATTTAAGTTGAAGTGATTTATCAAATCTTGTAGGTGTTTTATTTTATACCTACAAGGTCAAAAAATAGACCTTGCAGGACATAAAAACTTATTATCAAAAACTATAAGCCGCTCCAAAAACTACTCTTCCAGCTTCTTCAGGAGATTTAAAATAAGAAATTCTGGCTGTAACTAGATTAATTCCGTTAAGCCAAAGTCCACCACCAAAATCATTGTGCCATTTTTCTGAATTTTCTCCATCCAACCAAATTCGCCCATAATCAAATCCAGCTAAAATTCCGTAGGTTAACGGTGCAATGGTTTTGCGGATTTTACCAATAGTGTAGCGCAAATCAGTACTTTGTGAGAAAGCAGTATTACCCAGAAAACGTTCGGTTCTATAACCTCGTAAATCTTTATCGCCTCCAAGAGTTACTCCTTGATAGAATTCGTAATTGTTATTCAAAATGGATTTGGCTTTGATGTTAGTTCCCAAAACCAATCTTCCATTAGAATTTATTTTGTGCACAAAACTTAAATTACTTTCTAGAACAGGAAAACTCCTTTTAGTATCTCTTAAATTGGTCATCCAAGTTG
Source organism: Flavobacterium eburneipallidum (assembly GCF_027111355.2). Classification (NCBI taxonomy): domain Bacteria; kingdom Pseudomonadati; phylum Bacteroidota; class Flavobacteriia; order Flavobacteriales; family Flavobacteriaceae; genus Flavobacterium; species Flavobacterium eburneipallidum. The sequence goes on from NZ_CP114291.2 coordinate 1,484,313, forward strand.
CCGAAACGTTAAAACCTATTCCCAAAGTAGGTTTGGGATTAAAATCGGAATTGCTAAAACTGTAATTTATTTTCGCACCTCCGTACAGCTGATCTTCAAAAACTTTTGGATCTACAGTTCCAGGTATGTTAATGTATCGATTGGCTGTTTTTTCCACTTCCATCTGGTTAAAAATAGCCTGAAAACTAAATTCGTTTCCGTAGCGACCAACGTGCCTAATAGCTGGAGCAACATTTATTTGTTGGATACGAACTCTGTTGTAATCCATTCCCAAATCTTGATCGTTATTTGTAGTTTCATTTCCAGAACCAAAATAATTGATAGCAAAGTTGGGTGTGGTATATTTGGCTTCTACATCAATAACCCAATTGCCCAATAACCCAGGAAAATGTGCTTTATAATCGAATTCGAAACCACCAGTTGCAAAATAATAATAGCTGTTTAAAACGTGTCGTTGTGTGTATGGATTTTGTTTGAAATTGTTTACCGTGTAATTCAAATTCAAACCTAGTTTGACACCATCATCTGGATTAAAACCCGCCGTTGGCAAACCAGAAAAGACATTGTATTTTGGTTTATTGCTATTGTATAAATTCACTTCATAATCATCCGTAAGTACTTTTTGGGCTTTTTTATCTAAATCATACGTATTTGGTTTTGATTTGAAGTCGTAAATTACCACTCTTTTTCCGTTTTCAATAGTGTACGAATCATTGTTTTGACCACCGATTAAGCGAATCAATATTTTTGATTTAGCGGTTCCAGTTACTTCATACACATCATCATCGTCCAAACCGTAAATCCAAATATTTTTGGTGGTTTTATCCGAATAGATTTTGGTATAAATTAATTCTTCTCCGTCTTTTTTGATGCGATACACTTTTAGTTCCAGCCCTTTTTTAGCACTATGATTCAGTACAAATTTGTCTTTTTTATCCGTTCCAGCAATCATAACTGTGCGACTTAACACATCCGAATAAGTAGCCGCATATTTTTGAAGTTCTTTTTTTCTGTTTTTCAGATTTTGCTTAATTTCTTCAATCGTTCCATCTTGAACTTCTTTTGGCAAATTGTCAAAAACCTTGTCAATTTCAGCATCCGAAAGATTTTCTTGAATAAATTTGGCTTGTCCAATCCAATCATTTTTACCAGAAGTTCGAACAAAAGCCAAATCCAATGGATAAGGTTCACGATTGAGCCATTTGACATTATCGATTTTTTTTCCAAAAGTGCGCATGTGTCTCAACGCTGGAATATTCATCAAAATCGAAAGCAATTTGCCATCATATTTAGTAAAAGCTTGGTCACGATCTCTCGGAATGGGTTTGTAAACTATTTTATCACCCACTTTATATTCGCCCCAACGCCATTGATCTTCGTGCCTGTCCCAATCGCCAATAAGCATATCAAACAAACGCGCTTTGATGTATTCTTTTTCGTCAACCGAATATTTTTCGTCTTTGTGCAGATTTTTCATCATATCAGCGGTGCTGATAATATCGTTGGGTTTGCCAAAACTGCGAGCATTTTTTTGATTATCAGTCGGACGCTCTTCTACGAGATACAATTCATCTCCAAAATTAGAATTAAATTCTTTCAAAGCATTTTGTTTCGGAATATAATACAACACAGGATTGGTATGCGCTAAACCAATTTTGTCAGCTAAATTGCCCACTGCAAATGGTGTATATGGATGTGATGTGGTGTAAAAATCCAATAAAAAACCTTCGGCATAAGTGTCTTCAAAATCATTTTCGACATATTGATCCTTGAAAGCTACGGATTGTAAAAATCGGGTAGCACTTTTTTTCATCGCTCGCATGGCATATTCTTTTCCTTGAGGATTGATCATTCGCAATGATTTCGATTGGTGTCCTCCTCCTTCTCGCATGGGTTTCAAACCACCAAAAACGGTATCTAAACTAGCTATTTTTACTTCGATGGGTTGGCTGTAATATTTTCGATAATGCTTTCCAAAAAGAAATTTATGAAACCAACTTTTTTGAGTCATTTCTTTAGAATAAATGGATGTTGAGATTGTGGCAGGAAATTGAGTAGGCCAGTTGGATGCCCAATTCACTTCTTTCACTTTTATAATTTCGTTTTCAAAAAGCATTTTTTCTTTTTGATTCTCATTGCCAAAAAATGTTACTTTCGCATCACCAGTTTTAAATAATGTTAAAGTAGCATAACCATTACCACCATAAGAAAAATCATTAGGATTTATGGCTCTTGCTGCTTCCGATTTGGATCCTGCACCACTAATAATTTGTTTGATATTTTCGTTGTCAATGTATTGCAAATTATGATCGTGACCAGAAACAACAATTACATTTTTCTGATTTTGAATCAGTGTTTTTATCCTTTTGGAAAGAATAGCATATTGTTTATTTTGAAGGTCTTGCGGACTAATTCCTGATGTTTTTCGTACTAAATTAATGAGTGAACCCACAACTGGCAACGGTATTTTTTGTTCCAATGGAAACAATTGTTTTTCCAAAGAAAATTGTCCGCCATGAGTACCGTTAGTCATCAAAGGATGATGAATGGCAATGATAACCGTCTTTTCTTGATTTTTGTTTAGAATACTTTCTAATTCAGCAAAGAAATCTTCCCTTGTTTTGATGTCGCAGTCGTCATTGATTGTGGTATGATTGTCCCAGTTTTCTAAAAACCATTCGCTATCAATGGTAACCAAAGCGGTGATACTATCAATTTTTATATCTTCGATTGGACAGGCATTTCGAGGCGAAAATGCTTTTTTATCTTTCAAATAATTGGTTACAAAATTGGCTTGTAACTGCAACCCTTTTATACCGCTGTACCAATCGTGATTACCAGGAATAAAAATTGTTTTCCCTTTAAATCCTTTGGTCAATTCCAATTGATTGGTCAGTTTTTTTTCGGCTAAAGTTTTTGTTTTTGCATCGCCATCACTCGGAAAACCTTTAGGATAAATATTGTCTCCTAAAAATAATAAGGTCGATTTTTTATTGGCTTTTTTTAGTTTTTGATGCAGTAAATCAAGGGTTTGCTGTGATTTCTCTTCATCGGCATCGCCAGCATCTCCTACTAAATAAAAAGTGTGTGTAATTTTTAGGCTGTCAGTTGCGTTATCTGATTCGTTGGCAGCTACTTTTTTTCCATATTGAGCGTGGTGTGTTGCGCAAGAATGTAGTAGCAATAATAGCGAAAATAGGATAAGATAAGTTTTAATCTTGCTTATAAAAGGATAATTCAAAAACAATTTCATAATTTAGTGGGATAAAATATTCTTATGAATCTAACAGAACAATGCGAAGATTTCGTTTATAATTTACTCAAAGGTAAGCTTTCTAAACTGTATTCCTACCATAATTTTAATCACACCTTAAGTGTTGTCAATGCTGTAAAAGAGCTTTGTATAAACGAAAAAGTTCCAGATTCGGATAAAGAAATTCTTTTAATAGCCGCATGGTTTCACGATACGGGTTACATCAATGGAAATCTGAATCACGAAGCCGAAAGTATCGTTATTGCCACTCAATTTTTAAAAGAAAAAAAGCAATCGGACGAATTTATAGCCAGTGTTGCTAATTTAATTTTAGCTACAGCCAAAGAATATCAGCCTAAAAATCATTTGGAAAAAATTATTAAAGATGCCGATTTTATCCATATCACCAGTTCTGAATATCTTTCAACTTGTGAATGTTTGCGCCTTGAATTGAATAATACTACCAATATGTCTTTTTCTAATTTGCAATGGGCTACAGAAAATTTTGATTTCTTGTTGAACAAACACCAATTCTACACTGATTTTGCTCAAAAAAATTGGCAACCTTTAAAAGACAAAAATATAAAACGCATTCAGAAAAAAATTAACAAACAAGAAAAGAAAAAAAATATGTTAATTGAGGACGAAAATAAAAAGAAAGAAAAAGTAGAAAAAACCGATCGTGGAGTAGATACTTTGTTTCGGGTAACGTTAGGAAATCATACGCAATTGAGTGGCATTGCTGATAGTAAAGCGAATATTTTATTGTCGGTCAATGCTATTATTATCTCAATCGCATTGTCTTCGATTATTCCAAAACTGGACAGTCCTAAAAATGCTCATTTGGTTATTCCTGTTTTTATTATGCTGATTTCGAGTGTGACCACAATAATTTTTGCCATTTTATCGACAAGACCCAAAGTTACTACAGGATTTTTTACCCGTGCAGATGTCGAAGCCAAAAAAGTGAATCTGATGTTTTTTGGAAATTTCTATAAAATGCCTATCGAAGAATACGAATGGGCAATGAACGAAATGATGAAAGATCGGGATTATTTGTACTCAACAATGATAAAAGATTTGTATTATTTAGGCTTGGTTTTACAACGAAAATACAATCTATTGCGGATTACCTACAATATTTTTATGATAGGAATTATTGTGACAGTTATCGCATTTATCATAGCGTTCAAGTCAGTTGGACTTTAATTATATATCTATCCGTTACTTGTACTAATTTTAAAAATTACACACGGATGACACGGATTTTTATATTTATGTCAGCGAAAATTCGCCTAATCCGTGTCATCTGTGTTCTTTTTTTGTTATTAGTCCGCTTTACGGACAGTCATATTAATTTATTTCGTCCAATAAATCTTGATAAGTTATTTTTGGTGAAGGAAAATTATTTTCAGTATTAGCCACTTTCACTCGAATCGCTCTTAATCCAGAAACGCCTTGTAAATCTTCTACCTCAAATTGTTCTATTTTGGGTTCCAATATTTTTTTGTGTTGCAAGTATTTGATGTATTTTAAATATTCGTTTTCTTCAGCAACTTGAGAAAATACAATCGTAATTTTTTCTTTTTCGGTGATGCGTTCTTTCGATCCTTTTATGTGTGCTTTATCGATTCGTTTTTTGACCACTTCATAGCGTGCATTGTAAGTTCCATCCACATCAAAACGTTTTTCGTCCATTCGAAAACGGATAGAAAGTGGCGAACTAAATACCAAAATCAACGAAGTAACATCCAATTGATACTGCAAAGTCGCTTTGAGCTGGTGGTGTTCCAATTCCATTTCGCACAAAGTTTGCAATTGCCACAAACGCAAATTGTGCAAATACATCATGTCAAAAGGTTTTGTAGGCGAAATCGAAGCTCCAATATACAAATTGTGTTCCACGCCATCCGTTTTGAAGCGTTCGTAATAATGCGGATAAATTTGTTGGGCTTCCAGTTGTTTTCGGTCTAAAATCGAAGCTAGTTTTTTGTTGATTATGGACATGGCATTATCAAACTTTTTTCGTTCCTGATAGAACAAACCTGTTTTTTCGTCAAGACTTTCAAAATACAAAAGTTCTGATTTTTCGTTTTTGGCATTGCCTTTCGTATTTTTTAAAATAGGATGAATTTCTTCTTCAATATAACGCTGAATCTGTTGTTCGGTGTCGGCTTTCAAAGGAAATTCCAATTCTTTTCGCATTGATTCTAATTCAAATTTGCGTTGTTCCAAAAGCACTAAATTTGATTTTGTGTCTTGATTTTCGAAAATTTCCAAAAGAGTAGTCAATTGGTTTTTCAGGTCTTTTTTTACCGTTTCATTTCGGTGTTCCGATGAACCTTTGATGTCAATTTGCCCGTACAAAGGATAGACATTTTTGAAAACTATTTCCTTAAAAATATAATCTTTGGTATGATTGCTGTTTTGAAAATAACTTTGGGATTCTCTTTTGAATTTCCAATACACACTTGGGTGAATCGTAGTATATTCTCTTTGAATAATGGCTTCGATTTGGTGTTGCATATCGGTATTGTAACGATCAATCGTGTCGGTCAAATAAGGTAAAACCAAATCTAATTTGGTGGCATTTACACTATTTAATTCTCGTGGATTTTCAGATACAATTTCCAATATGCCTAATAAATGGTCGTCTTTGATGACGGGTGCAAAAATACAACTGCCAATATTTTGATGCAGCAAATGTTGTCCTAATCTTTCGTTACCTATCTCGTTGGCAAATTTTTGGACATTTGAAATTACAAACGCTTCTTTTTTTTGCAATAAATTTTCAAAGGAACAGCCAAAGAAAGCATTTTTGCAATCGACTTCATGCTCTGACGAAAGCAGAAAACTATTCATTTGAACATCTATTTTAAAGGGAGTGTTGAACTTTTCCTCTTCTTGATTGTAAATAATGAATCCTATTTTTAAGCCTGGAATTTTAAAAAGCGAGGTGAAAATAGATTGAATAATTTCGGATGGAGTAACTTTATCAGGTTTTAATAAATTACTTTTCAGATTTGAAATGGCATTTTCGGTTGTAGCATCAAATAGAGAAACAATCCCAAAACCTTTTAAAATCCAGCTTCCAACAGGAAATTTTGATTTCCAAAGTTCAAGATCATTGTAATTATCAATTAATAGGTCAATGTCTTCTGGTGTTAAAGAAAGTGCTTTTTGGGTTGGAATAATTTCCATAAAATCGGCATTGTATAAAATGCGATAATGTTTTACAATTCCATTTTCATCTGGAATATCATAAAAGAAAGGACGGTTGAAATCAATTTTTTGTTTGTAATACATTTGCAAAATCAAACAACAATTGCTGATGTAAAATTGGTGGTCATCAAAATCACGAATTTCCATGTCGAATGTAGTCCCAGCATTTTTTAAAATACTCTTAAAACGTTCGGTATAATTGAAAGTTAAATTCTGAAACGGAATGGTTACGGCTTTAATTTCATTTTTGGTCAAAGCAGTTGGGAACAAATCGGCAAGTAAGTGATGAATTAGTGTTTCATTTTTTTGAATAATCGAATAATCTTCAATTCCGGTTCTAAATTCAGGCAAAGGTTCAATTTCTTTTAGAATGGCTTTGGCATAATTCGAACGATAATCTACATCTGATAAAGCAATTTCTTCAAAAGATTCGATTAATTTGTGAAAAGAGATTATCGTTTTAAAAGGACTGTTGATGTCGAAATTAGTAGCCATTTGGAATTTCATTTAGTATGTAAATTTACTAATAATCCAATAGGTGAGACTGTTTTTTGATTGTTATTTTTTATCAAAAAACCTCAAATGCAATATCCAGTAGAACCGAATATTCAAATTGATTCCGTTTTTTTCAAAATTATAGAAGTGCTAATTTTAAGCTGGACAATGTTTTTTTTGGTACAGATTGATCAAAGTTTCATTGATGTCCTTTAGTTCAGGAGTTAAAAATGTTTTATGCCCTTTGGTGTCGTCAGTCAATTCTAAACCGCATACTGAACATTTGTATTCCTTGAAATGATTGGTGATGTTTCGAGAAGTTATCATTTTATGCCCAAAAAAAGAGCAGGAAATTTTTTTGATTTTGACAAGGTTCATGGTTAGTTGGTTTAAAATTAGACAAGTAAACATATATAAAATTTCGATTAAAAGTAAAATATAATCGTTTAAAAGCATTTTTTGTGATATAAATAGAGTAAAAAACTTATAGCATAGCCTTCTGTTATAATCTAGTTTAGTCAAAAAAAATCCCCAATTATTTTACTAATTGAGGAATTGAATGTGTTTGATTTTGAGAGCCTTACTAGCTTTTTACTTCTTTATTGAAATAAACCAAGTAATAGTACATTTGTTTTTCTTCGTCCCAGCCTTTTTCTACAAATTTCTCGGCACTTTCTGGATTGATGAAATCCATTTTGATTTGAATTTGTGTATCCAAGTTGATTACATTTTTAATCGATTTTCTAGCATCAGAAACCGCTGCATTCGCAATAGGGAAAGTCGTAATATCTTCAATACTGTATTTTTCGCCTTTGTCAACTTTATAGTTTTTGAATTCTGGAATCAAATCAGGATTGTCCAAAACTTCGTTTAGGAAATTGGTTTCTTCAAACTGATCATTTTTGGCAAAATAATTCACAGAACGATTCATAAACATTACTTCTTCTTTTTTGTCTTCGGCAGGAAAAACAACATCTTTAGCAAAACCTTGACAAAATTTCAAGTATTTTTTAGTGATGAAGTTTTCGTCTTCGAAAGCATCAACCGAAAGGAAATGTTCTAACCAATAGCGAGCATCATAACGGTTACTGTCAACAGTTAGGATTTTGTACCCTTCTTCTTTTTTGTAATTAAAAATAATACAACCTTTGTCTAGTTTGCTCAAATTGATTCCTTGTTGCAAAATCATTTCTAGGTTGGTTCCTTTTTCTTCAAATTGCAAGAAATCTGCTTGTAGCTCGCTTTTAAAAATTCCAATAGCATCCACTACATTATTGTCGATATTGATATTGGTCAAATGTGTTATATAAACCTCTCCGTTTTTGATGTGTGGATGATTGGATTGTTCGAATAAATGAGTCGTGATTTGTTTCGAAACTTCGTGTAAACTACTTGGATTTTCAAAAATTTGTGTAGCGAATTTGAACATATCGTTGTACTCTAGATCTACTTCGTGTGCAAATTGAAAGTAGTTTTCTTCTTTTTCCCGAAAAGGCTTAAAGAAATATTCTTTGATTAAAGGAACTACTTCGTCATTTAGTTTAAAAGCTTCTTCCGATAAAAAAATAGCTTCGTTTCGGCTTTTGTTTCCCACTCTGTGAATGGATAACGTTTCTATGTACGTGTTAAATAAATTGATCATTGGCTTTTATTTTTTAGACAAAAGAACCAAGATGTAAGACAGAGTTGAAGTCTTTCATCTTGGTTCTCTATTATTGATTTCTTCTCTTTTTTAATTCCAGTTTTCTTCGAAGCCATAGTCTTCAAAACTATCGTCTCCGCTAAACATATCTAAATCTTCTTCGTCTAGATCGTCTTCAAATTCGTTGTAACTTTCATTTTCATCATCGTCGGCAAGAAATTGTTTTTCCATTGCTTCGTCAGGCATTGCACCAACAGCAAAAATGGTTTCTGGATACGTATTTCCAGCAACAATTTCTTCGATTGCGGCTAATTCTACAAGGAAAGTCCACATGTTGATGAAGTCATAAACATAAATTATTTTGGTATTTTCTTTATCCAAAATATCCGAAAGCTGATAATCACTCATCGTTTTTTGTTCGCCCGGAATATCGCCAGTATCAAACATTGGGATTTCGTCTTCCTGATTCCAGGTATCATCACAAGTATAGAAAGAAGCTACTTCCATTCCGTCAAATCCAAAAGAATTGAAGATGGCGTTGTGTAAATCCTCTAAAGTGTCTTCGGCAAGTATCGCAATATCTCTAAAAATGTCCTCTTCGGCATCAAGAATTACTCTGAATTTGTAAACCATAATCTTTGTTTTTATTGAAAGGTCAAAGGTAAAATATAATTTTAGATTTTAGATTTCAGATTTTGGATTTGTTGATAAGATTTTAAATCCTTGAATTTTTGATGGTTTTTGGTTTTAGGAATTTGAAGGTGAGTTAAAGGGGGTTTATTTTGTAATTTTTTTTACTAAAACATAGCCAAAATGAAAAATAATAGTTAGTCCACCTCCAATAAACCAAAAAACCATATAAATAGCCATAATAGGCATTCCACATCTAAATTCTCCCTCTTTGTATTTGGGTATAAAAAAATTAGGTAAAACAAATAAATGTAAAATCAAAATTAATCCAAAAACCAGATATTTCCACTTTTTAAAGCCATATTTATCTAATAAAAAGTATCCAAGAATTTGCATTATAAGGATTAAAGTAATTAAGTGAATTGGAGCCATAAATTAAATAATTATATTTTTTAAAAACAGAGATAACCTAGTTTTTTACCGTTAATCCGAGCTTCTAGCTCGTTCCTATTTCAATTAGTGAATTTTTTACAATTATAATTAGTTCTTGTAATTCAACGGCATATTTCGGTTTTATGATTTTCTGATACGTGGTAAAGAAAGGCGAAATTTCAATTTTATTTTCTGTTTTTGGATTTTCATAGACAATGATTTCGAAAGTAATTTTTCGCATTTTCAACCTAAAGACATAGCCCCAATCTGCTTTTGTTGGCAAAAATGTTTCATAGTCTTTTTCTAATATCGATTCCAATTTTTCTCCTAGAATTGAAATATATGGTGTATTAATTTCGACTTTCATTTGTCTTAATTCCTTTGAAATTAATTTTTTAAATAAAACATAACCAGTTTATACAAGCTATAAAGTTACTTCAATTCAACCGTTTTTAGTTTGCTTTGTGACATAAAAGAGGTAGTTTTTATTTAGCTAATATATAAAAGTTATTTATGAAAAAAGTCAAGTTGGCTTTTGATTTAGAGTTCTTATCATTGTAGTTAGATTTCTAGCAACTAATGAATTTGAGGGAATGCATTTTGTTACAATGGAGTCAGTTATTTTTTAATTTTATGAAGTAACTTTTTCTTAATAAGATGATAGTTTGGATGACTGGGATAACTTCTGTTAGAAGTCATATTGTTAAAAATTAAAGCGGTTAGTAATAGAATCAAAACACCAATCAAAACAGGCGAAAATAGGTAAATATAGCCAAGGTCTTTAATCTTGTCCGAACCAATAATAGCGATAAGTGCAGTTGCACCTCCAGGTGGATGTAGGGTTTTGGTAATCTGCATTAAAACAATAGAAAGTGAAACAGCCAGTGGAGCTGCTATCCAAATAATATCGGGAAGCAACTTGTTAACGGTAACACCTATAAAAGCAGAAATCAAATGACCACCAACCAAGTTTCGAGGTTGCGAAAACGGACTTTGAATAATACCATAAACCAGTACACTCGATGCTCCAAAAGAACCAATCAAATAAACCGCATCATTTCCAGAAAAATGAATGGATTGTATATAAGCTAGAATTCCAATACCAACAAATGAACCCAAAAATGCCCAAAAATGCTCCTTCCAATCCACCAATGTTTCTTTGTAGAGAATATAACGGGTCTTGCGGTAGCTTCTTTTTATTTTTTGGATAGGCATATTTTTATTTTATGATACTTGGAGTGAAACTATAAACTGTGAATGGATAAATCGTTTTTGCGGTGTATTTCGAAATCAAACAAACCACCAAAATCGGAAGGAATAAAGTATAATCATTGGTTAAACCACAAACCAAAAATATTGCCGTAAATGGTGCGTGAATACTAGCACTTAAAACGGCTGCCATTCCGATAATCATAAAGTTTAAAGGAATTACACCTGCATTGAAAAAGGTATTTAAAACAGAAGCTACTAATAATCCTAAAAATGCACCGATGAATAAACTTGGAGCAAAAACGCCACCATCTCCGCCAGAAGCTAATGTTATGGAAGTTACAATTGGTTTTAATATTAACAAACCAATGAAAGTTAAGGCTAACGTTATGGTCAATGGAATTTCAGATGAATTCCCCAAAATGGTTTTCATAGCGTGATACCCTTCGCCATACAATTGCGGGAAAATATAGAATGCAATACTCAATACTGCAGAACCAATAAGGATTTTATAATAATGAGTGTTAATTTTTGAGAATTGCGATTTGAAAAACAAAACACATCGGGTCAAATAAACCGAATTCAATCCGGCTAAAATTCCTAAAAGGATAAAATAAGGAATGGCTTTAATGTGCCAAGTTACAATTGAAACAGCAAACAAAGGTTCATCTTTTAGAATGGTAATCAAACCAAAAGCAATGGAAACGGCAATAAGATTTGAAATCACAAAAGCACGAGTTACTTTTCTTGAAATAACCTCTATTGCAAATAAAATTCCTGCAATTGGACTACTGAATAAAGCCGTGATTCCTGCTGCAACACCAGCGCAAATCAGTTCGGTTTTGTATTGTCTAAAAACATTTTCTTTTCGTTGAGCAACTGATCCAATTGTTGCCGAAGCGACAACTGTAGAAACTTCAATTCCTGTAGAACCACCAAAAACAACAGTTAATAATCCGTTGATGAAATGGGATGATATTTTATAACTAGGTAGGTTTTTAGATTTAGAATTGGTGCTTTCAAAAATTTCTTTGATGCCTTTGTTTTCTTTTTTCTTAAATAAATACTGTCTTAAAAAGTAAATTATTGACAATCCGAATACTGGAAAAACAATAAAAAATATTGGATTGATAGTAGCTTTATGAAAAAAAAGTTCTTCATAATGTTCGGTTGCTTTTTTCAAAACAAGTCCTAAAAAGGCGGAAAGAAAACCGATTAAGATAGAAACAATGACTAGTTTTTGGAATTTTATTAGTTGGTAATTTGCTTTAATCCGAGTGGTATTGTTCATTAGAAGTAAATTTGTAAAACCATACGTTTTATGATATTCACAAAATTAGTCAAACAAAATCGGTTTTTAATAAAATCATCTAGGTATTAAATGTTAAAATTATCGAAATTACAGTTAAAGCTCGTAAAATTCAATCGGTAGTAAATCAGGATCGGCTATGAAAGTAAATCGTTTTTGGGTGGTTTTATCTATTCGAATGGGTTCTGATTCAATATTTTGGGTATTCAAAAAAGCAACTGTTTCTTCAAGCTTATTAACTTCAAAAGCCAAATGTCGCAAACCAACTGCTTCTGGTCTTGAAGGGCGTTTGGGAGGATTTGGAAACGAAAACAGCTCTACAATATAATCTCCGTTTAATGCCAAGTCCAATTTATAGGATTGGCGTTCCTCACGGTAAATTTCTCGTACAATAGTTAGCCCTAAAACTTCTGTATAAAAAGTTTTGGATTTTTGATAATCCGAGCATAAAATGGCGATATGATGAACTTTGTTGAGTTGAAGCATTGGTTGTTGTTTAGGTTATTGATTTAATTTCCGAATTATTCTAGCAGGATTTCCTACTGCCAATGAATTATCAGGGATATCTTTGGTAACCACGGAACCAGCTCCAATAACACAACCTTTTCCGATAGTAACTCCAGGGCAAATAACAGAATTTCCGCCAATCCAACAATCGTCGCCAATAGTTACGGGCAAGGCATTCTCTAACGTTTTTCGAAGTTCAGCGTCAAGCGGATGCGAAGCAGTGTAAATTTGAACATTTGGGGCAATAAAAACATTGTTTCCCAAAGTAACTGGAGCACAATCCAGCACAACACAATTGACATTGAAATAAACATTATCTCCGCAAATCATATTATATCCATAATCGCAATGAAATGGTGGTTCGATGTAGAAATTACTACCCGAATTCGGAATTAATTCCGCTAAAATTTCCTTTGCTTTTTTGGTCATTCGATATTCTGTAACATTCAATCGATGCAGTAATAATTTTGCTTTTCGACGATCTTTTACTAAAGTGGCATCGCCAGCCAAGTAGTATTCTCCGTCTATCATTTTTTCTTTTTCGGTTTTCATAATAAAGTAATTGTGTTTTGTAAATGTAAATGAAATTAGAAGAGCATACAATTCATCCTCAAAATTCGACAATTCAGTAAGTATAAATTTTATGCTGTAGAATAACTACTGTAAGTTTGTTTCAGAATTAAGCAACAAGCTAAAAATAAAGAATATGATTAAACTGATTATAGCAATGGTAATTTTTGTTTGTGATTTAATATTCTAAAAGAATAATTGAAAAATCTGTCCGATTTTTTTTGACTATTTTTAAGCCTAAAAACTATTTTTGTTAAAATAGAAACAGTAAAGAGTATGAGATGTATCAAAAACAGGTAGTAAATAAAAATATTAATCTACGATAAAATGATTTATAAATTAATAAAAGAAATTCCAAGAGCTTTAATACTATCAGTAGCAATATTTCTAGTATTGTTATTGGTTAAAGTGATTACAGGAGTTGCAATACGTTTTGATTTTCATTTATTGGTCAATTTTGGCTATACGATGCTTTATAGCCTTGTTCTGTATTTTGTTAATGCTGTTTTATTTATTTATCTGGACAAGTTTTTTGAAGTAGATAGATTTACAAAAAGGAGAGTGTTTATTGGATTTTTAGGTTCTTTTATAGTTTCAATTTTAGCTATTTTTTTACTTCGAATTTTTGAAGATGTAGTCGTTGAGGGAAAAACACTAACTGTTTTTTTTCAAAATGAAGTATTGGCTAATTATTTAGTTGCAATAATTATTACATTTTTTGTGACATTGGCTTTTCACGCATTCTTTTTTTATAAAAGCTATCAAGAGAATAAAGTCAAACAACAAAAAATTATTGCAGGAACAGCAAATGCCAAGTTCGAAAGCTTAAAAAATCAAATCGATCCGCATTTTCTCTTCAATAGTCTGAATGTTTTGAGTTCTTTGATAGAAGAAAATCCAGGAAATGCGCAACAATTCACTACTTCTTTGTCTAAAGTGTACCGCTATGTTTTGGAACAAAAAGACAAAGAATTGGTGCCTTTAGAAGAAGAATTGGCTTTTGCCAAAACCTATATGGACTTGCTAAAAATGCGTTTTGAAAACAGTTTGTTTTATGAATTACCCGAAACAATTGCAATTTCAGAGTCTAAAGTAGTGCCGCTTTCGTTACAGTTACTGCTCGAGAACACCGTAAAGCACAATGTGGTTTCAGACAAAAGACCATTGCATATTACGATTTTTATCGATGGTGATTATCTAGCTGTTCAAAACGATTTTCAAAAGAAAGACACTTTATCAGATAGGAAAGGAGTCGGCTTACAAAACATCATCAATCGCTACGGAATTATTACCAATCGGAAAGTTTTAATTATTCAAACTGAACAAACATTTACAGTCAAAATACCAATTTTAACCAAACAAATTACAATTATGGAAGCTAATGCCACTTACAACGAGAATACCGCTTATTTTAAAGCCAAAAAACAAGTAGAAAAAATCAAAGCCTTTTACGGAAGCTTAATTTCCTATTGCTTTGTAATTCCATTTTTAATTTTTATTAATTTGAAATATTCTTCAGGATTTCAATGGTTTTGGTTTCCAATGTTCGGATGGGGATTCGGATTAGTGATGAAAGGACTTAAGGTGTATGGCTACGGATCCAACTGGGAAGAGCGAAAAATTCAGGAAATATTACGCAAAGAAGATCAAACGCAAACTTGGAAATAAATTTAAAAAACAATCAAAATGGAAAATAATATTCAACAAGAGGAGCGTTATTTTTTTGCTCAAAAAAAAGTTAAAAGTATCAAAGGGTTTTATTCACATCTATTCTTTTATTTGGTGATTAATGCTATTATTACAATTCAGATTTATTTAAGAACAGGTAGCGGATTTTGGGATTGGGAAAATTTCTATACACCCTTGTTTTGGGGAATCGGACTATTGGCTCACGGATTATCAGTTTTTGGACAAAACCTGTTTTTTGGACAAAACTGGGAGGAAAGAAAGATTCGGGAGTTTATGAATAAAGAAAAAAATAAAAAATGGGAATAGCCAGTGAGCAGTGTTCTCCGATTAGTACTTCAAAAACATACAATTCATAACATACAACTTTTTATTTAAATGGTTACACTAATAATCGAAGACGAAAAACCTGCAGCAAGATTGTTGCAACGCAAACTCGAAAAACTCCAAATCGAAGTAGGAGTGATGCTTCATTCTGTGGAGGAATCTATCGAGTGGTTTTCCAAGAATGAACATCCCGATTTGATATTTTTAGACATTCAATTATCGGACGGATTGTCTTTTGAAATCTTCGAAAAAATAGATATAAAAAGTGCTGTAATTTTTACAACTGCTTATGACGAATATGCTTTAAAAGCTTTCAAATTAAACTCCATTGATTACCTCTTAAAACCCATTGATGAAGACGATTTAGAAACGGCAATTTCTAAATTTAAAATGCGTTTACCAAAACCTCAAAACAGTCCACAATTGGATTTTGAATTAATTAAAAAAATGCTTCAAAATCCATTTGATAAAAATTTTAAAACTCGGTTCATAGTCAAAATAGGGCAGCACCTAAAAGTGATTTCTACCGATGAAATTGAATGTTTTTTTAGCGAAAATAAAGGGACTTATATTCATACTTTTGACAACAGAAATTATTTGCTTGAATCTACTTTGGAAGTTTTAGAACAAGAATTAGACCCCGAAAAATTTTATCGGATCAGTCGAAAATTTATTCTGCCTTTACAATCAATTAAGGAAATTGTGGCTTACAGTAATTCGCGTTTGAAGGTAGTTTTACCCTCATTTTCTGCTGATGAGGTGGTGGTAAGTCGAGAAAAAGTTGCTGATTTTAAAGCCTGGATTGGTTAATATTTGATTTAAACTTTAAAATTATATAAATAGGTTTAAAATTTATGGTATTTAATTAGTTGTGTTATTTGTATAGATTTAATCTATTACTGATTTTAAGGCAATAAATAGTAGTTTTTTAGACCAAGAACGGAATTTGGTTTTTGAAATTCTTTACAGTAAATCCATACTTTGATTTTCTTTGATAAGAAGTGCGGAAAGTACAGATTGGTTTGTTTTATATTTTCTAAAGTTGTCTTGTCACTTTAGTTTCAAAACTGTAATTGTTTTGCCCGAATTTGAAAAATAAAAGGATTACTTATGCTAAAATAAGGGCTGTTTTAAGTCTCTGTCTTTTAAGTACAACTGATAAAATTTTGTTAACCAACCTTATTAAGTTAGTCAAACATTGTACCTTCGTTTGGCTAGTTATACTTAATTTTTTCAGGATGAAATATTTACTTTGTTTTGTTTTTGTGCTTACTTTTTCAAACGCAATTGTTGCTCAAAAAGTGGCTGTTTATGATAATTTTTCGACTCTAAAGAAGGAAATATTGAGTGATAAAAACACGATTTATGTAGTCAACTTTTGGGCTACTTGGTGTGCACCATGCGTAAAAGAATTACCCCATTTTGAACAATTAAATTCCGAAAATAAAAACCTAAAAGTCGTGTTGATAAGTTTGGATTTTAAGAACCAATTTGAATCTAAATTGATTCCTTTTTTGAAGAAAAAAAACATCAAATCTGAAGTAGTTTTACTCACTGATAAGGACTATAATACTTGGCTTCCGATGGTCGATAAGAATTGGTCGGGATCTATTCCAGCAACATTAATTATCAAAAATGGTCAGCAATTTTTTGTAGAAAAAATGTTTTCCAACTATCAAGAACTCCATGAATATGTAAATTCAATTATTAACTAAATCATCTCAATCATGAAATTTTTATCTGCTCTTTTATTATTTGTTTCTGTTTTTTCTATTTCAGGTTTTACTCCAGATGCACCAGCCCCATATAAAATTGGTGATAAAGCCACAGATTTTAAACTAAAATCGGTTGACGGTAAAATGTATGGAATGTCTGATTACAAAGATGCCAAAGGATTTATTGTAGTTTTTACTTGCAATCATTGTCCTTTTGCTGTAAAGTATGAAGACAGAATTAACGATTTGGCTAAAAAATACAAGTCAAAAGGCTATATTTTATTAGCTATTAATCCAAATGATCCAGCTTTAGAACCTACTGATAGTTATGAATTGATGAAAGTAAGAGCCAAAGAAAAAGGATTTGCTTTTCCTTACTTGTTTGACGAAGGACAAAAAATATATCCACAATATGGCGCAACCAAAACACCTCATGTCTTTTTATTGGACAAAAATCGTGTAGTGAAGTATATTGGAGCTATTGATGATAATGTAGATAGCGCAAAAGAGGTTAAGGAAAAATACCTTGAGAACGCTATTGCAGCTTTAGAAAGTGGAAAAACACCTTCGCCAGAAACAACAAAAGCAATAGGATGTTCTATTAAGGCAAAGAAATAAACTTGGGTAAAATGACCATTGAAAAAGAGTAAAGACAAATTCGTTTTTACTCTTTTTTATTTTATAAACACTTTTCGAATGCCTATCAAAACAAAAATTAATAGCGAATAGAAAATAAAAAAAGGTACAATTATTTCAATGTAACCTAATGGTAATAATACAGCAATAAGCAATAATTGAAAGCCTAATCCGTAAAGAGAAACAAAGGTCATAAACCAATTTGGAAAGTTTTTTGTCTTGTAGGCTTGGCTGTCCATAAGGTGAATTATTTTATCGAAAAGTCCATAAACTACAGTATAAATCCCGAACCAAATAGTAACCCATTTTTGTGTTTCACCTGGCAATGCGATTGGTGATTGATCTTCAAAAACTTTACTGGTTTGATCTCCTCCTACAGAATGATGTCTCAAAATAACATAGTAATAATTGTATAAAGTACCTTGCAATTGGATACAAAAAAAAGCAATTATCGTCATCCATAAAGAGGTTTTTGAAACGTAGCAAATCGTTAGCAGAAACAAAAGATTCAGGATAATATCAAACACACTATCCAAATATCTGCCAACATAAGAAGGCGTCTTTTTTAGTCGAGCCAGTTCGCCATCAGCGGCATCGATTATCGATTTGAGGATGATAAAAAATCCAGCAAGAAAGTAGTGATCTTGTAAAATGCAATAAATACCAATCAGTCCACAAACTCCAAAAAGTAAGGTAACATGAATGGGGGTAAATTGGGTATTTTTTAATTGATTGGCAAATAGTTTTGCAATCGGTCTTCCATAATCCGATAAATCCAAGAATTTATCTTTGGCAGCGAGTTTAGACATTTTTTTATGTTAAACAAAAGGATGTGACAATATAGTCAGAGGTAAATTTAATAAAAAATTATTCGATTACGGCATCAATTTCTATAGCACCATCAACCCATTTTGGATTTATTTTGATGGAATCTTCAGGATTTATATAGATTATTTGAGCTACTTTTTTTGGTTTCTCACTAATGCTGTAAGTGTCGATATATTTTACTAATTCATCGTAGGGTTGGTTTTTGCTTTCTGGATTATCGGTTACTACTCCGATTTTTAGTAAATCATTCGATGACTTAATTTTTTCTTTTAGCGATGAATTTTCAATGTTGTTTTTGTAAAATGTGTCCAATATGAATTTCTTGGTCGTAATAATAATAACCCCTGAATTAGAACCATATTTTTGGCAAATTAGTGAATCTTTATAGACCGTTACAATTGAAACATCGTCTGGATTTATAGCTTGTATTTGCTCATTAATGTCTTTTATAAAACCTATTTTTTTTGCATCAAGAACAATTAAAGGGTTGTTTTGAGCATAGGCATTGGTCAGTAGAAGTATGCAAATTAGAAGGAGTACTTTTTTTATCATTTCAAATTTTATTTAGAAAGCCTGTGTAGGGTATAAGTCATCGCCGTTAATAAAAAGAAAGCCATGATTTGATGCGTCAGTCCTAACCAAAGCGGAACACTATATAGCAAAGTGAAAACTCCCAAACTGAATTGTAAAAACACAATAATTACCAAAACATTTATTCCTGATTTTTGCTGTTTGGTTAAATCAAATTTATGGCTTTTGTAGGATAACAGTAATATAAATCCAACTACCACATAAGCTAAAGTTCTGTGTACAAATTGAACGCCGCTTTTGCCTTCGGTCAATCTTAATAACCAAGAGTCTTTTTCTAATGTTATACTTTCGTGAAAGAACTCACCGTCACTCATTAAAGGCCAGTGGTTGTGAATTAAACCTGCATTTAAACCTGCAACAAATCCACCGTAAATAATTTGCAACAATAAGAAAAACAGTGTAAAACGAGCTATTTTTTGGAGTGAAAGTAAGGCGGGTTTTCTGTCAGGATAAATTAAATCCAAGGCTACCCAAAGCGTATAAGCAAAGGTAATAAAGGCAAAAGTCAAGTGCAAAGAAAGCCTGAAATGGCTCACGTCTGGATTGTCAATCAAGCCGCTACGAACCATAAACCAACCCAAAAAACCTTGAAAAGCTCCCATGGAAAGTAGTACTACACATTTTTTTATGGTTTCACTAGAAAGTCGTTTTTTGATTAGGAAATAGATAAAAGGAACAATAAAAACTAGTCCAATGATTCGCCCAATAAAACGGTGAAACCATTCCCAGAAATAGATGAATTTATAATCATCCAGTTGAAAATCATTATGAATATTGATTTTTTGGTATTCGGGAAATTTCTTGTATTCTTCGAATGCTTGTGACCATTTTTCTTCACTTAATGGAGGGAAGGTGTCGGTAACCAAATGCCAGTCGGTCATTGATAATCCTGAATTGGTCAATCGAGTGATACCACCAACGATGACCATTATAAACAATAATAAGCAACCTGAAAGGAGCCAAATAATTACGGCTTTGTTTTCGTTTTTCATTGATTAAATTCTTTATGCAAAAGTATTTCAAATACAATTAAATCTTGATTCAACATTTGTTAATCTTTAGTCCTAACTTGGCTCCACGTTTCAACACAAAATCATAAGCCGCTTGATATTCGTTTGGGATTTCACCTTCCAAAATAGCTTCTTTCACTGCTTCTTTCAGTATTCCTATTTCACGAGAAGGTTTTAAATTGAATATTTCCATAATCTCTTCGCCAGAAATAGGTGGTTGAAAATTACGAACTTGATCTCGTTCTTCGACTTCTACAATTTTCTTGCGTACAATCTCGAAATTGTGATGGTATTTCTTGAATTTACTAGGGTTTTTGGTTGTAATATCAGCTTCGCACAATGTCATTAAGCTTTCTACATCTTCGCCAGCATCAAAAATTAAACGGCGCACGGCAGAATCAGTTACTAAATCTTGAGAAAGTACAATCGGGCGGGAACTCATCATAATCATTTTTTGTACAAATTTCATTTTTTGGTTCAATGGCATTCGCAATCTCTCGAAGATTTTCTTGGCCATTTTTCCGCCTAGAAATTCGTGACCGTGAAACGTCCAGCCTTGTTTTTTGTTGAAACGTTTGGTAGGAGCTTTGCCAATATCGTGTAATAAAGCAGCCCAACGCAACCAAACATCATCAGTATTTGGACAAATATTATCAACTACTTCCAGCGTATGATAAAAATTGTTTTTATGAGTCTGACCTTCAATTTCCTCCACTTGATTCAAAGCTGTTAATTCAGGAAGGATAATGTCCAAAAGTCCAGTTTTGTAAAGTAATAAAAAGCCAACCGAAGGTTTTTCGGTAGAAAGAATTTTATTCAATTCATCAACAATTCTTTCGCCAGAAATGATTTTGATTCGATCGGCATTTTTGGTAATAGAATTCAAAGATTTTTCTTCTATTTCGAAACCCAATTGAGTTGCAAAGCGAATACCTCTCAACATTCGCAACGGATCGTCAGAGAAAGTAATATCCGGATCAAGCGGTGTTTTAATAATTTTGTTTTTAAGATCTTCTAATCCATTAAAAGGATCTGATAATTTTCCAAAATTATTTTCGCTTAATGATAATGCTAGAGCATTGATGGTAAAATCACGACGGTTTTGGTCGTCTTCCAGAGTTCCGTTTTCGACAACTGGATTTCTGCTGTCGTGAGTATAAGATTCTTTTCGAGCACCTACAAATTCGATTTCGGTATCTTCAAAGCGTAACATTGCCGTTCCATAGGTTTTGAAAACCTGAACTTTTGGTTTTTTTGGCAATAATTCCGAAACTTTCAAGGCTAATTCGATTCCGCTTCCCACGGCAACAATATCGATGTCTTTTTTGAAGTCTCGTTCCAAGAGCAAATCTCTCACAAAACCACCAATCACGTAACTTTCAAGATGAAGTTCTTGTGAAGCTTGAGAAATGACTTCGAAGATTTTATTATTTAAGGCTGATTTGTAATTCATATTTTTGATAACCGCAGATTCGCAGATTATTTTTTTATTTTCTTGAAAGTGCGATTCTTTTATGTTCTAATGATACAGCGTTAAAATTAACTAATAATGCTAATTCTTTGTTCGATACTTTTAGATAATTTAGACATTGATTGTAGTGTGCACTGTTAAAGCAATCGACGGTCTTAATTTCTAGGATTATTTCATTAAAAACTACGAAGTCAGCGTAAAATTTATGATTTAAAACAGTGTTTTTATAGTTTACTGAAAACTCTTTTTCACGTTCAAATTCGATGTTGTTTAGTTTAAATTCATATTCAATAGCATCTTTGTACACAATTTCAGAAAATCCTTTTCCAAGATTTTTATGAACCTCAAATAGGATTCCTATTATTTTGTAAGTTTTATCTTTATGTAAATAATCATCCATAATAATAAAATTAATCTGCGAATCTGCGGTGTTTTTGCTATTTTCGTATCACTTTCACCTGCGAATCACTCGTCAATTTTATGATTGTAGAAGGTTTTCCGTTGATTTTATCTTGGTGCAAATTTACAACATAGTCCACACCTTTTATAATTTCGGGACTAATATCTTTAAAGGCAATAGGAGTAGGCTGACCCGAGATATTTGCTGATGTGGAAACCAATGGTTTTTTCATTCGTTCCATCAATTTGAAACAGAATGGTTCTTTGACGATTCGGATGCCTAACGTTTTATCGGTAGCAATTAGATTTGCTGCTACATTTCTAGGATTGTCAAGAATTAGAGTCGTTGGTTTTTCGGATAAATCCATAATTTGCCAAGCCACTTCTGGAATGTCTTTGAAGACATTATACATCATTTTCTCGCCATTCATCAAGCAAATCATGCTTTTAGAATCGTCGCGTTGTTTGAGTTTGTAGATTTTGGCAACCGCTTCGGCATTGGTAGCATCACAACCAATTCCCCAAACGGTGTCAGTCGGGTAAAGGATAATTCCGCCTTGTTGTATGATTTCGAATGCTTTTTGGATTTCGTCGTTAATCATAATTTTACGATAGTTTGTTTTACTTAATATTTTCTTTTTCCTAAAATTTGGTCCATTAGTTTGAAAATTGTGTGTCTCAACAAAAATTTTGACTTCATTTCAATATTTATTTCAGATAATTCTTTATGGCAATTTGATATCAAATTTTGTCTTTCTTTTTTTATTAATATATGGTTTTGAAATTTTTTCGCTTTTTTAAACTTTAGATATTTCTTTTTAAACAAATGTCTGTATTCAGTGAAAGTTACAGGCTTGTCTAAATCTAGTATTATTCTTTTTAATCTGTTTTTTTGTATAATTCTATCAATGTTTTTCATTCCGATTTGTTGTTTGTCATGTATCCGATATGAAATTAAGTTCTCTGTAGAATAGAAAAGAGATTTTCGGAGAGCTAGTATGTTGGCAATTCTTTCATCGTGAAGAATACAGCCATCGAAAGGAAAAATAAACTCTTTGATTGAACTTTTGATGCACATTGTTGCTCCTGTAGCAATATTTCCATTTTTTGAAAGAATATTAAAATAATCAATAGGTTTAGGTAATTCTTTTTCTAAAAAAAAGACAGATTCCCATATTGTTAATGATTCAATGGGGTCGTTATTTTGGTCAATTAGATCAGCATTAGAAAACACACCTTCAGCATTGGGGTTTTGATTAAAAATAGCTACGGTTTTTTGAATTTTGTTTTTTTTCCATATATCATCTTGGTCAGATAAAAAGATGTAATCTCCAGAACAGAGCGAAATGGCTTTTTCAAAATTTTTTGTACTTCCAAGGTTTACATCATTGATGAAAATTTTAAAAATATCTGGGTAAAAATCTTTATATTTAGTAATGATTTTTAGAGTTTCATCAGTTGATTTGTCATCACAAATAATGATTTCATCGGGTGTTGTTCCTTCTTGATTTAAAATACTTTCGATTTGTTTAGTAAGATATTTCGAACCGTTATAGGTGCATAGAGCTACAGAAATTTTCATGTGTTGTTGGTATTTTCTATTTACTGGTTCTGAAAAAAAAACTGTATGACAAAATGAGGGAACTATTTTTATTGCTCACAAATGTAATAATTCTATATTTGTATTGAGTTGCAAAATTTAACAAATCCAATAAATTTCGCCAGTCAATTCTTTAATATTTGAAAATTGTAGCCAACAATTATGGAAAACAGAGTAAAAGTAATCATACCAATATACAAATCTTTTTTTGGAGAGCTTGAAGAAAAATCTTTTTTGCAGTGTATGAAAGTGCTTGGTAATTATGAAATTGTTTTGGTGCAACCCGAAGGATTGGATAATTCCTTTATTACAGCAAATTTCGATGGAATTATTGTTGAAAGTTTTCCAAAATATTATTTCCAAAATATAGAGGGATATAATAAATTATTATTGTCGCCATTATTTTATGAGCGTTTTTTGGATTCAGAATATATTTTGATATATCAATTAGATGCTTTTGTTTTTAATGATGAATTATCGATGTGGTGTCAAAAAGAATACGATTATATTGGAGCACCATGGATTGCGACAGAATACAATACGGTAGGAATGAAAATCGTTAATGCAATTTCATCACTTTTTGATTCTGAAAAGAAAAAGGAACGCAAGCAAATCTTTTTTAAAACAGGGAATGGAGGTTTTTCATTGCGTAAAGTAAGTTCACATTATAAAATTGTAAAAGAACAGGAGACTTTTATTTCAGATTTTTTAAGTGCTGATAAGAAGAAGATATACGCCATTGAAGATGTTTTTTGGTCTTTAAAAGCAATCGAATTTAATGAAAATTTTAGAATTCCAGATTATAAAGAAGCACTAGGTTTTGCAATAGACCGCAAACCTAAAATTGCTTTAGCATTGAATAATAATCAGCTTCCTTTTGGATGTCATGGAATTAATAAACCAAAAGTTATCGATTTTTGGAAACCAATTTTGAATAATCAGTAAGACAATACAGTAAAAAGAAAAAAAAATGACAACTAAGCTTATGTTTTCTAAAGGTGTTACTGATACTAAAGAAGTACTTTATTTTATAAAAAACTTCAACTCAAAAGGCATTCTTTTTGGAGATGGTAAAAGAAATAAAATCAAATTATTTACTGTTGGAGACAAAACTATCAATATTAAATCCTTCAAAAAACCGCATTTAATCAATAAAATTGTCTATAAATATTTCAGAAAAAGCAAAGCGAGGCGTTCTTTTGAATATGCGACCACTTTACTGGAAAAAGGAATTGGAACACCGCAGCCTATAGCTTATTTTGAAAATTACGATTTAGTTGGGCTTAAGGATAGTTATTATGTGAGTGAACATCTTGATTGCGATTTGACTTTTAGAGAATTAGTCTTAATGCCAGATTTTCCGGATCATGAAGCTATTTTAAGACAATTTACCCAGTTTTCTTTTCACTTGCACGAGAATGGAGTAGAGTTTTTGGACCATTCGCCAGGGAATACTTTGATAAAAAAAAGAGAGGACGGAAATTACGATTTCTTTTTAGTTGATTTAAACAGGATGAATTTTCATCAGAATATGGATTTTGATGCAAGGATGAAAAATTTAAGTCGCTTGACACCAAAAAAAGAAATGGTTGTTGTAATGAGTATTGAATATGCTAGACTGTACGGAAAAACAGAGCAAGTTGTGTTTGATACATTATGGAGATTTACTTCTGATTTTCAATATAAATTTTATAGAAAGAAAAGATTGAAAAAGAGATTGAAATTTTGGAAGTAACAAAAAAAGCATTTGTGAATTAATTTTACAAATGCTTTTTTTGAAATATAATATTTGATAACTTGATTACTGTTTTTTATTTGTCGAATCCAAAGTCAAGGTTAGTGGTTTTGAATAGGATTTGAAGGTAAAATAATGAAGTAGTTTTCTAATATTTCGTTTTCTAACCAAATTTAGAGGTTTTGATTTAAGATGAGATTTATCTTTATTTAAGAAAGCAATCGCTGCATCTATAATTCTCACACTTGATTTTCCATCAAAATAAGGGTGCGTAATGTGTATGTATTTCTCTATTGCGTCCATGGTTTTGCTTGGTTTGGTTAGAGCCAGTTTAATTCCATTTTCAATTTCAGAAACTTCTGTTATATCAATAAGATGATCATCTGGTTTGTTATTTCTGAATGTTACAACTGGTTTTTTTTGCAATAAAAATTCGATTATAGCCGATGTAGTGTCAGAGAACATAATGTCTGCTTTTTTGAACAATGGAATTAAGTCTGTTGTGTCAAAATAGGTAAAATGTTCGCCTGTTAATGTTTTGAATTTATCTTTGATATTGTCTTCCAGTTTTGGGTGTAAAACACACAAAAAATCATAATTTCCGCTTGCTACTAAACGTTTTATTTCTGCAAAAACAGCTTCGTTTTTTGCTAGACTTAATCGTGTGGTAAAGGTTGAAGATATTAAAACTACAGGTCTTTCGGTCTTAATTTTTTCTTCTATTGGGAATAACGGATCCACTTTAGACCATCCTGTTTCTACAACTTCAAAATAGCCGTGTTTGTTAGCTAAAGTTTCAAAAACTTTAGTGGTTGATGGACCTTGGGTTGTGTATAAATCAAAAAAACCTCTTATCCTGAAATGACTTTTCATTTCTTCTCTTTTGTTAGATAAAAATCCATGAAATATCTGTACTTTGATACCGCTAAAGAAATCAGGAACAATATCTGTAGCAGTTAAAACAATGTGAGGTTGATAATCAATTACTTCTTTTACGGTTTGTAGTAACAAATTAGGAGAATCAAAATACTTTTTGGTGTATTCTAAATCAGAGAACCAATAAACTTGATAACCTCGATTTTCTATTTCTTTTTGTAAAGGCATGCCAATAGGAATGCTATAAGGGTGTGATATGTAGATTAAAAATTTATACATTTTTGGTAAGAATATGTGAGGTTAAAAAATGAGTTAGTTTTTCTAAAAACAATTCAGGTTTTAGGAGCTTGTAAAGCTTTAAAGAGTTTTCTTTAAGTTTTTTTCTGGAATTAGTACCAATTAGTTCGGGTGAAAAATCATTCAAATGAACAGCCATATTGATATAGCCATCTTCAAAGGTGCTCCAGTTTTCTTTTTTTATAAACGGAGAAAAAATGACAAATGAAGGTTTGTTTAGTGCTTTTGCCATATTAATAGCTCCACCGTCATTACCAACAATAATATCACAATTGTTCATAATAGCAATAAAGGAGCGTAAATCGTTGCCTAATAAATCAAAATAAATTTTTTCTTGGGTAGAAGGTTTACAAAAATCGAAAACGATTTTGGCTTCCTTAATTTGTTTTGGAAAATAATTAAATAGTATGTTGACATCAAATGAGTCAGCTATTGTATCAACTATTTTAGACATATATTCCAGAGGATACGTTTTTGAATTTTCGCTACCCAAAAGACTTATCATGACTGTTTTTCTTTCTTTTTTTAGGTGATAATGTTCAAAAAGAGCAAGTGCTTCTTGATTTTCTTTCTCGGTAACAAATAATTTAGGATAAGGATCTACTTCGATTTTTAGATTTAAGGGTTCTAGTAAAGCAAGTCGTCTTTCGATGGCTAAACCTAAATTTGTTTTTGGAACGTTGGAAAAAATAACATTATCAGTATAGATAAAATTGCGACCGAATTTTTTATAGGATATTTTTTGCTTGGCACCACTTAATAATGCAATTAGCCAACTCTCTAATTTAGAATAGGCATCAATCAATAAATCGTATTTTGTATCTCGAATTCCATGTACTAAATCCAAAAACATTTTTTTATTCTTGCGATGTTTATCTTGAAATAAAATAAGGTTATCAATATTTGGATTGCCTTCCAAGACAGGATTAGTTGACTCATAAACTAAATAATCAATTTGAGCATCAGGATAAGCTAAACGTAAATTGTTGCATATAATACTACTTATGAGTACATCGCCAATCATTTTTTGTTGTATAACTAATATTTTCATTTCGAAGATGGAATCGATTTTTAATCGTACAAATTGAAGCAAAAAAAATCAATATTCAGGAATAAGTTGTAATAAAAAATTCCAAATTCAAATCTTGTGTAGATTGGAATTTGGAATTTAAGATATTGTAATTTGAATTTTAAACTGCTACATCATATTCTCTTAACGCATTGTTCAATGATGTTTTCAAATCAGTTGAAGGCTTACGAGTTCCGATAATCAAAGCACATGGAACCTGAAATTCGCCAGCAGCGAATTTTTTAGTATAACTTCCAGGAATCACTACTGAACGAGCAGGAACAAATCCTTTCATTTCAACTGGTTCGTCACCTGTAACATCAATGATTTTTGTTGATGCAGTCAAACAAACATTAGCGCCAAGAACAGCTTCTTTACCTACGTGAACACCTTCTACAACAATACATCTAGATCCTACGAATACACCGTCTTCAATGATTACTGGTGCAGCTTGCAATGGCTCTAAAACACCGCCAATACCAACTCCACCGCTCAAGTGAACATCTTTACCAATTTGAGCACAACTACCAACAGTTGCCCAAGTATCAACCATTGTTCCTGCATCAACATAAGCACCAATGTTTACATAACTTGGCATCATAATTACTCCGCTAGAAATATAAGCACCATAACGAGCCGATGCTCCCGGAACTACACGAACTCCTTTTTCAGCATAATCTCTTTTCAATAACATTTTGTCATTGTATTCGAAAATTCCAGCTTCCCAAGTTTCCATTTTTTGAATAGGGAAATACATTACCACGGCTTTTTTTACCCATTCGTTTACTTGCCATCCGTCACCTTTTGGTTCAGCAACACGCAATTTTCCAGAGTCTAATAATTCAATAACTTCTCTGATAGCATCAGTAGTTTTTGTTTCTTGTAGCAAAGCGCGGTTTTCCCAAGCTTGTTCTATTATAGATTGTAATTTGTTCATTTTTGTAAAATTTTTTGGCAAAGATAAAGGGATTTTTTTTGAAAACAACTTTGTAATATATAAACTAACATATTTACTTTTTTTGTTTTAAAGTGAGTAAATTTTTCACGACTATCAATTTTTTTGTTTCTTATGTATCTTTGTGAAATAATTGAAAAATAAAATGCCAAGAATACTCTCCATAGATTACGGACAAAAACGTACTGGAATAGCAGTTACGGACGAATTGCAAATCATCGCTTCGGGCTTGACAACCATACCATCTGCCACAGCAATTGATTTTTTAAAAGATTATTTCTCCAAAGAAAAAGTCGAAGCAGTACTCATTGGCGAACCCCGACAAATGAACGGACAACCATCCGAAAGTACTTCTATTATCAAAGGATTTGTGACTCATTTTACCAATCATTTTCCAGAGATGAAAGTCATTCGAGTAGATGAACGTTTTACTTCAAAAATGGCGTTTCAGTCCATGATAGACAACGGAATGAGTAAAAAACAAAGACAAAATAAAGCCTTGATTGACGAAATTTCGGCAACAATTATGCTTCAGGATTATTTAACGAGAAAAATGTTTTAAATATAACCGTTTTAACATTTGTATCATTTTTTTTTAAGGTTTTATAAAACTACCTTTGCGGCATTAATTCTTTTTATATGTCAGATACAACTATACGCACAAAACCCGATGTAGTTCTCATCGGTGCAGGAATAATGAGTGCCACTCTTGGAATACTTTTAAAAGAACTTCAACCCGATATTAAAATTGAAATTTTCGAACGCTTGGATCAAGCTGCAGCTGAAAGTTCAGATGCTTGGAACAACGCAGGAACAGGACATTCTGCTTTTTGCGAATTAAATTATACTCCCGAAAGTGCTGACGGAAGTATTGATCCTAAAAAAGCCATCTCTATTGCCGAATCATTTGAAGTTTCTCGTCAATTTTGGGCATATTTAGTACAACAAAATATCGTTGGCTCGCCAGAAAAATTCATCAAACAAATTCCTCACATTAGCTTTGTTTGGGGCGAAAAAAATGTAGAGTATCTTAAAAAAAGATTCGAAGCTTTGCAACCAAATCCGCTTTTTGCTGATATGCAATTTAGTACTGATTGGTCACAACTCAACCAATGGATGCCATTAGTGATGGCAGGTCGAAAAGAATCTGATAAAGTTGCTGGAACTTCAATGGCTATCGGAACAGATGTGAATTTTGGAGAGTTGACTCGTAGTATGTTTGATCATCTTACTAAAATGGAAGGGGTGACTATGTATTTTAATCACGAAGTTAAGAAATTGAGACAAAATCCTGATAAAAGATGGAGAATAAAAATAACTGATTTGGCAACTGGTCAAAAAAGAAAATCATATACTAAATTCGTTTTTATAGGTGCTGGTGGTGGTTCTTTACCATTGCTTGAGAAAGCGAATATTCCAGAAGGAAAAGGTTTTGGAGGTTTTCCAGTAAGCGGACAATGGTTGAAATGTGTTAATCCAGAAGTAATTGCACAACACGAATCTAAAGTTTATGGAAAAGCGAGTGTAGGAGCGCCACCAATGTCGGTACCACATATTGATTCTAGAATGATCAATGGTGAAAAAGAGCTGTTGTTTGGTCCATTTGCAGGATTTTCTACTCGATTTTTGAAAAATGGCTCTTATTCAGATTTGCCATTATCCATCCAAACGGATAATATTATTCCGATGCTTATAGCAGGATATAAAAATCTTCCTTTGACTAAATATTTAATAGAGCAAGTGCGTCAGTCCCCTGCAGATAGAATAAAAGCATTGAGAGAGTATGTACCCAACGCTAAATCCAAAGATTGGGTTTTAGAACGTGCAGGACAACGAGTTCAAGTGATTAAAAAGGATGAAAAAGAAGGTGGTAAATTAGAATTTGGTACTGAAGTAATCACCTCTGGAGACGGAACATTATCGGTTTTATTAGGTGCTTCACCTGGGGCTTCGACGGCAGTTTCTATTATGATAGATGTAATAGGAAGATGTTTTAAAGAAGAAATGCAATCTCCAGAATGGCAAAGCAGAATAAAAACGGCTATTCCTTCTTATGGTAAAAAACTAAACGAAAATCCTGAATTGTTAGCCGAAGTAAGAAAACAAACGCAACAAGTATTGAAGTTGTAACAACAATTATTTTGTGATAGTTTAAGAGCCTGTTTGAATTTTTTTAACAGGCTCTTTTGTTTTCAAAAGTATTTTGGTTGTTTTAACTACGTTTTCGGATAAGTTGGTTAACCAAATTAATTGTTCAATAACCAATTGTGCTTCTTGCATTTTGAGTTTAAATTCTTCGCTATTAAGATCTTCATTCTCTTGGGTTAATTCTTTCTCTCTAATTTTTTTCAACTCAATAAAACTATTATTTTCAGTATCATCAATTATAAAATCAGATGTTTTGGTCTGGTTTTCGTCTGTTAAAAGTTGAATAGCAAAATCCAGATTTCTTATAATTCGGTCAAAGACAATATTGAACGATTCTGATGCTTCGGTAGTTTTGTGTGATTGGGTATAAGTACCCAAAGAAGCCGCTGACGAAAGCAACGCATTATTGATTACCGTAAATTTATAAACTTGCTGTAGTTTGTTTTGTTTCGATTTAGGTTCTTGTAGCATTCTTTGAAAAGAAGCCATTAGGTTTCCAATTTCTATAAAAGCTTGGTTTCTGGCTAATCTATAATTAGAATCAATACCAGTTTTGTTATTGTACAAAATAGAAATTTGTTTCAAATAATTTTTATTGGCTTCAATGGAGTTTTTGATGTTTTCATTGGTATTTAAAAATTCCCAAAAAGGCCACAAGAAATAATTAGCTAGAATGGCTAGAGTTGCTCCTACACAAGTGTCTAAAATACGATACAAGATAATATCATCATCAGTAGGATTTAATATAGCAAAGATAAAAATGACATGTAGTGTTATAAAACTGGTGCCAATTCTATAATTAGACGGATTAAATGTTAATCCCAAAATCAGAAAAAGGAGTGTTAGTCCGCCAAGAATAGTCGTATTGGGGTTTAATGCCAAAACCGCAAAACCAACGATACCACCAATGATAGTTCCTACAAAACGATGCGAAGTTCTCTCCTTTGTAAGTCCGTAACCGGGACGCATAATTACTACAATGGTAATTAAAATCCAATACACATTTTCAAATGGAAGAACTCTCCCTATGATGAATCCTGTCAATAAGGTAATAGTTATTCGTAGTGAATGCCTGAATTCCATTGACGAAAAACTGAAATTTTCGACTAATGTATTTAATGGATAATAATGAGGTGTGATGAGTTTTTCTAAATCTTTATCTCTGCCTTTTAGGTCTTTTAATTTCACATTTGAAGTATAGGCACGTTCTAGTGTTTTGATTTTTTCTACTTGTTTTTCAGCATAATGCAACATATTGGTTAGCATCAAAACACCTTCTGACGCTTCTGTTTTTCCTAGGGTTTTTTCATATTCGAGGATGGCATTTTCAAAGGCATACAAGTTCTCGACCAAGTTATTTTTGGGGATATAACTCTTTCTTTTTTTAATTTTTTTGGATAACGATTTTAAGTTTTTAGCAAGATTGTAAGCCAGGCTTTGATAGGTCATCAAAACCTTGGGATGCTCGTCAAATTTTTGATGTAATTTGTTATGGTCGAATGAGGTAGAAATGGCTAATTCCATTACTTCTACTAATGAAATAAAAGACAATAACATCTTTCTGTTTTGGTTAGAAGCACCATAATCAGTACGATTTCGAACTAGAATTTCTCTAATATTTTCGTGTCTGTCATTGAGCTCAACCTGTAGTACCAATTGTTTTCGGGTAATTTCTTTTCGATCAGAATTTAATTCCCATAAATCACCTCTTAATTTCAAATATTTAGCGGTCAGTTTGATACATTCTACAATTTCTAGTTCAGTGTAACGATGCGGATTGATGTAGAAAAAAAGAATAGAAATCAACATATAAAATAATCCACCAGCCAGTAATAGTCCAGAATGTTCTATCATTTTCCAGCCACTATTAATATGAGAAAATGAAATAGAAATAATCATTAATGCCGAAAAGGCAACCATCGTAGCGCGTTGTCCATAAACCGCCAACATCGATAGTATGAAAATTAAAGTAGTAAAAACAGGATAAAAAATAAAAGGATAGGGATAGGTTAGATTGATTAATAAATTGGCACTAAAAAGAATGAAAACCGTAACTAGTAGTCCGTTGATTTTATGCTTCAAATTACTAGGTGTGTCGCTCGGAAACGTAAATAAAGCACCAAGGGCTATGATTAATCCTGTTTCTAAATTGCCTAAATAAGAGAATAATAAAACAGGCGTAGCAGCAGAAATTGCAGCTTTTAAAGCATTGGTAAAATTAGTGCCAACGGTGATGTTTCTTATTTTTGCAATCATAATAATTGGGTTATTTGCAAAGGTAAGAATTGTGGTATATTGTATCCCTATAAAGTAGCCTTGATTTTTTAACTAAATTTAATTATTAATCAAGGATAAATGGATGTCTATTTTTTACTACTTTTGCGGACTGAAATTAGCCAAAAGCTATTTCAATTTAGCAGAAAATAATACCAAATACAACACAAATGATTTTACCAATTGTAGGATATGGCGATCCTGTTTTAAGAAAGATGGCTGATGATATTACTCCAGAACATCCTAATTTAAAAGAAATTATCGCTAATATGTATGAAACGATGTATAATGCCTGTGGAGTAGGACTAGCCGCACCACAAGTAGGATTGAGTATTCGTTTGTTTGTTATTGATACCGCTCCTTTTAGCGATGATGAGGATTTACCAACAGAAGAGCAACAAGAATTAAAAGGTTTTAAACGCACTTTTATCAATGCTAAAATTCTGAAAGAAGAAGGTGAATTGTGGGCTTTCAACGAAGGTTGTTTGAGTATTCCCGATGTTCGTGAAGATGTTTACAGACATGAAAAAGTGACTATCGAGTATTATGATGAAAGCTTCAATAAAAAAACTGAAGTTTTTGACGGATTAGTAGCCAGAGTCATTCAGCACGAATACGATCATATCGAGGGTATTTTGTTTACTGATTTGATTTCATCATTAAAAAAACAACTCATCAAGAAAAAATTGCAAAACATTATGGATGGTAAATCCAGACCTGATTACAGAATGAAATTTTCTAATAAAAAAGGAAGATAAAAAAATACGAATTGGGATTTACGAATTCTACAAATTGCCAAATACACAAATAACCAAATACACATTTTTAAAATGAATTTAGAAAAAATATTATCGATTTCAGGAAAACCAGGTTTATACGCATTAAAAGTTCAAACTCGTACTGGGTTTGTAGCCGAGTCATTGCTTGATGGTAAAAAAAGTACCGTTGGATTGAAAGTAAACGTAAGCTTATTGTCTGAAATCTCTATTTATACTGTTGAAGCCGAGAAACCTTTGGCAGAAGTGATGAGAAACATTGCTATCAAAGAAAACGAAGGTCCAGCACTTTCGCACAAAGAAGACAATGCTAAATTAATTGCTTATTTTGCTGAAATCCTTCCAGAATATGATTCAGAAAGAGTCTATCCATCTGATATTAAAAAAGTATTGAGCTGGTATAATTTATTACAATCAAAAGGATTGGTTTCTAAAGAAGAACCAAAAATTGAGAACGCTGAAGCAATTAAAGAAAGTGTTGTAGAAGAAGTAGTTGCCGAAAAAGAAAAAGCTCCAGCTAAAAAAGCAAAAGCCCAAAAAGAGTAATTAGCTTTTAGTGATTAGTAAATAGTGTTTGTGTTTCAGACTAATTACTAAAGACTGTTTACTACTTACTAAATAAATTTAATCCTGTCAAGATGTTTTCCTGACAGGATTTGTTATTTTTACACAAAACCAAATACGATGAACTCCAAACAAAATCAACTCCAAGCTTTCGAACGATTATTAAACATCATGGATGATTTGCGCGAAAAATGTCCTTGGGATAAAAAGCAGACTTTGCAAACATTACGTCATTTAACCATCGAAGAAACCTACGAATTGGGTGATGCTATTTTAGACAATGATTTGGATGAAGTCAAAAAAGAATTGGGTGATTTGTTGTTGCATATTGTTTTTTACGCCAAAATAGGTAGCGAAACCAATGATTTTGATATAGCTGATGTGTGTAATGAAATTTGCGAAAAACTCATTCATCGTCATCCTCATATTTACAGCGATGTGGTGGTTAAAGACGAGGAAGAAGTAAAACAAAATTGGGAAAAACTAAAACTAAAAGAAGGCAAAAAATCCGTTTTAGAAGGAGTTCCAAGAAGTTTGCCAGCCTTGGTAAAAGCCAGCCGAATTCAGGATAAAGTAAAAGGAGTAGGTTTCGATTGGGAAGAACCGCATCAAGTTTGGGATAAAGTTCAAGAAGAATTAGCTGAACTTCAAGTTGAGGTTCAAGCTGGAAACCAGGACAAAATGGAAGCCGAATTTGGAGATGTCATGTTTTCGATGATCAACTACGCTCGATTTTTGAACATCAATCCCGAAGATGCTTTGGAACGAACCAATAAAAAATTCATCAAACGCTTTCAATACTTGGAAAGCAAAGCAGGAGAATTAGGCAAACCCTTAATGGATATGACTTTAGCCGAAATGGATATTTTTTGGAACGAAGCCAAGAAGTTGTAATAAGTTCAAAAAAAGTTTTTTGTTCAATAATTAAAATCTAAATTAGAAACTTCCAATGAAATGGATGCCAACCATAGAGCCTGAAATTTGAGGAATTATTTGTTTTTCCATTCTAATTTTTTTAGGATTGTAGTTAAAAGCATTTGATTCACTTTTTGCAATTTGCTTGCGACTGCTAATTACTATCGATCGTCCAATTATCGTACCCACTAATCCACCTACCACTAAATCCGAAACCCAATGGTCATGTCCTTTTATATTGGAAAGAAATACGCCTGTTACAAAAGTATAAGGTATCCAATAGTTGTTGTATTCCATTTGAAATACTTTAGCAACAGCAAAATAAGCGGTAGCATGAAAAGAAGGGAAAGCAGTTCCTCCATTTGGACCTGATAAATATTGAATTTTTCCGTAATTTCCAAAATCCCAAGGATTTTTTGTCCATGGCTCTACTACAGGATTGTTATCATGTATCCTTCTATGTGGTCTGTTTCTAGAAAACATTGTTTTTAACATTAAATGACTGATAACATAAGAATAGGCTAACGATTTAACGGCATTTACAGCAACAACTTGTCCTTTTTTATTGTTGATTAATAATGAACCTGCATACAAACCGACAATCGGGTACAGAATATATGGATCTTCTCGGGTAACATGTGGAATTAAATTATTGGGATCAGGATCTGGCAGACTATAATCTATTTTTGGTTCGATGTGGTCGTGCATAAAACCCGTTGTTATTTTGTCGGTAGCAATAAGGCCAACAATTCCTGCTGTATAAATAGCTGTTCTTTTCCAGTCGCTCGATATGTTATGTCCCATTGCTTTGAAATCGCCTGGTACACTTAATATGCTGTTTGCTATTACAGAACCTGCTACTTTAAATCGGTTTTCTTTTTTGGTTTCTAGGCTGTCAATTTGAGCAAAACAAGAAATTGAAAGGATGCTAAAAAGGAGTGCTAATTTTTTTTTCATTTTTAAAGCAATTGGGGAATTAACATTTTTTTAGCAAATATAAATCCTTTGATAATAAAATGTATTATTGTTGGAAGAAAAAAGCTAAATGGTTCTTTGATAAAGAAGTGTTTTTATCGTTTTTACGAAGGTAAATCAAGGTTTACATAGTGATTCATCATTTGTTTATTAAATGATTAAATTTTTAAAAACTTGTTTACAGAGAGTTTAAAGTATTGGTTACCAAAATTAACTAGCAATCTTCTTCAATTTATTGATATCCTTCAAAACTATTTTTTTACCATTCAATTCAATTAAGCCTAATTTTTTGAAATCGGATAATAATCGAATGCAACTTTCGGTAGCGGTTCCAATCATTCCAGCCAATTCTTCTCTAGATAGTTGGATGTGTAAAGAACCATCGGGATTTTTACCAAAATTATCTTCAAGGTGGAGTAGGGTTTCGGCTAATCGTTCTTTGACTGTTTTTTGGGAAACAGAAACTAGGTGATCGTTGGTTTCTTTCAAATCGCCACAAAGTGATTTCATCAAATTCATAGAGAACTTATTGTTGCTGTCAAACATATTCAGCATTTCACTTTTTGGGATAAAGCAAACTTGCATATCCTCTAGAGCTATAGCACTTAAATTAGCAGGTTCATCGCTAATCATCGAGCGTTGACCGAGTAATTCTCCCGCTTTAATGAGTTTTACAATTTGATCTTTTCCGTTTGAACTTAATTTGGAGAGTTTACAAACGCCTTCTTTGATACAAAAAATGCCGTTTACCAAATCGCCTTCTTCAAAAATGGGTTCGCCTTTTTTAATGGTATGCGACGTTTTGCAATCGGCAATTCGCAACAATTCCTCTTTGTTGAGCGCTTTCAAAGAACTCAATTCTCTCACGATACATTGTTCACATTTACTCATAAAGAAAGGATTAATCAATGTGGCAAATTTACAACTTTATATGACAATTATCATTTCTTTTAATTTGGACTGTTCCTAAATTTGTTCTTCCAAAAAAGAATAAATTGATAGAAATGCAAAATTGTTTTCATTGCGGATTAGATATTGTAGAGAAAGAGGAGATTATCTTTGACGATAAATTGTTCTGTTGCAACGGTTGTAAGACAGTTTACGAAATATTCAGTATCAACGATATGACTTGCTATTATGATTTCGAAAAAGCGCCAGGAGCAACGCCAGAAGACATCAAAGGCAAATACGATTTCTTGGATAATGAAGGTATTGTTACCAAACTGCTCGAATTTCAAGAAGACAAAACGGCTATTGTTTCATTAAATATTCCGCACATTCATTGTAGTTCTTGTATTTGGATTCTCGAAAATCTGCAACGACTTCAAAAAGGAATTAGTAGTTCACAAGTTAATTTCCCCGAGAAGAAAGTCCGAATCAGCTATAATCCTGAACTAGTTTCGCTCAAAACCATTGTTCATTTATTGAGTTCTATTGGTTATGAACCGTATATCAGTTTAGAAAATTACGAAACGGGGAAAAATAATGTCGATAGAAGTTTGACTTATAAACTCGGTTTGGCTTTCTTTTGTTTTGGGAATATTATGTTGCTTTCTTTTCCTGAATATTTTGAAGTCAAAGAATATTGGCTGGATAATTACCGACCCTTTTTTCGATGGTTGATATTTGCTTTGTCTTTGCCTTCTTTTTTATATTCTGCCAGCGGATACTATGTTTCAGCGTATAAAAGTATTAAATCTAGAATGTTGAATATTGATATTCCAATTGCTTTAGGAATCATAATTTTCTTCATCCGAAGTACTTTTGATATTGTAATGGATTACGGTTCTGGTTTTTTCGACAGCTTGACGGGACTGATTTTCTTTATGCTTTTGGGCAAAATGTTCCAAATCAAAACTTATAGTTTCTTGAGTTTCGAAAGAGATTTTAAGTCTTATTTTCCCATAGCCATTACCCGAATTAATACCAATGCTTCCGAAGAAAGTGTGCCAGTTTATGATATTCAAAAAGGCGATAGATTGCTCATTCGAAACCAAGAATTAATTCCTGTAGATGGTATTTTAATCTCCGAAAAAACCGAAATCGATTACAGCTTTGTTACTGGCGAAGCTATTCCAATTGCCAAAAAATCAGGCGATAAAATATTTGCTGGCGGCAAACAAATGGGAAAAGTTATCGAAATGGAAGTCTTGCATTCGGTTTCTCAAAGCTATTTGACACAACTGTGGAGTAACGATATTTTTCAGAAAAAGGTAGAACAAAAACACAAATCCATTACAGATAAAATCAGTCGTTATTTTACACCCATATTACTACTGATAGCTTTCGCTGGATTTGGGTATTGGATTTTTATTGATGCTAATATTGCTTTCAATGTTTTTACAGCAGTTCTAATTGTGGCTTGTCCTTGTGCCTTGGCATTAACCGCTCCGTTTACGATGGGGAATGTGTTACGAATTTTAGGCAAAAAGAAATTCTATCTCAAAAATGCTTTGGTTATCGAACAATTAGCAAAAGTAGATACGATAGTTTTTGATAAAACAGGAACGATTACGACCAACAAAAAATCGAATATTTCTTATCAAGGAACACCACTTTCAGAAGCGAATTTAATACTGATTAAAAATGCGCTTCGAGGGTCAAATCATCCGTTGAGCCGAATGTTGTATGACTTTTTACCCGAGTTTAAAAAGCTAAAAGTCAATGATTTTGAAGAAATTACAGGAAAAGGAATTCAAGCCAACATTGAAGGAAATAATATTCAAATAGGTTCCGCCGCTTTTGTTGGAATTTTGGAAGAAAATAGTATGCAACAAACGACTGTTTATATTGAAATTAACGATGTTATTTACGGTAAATACATTTTCAATAATCAATACAGAGAAGGTTTGGCGACACTTTTCGAACAGTTGAGCCAGTATTATGAAATTAAAGTTTTGTCGGGAGATAACGAAGGCGAGCGCAATACATTAGAAATTATTTTGCCCAAACAAACCGAATTAATTTTCAATCAAAAGCCAGAACAGAAACTAGAATTCATCAAAAAACTACAACAAGAAGGCAGAAACGTTATGATGGTAGGCGATGGTCTCAACGATGCTGGAGCTTTGGCGCAAAGCAATATTGGAATTTCAATTGCCGAAAATGTCAATGTTTTTTCTCCCGCTTGCGATGCTATTTTGGATGCGAGCGAGTTTAAAAAACTGCATTATTTTTTGAAACTGTCTAAAAAGTCCATCACGACAATTAAATTGAGTTTTGGTTTGTCATTATTATACAATCTCATAGGATTATCATTTGCTATAACTGGAAAGCTAGATCCTCTGGTAGCAGCTATCATAATGCCTTTGAGCACCATTACGATTGTCAGTTTTGTGACCATTATGAGTAATTATT
This sequence comes from Flavobacterium eburneipallidum, assembly GCF_027111355.2. Lineage (NCBI taxonomy): Bacteria > Pseudomonadati > Bacteroidota > Flavobacteriia > Flavobacteriales > Flavobacteriaceae > Flavobacterium > Flavobacterium eburneipallidum. The sequence goes on from NZ_CP114291.2 coordinate 1,523,786, forward strand.
ACGCTAGAAGATTAAAGTGATTTTAGTTCAATTTTTTTATCCCGTAGGGATTTCATATTGGTAGTAATAGCGATTAATTATAGTCTTTTGTCCCGTAGGGACTATATTGGTTTACGCATTGTATATAGTCCCTACGGGACAAAAAAACATATCCCTTATTTTTCTACCAATATGAAATCCATACGGGATAAATCTGTTGTAAATCAGAAGTTTATTGATTTGAAAGAAGAGTACTAAAAAAGACTATAAATCACTTTTTAATTTTTTCTTAACAAATAATTTGAATATGATAAATGTCATATTTTAAAGATAGTCCTTGCAGTAATTTTGTTGATATAAATCTACCAGATGAGTGTCATTTATTTACTTATTGCTATTAGTATCGTTGTGGCGATTACGTTTTTTATTGCTTTTGTAATGGCAGTCAGAAAAGGTCAATACGATGATGATTACACGCCTTCTGTTCGAATGCTTTTTGACGATGAATTAATTCAATCTAAAAAGAAAAAATCCAAAGTCGAAAACTCAAATACTTTAGAATAAACTCAAAACTTACAAATAATTAACAACTCTATTTATGGAAATGCAACAGTTTTATTATGATAACAAAATTGTAAAGAAATTCATTTACGCCACCATTGTTTTTGGTGTTGTCGGAATGTTGGTCGGACTTATTTTAGCCACAATGTTTCTTTTTCCAAACCTAACTGACGGAATTTCGTGGTTGAGTTTCGGAAGATTAAGGCCTTTGCATACCAATGCAGTGATTTTTGCTTTCGTTGGAAATGCCATGTTTGCTGGAATTTATTATTCGCTCCAGCGATTGCTGAAAGCCAGAATGTACAGTGATTTTTTGAGCAATTTAAACTTTTGGGGTTGGCAATTAATTATTGTTGCTGCTGCTATTTCATTGCCATTAGGTTATAGCACTTCCAAAGAATATGCTGAATTAGAATGGCCAATAGACATTGCGATTGCCTTGATTTGGGTGACTTTTGGTATCAATATGATTGGAACTATCTTGAAAAGAAGAGAACGCCATTTGTATGTTGCCATTTGGTTTTACCTAGCCACTTTTGTAACGGTTGCGGTGTTGCATATTTTCAACAGTTTGGCATTACCCGTTAGCGGAATGAAAAGTTATTCGGTTTATGCTGGAGTTCAGGATGCTTTGGTGCAATGGTGGTACGGTCATAATGCAGTGGCTTTTTTCTTGACCACGCCCTTTTTAGGATTGATGTATTACTTTGTTCCAAAAGTTGCCAATCGCCCAGTTTATTCTTATCGATTGTCTATTATTCACTTTTGGTCGTTGATATTTTTATACATCTGGGCAGGACCTCACCATTTGTTATATTCTGCTTTACCGAACTGGGCGCAAAATTTAGGAGTTGTTTTCTCTGTAATGCTAATTGCTCCATCTTGGGGAGGAATGATTAACGGATTGTTGACTTTGAGAGGTGTTTGGGACAAAGTGCGTCAGGAACCTGTCTTGAAATTCTTTGTTGTGGCTATTACAGGTTACGGAATGGCTACTTTTGAAGGCCCGATGTTGTCTTTGAAAAACGTGAATGGAATAGCGCATTTCACCGATTGGATTATTGCTCACGTGCACGTTGGAGCTTTGGCTTGGAACGGATTTATGGCCTTTGGAGTTATTTATTGGTTGATTCCAAGAATGTCAAAAACCAGTTTGTATTCTACTAAATTGGCTAATTTCCACTTTTGGATTGGAACTTTAGGAATTATACTGTACACGATTCCAATGTACGTGGCAGGATTTTTACAGGCTTCGATGTGGAAACAATTCAATCCTGATGGGACTTTAACCTACGGAAATTTTCTAGAAACCGTAACTGCCATTATGCCAATGTATTGGATGCGAGCCGTTGGAGGTTCATTATACCTGATTGGAATGTTGGTTTTGGTTTACAATATTATACAAACCGTAAGAGCAGCTGCACCTATCGAAGACGAATTAGCCGAAGCTCCCGAATTGCAAAGAATTAGCCCATCTAGAGTTAAAGGCGAAAGATACCACGCTTGGCTGGAACGAAAACCAATCCAATTGACGATTTTAGCAACTGTAGCTATTTTGATTGGAGGAGTTATCCAAATTGTGCCAACGATTATGGTAAAATCCAATATTCCAACCATTGCTAGCGTAAAACCTTATACACCATTGGAACTAGAAGGTCGTGATTTATACATTCGTGAAGGTTGTGTGGGCTGTCACTCGCAAATGGTGCGTCCGTTCCGAAGCGAAGTAGAGCGTTATGGACCTCAATCCAAAGCAGGAGAATTTGTGTACGATCATCCTTTTCTTTGGGGATCAAAAAGAACAGGTCCCGATTTGTTGAGAGTAGGAGGGAAATACAATGACAACTGGCATTTCAATCACTTATGGAATCCGCAAAGTACTTCGGCAGGTTCTATCATGCCAGGTTACAAATGGTTGTTTGACAATCAAGCGATGGACATTTCTGCTATTCAAAAGAAAATGCAGGTCATGAAACAATTAGGAGTTGCGTACTCTGAAACCCAAATTGCCAATGCTGAAAAAGATTTGAAAGCGCAGGGAATTAAAATTGAAGAAAGCTTGAAATCTGATCCTGACTTTGTAAAAAGTTATGACGATAGCAAGAAAAAAGCAGCTGCCAGAGGAGAAGAATTTGTGCCAATGAGCGACAGAGAAATTGTTGCCTTGATCGCTTATATTCAACGATTAGGAACGGATATTAAAGTTAAAAAGTAAAGTTATGTTCGAACAAATCAAACACAATATGGAAACCATTGCAGGAGTTTCCATCTATCCTATTATTTCTTTGTTGATTTTCTTTTTCTTTTTTGTGGGACTTGGCATTTGGGTTTTTTCCTATAGAAAAGAAAAAATCGATGAATTGAGTCAAATGCCATTGAATGACAATAAAGCAATATAATTTTCAAAATGTATAAAATGAAAAAAATAATCCCACCTTATTTACGAGTTCTTGTCATTTTCTTTGCCGTTTTCGGTGCATTGGAATATTTTATCGACTCGGGCGATAGACCCGCATTTCTCAAGTTTCCAATGGTTTTTTTATTCCTATTGGTGTTTCTATTTCTTTTAATTGCCATAGAAATAACCGTTCAAGCAGTAGATAGAATCACCTACCAATTGCTAACCGAAGAACAAAAAGCAAAATTAGCGTTTGATTCTAATTCGCCTAGTAAACTGACAATTTGGTTTGATAACCTGAAAGCGAGCCTTGTTCAATCGCCTCCAGTTGAGACTGAAGTTGCGTTATTATTAGAACACGATTATGACGGCATCAAAGAATTAGACAATAAGTTGCCACCTTGGTGGGTGTATTTGTTTTATGGCTGTATTGTTTTTGCAGTAGTTTATATGGTACGCTTTGAAATCATGGGAGCCGATAATCAAGAAATGGAATTGAAAAAAGAAATGGCTCAAGCCCAAATTGATATTGCCAAATACAAAGAAACCGCTCCTGATTTGATGGACGAAAAAACAGTTACTTTATTAACTGATGCTGCTGGTTTGGCCAAAGGAAAATCCATTTTCGAAGCCAATTGCGTGGCTTGTCACAGAGCAGATGCAGGTGGACAAATTGGACCCAACTTAACCGACGACCAATGGATTTTGGGTGGTGGAATCAAAAATGTTTTTCACACTCTGGTAAATGGTGGACGTGATGGAAAAGGAATGATTTCCTGGAAAGGAACCTTGAAACCAAAAGAAATGCAAGCTGTAGCCAGTTATGTATTGTCATTAAAAGGAACCAATCCGAAAGATCCAAAAGCTCCTGAAGGTGAAGTTTGGGTGGATGAAAACGCACCAAAAATTAAATAATGCTAGTTGCAATTAACTGAACGCAGATGACACGGATTTTAACGGATTGTCGCTGATTTTTATATTGAGTATTTTATAAGCTAATCCATTTTAATCCGTGTAAATCTGCTAAATCCGTGTCATCCGTGTTCCAATTTAGTATTAATTGAGGATGTATGGTTAATAAATCTAAAATCTAAAATCTGCAATCTAAAATAAATAGAAAATGTCAAAACTACCAGACGAAGCCTTTAGAGATACCATCGGAACGATTGATTCAGAAGGGAATAGGAGATTTGTTTTTCCTAAAAAACCATCGGGTAAATTCTATGAGTATCGCAAGTGGGTCAGTTATTTTTTGCTGATTATCTTGGTCGCCAATCCTTTTATAAAAGTAAACGGCAATCAGTTTATGATGTTCAATATTTTGGAGCGAAGATTCAATATTTTCGGCTTTCCATTTTGGCCACAGGATTTTTATCTGTTTGTGATTTTTATGATTGTTGGCGTGGTTTTCGTCATTCTTTTTACCGTGATTTTCGGGCGTATCTTTTGTGGATGGATTTGCCCCCAAACCATATTTCTAGAAATGGTTTTCCGCCGCATCGAATATTGGATAGAAGGCGATCGAGGCGCTCAAATTCGATTAGCAAAACAAGAATGGAATGCTGAAAAAATCAGAAAGAAAGCCTTGAAATGGACTGTGTTTTTGATTATTTCCTTTTTTATTGCCAATGTTTTTCTGGCATATCTTATTAGTAGCGACCAATTGATTCGAATGGTCGAAGAAGGACCAGAAAATCATATTAGCACCTTGATTTCTTTACTGATATTTACGGGAGTTTTCTACTTTATTTTTGTGTGGTTTCGCGAGCAGGTTTGCATTATTGCTTGCCCTTACGGAAGATTGCAAGGTGTATTATTGGACAATAAATCCATCAATGTGGCGTATGATTTTGTGCGTGGCGAAAAAGTATTGGGTCGAGCTAAATTCAACAAGCAAGAAGATAGAGCATCGTCAGGAAAAGGCGATTGTATTGATTGCAAACAATGTGTACACGTTTGTCCAACAGGAATTGATATTCGCAACGGAACTCAATTGGAATGTGTAAACTGCACCGCTTGTATTGATGAATGCGACACGATTATGGACAGTGTTGGTTTGCCTAAAGGACTTATTCGATACGCATCAGAAGATGAAATTGAGAAAAAAGCCAAGTTCAAGTTTACCACAAGAATGAAAGGCTATTCGGCTGTATTATTGATTTTGGTTGGAATTTTAGTTGGATTATTATTTCTACGTACCGATGTTGAAGCGGTTATTTTACGTTTACCAGGACAATTGTTTCAGCATAAAGGCGAAAATATTAGTAACATCTATACTTTTAAAATCATCAATAAAACTAACAACGATTTCAATGACATTCATTTCAAATTGGTTGGAATTAAAGGAAACTTAAAAGTCGTGGGCGAACAAGATTTGAAAGTCCCCAAACAAGGTATGAAAAGTGGTACTTTGTTTGTCGAAATCAATCAGTATTTGTTAGAAACAGATAAAACAAAACTAAAAATTGAGGTTTTCAACGGTAATGAAAAAATAGAATCCAGTACAACTAACTTTTTGAGTCCAAGAAGTTTTGATTAAATTTAAACAACTACACTATGAAAATTAATTGGGGAACCGGAATCGTAATTGCTTTTGCAGTATTCATAACGTTTATTTTATATTTCGTTTTTAGCGTACAATCGAATGCTAAATACGATAACGAATTGGTCTATGAAGAATATTACAAACAGGATGCAAAATTTGGAGACGAAATGAAGCGAATTCAAAACGTTCAAGATTTAGCTCAAAAGCCTGTAATAAAAAATAATTCCGAAGGAATTACAATTGTTTTTCCAGATTTATTTATTCCAAAAAACATCAAAGGAAAATTGGCTTTCTACAGACCTTCCAACAAGAAATTTGATTTTGAAGTTCCCATTTTACTTTCAGATGCTACTTTTACTGTTTCAAAAAAGAAGTTATTAAGCGGTCGCTGGAACATCAATATGGAGTGGCAATATAATGACAAACAATATCTTACGAGGGAAATTATTTATGTTAAATAGAGTTTCCAGATTTGAGATTTCAGAAAGCAGTTTGAAATCTCAACCAACAACTTACAACGAACAACGAACAACGAACAACTAAAATGCTCTACACCGCTTTTCTCTTTGGTCTTATCAGTAGTTTTCACTGCATTGGAATGTGCGGTCCAATTGCTATGATGTTGCCTGTGGACAGAAATAATCAAGCCAAAAAAGTGACTCAAATTGTAACGTATCATTTAGGAAGATTAACCGCTTATGCGTCAATTGGTTTGGTTTTTGGCTTGCTTGGAAGAGGATTATTTCTGGCTGGAATTCAGCAAAAAATGTCTGTATTTATTGGTGTGGCAATGATTTTGGTTGTTTTAATTCCAGAAAAAGTATTCGCTAAATATAATTTTTCAAAACCTGTTTTTGTTTTTATTTCTAAAATCAAATCCACTTTAGGTAGCCAGTTTAAAAACAAAAGTTACCAATCTTTATTTACCATTGGCTTGCTCAATGGATTTTTGCCTTGCGGAATGGTTTACGTTGCCTTATTTGGAGCTATTGCCATGCAAAGCGAAAGTTTAGGCGTTTTATATATGGTTTTGTTTGGTTTAGGAACCGTTCCGTTGATGAGTAGCGTGGTTTATCTTCAATCTTTTTTGACTGTTTCTGTTCGCAATACCATACAAAAAGCCATTCCTTATGTGGCTGTAGCAATGGGAATTCTGTTTATTTTAAGAGGTTTGGGTTTGGGAATTCCTTACATTTCTCCTTCCAATATGAGTTTGTTTATGCAGTCGGCTCCTAATTGTCATTAGAAAATCTTTTTAAATCGTCAGCGAAAACAATTTAGTTTCAGGTGCTTTTCGTTTCAAACGCAAGTCGAATGCCATACAAATATTACGAATGTAAGGTTTACCAGCATCAGGAACTTGGATGCCATTTTCCTTAAGCATAACCAATCCGTCTTTTTCCATTTCTTTCAATTGCGTTATTATTTCAGGAATTTCGGGTATATAATTGGTTTTATCTTCCCAGGAAGTTTCAAATTGACACATAATATTCAGAATGTGTTTTCGGATAATGAGGTCTTCTGTTGTTAATAAATGTCCTTTGAAAATAGGTAATTGATCCGTTTTTAATAAGGCAAAATATTCTTCTAAGCTTTTTACATTTTGAGCAAAACTATACCAACTATCACTTATAGAAGAAACTCCTAATCCAATCATCAACTTCGTTTTAGAAGAACTGTAGCCCATAAAATTGCGGTGTAATTTTCCTTTTTCGAAGGACTCATATAAACTGTCTGTTTTCAATGCAAAATGATCCATTCCTATTTCTTGATAATTATTTTCAGACAATAAATCTTTTCCTATTTCGTACAATTGTCGCTTTTCTTCATCTTTTGGAATATCATTTTCATTGAAACCTCTTTGCCCATTTCCTTTGATCCACGGCACATGAGCATAGCTATAGAAAGCCAATCTTCCAGGTTGTAGCGCATTTGTTTTCTGAATGGTGTCAATGATATCTTCGGTTTTTTGAAAGGGCAATCCAAAAATAAGGTCGTGACCAATGGAAGTATAACCAATTTCCTTTGCCCAAAAAGTGACTTTGGCTACATTATGAAACGATTGGTTGCGGTGAATGGCTTTTTGTACTTTTTCGGAATAATCCTGAACGCCAAAACTCACTCTTCTAAAACCCAAATCATATAATTTTTGCAAATGTGCTCGATTCGTATTATTGGGATGTCCTTCAAAACTAAACTCGTGTTCCTTGGCTTTTTCGGCATAACAAAAAATACCATTAATTAAATTTTCCAAATTATCTACAGAGAAAAAAGTAGGTGTTCCACCGCCCAAATGAATTTCTTTGATGATGGGTTTTTCGTCCAAAATCGCACAGTACAAAGCCCATTCTTTCAAAACAGCTTCAATATAAGGATGTTCTACAGCGTGGTTTTTGGTAATTCTTTTGTTGCAACCACAAAAAGTGCAGAGACTTTCGCAAAAAGGAAGATGAATATAAAGGCTCAATCCTTCGGTTACATTACTTTCTACAAAAGATTTTTTTAGGGTTTCTATCCAAATTACTGTAGAGAAATCGGCTTCATCCCAATACGGAACAGTGGGGTAACTAGTGTATCTTGGCCCTGGAACATTATATTTTTGAAGTATGGAATTGTTCATAATTACTGCATTTTATGTCATTCAAAAGTAAATCATGAACTTCAATGCTAAAATGATAATTATCATATCCAACAAAATAGTGATATAAAAAAAACCTCAATTTTGAATTGAGGTTTGATATATTTTTGAAAATGAAATTTTTAAGCTTGACCCAAATTTCTAATTTGTTTCAATTTGTCTTTAAGAACTTCCATTTCTTCTCTGTGTTTTTCAATGTTTTTGCGCACTTCTAACACAATAGAATTTTCTTTTTTAGCATTTCTGGTGTTACTAAAAAACTGAATGTTATTTTCCAATTGGAAGATTTCATGTTTAATTTCTTCAATTTTACGCATCAAGAAAATCTTTTCATTTTCTAGTTTTCGAGAATCATTGTTTTCAGACAAACTATCGATTCTGTTAGTAAAACGCATCATTTCGCTGTCTTTTTTGCTCAAACTCAATTTTTCGAACAAAGCGTCTAGTATTTTATTGAATTTTCCTTCGATGTGTCTTCTCGGGAAAGGCACTTTACCAAAACTTTTCCAAGTTTCAATATGGGCTTTTATGGCATCTAAATCAGTTTTGTGTTCACCAATTAGTTGAAAATCTCGAAGTGTTTCTAGATACGCTTTCTTTTTGTCGAAAGCTTCAATTTCTTCCACACTTTCTTCGTTTTTTTGCTCTTTTAATTTGTCAAAATAATGATTACAAGCTTCTTTGAATTCGGCCCATATTTTGTCTGAATATTTTCTAGGAACATGACCGATTTGTTTCCACTCTTCCTGAATTTTTTTCATAATAGGCGTTGTAGTAGCAAAGTCAGTACTTTCTTGTAGTTCTTTGGCTTTGGCAACTAGTGCTATCTTTTTATTCAGATTGTTATTTTGATCTCTCTTAATGTCTTTATAAAACGAATTTTTAAAACTATTAAAGTTTCTAACAGCTGTTTTGAATGCTGCCCAAGTTTCTTCATTTACATCAGCAGGTACTTTGCCAGCAGAGAAAAAAGCAGCTCTCAAAGCTTCAACTTTTTCTATTTGTTGCAGCCATTGCGAATGTGCATTTACTTTTTCGGTGGCAAGCACTTCAATTTGGGCAATAATTTCTTTTTTCTTTGCTAGATTTTCAAGTTCTGTTCCGCGCATGTTTTCAAACAAAACTTCTCGTTTGTCGTGCATTTGCTTGGTCAAATCGCTGAATTTATTCCAGATTTCGTCACGATGTTCTCTTGAAACGGGCCCAATATCTTCTTTCCAGATTTTGTGTAAATCTTGTAATTCTCTAAAAGCTTTGTTTACATCTGTTTCGAGAATTAAGGCTTCTACACGAGTGATAATTTTTTGTTTTTGCTCTAAATTGTGTTTAAAGTCAAGGTCGCGTGCTTCTCTGTCAAGATGCAAATAATCATAGAAATTTTCTATATGAAAATGATAGTTGTTCCAAACGTGATTGTATTTGTCTTTAGGTATTGGTCCAGCATTTTTCCATCGTTCTCTTAAGTCATTAAAATGCTTCAGGGTATCTTTGATGTTTGTTTGCGGATTGATAAGTTCTTTCAATTCCTCAACAATCGCCAATCGGTTTTCCAAATTGGTTTTCAAGTTGGTTTGCAAACTTTTGAAATGTGCATTTTTATTGTCTCTGTACAAAGAATAAAATTGATCGAATTGGGTTTTTAAAGGCAAGTGATACTGAAATTCCTCATTTGGATCCGTGTTTTCTGCCAAGAATTCTTCTTTTTTCTCTTCTAAAAGATGGTGGTATTTAGCTAAAAATGATTTTTTGATTTCCTCTACATGGTCTTTTACCGACATCACTTTTTCGTTGGTAACCAATTTTTTCAATTCGTTCACCAAGGATTCTAATGATAAGCTGTCATAATCCAACATCGGAATATCGTGACGCTCTTTCAGTGTTTCATCTTCGCTTTCTTCGGCATTAGTATCTACAATAGCATCTATAATGGAGTTGTTATCTGAAGAAATTTCAGTTATTTCTTCAGTAATTTCCAAGTTGGCTTGAATCGATTCTGATGAATTGATTGCTGAATTTCCATCTGCATCTTGCAGGCTATCGTTCTTTTCTTCTAACATTTTTTCAATGTGTAAGTGTTGGTTATTTTTTTAGAATGCGAAAGATAGTAAAGGCGAGTTTAAATTCAAAGAAAATCAGACTATTTATAATAGCCAGAATGTAATTAGACAAATTGAAATAACTTCTCAAAGAGTTTTTTTTGTTTTTTATTGTGCTAAACCTAAAATCATCCACAATGCTGTTCCTGAAATAAGGAGCCAGAGAGCCACACCTTGTAGTAATGGTTTTATACCAACAGACATTAATACTTTTTTAGATAATCCGCAGCCAATTAAAAAAAGCGTAACCGTAAGTCCAGCTTTGGCAATAACAACTAAATAGCTGTTGTATATTTGAACTATTGGAAAATAAGTATTGGCTGCCATTGCAAGCACAAAAAAAAGGATGAAGTAGGGAACTTTGATTTTGTTGTTTTTGTTTTTGAACAAAATTGTGGACAGAAAAACAATAGGGATAATCCATAAGGCCCGGGCTAATTTTACTGTTGTAGCAATTTCTAAAGCCTCTGTACCATATTTACTTGCGGCTCCAACAACCGAACTGGTATCGTGAATGGCGATAGCACACCACAATCCAAACTGATTTTGAGAAAGATTCAGTTGATGTCCAATTATAGGAAATAGTACCAATGCAATAGAATTCAGGATAAAAATAGTTCCTAATGCTACCGAAATTTGTTTTTCCTCGGCTTTGATTACTGGCGAAATTGCTGCAATAGCACTACCTCCACAAATGGCTGTTCCTGCTGAAATAAGATAAGAAGTTTTCTTTTCTATTTTTAAGTATTTCCCCATGAAATAACCAATTATTAGTGTTCCAATAATGGAAACAACTGTAAATAAAATTCCTTCTTTTCCAGCTTGCATTGCGTTATTGATGTTCATGCCAAATCCTAATCCTACTACAGAAACTTGTAATAAAATATGTGTGGCTTTGTGGTTAAGATGTAAATAAGGATGTCCGATAAATTGAGCAATAATCAAACCCATTAAAAGGGCAATAGGGGGTGTTATCAATGGAGACAAACAAAATACAAATGCCAACAAAAAAATCACTTCTCTAGTAGTAATACTTCGGGTGATATTTTTATCTAAAAGGCTATTTTTGTTTTCCTCTGGTTTAGAATCTGGTCGAGTTTCCTGCATTCCTAAATTTGTATTTTGATGATGCAAAAGTAGTACACTTTATCAGAATATGAATTTTTATGAGGTTGTTTGTGTGTTGTTTTAATCGAATAATCTTTAAAAAAAGTTTATAATAAAAAAAGAGGATTTTATAATCCTCTTTTAGTTTTATGATAAAATCCTAATAGAAATTTACTCTGTTTTGTTTCCAAATAATAAATTCCCTGTTATGTTTATTTTAATTATTTTAAAATTGTTTGCTTTCTGTCTGGTCCAACAGAAACAATTTTTATTGGCACTTCAACCTCCGCTTCAATGAATTCGATGTATTCTTTCAACTCAATTGGCAATTCCTCATAAGTAGTCATTCCAGTCAAGTCTGCTTGCCATCCTTTAAATTCTTTGTAAACAGGTGTTACATTTTCTGGTTCGATGTTGTATGGGAAATGCGAAATGTTTTGCCCTTTGTAGTTGTACTCCGTACACACTTTTAATGTTGGAAATCCAGAAAGAACATCGCCTTTCATCATCATCAATTGGGTTACACCGTTGATTTGAACTGCATATTTCAAAGCTACTAAATCCAACCATCCGCAACGTCTTTGTCTTCCTGTTACCGATCCAAATTCGTTACCTACTTTTGCCATTGTAGCACCATCTTCGTCAAAAAGTTCAGTTGGAAAAGGACCACTTCCTACACGTGTTACATAAGCTTTGAAAATTCCGTAAACTTCTTTGATTTTATTTGGAGCAATTCCTAAACCAGTACAAGCACCCGCTGCAGTAGTATTCGAAGAAGTCACAAACGGATAAGTTCCAAAATCAACATCAAGCAATGAACCTTGAGCACCTTCGCACAAAATTGATTTTCCTGCTCTTTGTGCTTGATTGATATATTCTTCGCTGTCGATGAAATCCATCTTTTTCAATTCTTCGATAGCTTCAAAGAATTCTTTTTCCATTTCCTCTAAATTGTACTGAATGTTAACATCGTAGAATTTAATCATTTCTTCGTGTTTGTCAGCCAAAGCACGGTATCTTTCTTTGAAGTCAGCTAATTCTACATCCCCAACACGGATTCCGTTTCTTCCCGTTTTGTCCATATAAGTTGGACCAATTCCTTTAAGAGTAGAACCAATTTTAGCTTTTCCTTTTGCCGCTTCAGAAGCAGCATCAAGCAAACGGTGCGTTGGTAAAATTAAATGTGCTTTTCTTGAAATAATTAATTTGGATTTGATATCCATATTAAATTTTGCCAATCCTTCGATTTCTTTTTGAAAAACAACTGGATCAATTACTACACCGTTACCAATAATATTTACAGCAGTTTTATGAAAAATTCCAGAAGGGATGGTTCTCAAAACGTGTTTTATTCCGTCAAATTCCAAAGTGTGTCCAGCATTTGGTCCTCCTTGAAAGCGAGCAATAATATCATATTTTGAAGTAAGAACGTCAACTATTTTTCCTTTTCCCTCATCTCCCCATTGTAATCCTAATAATAAATCTGCGGTCATTCTATTTGTTATTTTCGTTAATTTCTGTGTTAGTTTTTTTTGTTCCGTATAAATATAAAGAGTGATGTGAAATATCAATATTGAATATTTCCTCCATTGTTTTTTTGATGGTTTGAATTCTTGGATCACAAAATTCGATTACTTCTCCTGAATCGGTCATAATAATATGATCGTGTTGTTTGTCGAAGTATGATTTCTCATAATGCGCCTGATTTTGTCCAAATTGGTGTTTACGAACCAAACCAGATTCCAACAAAAGCTCAATAGTGTTGTAAAGTGTAGCTCTACTCACACGATAGTTTTTGTTTTTCATTTTGATGTATAGATTTTCTATATCAAAATGCTCTTCGCTGTCATAAATTTCTTGAAGTATAGCATAACGCTCTGGCGTTTTGCGATGTCCGTGTGATTCAAGATAGAGCGTAAAAACATTTTTTACGATTTCTTGATTGCTACTATTATTAGATGAAATTTGTGTCATAATGCTGCAAAGATAAATTTTATTTTTTGTTTAGAAGTTTAAAAGTTTAGAAACTAAACGGTAAACTTTATAGTTTTAATTTTTTCTTTAATTTTTATACTCTCGCGTGACTTTGTCAATACCGTCAATTTTCTTGATATTATCCATTAATCGTTTCAAAATAGTATTGTTTGGTACAATAACGGCTATTTGTCCGTTGAATATTCCAGCGTCACCACTCAAAGAAATACTTTGAATATTTACGTTCATATTACTCGAAATTACTTTGGTTAATTTATTGGTCAATCCGATGGTATCCATTCCTGTAATGTACAAAATGGCCTTGAATTCTTGTTGTGATGAATCAATCCATTTGGCTTGAATGATGCGATAGGCATAATTAGATTGTAAGCTGATGGCGTTTGGACAATCTTTTTTGTGCACTTTTATTCCTTCATTGATGGTAATAAAACCAAAAACTTCGTCACCAGGAATAGGGTGGCAACAGGTGGATAATTTGTAATCTAATTTGTCCTGATCGGCACCAAAAACGAGCATATCGTAATTGCTATACAATACTTGTTTGTGGATGTCATCATGAGCAGTATTGGGCGAACGTTTGATTTTGTTTTTGAAGAAATTAATAAAGCTATTGCTTTTTTGGGCAGCATAATCTTTCAATTGCTGATTTTCGATTGCACCAATTCCTACTCGGTAAAACAAATCCAAACTGGTTTTGAGTTTAAAGAAGTTGACCAATTCATTGATAACCGATTCACTCATGGTAATTTTTAAGTGTTTCAGTTTTCTAGTAAGTACTTCTTTTCCTTCTTCGGCAATTTTTTTGGTATCCTCGTTAAGGATATTTTTGATTTTATTTTTGGCTCTCGAAGTCGTTACATAATCCAGCCAGTTAACGGTTGGTTTTTGATGTTGAGAAGTGATTACTTCAATTTGGTCACCACTTTTTAATTCATGATTTAATGGAACTAATTTTCCATTCACACGTGTTCCTCTGGTACGAATACCAACTTCAGAGTGGATGCTAAAAGCAAAATCAAGCGAAGTAGCTCCTTTAGGCAAGGATTTTATTTCTCCTTTAGGCGTAAAAACAAAGATTTCCTTGGAATATAAATTCATTTTGAAATCTTCTACAAAATCCACCGCATTGATTTCAGGATTTTCTAGCGCTTCTTTTAATAGATTCAGCCAAGCGTCAAGACTACTGTCTTCTGTAGCACCACCTTGTTTGTATTTGTAATGTGCGGCATATCCTTTTTCGGCAATTTCGTCCATACGTTCGCTTCGCACCTGAATTTCTACCCAGCGTCCTTTTGGCCCCATGACGGTAATGTGCAAGGCTTCATAACCTGTAGTTTTTGGCGATGAAATCCAGTCACGCAAACGGCTTGGGCTGGGTCTATAATGATCCGTTACAATTGAATATATTTTCCAAGCCAAGAATTTTTCCTCGTGAGGAGTTGATTTATATACAATACGTAAAGCAAATTTATCATAGACTTCGTCAAAGCGTACGCCTTGAGCCTTCATTTTTCGATAAATGGAATAAATGGATTTTGGTCGTCCTTTGATGATGTAATCCATTTTTTCTTCGTCCAATGATTTTTGTAATACATCCGAAATGTCTTTGATGTAAGCATCTTGCTCTTCTTTGGTTTCTTTGATTCGGCTTACAATGTCGTTGTAAATAGCTGGTTCGGTATATTTTAGTCCTAAATCTTCGAGCTTTGATTTGATTTTATACAGGCCTAATCGATGAGCGAGTGGTGCATAAATGTATAAAGTTTCGGAGGCGATTTTAATCTGTTTATGATCTTCCATCGTGTCCAAAGTTTGCATATTATGCAATCTGTCGGCAATTTTTATCAAGATTACACGAACGTCGTCGTGGAGTGTAAATAGCATTTTTCTGAAATTCTCGGCTTGCATAGAAACATTCATTTCTTTTTGAACCTTCGAAATTTTAGTCAATCCCTCTACCAGTTGTGCTACTTTTGGGTTGAACATTTTTTCAATATCTTCAACCGTAATTGGGGTATCTTCTACCACATCGTGCATCAAGGCAGCCGCAATGGCAGTTGCTCCCAAACCAATTTCCGAAGCTACAATTTTAGCCACAGCAATGGGATGGAAAAAGTAGGCTTCTCCCGATTTTCTTCGCTGATCTTTGTGCGCATCCATCGCTACATCAAAAGCTTTACGAATGAGTTTCTTGTCTTCCGGTGTTAAGGTTTGGTAACTTATGCGAAGTAACTCTTTGTATTCTTGAAGGATGGCTTTGTTTTCTTTTTCGAAATCTATTTCTAACATAAAAAGGATAGTTGATTTTTTAAAAATACGGAAAATTAATTAAAAATGGAGAATTAAAAATTAAAAATAATTGAACCCTTCTAAATCTAAAACTGCCTTCTGATTACTGAAAACTGACCACTGATTACTAAAACCCTCTCTGTCTTTTGGCTTCGAAAATTAAAATAGCTGCAGCGACTGAAACATTCATACTATCGATTTCGCCTTGCATCGGAATAATGATGTTTTGTGTAGCAGCATCACGCCATTTTTGGGTTAGTCCTGTGGCTTCTGTACCTACAACCAAAGCGGTTGGAGTAGTATAATCTTGCGTATGATAGGAAGTCGAATTTTGCAAAGTAGCACAATAAATAGCGATTTTTTGCTCCTTTAAAAATGTAATAATTTCTTCTGTTGTTCCTGTGGCAATTTGGTTTGTAAACAAACAACCTACGCTGGAGCGAACGATATTAGGATTGTATAAATCACTTTTTGGATTGGCAATAATTACAGCATCCAAATTTGCAGCATCGGCGGTGCGTAATAAAGCACCAATGTTTCCTGGTTTTTCAGGAGCTTCGGCAACGAGAATCAACGGATTCTTGGATAATTTTAAATCCGATAATTGTAAGGATTTGGATTTGGCTACAGCCAAAATCCCTTCGGTTGTATCGCGATACGCTAGTTTTTGATAAACTTCTTTCGAAATTTCTATTAATTCGGTGTTTGAAGAAAGTTTTTTGGCTTCCGATTCTGAAATTAATTCGGGCAAAAACAAAATGTTTTCCATTTCGTAGCCACCTTTCATTGCAATTTCGATTTCTCTTTTACCTTCAATCAAAAATGTGCCTGATTGTTTGCGGGATTTTGCTTTTTCCTGCAATAAAACAAGTGATTTAATAAACGGATTTTGAATGGAGGTGATTTGTTTCATTTTTATAACTAGAGAAATTTTCAAGGGCTCAAAGTTACCACCTTTTTATAAATTTCAATGTTCAAATTCCAAATTCCAAAAATCTTCATCTAAAATCGATAACAGTAATCTTGCTATTTGTCACGCTGGAAGCGTCTAAATTATGTTGCTCTTGTGCTTTGAGAAGCTTTCAGCGTGACAAACGGAATGTTTACAATAATCTGTAATCTGTAATCTAAAATCTGCAATCTAAATTCTAAAATTTAAAGAATTCCTCTTGACTTGATTTCCAAATATTTATTAATGGTTTCCAAAGTCAGGTTTTCTGGTTGGGTAAGAACAGAATAAATTCCGTATTTTTTGAGTTCGCTGACAATTAATC
The DNA here is from genome assembly GCF_027111355.2 of Flavobacterium eburneipallidum. NCBI lineage: Bacteria > Pseudomonadati > Bacteroidota > Flavobacteriia > Flavobacteriales > Flavobacteriaceae > Flavobacterium > Flavobacterium eburneipallidum. Next base: position 1,540,668 of record NZ_CP114291.2, read on the forward strand.
GCTTTTCGAAAGCAAATTTTTCGGCAATTACTTTATCATAGACTTCTTGAATGTTCTCGGCATTTTTGTTGATGAGTTCGTTGAGTTCGGTATTGTTGAAGAAAACGACAACCAATAAATGATTTTTGGCAATTCCTTTTAAATAAGGCAATTGTCTGTGCAAACCATCCATGGTTTCAAAATTAGTGTAGAGAATAATCAAACTTCGTTGATTGATATTTTTCTTGATATCGGTGTACAATCTACTAAAATCACTTTCGAAAAAGTCCGTTTTGATGTTGTACAAAGTTTCCAGAATTTTGTGCATTTGCGAAGCACGTCTTTCGGCAACAACTCGGTTTTCTACTTTTTTAGAAAAGGCAAGCATTCCCGCTTTGTCTTGTTTTTTTAAGATAACATTCGATAAAACCAACGTAGCATTGATAGCGTAATCCAGTAAACTCAAGCCGTTAAAAGGCATTTGCATCGCCCGACCTTTGTCGATAATCATATAAACGGATTGCGATTTTTCGTCCTGAAACTGATTGACCATCAAGGCATTTTTCTTGGCAGTAGCTTTCCAGTTTAAGGTTCTAATGTCGTCGCCTTGATTGTATTCTTTGATTTGTTCAAACTCCATCGTGTGACCAATTCTTCGGATTTTTTTGATGCCGTATTGAAACAAATTGTTCGAAAAAGCCATCAAACTGTATTTTCGCAATTGAATATAAGACGGATAAGTAGGTACGATTCGGTTATTATCGAATTGAAAGCGTCTCGAAATCAAAAACAAAGGCGAAGAAACATAGACGTTCAAATTGCCAAAAGAATATTCGCCACGTTCGGTTGGGCGTAAATAATATTGAATCTCTTTTTCCGAAGAAGCTTTGATTTTTTGCTTGATTTCAAAATTTCGAACCTGAAACTGAAATGGAATTTCATCAATTATCTTTACTGAAATTGGGAAAGTATAATAGTTTTTGATATTGACTTTTATTTCGTTTTCATCGCCATTGGATAATTTTTCGGGGATAATTCTAATGCCTTCGATTCCGTTTTTAGCCAGAAACAAAATCAAAATATCCAAAACCAAAAAAGTCAATAGAATCAACAAAACATACCAAATCGCATGGTATAAGGAAGGAAATATAAAGGCCAAAACAAACAATCCCACAACGCCCAAAAGCGCATAGAAAAAGAAATTGTTGATGTATAGATTTTTTAGTAGTTTCATGGTTTTTAGATTCTGAAAACTTGAAAATTAAGGTTTTTAATCTTTGTCAAAGTTCAAAACTTTGACAAAGTTGTCGTAATTCGTAATTTTTAATTCGTAATTGAGACTTAACTTACCTCGGAATCTCCACACTTTCCACAATCTGTTTGATGATTTCAATACTCGTAATCCCTTCCATTTCGCGTTCTGGAGTTACAATTACACGGTGTTGTAAAACAGGAATAGCAGCTTCTTTAATATCTTCTGGAGTGACAAAATCACGTCCACGGATGGCAGCAAAACCTTTGGCAGCATTCAAAATAGCAATCGATGCACGAGGCGAAGCACCTAGATACAAAAAGGCATTCGTACGAGTATTTACAACGATTTTGGCAATGTATTCCAATAGGTTTTGTTCTACAATAATTTGTTTGACCAAGGTTTGGTAACGTTTGATTTCTTCTGAAGAAAGAATGGTTTTGATATTGTCTAATTTTCCTTGATTTTGCAACAAATGCTCTCTTTGAATAATCGCAATTTCCTCGTCCATTTGAGGATAATCAATAGCGATTTTGAACAGAAAACGATCCAATTGCGCTTCTGGCAAGCGATAAGTTCCTTCTTGCTCAATTGGGTTTTGGGTCGCAATGACCAAAAATGGCGTGTCTAAAATATACGTTGAGCCGTCAATCGTGATTTGGCGTTCTTCCATTACTTCAAAAAGGGCGGCTTGGGTTTTGGCAGGTGCCCGATTGATTTCGTCAATTAGAATTAAGTTCGAAAAAATAGGCCCTTTTTTGAATTCGAATTCTGATTTTTTCAAGTCGAAAACCGAGGTTCCTAAAATGTCCGAAGGCATCAAATCGGGTGTAAACTGAATTCGGCTGAAGCCAATGTTCAAGGTTTTGGACAATAATTTTGCCGTAATCGTTTTGGCAACACCAGGAACACCTTCGAGCAAAACGTGACCGTTAGACAAAATAGCAACCAACATTTGATCGATCATTTTATTTTGACCCACAATGACAGTTCCGAGTTCTTGTTTTATGGCATTGATGCTTTCTAAAAGCGGTTCCAAATTAATGCGGGATTGAAAATTTACGTTTTCGGTTGGGTTTTCTGGGTTGGTTATTTCTTCCATTTTTTTGTTTTATTTACCACAAATTACACAAATTTTCACAAATTTATTGTTGTTATGAATTTCACGAATTTGAGTTTGTATCTAAAAGAAATTTGTGAAAATTTGTGTAATTTGTGGTTTTTTAAATTTTTAATTAATAACTTTTTCTATTGCTTTATTGAGTAGAATCAAATCCTCTTCAATACTTGGGTAATTATTTTTTCGGTAAGAATTGATTAAGGATATTGCGTTTTTAATATCGTCTAAATCCTTTCTGGATTTTAGTTGTACTTTTTTGATAAAATCATCATCCAATTTGTGGGTGTCAATCAGGTATTCGTTTCTGATTTTTTCCAGAAAATAGATGATTTTTTTATCCATAATAGTGTTGTGATCGCCTTCTTGAAAATACAAATTGCCAATGGTTTTGGTAAAATCGACTGTTGTATTTGATAAAGGTTTGATAATAGGAACGATTCTTTGTTTTCGTTTGGCATTGAATAGAATGAAAACAAGCATTCCCATCAGGAAAATATACCAAGCCCATTTTAAGGCGGGTTGACTCAATATATAGCGGAATGGCGAATCGGAAATTATAGATCCATCTTGATCTTTGGTGTACCAAAAAACATCCCCTTTTGGAATATAGGACAAGACTTTTTGGGCATATTCATGATGATTGCTTTTCAGTAAATGAAAATTGGTAAACGCCACAGGTTGTGTGTGCAAATAGAAAGTACCTTCTCCATATCCTATTTTTATGAAGTTAACTTTGGTGCTATCGCCATTTTGATAGCCTAAAACTGTTGTGTTCAGCGTATCGATTTTCGAGAAATAATTGTTGTTTACACCTTCGGTAATTTTGTATTTTTTATCGCCTAATTTTTTGTTGGCAACCCAATTGTAGATGCTGTCTGAATGGATGTATTCGCGTTCTATTTTTAGATCTAAACTATCCAATAATGCGTAGGGAATTGTTTCCGAGCTTATAAAAGCCGAATTTCCATAACGAACAAACGAACAAATTTCGGTAGTAGATTCTTCGTCAGTGATTAAATTTTTAGAGATAGAAAGAAACGTTCCGTTTACTTTATAATCGTTTACTAGAGTGTCATAATCGTATCGGGCATCGAAATATTCGTAAGGTGTTACGTTTATTTTGTCTATTTTTTGATGTTTCAAAAGCGAATTGATTTCGTTATCAAAAACGTACATTCCGTAAGGGATTTTGTCCTTCAAAGAATAAGTTGGTGACCAATCAATAGGTTTTGGTTTGTTATAATCATTGACAACAAGAGCTATAAAAAGCACCACCAAAAAACCGATGTATATCTTTATTTTTCTATCCATTGTTGTTCAGTGTTTTTATGGCTTTTTCGAAAGCGTTTTTGGCTTTTGTAAACGTTTTTTCATCCAATTCGAATTCGCCGTACCAAATGTAATTGTACAAATACGATAAGTATTCGAATTCTTCTTTTTGAGTTGGATTTTTTATTTCATACAGATAATCCGAGTTGGTTTTTTCTACATCCCAAACAATAATTTGATTCTCGGACATTTTCTTGAGCAACCATAAATAATAGTAACGAATTGTCAATCGGTTTTCTCCAGATTGCAAACTATTTTGAATGAGTTTTTCAAAATCAACCAAATGCAGGTTTTTTTCGATTTCGTCATAATGGATGATTTTTTTATCGGAACTTTTTCCAAAAATCCATTGTCCTTCTTTGTTTATAAAAGCTTTGACGATGAGATAAATCACAAAAATAACGATTAGAACTGCGATTGTTTTCAGCAGAATAACCACAAAATCCATGGCATTTTCGTCACTTGTAAAACGGAATAAGTTTTTGAAAATGCTGGCTAACCATTCTAAAAACCGATCCCAAGCATTTTTTTCAGGAGTTTTGAATTCGTAGATAAATGCTTCGTCGGTGTATTTTTTCTTGAAATTTTTGGCAAAAGGTTTTAACGCAATTGAAGTCGAATCAATAGCGATGTCTTTTTGTGTAAACACTATTTTTTCTTTTTTGGCTACAGCCAATGAGTCTTGGGCTTCCAATTGGAAACAAAAGAGCAATAGTAAAAGGAGAAGGAATTTATTCAAGGGGTTAAGTTTCAAATCAATTAATGCTGAAATCATTTAGAAAGTAGTTGTTTTTTGTGCACTATAATTGGATATATTAAATAGTAAAACGATATAATTGCCAAAGTAAATAGGATGATAAAGGTACTCAACCAATTGTGCATATCAATAGAATAACGAGTGATAAAACCCTCGAGAAATCCTGCTGCAATGGTAAAAGGAAAAGTACTTAAGAGAATTTTGAAACTATTTTTGAATCCTATTTTAAAAGAATTCATTCTCGAATAGGTTTGAGGAAATAAGATAGAAGCACCTAAAATATATCCTGCTGCAGTTTCGATAACGATGCCAAAAATTTCCATTGCACCGTGAATCCAAATGCCACGAACACTTTGCCAAAAAACATTTTGCTGATAAAAAAAGTATTGAAACGAACCCAACATAATAGCATTGTAGGTCGAAATATAGAAAGTGCCAATACCACCAAAAATTCCAGCAATATAACAGGTCATTCCCACTTTTAGATTATTGATGGTTATGCCAATAAAACTTCCCCAATTGCTCCCCGATTTGTAAATTGCCACGGGATTTCCGTCCTTGATGTTTTCTAATGTTTGATTCACATAACCATCGCCAAGAATCAACCGAACAAAATCGGCATCATATTTTGCTGAAACCACTCCCAAGAAAACTGTAGCAAAAAACAGCACAAAAGCATAGAGCAAATACCTGCGATATTCAAACAATAGCAGCGGAACTTCGGTTTTGAAGAAATAGACCAAACGGTTCTTTTCGGTTCGTTTGGTTTTATAAATTTTTTGGTAAATATTTGACGCTAAATAGTTTAGGTAAACAACTGTTTTGCTTTTGGCATAATAAGTTTGGGCATACGACAAATCACTCATCAATTGAATGTATAAATTTGCCATTTCATCAGGATTTTTTTTAGCTTTACCAAAAATAGCTTGTTCGAATTCAAGCCACTTGTCCTTATTTGTTTTTATAAATGCAATTTCTCTCATCGAGTGCTAAAATAGGAATTTATGTCAGAATTATCCATAACGACAACACAAAATGTTACAATAAATTTTCAAGCAGCTTCTGTAGGTCAACGAATGGCTGCTGGTGCTTTGGATTTTTTAATAAAAGCGGCTTATGTTATCAGTGTTTTTTACGTTTTTTTTAATAAGTTGGGAGTGGACAGAATGTTGAATTCTGTTGATATGTGGTCTAGAGTAGCGGTAATAATTATGTTTTTCTTCCCGGTTATGATTTATTCCGTCACTCTTGAAAGCATTTTAGAAGGACAAACCATTGGAAAAAAGTTAATGAAAATTAAAGTCGTAAAAATTGATGGTTACCAAGGTGGTTTTGGCGATTATCTTATTCGATGGATTTTCAGGATTATCGAAAACAATATTATGGGCGGATTAATAGGATTGATTGCCATGGCGACTAACAAAAAAGTCCAGCGAATGGGCGATATGGCAGCAGGAACGGCAGTTATTACACTCAAAAGCAATATATCTATCAACAATACTATTCTCGAAGAAATAGGTGATGCTTATAAACCGACTTATCCATTGGTTATCAAACTTTCCGATAACGATATGCGAATTATCAAAGATACTTTTCTTGTTGCCGAAAAAACAGATGATGATTATACGATTCTTAAATTGTCTAAGAAAATAGAAAACGTCACAGGAATTACGAATCAATCTGGCAATCCAACAGATTTTATAAAAACCGTTTTGAAAGATTATAATTTTTACACTCAAAATATGTGATTTTAAGTGAGAAGTGGGAGGTTAGAAGTTTGAAGTAGGAAGACGGAAGTATGTAAAAGGATTTGTTTAGTTTTACAAAGTCAAAATCAAAATAGTGAAGAATCATACCATAAAACGATACCAAGAAAGTGATTATCATGATTGGAATGCCTTTATCGGCAAAGCCAAAAATGCTACATTCCTCTTTCATCGTGATTTTATGGAATATCATAACGATCGATTTCAGGATTATTCCCTAATTGTTTTGGAGGACAAAAAATGGGTGGCGGTTCTTCCTGCCAATGTTGTTGGGAATCAAGTTTACTCGCATCAAGGGTTGACTTATGGTGGATTGGTTTACAATGATAAAATCGGTGCGGCATCTGTTGAAATTATTTTGGATACAATTCTCGAATTTTTGAAACAAAATGACTTTCAAAATTTCATATTAAAACCCATTCCTGATATTTACCAATTGCGATCTTCTAATGAAATAGATTATTTTTTGTTTCAGAAGAAAGCCGAGTTGCTAAAACGAAGTATGAATTTAGCGATCGATTATAGCAAACCACTTCAAATTTCAAAAAGTAAACTAAAACATTTTAGAAGAATTGCTGAATTGGATATTTCGATTGAAGAAACAGAAGATTGTACCTCTTTTTGGAACGAAATTTTGATTCCTAGATTGAATGAAAAATACGAATCAAATCCGGTTCATTCCTTGGAAGAAATAAATCAGTTGAAATTAAATTTTCCTGAAAATATAAAACAATTTAACGCTTATTTTGAAGGTGAAATTGTAGCAGGAATTACACTTTTTTATTCTCAACAAGTGGTGAAGTCGCAATATGGAGCCACTTCACTCAAGGGAGAAAGTATCAGGGCTTTGGATTTTTTGTTTATTACTTTGATTGAAAAATATGCTACTGACTATTCTTTTTTTGATATGGGAATTGTTGACGCTAATGATTCGTATAATAAAGGCTTACTGAAACAGAAAGAAGAATTGGGTTGTGCTGTATATCTTCAGGATGTTTATAAAATTACCATAGTATGATACAATTTCTTGACCTAAAAAAAATAAACGCTCCTTATGAAACTGCATTACAGGAAAAACTGAAATTGGTTTTAGAAAACGGTTGGTATATTTTGGGCAATGAAGTCAAGGTATTTGAAAGCAATTTTGCCAACTATTGCGGAACAAAACATTGCATTGGAGTAGGCAATGGTTTTGATGCTTTGGTTTTGATCTTCAAGGCTTATATTCAATTGGGAAAATTGCAAAAAGGAGATGAAGTTATCGTTCCTGCTAATACGTATATTGCCAGTATTTTGGCCATTATGCAAGCCGATTTAATTCCCGTTTTGGTCGAGCCAAAATTAGAAACGTATAACATCAATCCTGATTTAATTCAAGAAAAAGTTAGTTCGAAAACCAAGGCAATTTTGGTGGTTCATTTGTATGGACAATTAGCCGAAATGGAGCAAATAACTACTATTGCCATACAAAATAATCTGTTGGTCATTGAAGATGCAGCTCAAGCTCACGGGTCAATTTCAGATTTAAGAAAATCAGGAAATTTGTCAAACGCTGCTGCATTTAGTTTTTATCCAGGGAAAAATTTAGGTTGTTTGGGTGATGGTGGAGCTGTGGTTACTAATGATACTGAACTGGCTAAAGTCATTCAATCGTTACGAAATTATGGCTCGGAAGTGAAATACCAAAATGAATTTATTGGCATCAATTCTAGATTAGACGAATTACAAGCGGCTTTTTTGAATGTGAAATTACCCAGTTTAGATGATGAAAATACTATTCGTAGAACGATTGCGAAGCGTTATTTATCCGAAATAAAAAATGATAAAATAATCTTACCATTTTGGGATTTTTCAGAGAATCATGTTTTTCATTTGTTTGTCATTCGAACCCAAAACAGGAATGAATTACAACAGTATTTGCTAGACAACGGAATCCAAACGATGATTCATTATCCCATTCCGCCACACCAACAAAAAGCATTTTCGACTTGGAATCATTTATCTTTTCCTATTACCGAAAAAATACACGCAGAAGTGTTGAGTTTGCCTATAAGTCCAGTAATGACAATGGATGAGGTCGATTTTGTTGTTTCAATTTTAAATCAATATTGATGGGTATTATTAGTAAAATAAAACATTTTTACTTTGTTTATTTGCGAATGAAGAAGTATGAGATACTTTCTGATTGCAAGAATGTTACAGGTAATCCAATAAAGTTTCATCCTTTATTGCTAAAGGGAAAAGGAAAAATTTCCTTTGGTAAAAATGTACAAATAGGTGTGCTTTCTTCGCCTTTTTTTTATTCACATTATACTTATTTTGAAGCTAGAGAATCCTTCAGTGAAATTAGTATTGGAGACAATGTAGCCATTAATAATGCCTTTTCGATAGAATGCAATGCTAAAGTTATAATTGAAAATGATGTTTTAATAGGATCTTTTTGTACTATTATGGATAATGACGGACACGATTTAGCAATAGAAAAGAGAAAGGATGGGAATCCTAAAATGGCATCGATTCATATTCAACAAAATGTATTTTTAGGCTCGAATGTTACCATTTTAAAGGGAGTTACCATCGGAAAAAATTCGATTATAGGCAATGGTTCTGTTGTGACAAAAAGTATTCCTGACAATGTAATTGCAGCTGGAAATCCTGCAAAAGTCATTAGAAATCTATAACATTGAAAAATCTTAAACAAAATAAGCTAATAAAAATTTTATCACTGAACTCTATTTCGGTTGTGATTAGTTTTTTTTTGGGAATTGCTTCTACCAAAATTGTTTCCATTTTTATGGGTGCTTCAGGGATGGCTTTACTGGGGAGTTTTAAAAATTTCACTTCAATGTTTAAATCGATGTCAACTTTAGGAATCAATAATCTTGTTGTTAAGTTAGTTGTTGAAAACAAAGAAGATAAGAAAGAACTTTCGATCATTTATTCTACTTTTTTTTGGATTTTTTTATTGTTTTCAGTTGTTTTAGGAAGCCTTATTTTAGTGTTTTCTAAATTTATTGCCCAATTTTTATTTTTCAATGATTTGTATCTTATTCCAATACAATTTTTTGGAGTATTGCTGCCGTTGGTTGTTGTAAATGTATTTTGGATGGCTATTTATAATGGTTTAGAAAAATTTAAAAAAATAGTTTTCATCCAAATCCTTTCTAATGTAATGGTGTTTTTCATAACCGCATTTTTAGTATGGAAACAAAATATTTTTGGAGGTCTTTTGTCGGTTGCTTTAAGCGAGTTTTTTTTAGTATTGATCACCTTCTTGTTTGTAAGAAGCGATAAAAGTTATTTTCAATTTGATTTACAAAGAATTGTAAGTAAAAAATATTTTGATGCCATACTAAAATTTTCATCTATGGCGTTGTTAAGCGCAGTGCTTGTTCCATTGGTATTGATGTTGATTAGGAACCGAATTGCTAGTCAATATTCTATTAATGAAGCTGGAATATGGGACGCGGTGAATAAATTATCTAGTTTCTATATGTTGATATTTAGTTCGGGTTTGTCCTTGTATTATATGCCTAAATTAGCGACCTTAAAAACGGATGATGAGTTCAAAATTGAATTGAAATCCTATTTTAAGTTATTTGTTCCATTATTCTTAATTGTGTTGATTGCGGTGTTTTTTCTTAAAGAAATTATTATACATTTAGCTTTTACACCAGCATTTTCAAGAATAAAAGAAGTCTTGATTTGGCAACTATTAGGTGATTTTTTCCGCATAATGACTTTGGCTTTTGGGTATCAAATTGTTGCTAAAGCAATGATCAAAAAATATTTTATTCTCGAAATCACATTCAATTCATTGTACCTTATTTTGTCTTATTATTTGATACCAATTTCTTCTTTTGAGGGGGCTTTACAAGCTTATTTATTTGCTAATTTATTCTTGTTTGTTTTGATTTTGTGGATGTTTAGGAAATTGTTTTTTATTCCTTTGCCTAAACAAGAATTATAGAATTCAACAAATTGTAAAGATTCATATATGAATTGGTTTAAATTTAGATGCTTAAAAATAAGAGATTTCTATAGTTTCCAAACCCCCAAGTAGTTGTCAGTAATTTGGACGTAATTATGCTCTTTTTCGATAAAATTTCTGGCTCTCTCCCCAATAGCAGTTAGTTCTGATGGATTTTCAATCAAAAAAGACAATTCAGCGACTAAAGAATCGACATCAGGCAAAGCATTAATTACCACTCTTTCGGTTAAATTGTAGTGTTTTGTAAACTCATTTTCAGCACCTGTAAAAACGACTTTTCCTTTCGCCATCGCCTCAAGAGCATTATATCCTTGATCGTAAGCATAAACTTGGTCAAGCAAAATATGTGCTCTATTATAAAGTTCAATGTATTGATTGTACGGAATGTTTTCAGAAATTATTATTTCAACTTTCGATTCGTATTTTTCTTTAATTATGTTTAAAGCTTTTTCAAAAAATGAAATCCCTTTTTTGATGTAACTCCCACGATTGATTCCCAAGAAAATCACAATTCTAGTATTTGTTTCTAATGCTTTAAATTCAATTTTGTTAATGTTTATGGGGTTAGGAATAAAGTAAACTTTATATCCCATAGCCTCCATAGGAATTTTATAATCCAAATCGGAAGCAATTAAACTTTGACAGTTTTCAACCAACCAATCAAAAGTTTTTCGATAACTTTTAGTGCTGTATTTTAAAGGAAAATGAAATTGTCTTGCCAATGTGTTGTCTTCAAAATAAGGAGTCAGAATTGAATATTTCATTTCCTTTTTGAATAAATAATCAATAATGGGAGTTTCATCTCCACAAACTAACAAGCTGCGATTTTGAATATTTTGAAAAAGTTTTTTGTAAAGGAAACGCGCCAAAAACGGATAAGTTTCTATAGCGTCAGAATTGATTAATTGTACGTGATTAAAGTCTTTTAGTTTTGGAAGCAAGAAGTAAAAACGAACCGCTCTTTCTATCTTTTCTAAATCGATTGTTGTGGTTTTGCAAATCAGATTTTTGATTTTTCGGATGAACCAAAAGTTTGAAAAAAAAGCAGAATGAATAGAATAATCTACATTGTATTTCTTGAAATGATCGCCTGAAGCTACAACGGTAACTTCGTGTTCTAAAGTAATTAATCCTTCTTTGAGTGAATTATGCAATCGACTGTATTCTCCTAACAAAAGTATTTTCATTTGGCGGACATAAATTTCTATATTTGTGTAAATATACTAACAAATTGACAAAAGAATTTAAAAAACAAGATATAGAAATTCTGGTTTCGACGATGAATCGAAATTCTTTAGATTTTTTGATTCCGATGTTTTCTTTTAGTCATTTTTCTGAATTTTCAATCTTAATTATCAATCAAACGGAAGGTGATAATTTGCTAGTTTCAGATTTTTCGTCTGTTCGAGTAATCAATTCTTTAGAAAAAGGTTTGTCCAGAAGTAGAAATTTGGCGTTGAAAAATGCGATGGGTAAAATCCTTTTAATCGCAGATGATGATTTGGTGTTTAAAGTAGATTTTGATACCAAAATTGTTCAAGCTTACAATCAATTTAGTAATAAAGCTGTGATAAGTTTTTGTATCGAAAAACCAAATGGATCGTTATTTAAAAAGTACTTGCCAGAGGCAAAATCGGATTTGAATCTGATGGAATTGTTCAATGTTTTGTCTGTAGAAATAAGTCTAAACAAAACGATTTTAGATAAAACAGGAGTGACTTTTGATGACAATTTCGGACTTGGTTCTACTTTTAAAATGGGAGAGGAGGCTATTTTTTTGTCGGATATTAAAAATAAAAATTATCAAATTGCCTTTGTTCCCAATGTAATTGCAAAGCATCCCGAAATTTCTTCCAATGAAAAAATAGATTTTTTTCAACGGTATTACATTCAAGGTGCTTTTTTGTCTAGAGTATTTCAAGCGAATTATTTTGTAGATTTAGCCACCAAACTGTTTTTTGATTGGAAACAAAAAAAGCTGAAATTAAGACAAATTAGTAAAGCCATTAAAAGTGCTAATCAAGGAAAACAAGATTTTTACAAATTAAAAAATAAAAGTAATGCTTAACGATATTCAGTTTCTAAATTTCCCAGTGGTTGAAGATATTCGCGGTAATTTAGCCTTTATTCAAAACGATATTTTACCCTTTGAATTCAAGCGAATTTATTATCTTTTTGATGTACCAAGTACAGCTTTTAGAGGCGGACATTCACATATTGATCAGCACGAAATTTTAATTGCTTTGAGCGGTAGTTTTGAAGTCGTTTTGGATGATGGACTAGAAAAAAAAGCTGTAGTTTTAAATAAACCCAATATTGGTCTTCATATAGGAACTGGAATTTGGCGTGAATTACAAAATTTTTCTTCAGGAGCGGTTTGTTTGGTAATTGCTTCGGATATTTTTGACGAAGCAGATTATATTCGGGATTATAGCGTTTTTTTAGATTCTAAAAAATGAGAATTTTATATATAACTCCAAAAATTAATAATGAAGGTGGTGTCGCTAGAATATTATCGATAAAAGCCAATTATCTTATAGAAAAATGGGGTTACGATGTTCATATTCTTACTCAAAATGAGGGCAATAATCCTTTGTTCTTTTCCTTTAATGAGCAAATAAAATTTCATGATATGACGTTGAGAGGAAACAAAATAGCTTTTTTCTCGCGTTATCAAAAAGCATTAAATAATGTTTTGAGCCTTGTACAACCAGATGTAATTGTTGTTTGTGACAATGGTTTGAAAGCTTTTGCAATTCCTTTTATTTTAAAAACAAAGACACCTATTGTTTTTGAATGTCACGGTTCTAAATACATTGAAGAAAGAGAGAATAACAATCTCTTTTTTACCAAAATTAAATCAGCTTTCAAAGATTTTTCAGCTAATAGATTTACCAAATTTGTCGCTTTATCGGGAGAAAATTTAAACGAATGGAAAGTAAATAATGGTAGTGTAATTTCAAATCCCTTATGGTTTGAAACCCAGTCTTTTTCTGCTTTGAACTCTAAAAAAGTTATAGCAGTAGCAAGACATTCTTACGAAAAAGGATTGGATCGATTACTTTATATTTGGGAAAAAATTAGTGAAAAACACCCCGATTGGATATTAGATATTTATGGAAAATCGAATGAAAATCAAACGTTAAAAAAATTGGTTGCAGACCTTAATATTGCTAATAGTGTTGCTTTTTTCGAGCCAGTCAAAAATATAAATGATAAATATCTTGAAGCTTCAATGTTAGTAATGACTTCAAGAACAGAAGGTTTTGGAATGGTGCTTATTGAAGCTATGGCGTTGGGTTTACCTGTTGTTGCTTATGATTGTCCATGTGGACCAAGAGCCATTATTCAAAATGATAAAAATGGATTTTTAATAGAAGATGGAAGTATGGACTCATTTTTAGTAAAGCTCGAATTGCTAATGAATGATGAAAATAAGAGGTTTCAAATGGGTTTGAACGCCAGAGAGAGTGTAAAAAAATACAATTTAGACAACATAATGCTACAATGGAAAACTCTTTTCGAAGAAATGGTTTAACTTTAACCAATAATTATCAGGATTTAATACTGCAATAATAGCCTAATTTATATAAATCAAATAGCAATAAAGAAGGTTTTGAAGAAAACAAGTTGTTCGTGAGTGTTCTCTCTGATTTTTTGAATAAAAAGGAAACAAACAAAGTTAAATGTAGTTTGTTTAACAAAGCATGAACTTTCAAAATTTTACTTTCAGAATGTTCTAAATTTGTGTTTTGAGTTATTGATTTTAGATTTTCTAAAGCAATTTTGGTTTTGTTTAAAAACTGTTGCGAGCATTCTAACCCCAAATGAAAAGTCGGATTATGGATGTGCTTTACTAAAATCCCTTTCTTTTTTAAATCTGATAAAAATACCAAATCTTCATAGCCATAATTGGTAATAGACTCATCAAATTGATTCGCAACAAATACATTTTTTTGAATCAATAAATTAGAAGTTAAAGCACTTTCGTTAGGATTAATTTTTCTTTTTTCTGCAGGAATCGCTTCTCTTGATCGTCCATAAATCCATCTTAATAATTGATCGGGATTCGGTTCTTTTTTTTCATATTCAATTCCTCCAAAAATCACTTTTTCTTCTTTTTTTATTTCCGAAATGTAGTTTTGAATAAAATTGTCATAAACAGGAATCGTATCTGCATCAAGAAAAAGAAACCAATTGTAATTGGCTTTTCGAGCTAAAAGATTTCGAATTTTGCTTCGTCCAATATTGTCTTCTAATAATTCATATTGAACATATTGTAGATTATTAATTTTTTTATTTTTTACAATAAAATCAGTTGATGCGTCATCAATTACAATAATTTCAAACGGTATCTCTAATCCCAAGCATTGCTTATGTAGTTCCGAAACTAGAGGAAAAATGTCATAATTGTATGTTGGAATCAGTATGGAAAGCATATAATTTATGTTTTTTCTTGTACTTTTTCTTTAACAAATAATAGAACAATAATAATCATTAAAAATTCAAATGGAAAACTATATCGGCTATTACTTCCATAAGTTGCCATTGCTTGCAAAATAGAGGTAGCGAGTATAATAATTACTGTAGTAAATTCAAAGGATACTTTTCGTGTTTTGAAAAAACGTATCACATAAACTGGAGAAATAATCAAGAAACTAAACTTAAAAATCAACAATAGAACGCTTTGAATGTGCCAAAATCCGATACAAATTTTGTTACCAAACGGAACTAAAAAATCTAAATAATTGAAATGGATAGAAGTTTTCCAAAAATCAAACCAAGAACGAAATACCACTTGTTCTGCATATTCAACTGGGTTTTTTTTGATAGTTGCAATGGCATATTTTCCCAAATCATTCGATAGATCAGGTAGATTATTATTCTTTTTAGTCATTAATTCTTGATGTGCATCCCAAATAGTCATAGCTAAATCTCGTTTGTTACTTTCTTTTTGGATAGTGTCATTTTTTGCTACATTTTTTATTCTAGAATTGGCATAAATGCTTCCAATCCATTGGTATTCGGGAGTAGTTTTTTCGGCAAAAAACACACAATTTTGGGATAAATTAAGTCCTGAAAACGTAGTGGGAACAAAGTAGCCTGTGTTGATTTTATTGACATAAGACCAGCAGAAATAAGCAAACAGCGGAAAAAGGAGCACGCTTATTTTTTGGTTGATAATTCTTTTAAATTCAAAGTCTTTTAGAACACTAAAACCATAAATCAAGAAAGGTAAAAACACAAAAAAAGGTTTAATTAGCACCAGATAAGTCAAAAGGAAACTCATTAAAACGTTTTTCTTAAAATCGTTTAGATCTAAATAATTATTAGATAATTGATAAAAAATGAGAGTTATAAAAAATAAGATTGATGTTTCAGGCATTATGGCCGTTTCATAGAAATAAATATGCAAAAAACTTGCTATGAAAAGAGTAATGTATAATGCTAATTTAGGACTGAACTTTTGTTTTACTAAAATTTTGTACCATAAAACGGAAGTAATTATTCCAGAAATAAGTTGAAACAAAACCAATAATTGTTGAGAACCAAAAGTTAAAACCAACAATAAAGGATAGCCAGGGCTTCTGGTTCCATCGTATCCATTTAAGTCAAAATTTAATAAATATTGTGAAAGAATGATATAACCATCAGAATCTAAATATAGAGTGATGTTAAAATAAAGTAGTGATAAAATAATCCGAAAGAGTAATCCTAGAACTACTAATGTTCTTATTTCTCTGTTTTTTATGAATGAAAATAATTGGCAATCTACGATTGAATTAATCATTTATAAAGTAAATTATACGGTTTTCTGAACCACCTCAAAAATATGAGCATCTTCACATTTCAAAGTTTTCGAAGGGAATTTCATCAATAACGCATAATCGTGAGTCGCCATAATCACTGTTTTTCCTGCAGCATTGATTTTGCGTAACACTTCCATTACTTCAACACTGGTTTGAGGATCAAGATTTCCTGTAGGTTCATCAGCTAGAATAAATTCAGGATTGTTAAGTAAAGCTCTGGCAATAGCAACTCGTTGTTGTTCACCTCCCGAAAGTTGGTGTGGCATTTTGCCCACAGAACCTAGCATTCCTACTTTGTCTAAAACTTCGTCAATTTTATTTTGAATTTCACTATTGTCTGTCCAGCCAGTTGCTTTCAATACAAAAAGCATATTGTCTTTTACATTACGATCCGGAAGCAATTTGAAATCCTGAAATACAAACCCAATTTTTCTTCTCAAAAACGGAATTTCGTCTTCTTTTAAAGTGGCTAAATCAAAATCTACAATTCTTCCTTCTCCTTCGGTTAATGGCAAATCAGCATAAAGGGCTTTCATAAAACTACTTTTTCCAGTTCCTGTTTTTCCGATGATATAAATAAATTCTCCGTGATTTACTTCAAGATTGATGTTCGACAATATGATTCTTCCTCCTTGAGAAATAACTACGTTTTTTAAAGATAATACGGATTGTGACATAATGGGTTTTATTTTATTTGGTAAATGTAATTATCAATTAGCACAAGAGCAAACAAAAAAAATATTTTTCTGAATCCATCTTGCAATTAGTCCCTTTTGAAGTTTGTTAAAACTTTTGTTCATAATAAAAACCAAACGTACTCCGTTATACCCTGTATAATATGATATATTTGAATTTTTTAAATCAAAATAGCAATGCGTAAAATATACAGGTTTCTCTTTTTAATAATTTTCATTCATACTCTATCCGTTTCGGCACAAAAATCAGCAATTTACTCTTACGATTCCAAAGATTTTGACAAAGCGCTTTTGTTGTATAAAGACGGACAATATGCTTCGGCTCAAATTATTTTTGATAGAGTAAAATCGGCTACAGCCAATGAGGAACTCAAATCAGATTGTGCTTATTATGTTGCCAATTGTGCTATTCGTAGCAATCAACCCAATGCTGATGTATTGATGGAGCGATTTGTTGCGGATTATCCAACGAGTATCAAACAAAATCAAGCTTATATAGAAGTAGCACACTATTATTTCAAACAAGGAAATTATCCAAAAGCTTTAGAATGGTTTGATAAAGTGGACGAAAGCAGTTTGAGTTTTAGCGACAGCGACAAATTTAATTTCCAAAAAGGGTATAGTTTTTTCAGTGCCAAAAACAAAAAAGAAGCAACTACCTATTTTAATAAAGTAGCCAATTCCAAAGAGTACGGTTCTCAAGCCAAATATTATCTCGGTTTTATGGCTTATGAAGGCGATGATTACAAACAGGCAACCAAATATTTTGACGAAGTTTCGGGCGAAGAAAAGTACAAAGAAAAATTGTCTTACTATCAGGCCGATATGAATTTCAAGTTAGGAAATTTTCAAAAAGCGATTGATTTAGGCGAAAAAGCGATGGCAAAATCCTCTCCTTTAGAAAAATCTGAACTGAATAAAATTATTGGCGAAAGTTATTTTAACCTGAAAAAATACGACAAAGCCATTCCGTATTTGTCTTTGTATAAAGGAAAAAAAGGGAAATGGAACAACACTGATTTCTATCAATTAGGATATGCTTATTACATGCAAAAGGATTATGAGAATGCCATTTCACAGTTCAATAAAATTATTGGCGGAAATGATTTTGTGGCTCAAAATGCTTATTACCATTTGGGCGAAAGCTACTTGAATTTAGATAAAAAACAGCAGTCTTTGAATGCTTTCAAGAATGCTTCTGAAATGACATTTGATGCTAAAATACAAGAAGATGCGAATTTGAATTATGCTAAATTGAGTTACGAAATAGGAAATTCATACCAAAGCACTCCCGATGTTTTGAATTCTTTTATGAAAAAATATCCAAATAATCCCAACAAACCTGAAATAGAGCGTTTGTTGATTGATTCGTATATTTCATCTAAAAACTACAAGGAAGCATTGGTGTTATTAGACAAAAATAAGTCACCAGAAAATAGATTAGCCTATCAAAAAGTTACTTTTTACAGAGGTTTAGAATTGTACACTGATCGAAAATACGAAGATGCGGCACTATTATTTGATAAATCTTTAGCAGGGCAAAAAGACGCTCAATTTGCGGCTCGTGCCACTTTTTGGAAAGGAGAAACAGAATATGTTTTGAACGATTTTCGAAATGCAGTATTGAGTTACAAACAATTTCAAGGTTTTCCGCAAGCTGTAACAACACCCGAATATAAAAACGTTAATTACAACATTGCCTACGCTTATTTCAAGCAAAAAGAATACGATCAAGCGGGAAATTATTTCGAAAACCAAATAAAAGTAAAGGATGACAAAGTGCGTTTGCATGATTCGTATTTGCGTTTAGCCGATTGTCGATTTGTAACAACTAAATATACTTCGGCGCTTGAGGCTTACAATAAAGTAATCGAATTCAAAAGTGTCGATGCGGATTATGCTTATTTTCAAAAAGCTATTTGCTACGGATTTATTGCCAAAAACGATAAAAAAATCGAAGAACTCAACAACTTTTTGCAATTGTATCCTAAATCAGAATACCGTGACGATGCGTATTTTGAACTCGGAAATACTTATGTAGCTCAAAACAAACAAGACCTTGCGATAAAAACGTATGATAAATTAAATGCTGAATTCAAAAATGGTTCTTTTGCCTCAAAAGCTATTTTACGTCAGGGATTGGTTTATTATAATGCAGATAAAGACGAGCAAGCTTTAACAAAATTTAAAAAAGTAGCGGCTGATTTTCCTAAAACTCCCGAAGCTCTCGAAGCGGTTTCTACAGCACGATTGATTTATGTGGACAACGGAAGAGTGGACGAATATGCTACTTGGGTACGCACTTTGGATTTCGTTGCTGTTACCGATGCTGAATTGGATAATGACACCTACGAAGCTGCCGAAAAACAATACATGCAAAGCAATACCAAACAAGCCATATCGGGATTTAACGGCTATATTGCTAAATTTCCAAGAGGAATTCATTCGTTGAAAGCGAATTATTATTTGGCACAATCGTATTATTCAGATGGTCAGGAAACCAAATCGGTTCCCAATTATGAATATGTAGTTGCTGGTTCTCGAAATGAATTTACCGAACCATCTTTGAACCGATTGGCACAAATTTTCTTGAAAAATAATAATTCAGAGAAAGCAATTCCAGTATTGTTAAGATTAGAAAGCGAATCTGATGTGGCGCAAAATAAAACTTTTGCCCAATCTAATTTGATGAAATCGTATTATGAAAACAAGGATTATCCCAATTCGGTTATTTATGCCGAGAAAGTTTTGGCAAACCCAAAAATGGATAACAATGTAAAAAGCGATGCTCAAATTATCATTGCTCGTGCTGCTATTCAAACGGGTGACGAAGCAAAAGCTCGTTCAGCTTACGCCAAATTACAAACTATTGCCAAAGGAGAATTAGCTGCCGAAGCCTTGTATTATGATGCCTATTTCAAAAACAAAGATGCGAAATTTGAAGATTCTAATGCAGCTGTTCAAAAATTAGCCAAGAATTATTCCAGTTATAAATATTTTGGAGCCAAAGGTTTAGTGCTAATGGCAAAGAATTTCTACGGATTGAAAGACAGTTTTCAAGCCACGTATATTTTGGATAGCGTCATCAAAAACTTTACGGATTTCCCTGATGTAGTTTCCGAAGCTCAAAAAGAATTGAATACCATCAAAAGTGAAGAAGCTAAAACGAATTCATCTGTAACTAATTAAGAAAAAAGAGAATAGAATTCAGAAAATAGATTAGTCTATACTTTTTTAAAGATAAAAAACATGAAATTAAATACAAGCAGTTTTTATATACAAACAACTTTTCCTCTTTTAGGAAAGTTTGGAATCGGAGTTTTACTTTTAGTTGCTCCATTTTCTTTTGCCCAAAAAAAAGATCCTAAAAAAGACGAAAACATTGGTACAGAAGTAGTAAATGTGGTAAAACCATACACACCCACTATTTCGGATGCTTTCAAAGTGCGTGAAATTCCTGCTATAGAGGATGAAGAAAATAGCAAAAAGGAAATTATAAAATATAACATTTTCTCCTTTCCTGTAGCTTCAACTTTTACGCCATCCAAAGGAAAAGCTGAAGGTGTCGAAAAAGAAAAACAAGCCAAATTGTATAATAATTATGCAACGCTTGGAGTAGGGAATTATGGCATTTTGAATGGAGAATTATTTGTAAACCAAGATTTGGGTGCCAATGATTATGTAGCTGGAATGTTCCGTCATCTTTCGTCGCAAGGCGGAATCAAAAACGTAGATTTAGAGAATTCTTTTTACGATACTGCTATTGATTTGACTTATGGCGTTCGTGGTAATGCTTTGTCATGGAATCTGGATTTGGGCTTTCAAAATCAAGTGTATAATTGGTATGGATTGCCTACAGATTTTGGTAGTTCCTTAACTCCTGTTAATAAAGCTATTTTGATAGATGGAATCAATCCACAGCAAGTTTATA
This sequence comes from Flavobacterium eburneipallidum, assembly GCF_027111355.2. Taxonomy (NCBI): domain Bacteria; kingdom Pseudomonadati; phylum Bacteroidota; class Flavobacteriia; order Flavobacteriales; family Flavobacteriaceae; genus Flavobacterium; species Flavobacterium eburneipallidum. The sequence goes on from NZ_CP114291.2 coordinate 1,561,298, forward strand.
ATAATTTATATATTGGAGGGAAAATAGATTTTAACGAAGGACCAGTTCAAGATATAAGCCTAAAATACAATCATTTTTCAGATGCCTACGATTCATCCGAAAATAGATTTTATGCAAAACCTGCGTTGCAATTCGAGATTGATGATTTAAACATAAAAACGAATCTGATAGTAGATTACGTTGGCGGAAGTTTCAAAAATGATTATTCGAATACTAATTCCATAAAATATGGCTTTACTAATTTTGGAATCGCTCCAAGTTTTGCCATGCAAAGAGACGATTGGACTTTCAATTTGGGTGCTGCCGTTTTTTATAGCATGGATTTAGAAAACAGTGACAGTAAATTTTTAGTGTATCCACAGATTAATGCTTCCTATAAAGTGGTGGGCGATTTGATGATTTTCTATGCTGGAGCCGAGGGAAATTTGGAACAAAATACATACGCTGATTTTGTGAGCAAAAATCCTTATTTATCGCCAACATTTGATATAAAACCAACTGACAAACAATTTGATATTTACGCTGGTTTAAAAGGAAAATTGACCAACACTATTGGGTACAATCTTCGCGCTTCGTATGTAAACGAAAGAAACAGAGCTTTGTTCAAAAGCAACGATTATAACGAGGATGCAACTAATCAAAATTATGCTTTTGGGAATTCCTTGCAAGTTGTTTATGATGACATGAAAACCATTAGTTTTTATGGCGAATTAAAAGCAGACCTTTCCGAGGATGTAAGTTTTGGAATTGACGCCACTTTTAGCAGTTATACCAATGATTTTCAGGAGGAAGTTTGGAATTTACCAGCCATAAAATTAAATGCCAAATTAGATTTTAATATTACCGAAAAATGGTACGCTGGAGCCAATGTGTTCTATGTTGGCGAACGAAAAGATCAAAAATTGAACACTGATATTGTTTATGCTGTAGCTCCAAGTCCAATAACTTTGGATAGTTATTTTGATGTAAATGCACACGTTGGATTCAAATACAACGAACGCTTGACTGCTTTTTTAAGATTAAATAATATCGCCAATCAAGATTATCAAAAATGGATGAATTTTCCAGTTCAAGGATTTCAAGCTGTTTTAGGAGCTAATTATAAATTTGATTTCTAATATTTATTTAACCACAAAGTTCACAAAGAAGGCACAAGGTTCACAAAGTTTTAAAATTTATTTTCTGTGTTCTTCGTGCCTTCTTTGTGAACTTTATGTTTAAATTTTTTCTAAATTATGACTTTCAAACAAAAAATACATCAGCATTACCTGCAACTAGTCCAAGACAGAATTGATGTTTTCAAGGATATGATTGTGGCTTTGACTGAAGATTCGAAAAACGATGCGAAAGGTTCTGCGGGCGACAAACACGAAACAGCATTGGCGATGATGCATATTGAGCAGGAAAAACTCAATCATAAATTGAAAGAAGTTTTAGCTCAAAAAGCTGTTTTTGATAAAATTGATTCTACCACAATTGCCAAAACTATTATAATAGGCAGTTTGGTCAAAGCCAATGGAATTTACCTTTATTTAAGTGCCGCACTTCCAAAAATCAATATTGAAGGGATTAATGTTATAGCACTTTCTCCACAATCACCATTAGGCAATAAACTGATGGGAAATGAAGTAGGTTTTCAATTTGAAATTAACGGAACGAAGTATCTGATTGAGGAAATTAAATAATTTGCAAATGAATTATATGCATTTAATCTGTAGTTTTTCTTTTTTTGTAGCAGCTTTTGCTTTTTATAAAATTCATAAGCTTTGGCGTAAAGATGTTACTGAAAATGATAAGCTTTATACTTTTCAGATAAAAGTTGGAAATTTCAAAAATTGGATAGTGATTATAATGCTTATAATTGCTGGAATTGTTTATTTTTTCAAAGCTATTGGGTAGTTTTATTTAAAATTCGCAGTGCTTGAATTTGCGTCATCTGTGTTCTAATTTTACTAATCGTCATTGGGAAATAAATTAATGGGTAATGAAGTGGGTTTTCAATTTGAAATTAATGGAACGAAGTATTTGATTGAGCGTATTGAGTAATTAGTTGTCTAATGAAAATGTACTCATGAGTTCGATATTGTTTTGCACATACTTATATTGAAAAAGCGTGTTTTGACCCACCAAAAGCAATTTGTCATCTAAAGGAATCACATCAAAAGGATTGATGTTTTTAAATTGATTTGTTGTTTGCAAATTCAACACATCCGATTTGTTAAACACTTTTAGCCCCGCTGTGCCATCACAAACAAACAGCATTTGATCTTTAATTCCCAGACCATAAGGATTTTCCATAGTGTATGATTTTATTTTCACAGGAACTTTTTTGTTGGTAATGTCAATAATTTCTAAAACACTTTCAGATGCACCGCATAAATTCCCTGATCGTAAAGTTACATAAGCGTATTTTTCATCAACTACTACGGGATCACAAGCATTGATGTGAGCAATTCTTGATGTAAAAACAGGGTTGTCCAGCGATTTGATGTCATAAATATACATTCCATTGGTACTTCCCAAATACAAATAGTCATTTCTGTTAAAAATGGTTTCGATTCCCCAACCTACTATTTGTTCTTTTATTTTTGTTGGAGCAGCTAAATTTTGAATGTTAAAAATATTGATTTTCAGATTATCAACAGCATATAAATAATCTTCAACAACCATAAAACGAGCCAATGAACCGCCTTTTCCTGTAACACTTTCAGAACTTACAGAGTTGTAAAAGATACCTCCGTTTTGAATATCATAATCTTGTGGTTTTCTTTTTTCTTGTTTGATAGTCCAATCAACAATAATTTTATCAGAAGTAACATTTTTAAAATCATATTGTAATGGAAGGTTGTTGTCAATCGATGGAAAGACAGTGTAATTTGGAAAAACATCATTCAATCTATTTTTCTCTACAATTTTTCTAATATTGGAAATATCAAAAACGACTAAATCGGTAAAACTATCGGCAAAAAGCATTTGGTCTTTTACGGCTATATCCGTATTTCCAATAATTTTAAGGAAGGCTATTTTTTTAGGAGCGGTTGGAATGGTGTTGTCAATAATATGAATGCCTTTTTCTTCGTCATTAATAAACACAAAATTTTCGTAAACATATATTTTACCCGATTTATTAATTTTTTGAGGTGGTAATATTTTTACTGAAGTTCTTAACTCACTCAAAGACATCGTGACTGGAGTTGCTACATTATAAATTTCATAATCTTCATTTTCACAGGATACAAACGTAAACGAAGTTATTAGTAACAAAAAGTAGAAGGTGGTTTTCATTTGTTTATGGTTTTGGTTTTTTGATAGTTGAATATTATGCTAATGTATTCATTTTTAAACAAATATGTTGTTTTTGATTTAAAAAGTTAATAAAGATTCCTTACAAATCTTCAAAATTAACTTCTTTACCTCTTCAAAGTAAAATGCGATTTGAATTTTTTGATACTTCCTTGTTCCTCATATTCTACCGTAAACCAATAATCGGTGGCAGGTAAAAGTTGTCCTTTGTAGGTTCCGTCCCAACCACTCCCTTTTGGGCTTATTTCTTTCAATAGTTTTCCGTATCTATCATGAATATATATCCTAGAAGACGATTGCTCTTTTAAAGGGGAAATATTCCAAGTGTCATTATAACCATCACTATTTGGGGTGAAAAATCTTGGATAATCAATAACTAAAATATTGTTTTTTACGATAGCATTGCCGCATCCTGCTATGTCTTGAACAGTAACCGAATGGTATCCAGCTGCTACATTTTCGAAAACAGGACTTTTCTGAAAAAGACCATCGTTTAATTGATACAAATAATCGTTGCTAGCAGCAATGGGAGTAATAGTGATTTTTTGATTTTTAGAAAAAGCTGCTGTTATTTCGGTATTAAAATCAATCAAAGTTTTAGATGGTAAAACAGTGACTTCAATTGTTTGGGGTATGGCACATTGTCCAGCATTAGGAGTAAAAGTGTATAATCCAGTATTCAAATTATCAACTGTATTAGGATTCCAGACTCCTGTAATTCCATTTGGAGAAGTAGCATCTAAACTTGGTGCTGGATTTCCAGAGCAAATAGAATAATTGCTAAAATCGGGGCTTGTGGGTTGGTTTACAGTTATGTCCATGATTTGTGTTGTCGCGCATTCATTAGCGTTTGGTGTAAAAATATAAGTGCCACTCGATAAATTATCTACCACAGCAGGAAACCAAGTTCCTGAAATATTATTAGGTGAAGTAGTGGCTAATAGTGGTGCTGGATCATCAACACAAAAAGCTGGAATTGCTACAAAATCAGGCACTTTTTTAGGAATTATCGTTACATCAAAAGTTTGGGAAATACCACATTGGTTAGCATCGGGTGTAAAAGTATAGGCTGTTGTTCCTACTGAATTCGTATTGATTCGTGTTGGAAACCAAGTTCCTTTTATTCCTAATGGCGATAGCGTATTCAATGTAGGTGCTGGACTTCCAATACAAATGGGGGCAATAGGTGTGAAGCCAGCATCTGTAACGATAGGTTTGACGATAATGGAAAAAGTTACTGGAGCGGTCAATGGACATTGAGCTGGATTATCAGGTGTGAAAGTATAAGTCGTAGTACCTAAAATGGAAGTATCCACCGTATTAGGACTCCAAGTCCCTGTGATTGGCGTTGGATTGTTTGATGCTAAAGGCAATACTGGCGCGGCAGCTCCTTGACAAACTGTTGTTGGAAAAGAATTAAAAATAGGAGCTACTTTGGGTAAAATTGTAATATTTAGTTTCTGGAAATTAGCACAAGGAAAATTTATAGGATCAGGATCAAATCTATACGTAAAAGTGCCTGGAGTTCTTGTATCAATAACAGCAGGAGTCCAAAGTCCAGTGAGTCCGTTGGGAGAAGTAGCGTCTAAATTTGGAACAGAACTGTCATCTTGACAAATGGGAGTAATGTCTGGAAAATCGGGGTTTGTAATCACTCTACAAAGTAATTGACAAATATTGGTTTGTGTATCAATACAAGGATTAGTGGCAGATCTAACAGTCATGATTATATTCTGTCCTTTTAAGATTCCAAAAATTTCTATATGAGTATCAGTAGTGGTTCCTGTAATTGCTGGTCCAATTGGTCTTGACTGGGTGTCGTAAATTACATAAGAATAAGAATAAAGGTAAGGAATAGATGCAACAGAATTTCCATCGATCCATTCAAAATATACCGAAGATAATGTCGTTGGAGGAACTGTATCAGGCCCAGTTGTTACTTTTAAATATTTGCAAGAAGGGAAAAACTTCATGTCTTCACCATTATTTGCTACTATATTTACAACGATTGGAACTCTAGCGCTCTCGGTTACACCATCAGTTTGGCTTACATAGTAGGTTGTTGTGCCTACATTTATTGGGTTTATTGTTGGAGGAGTAGAACTTCCTGTTCCTCCTACAGAGTTAGTGCCATACCAAATTAGTGTACATCCAGCAGAGGGTATGGCCGAAAGGTTTTTTACTATAGGATTTTGACATAAATTGACAGGAGAAGTTACTGTTGGAGGATCTAATGCTAAAGCGGTATGGTTTGCATAACTATTTGAATGAAACAAAAGGATATTTAAAAACATAAAAACAAATGTCTTCAGGGTATTTTTCATTTTGGTTTGGTTTAAAAACAGATTTTAAAAATAACATTAATTTATCGTAAATAGATGATTTTTTTAAATGTAATAAAATTGATATGTGGTTTTCGGTCTTTTTTGCTTTAGATTCAGGTAGTAAGAGCTAAATAGAATTAGTATTAAATTAAAATTCTCGATGAAAGAAGAGCTATCGAAATCATTTAAAAAAATCGAATTCCCTAATAAAACTTTTCGTAAATTCGCGACCTTAAAAGTTTGACTTTAAAACGAATTAAAATTATGAGTAAAATAATGACAGTCGACATCTTGTCGAGTATTAAAGGGGCACAGCCTTCCGAGAGCGTGAACAAATTATTTGATGTAATCAAAAATGCACATCCATCAAATAATAATTCCTTGAATAATGTCAATCATAATTGTGTGTCAGTAAGTGATTTAAGAGAAGATGTTGTGGTAGAAAGTTCGGCTATGGAAAAACAGCTTATTTTAGAAAATTTCCCGAACAAAAAAAATGGTTTTTTAGTTGTTGCTAAAGTTATAGAAGGATAAAATGGATTCTAAAATAAAAGAAATACACCAACAATTGGTGTCAAAACAAATCACTTGTACGGCTTTAGTACAAGAGAAATTAGACTTACTGAAACAAAATACATATAACTCTGTAAATGCTGTATTGGATACTTTGGCGCTGGAATTAGCTGCAAAAGTAGATACTAAAATTGCAAACGGAGAAACTATCGGTTTGTTAGAAGGAATTCCTTTTGGAATTAAAGATGTTTATATGTTGCAGGGAACTTACACGACTGCAAGTTCTGATTTGTTGAAAAATTATAAATCGCCTTATACAGCTACTGCTATTCAAAAATTATTGGATGCGGGTGCGATTCCTTTGGTAAAAGAAAACTGCGACAGTTTTGGTCACGGTTCTTCTAGTGAAAACACCATTTTTGGAGCGGTAAAAAATGCAGTTAATCCTGAATTAGTTGCAGGTGGTTCAAGCGGTGGATCGGCGGTGAATGTGGCTAAAGATTATACTGTATTTTCTATTGGTGGAGATACTGGAGGCTCGATTCGTCAGCCTGCCGGATACAATCATATTTATGGTTTCAAACCCACTTACGGAAGAATTTCGAGATTTGGATTAATGGCTTACGCATCTTCTACAGATTGTGTTGGTCCATTGGCAAAATCAATTGAAGATATTAGAATTGTGTTGAATGTAATGAGCGGAAAGGATCCAAAAGATCAAACCTCAATTGCTTCATCAGAAATTAGTGAAGAAGAAATCACAACTTCAACTATAAAAACAATCGGTTATTTTAAAAACTTTATCGAAAGCGATGCTATAGATGCTCAAGTAAAAGCTGATTTTTTAGCGAGTATCGAAAAAATAAAAGCCAAAGGAATTGAAGTAAAAGAATTGGATTTCTTTAAATCAGATCTTTTAGTTTCGACGTATTATACTTTGGCAATGGCGGAAACGGCTTCGAATTTATCCCGTTTGGACGGAACCAATTATGGAAACCGTATTGAAGCGGAGAATTTAATTGAAACGTATGCGGTGACGCGTTCTGAAAACTTTTCAGAAGAAACAAAACGTAGAATTGTAGGTGGAAATCAGGTGTTGTCACAAGGTTTCTCTGATGAAATCTATTTAAAAGGATTGGCTGTAAGAGATCAAATTTCTGAAAACTTCAGTAAGGATTTTGAAGAGGTGGATATTATTTTATCACCAGTTACACCAAGTACGCCACCTAAAATTGGAGACAGTTTAAAAGATCCGTTGGCGATGTATTTATCCGATGCTTATACAGTTGGTTTTAGTTTAGGACAATTACCGACTTTAACTGTGCCACAAGGAACGAATACTGGATTGCAGATTACAGCAGCAAAAAATAATGATGAATTAGTGTTGAAGTTTGCTAACTTCTTAAAAGATACAATATAATGGAATTGGAACAATTAACGGCGGCTTTAAAAGCCCACGATTTAGAATTGGTAATTGGACTGGAAACTCACGTTCGATTAAATACCAAAACCAAGTTGTTTTGTTCTTGTCCAAATCAAGAAATAGAAACACCTAACGAAAATATATGTTCGGTTTGTACGGGACAAATGGGCGTTTTGCCGGCCTTAAATAAAGAAGCAATTACCAAAGCAATTTATTTTGGTAAAGCGGTGGATTCATCTTTCAGCAATGAAGTGATTTCCTGGGATAGAAAGCATTACGAGTATCCTGATAATCCAAAAAATATTCAGATAACGCAATTTCATAATCCAATAATTCCTGACGGAAAGGTTTCTTGTTACCGAAATGACGGTTCTCAATTTACTGTGAATTTAACGCAAGTTCATATTGAAGAAGATGCTGCAAAATTGATGCACGAAAAGAAAATTTCGTTAGTTGATTTTAACAAAGCAGGTGTGCCATTGATTGAAATTGTTACAGAACCTTGCGTTCGTAATATCGAAGACGCTTCAACTTATGCGCAATACATTCAGCGTATTGTTCAGAATTTAGGAATCTCTGAAGCCAATTTGGAGAAAGGAGAATTCAAATCGGATGTTTCGGTTTCTTTACGAAAAATAAATTCGGAGGTTTTAAATCCAAGAACAGAAATCAAAAACTTAAACTCGTTTAAGTTTATGATCGAAGCTTTGAAAGAAGAAGTAGAGAAGCAGTTCAATTATTTTATCGAAAACGCAGCCTTTAGACCTGATCAAACGACTGTGTTATGGGATGCTGATTTAAAGCAAACCAAAACCATGCGTAAAAAGGAATTCGAAGCGGATTACCGTTTCATTTCTGAGCCGGATTTGCCTTTTGTAAATATTAAAGCTGAAATTGAAGCGATTAAAGTAGATACTAGTGCTTTGCCTTATGCTGTTGAATCTATTTTGATTAATGGAGGTGTTTTGCCACAAGATGCTAAATTTTTCACGGCAGATGCTTTGCGTTCGAGAACATTTGTGACTTTAAATAACGAAATTAAAGATCCATCGTTTGTTGCTAAAACTTTAGCGAATAACATCAAGGCTGAAGATTATGATAAGATTCATAATATTGAGCATTTAATAACCATTTTTGTATTATTCAAAGCGGAAAAAATCACAGCTGTTTTAGTTCAAAATGCGATTGCTGGTTATTTAAAAGATCAAAATTTCGATTACAATAAATATTTTGCAGATAATACGATTTCTGAAGATAAAATTCAGGAAGTTATTGCTACCGTAATTGCTGAAAACACAGCTGTGGCTAATGATATTAAAGCAGGAGACCAAGGAAAAGCAGGTATTTTAGTTGGTAAAGTTTTAGGTGTTATTGGAAAAGGAGCGAATGGAAAAGTAATTCGTCAGATTATATTAGACAAATTAGGAGCTGATGCTGTTTTAGAAAAGAAACAATCACAAGAAAAAGCTGCTGGAGCAACAGTTGCAGAAAATAAAGAAGTTCAAGAAGAAGCACTTCCTGAAATTCCTATTATTATAAAGGATACTTATAGAACGCATAAAATTTCACAGTTATCAGAAGAAAACATCAAAGAAGAAGTGATGTTATCAGGCTGGGTAGCTAGTGTTCGTGATCACGGAGAATTGATGTTTATTGATTTGCGTGATTCAAGTTATGAGATTTTCCAAATCCGTATCAGTAGAGAGTCATTTCCTAATATAGATGAGTTGGTGAAATTGAAACCAGAATCGGTAATTTCAGTAAAAGGGATTGTTGTTGGACGTAATGAAGATGATTATAATGCAGGTTTACGTACGGGTAAAATTGAATTAGAGACTTCGGTTTTAGAAATTTTAAACTTATCTAAAACATTGCCTTTCGAAATTAAAAGAGCTGCCAAGACAAACGAAGCAATGCGTTACCAATACAAGTTTTTGGATCACAGAAACGAAGAGGTGCGACGAGCAATCGTAAACCGTCATAAAGTAATTAAGTTATTGCGTGACATTTTGGATGAGGAAGAATTTTTAGAAATAGAAACTCCGATTTTAAGTGCAGGAACTGATGAGGGAGCACGTGAATTTATTGTTCCTACACGTAAACAAGCTGGTTTGTTTTACACCTTGCCACAAGCGCCACAACAGTTCAAGCAAATGTTGATGGTAAGTGGTTATGAGAAATATTTCCAAGTGGCGCGTTGTTTTAGAGATGAAGATTCCCGTGGAGACCGTCAGCCTGAATTTACGCAATTGGATATGGAATTGGCGTATGCCAGTATGCAACAAATTATCGATTTGAATACGAAACTATTTAATGAAGTGGTTAAAAAAGTATATGGAAACAAATGGATTTTGAAACCATTTGAGGTGATTACTTACAAAGATGCAATGGATTTCTATGGTTGTGATAGACCTGATTTGCGTTACGGATTGAAAATGCAAGACATTACAGCTATTGTAAAAGATACAACTTTCCAAGTTTTTAGTAAACCCATTGAAGAGGGTGGAATTGTAAAATGTATCAAGGTTTCGGCTCAAGAGCAAGGAAACAAGCGTATGTCTAAAGGTCAAATCGAAACACTGACTGCTATTGCACAACAACACGGTTTAGGTGGATTGGCTTATATTATTGTAAATGAAGACGAATTGCAATCACCAATTATTAAGTTTTTAGGTGAAGAAATTGCAGCAGGAATTATAAATGCGACCGATGCGCAGGTGGGAGATATTGTCTTCTTCTCGGCTGCAGATTATGCTACGGCTAACAAAGCTTTGGATGCCGTTCGTCAGGAAATGGGTCGAATGCTGAACTTGATTAATCCAAAGGAATTGCGTCCGGCTTGGGTGGTTGATTTTCCAATGTTTGAAAGAACTGATGAGGGAAGATGGACGTTTACACACAATCCGTTCTCGATGCCTGCGATTTATGATTTAGAAAAGCACATGAAAGGGGATGATGATGAAATTGGAACAATCATCGCTCAACAGTATGATATTATTCTGAATGGTTACGAAATAGGTGGAGGATCAGTTCGTGCACATAAATCGGAGATTCTGGAAGCGACTTATAGAAATATGGGTTACAACAAAGAAGAAATGATTAAGAGTGTAGGAACGATGTATAAAGCCTTCCAATATGGCGCACCACCACACGGAGGAATTGCTTGGGGAATCGATCGTTTGATGATGATTTTAGAGAAAAAAGCATCTATTCGTGAAGTTATGGCTTTCCCAAAAACTGGAACTAGTGAAGATTTATTATTTGGAGCACCATCTATTTTATCTGATAAAAAGGTCGAAGAAATGAATGTGAGGATTATAAAAAACTAAATCATCATAATTCAAAAATATTTGTATCTAGTATGTTATAAAAAAATCCCGATTATAAAAATCGGGATTTTTTTATACAATTTTTTTAATGACCCTTAATTTGTGGGTGTGTCTGTTGGTTTCAGCATTATAAATTCCAAGATGATCCAGACGATCAATTCGAACCTTGCCACTTGCGTGAATGATGTAATTGTTATCCATAATAATTCCTACATGGGTAATATTACCTTCTTCATTATCAAAAAAAGCCAAATCTCCTGGTTCACTTTCTTCAATAAAACTTAAAGGATCTCCTTGAGTGGCTTGTTGAGAAGCATCCCTCATTAATTTATAACCGTTGATTTTATAAACCATTTGTGTAAAGCCAGAACAATCTATCCCAAAAGGCGTCTTACCTCCCCATAGGTATGGAGCGTTTAAGTACATGAAGGCAGTATTTAGTAACTGATTTTTGTTTTTAATACCACTTATTTTAGTCCCTTCGAAACTTAAATTTGAAGTATTGATGTCATTGTGATTCAAAAAAGACAGAGAAGAACCCAATGGAATAGGGAGTAACATATTGTTTGGCCCAGTGATATATTCAAGTAAATCAGCATTCAAAACAATTGCATCCTCTGATAATAGTTTGTATTCCGTTTCTGATATTATTTGGTATTGTTTAACATCTACCCAGCCTTCATAATTATCGTACTGCAGTTTTATTTTTGACCATTGTTTGAATTGTTCTAGGATTTCAAAATGTTCCCCAAATAAAACTTGTGAAACAATTTCGCTTCTATCGCTGGCTTCAGAGCGAAGAGGTATTATGGCTAGATTACAAATTCCGAACATTTTTTTAAATTAGAAATTAAAAAATAACAAATGAAAAACAGCAATGGTATTGGTTTGCAAAACTAAATGATTATGGTCTAAATTTTTCATTTTTGATTCGTATTTTTTACTAAACTTATTATAATTGTTTTTTGGTAATAAACCTTTATAATGGCATAAACTCATTTTTGTGTTATTAAATATGGAGTTTTATATTTTATTTTCAAAATAAATTTAAAAAAACAAATATATTTTATACCAATCTGTACCAAGTGTAGGTTAGATTTGTTTCTCTTATGAACGCTATAGGATTGATTGTTAATGTTTTTTAAAAAGTCAGAAAAAAACATTGAAAAAAAGCAGTAAATTATTTGTAAAATATAGAATATAAGCCTAAATTTGCAACCGCTTAAAAGGAATATAAGTTCTTATTTATTGGAGAGTTGCCTGAGTGGCCGAAAGGACTTGTTTGCTAAACAAGCGTATGGGGAACTGTACCAAGGGTTCGAATCCCTTACTCTCCGCTTTTTTTGCATTTCGGGGTGTAGCGTAGCTCGGTTATCGCGCCTGCTTTGGGAGCAGGAGGCCGCAGGTTCGAATCCTGCCACCCCGACTAATTGTTAGTATAACTAATAATTAATGGACGCATAGCTCAGCTGGATAGAGCACCTGCCTTCTAAGCAGGCGGTCGAAGGTTCGAATCCTTCTGCGTTCACGAAATGGGATAAGTCTATTTTTTTAGATTTGTCCCATTTTTTTTTATTTTAAGAAGTCTCGTTAAAACTAGCAATTTTTGTCTTTTAATTCGGTGTGAATATTTTCATATCTAGTCTTTGTGATTTGGTATTCATTTTTGTCAATATCTACATCAATATAAATATTTTGTAAGCGTTCTAGCTTGTTCTGGTACTACAGCGGGTTTGGGACTAAATTAAGCCCATTCTTCGGATTTACCACCCGAGCGATAGCGAATAAACGAAGTAAATCATCCAAATACAAAACCATTTTTCCATTAAGCCAATTGCTCAAATTCGTAGTATGATACCTAATGTTTAGACTAGCGGTGCCCAAAAGTGATGGAAAACACGATAAAACCTCTAGAAATTACTCAAAAAAAAAAGAGGAATATAAATCCTCTTGCTATTCTCTCTAAAACTTTTACGATAAGTACATAGGTTGACGGACGTGTAATCGGTTCCGTTCAACAGGAGTTTCATTGTTCGTGCTGCGCACGCAACGAAACTCTAGCTGTTACCAGTAGTTTTTTATTCTTCCGATTGGTTTTCTTCCAATTTTAAAAGAATAGATTCTACATCGTGAATAAAGAATTCAGTATTATGACTTTCTGTTTTAATGTATAAATCATAGTTCGTTAAATTATAATTTGAAATTAAATTGTTTTTAAGTCTAGTAATTAAACTATCAATTGAATCTCGTGATTTTTTATTTTTTTCTCTTTTAAATTCATTTTGTTTAATTTTTATTTCGTCTAAACTTGATTTCAATTTGTTTAATAAATCTTTGTCCATTTTATAATATTTATTATTCCCCGCTTTCTTCTTCTTGTCTTCGTTTTTCTTCTTCAGCTTGCTTTTCTTCCTCTTCTTCTAATTGTTTTTTTCTGTATTCATCATCTTCCTCTTCTTGTTTTTTCCTATATTCTTCGTTTTCGTCATCTTCTTTTTGTTGAATTAAATCATCTTCGTCAGTTACGTATGAACTTGTAGAACAATCTCCTTCATTTCCAATAATTCTTACCGTATAATCAACTCCTCTGTCACTTGAAAATGAAGCTTCACCGCTGGAAATATCTGGAGGAGTAAAATGAGAATCATCTAACCAGCCTCCATTTGGCCAATAAATTACAGTTAATTCATTATTTTCAATTTCGACAAGCAATGTATAAGTTGAACTGGTTCCAGTTTCTGAATAGTAGTAATCAATTTCTGCACAATAAGTTCCGTCGGAATAACCATTTTCATCTGAGTAACTTTCTTCTTGTTCTTCTTCGTAATTGTTATTTGATTTTTTGCATTGAATAAATAATATGGTAAAGCATAAAATTAGACATATTCTCAAAAAATTATTGAATTTCATATTTTTCGTTTTTCGGTAAAATTACTGGTAACGTTCCGTCGCTTGTAGCTGTTGTGGGCGAGCCAACACGATACTTGCTGATTATTATTAATTTTTATTTTCGCCCGAAATTTCCAAATAAGCCAAATGCCACAATAGCTACAAACGGCTGTTGGTGGTTCGGCTTTTCTTTTTCCCACTGCTAATTTAACTTTATTTTTATTACTTTTGGTTTTTAACTTCTACACTATGAATATACTCTTTTTAGAGTTTTTAGATAAGATTATTTCAATTTTAAAAATTCAAAATAAAAAACTAACTGCTCACGAAATAACTGTTCTTTTTATTACGGATGATTTTTATTTTCTATATAAGAAAGATTTTCAAATCAATAATTATCTTCCCATTTTGGTTAAAGATGGATATGTCAAAGAAACTACAGAATTATCTAAAATAGAAGGTTTCCCCGACTCAAAGATTAAATACTATTCTTTAACAGTAAAAGGTTTAGAATTTACAGGATATGTAGATAATCACTATAACGAATTATCTACCGAACAGCAGAATAAAGAAATACTTGAGAACCAATCAAGTTTGAATAAGTCAATAATGCTAACGAACGCTTCTGTTCGTTCAACAAATACTCGGATGTTTTATTTGACCTTTGTGATAGCTTTTGGTACTGTTGTTTCTGCAATATATTATTTAATTGAGATTCTAAAATTTTATAATCTTCTCTGTGCTTGTAGCGAAAAATGATTTCTTTAACACTATGGTACATAAACATTGTAAAACCCCACACAAGCAAAACCATCGATATTGATAAAATTACTAATACTATTGTTTTCATTTTTTAGTTAGTTGTTTTTAAACGAGGTCGTCTTTTAAGCTGACCACCAACGTTCCGCCGCTTCTCGTCAGTTGCGAAGTTCGGAACTGATTATTTTCTGTTAAAGATAAAAATTCTTGCGAAACGTAAACGTGAACTTACTACAAAATTCGCAATTGCGAGAAACGGCTGTTATAGGCGGTTTTTTTAGTTTTCGTAAAACTTTTTCACTTCATAAACTGGGATTCCAAAACTAAAATTCTGTGTATTTGTAATCTTTGCAAAATTTACAGCTACTAAATTTCCCCACTTATCAATTATTGGACTTCCACTAGAACCTTCAAGTGTTGGAATAGTGTATAAAATTCTATTCTCATCATTCTCTTGACTTACTTTTCCAACAGTAAATTGTGATTTTATTCCTTGCTTTGTACTTGCTAAAGCAAATCCTCTATTGAATCCAATCATATAGACATCGGCGTTTACTTTGACTGGTTTTTTGATATCTCTTTCTTGATATTTTTCGGGGTTTTCTAAAAGATTAGGATTGTTGTCTTTGAAATTTAAAATATTGCTAGGCTCTTTATTTAAAGTTTTTGTTTTTGTCTGTATCAATGCTAAATCTACGTCTTCGTCTTGAGATTCTTTTATTACGACACATTCTTGCAAATCCTGCAAATCAGTTACGAAAGTGTTGTCGTAAGCTATTGCTAGATCAACAGGAACCAATGTTATTGTTGAATTTGAAAAGTCTACATTTTCAAGAAAATTAGCGGCATTTAATGCGTAACTTTTGCCTTCTGTTAGTTGCTGGTATTTCTCTTCAAATTTTTGTTTTTGAGAGTCATCCATATAATTGGAATTTTCAAAATAATAGTTTTTGATTGCAACAATTGAATCGTTATATTTTTCTGCATTATTTGAAATTGTTACGATTGTTCGTTTTACATAAGAATATAATTCTTGTCTGTAATCAGCGTCTTTCGGATTAACAACATGTCTGTTGGTTATTATTTCGCCATCATTAGAAACAATGAATCCAGTTCCAGTTGATGAAGATAGATTTTTAATAACTTCCTCCTTTGTCATGAATATTTTCTCAACCGAAGACGGAGAATAATAATATGTGTCTTGACCGCTTTGAATTTCATAATAGTATTGATTAACAATTAATACTACGCTTCCTTTGTATTTGTCAAAAATGTTTTCTGGTAAATCAGGTTCAATGATTTGATGACATGATATAACTCCGAAAGCTAAAAATATTAGAGCTAATTTCTTCATATGTTCTATTTTTATTGATTCGTGTGAAAATCGCCTATAACTAGTATATACTCGCTACAAAGTAGCGACAATCTACCCAATTTTGGATGTATAGTCGCTACTGGATAGCGTATTTTTAACAAATATAAAAATAATAATTGTATTACAAATCATCAAATGGACTTTTTATTTGTTGCCAACTTTTCGTACTAACAAAGAGGTTTTAAAACAAAAAAGCCATACCGTTTTTAGATATAGCTTTTGGTTTTTGGGTAATTCGGAAAGGATTAATTGTACAGCAAAAGGGCCTCTTTTTGTTTGATACGATTAGAAACTTTCAAAATATCTTTGAGCAATGCTCTGGCGGCTATTTCTTTTCCGGTGCTGGTTCCTTGAATAATAATCGGGTTCAAACCATTGGTTTCGGTATGTATTTCTATTAAATTTTCGGCACCTTTTAATTGTCCCAAAGAGGATTGAATCGGTTCTGAAACTAATTTGACTTCGATGGTTTTATTGTCCATATCAAATTCGCCAATGTATCTTAAAACGTGGTTTTTGTTTTGGGTTATTTTGGCAATATGATAGGGTTCGTCCAATAGTTTTTTGTTTTTGTTGTATTCTGCTTTGGTGTTCTTTTTATTCAAATTAGGCAATAGCAAAGACGTAATTTGAATGTCTTTCAATTCTATTTTTTCGCCTAATTCTCTAGCCAGAATCAATAGTTTTTCGGCTACTTCTGTTCCTGTTAAATCTTCGCGAGAATCGGATTTGGTGTAACCTAATTTTTCAGCATCGGTTAGAATGGTCGAAAACGAAAGGTCTTCTTGGCCAAAGCGATTGAAAATATAACTCAATGAGTTAGAGAAAACGCCTCTTATTTTAGTTATTCTTTCGCCTGATTGGTGCAAGTCTTTGAGGGTGTTTACTATTGGCAATCCAGGACTTATACTGGATTCATACAAATATTCTTTGTCAAATCGTTTCAGGTTTCGGCGGATTTCGGTATAAAAATCGTGGTGTACAACATTGGCTGTTTTGTTGGCAGCCACAATGTTAAAGCCGTTTTTCATTAACGAAATATAGGAGCGTACCAATTCGGAACTGTTTGTAGCATCAACGGCTATTAGGTTTTCTAATCCTTTTCGTTTGACATATTTTATGATTTCTTCTACCTTGAACGGAATGGTTACATGAGTGAAGTTGGATTCCCAAGAGTTGATTTCGTCTTCTTTTTCGAAAAAAGCGATACTCGAACTGGTAATTATAGGAAAACGCAATTCGACTCCATATTTTTCCAGAAAGAAAATTTGGCTTTCAACCACTTGTCGGATTAAAGCACTACCGATATTTCCGATACCAAAAAGTACAATGTTGATTCTAAGCACTGACATGATGATGCAATTTATAATTATTTAATATGGGACTCAATATGCTAGACAGTTGATTGAATTCGATCAAAAAAGCATCGTGTCCGTGAATGGATTGTATTTGATGATAAGACACATTTTGCTTTATATTCAAAAGTTCTCGATAGGTTTTACGGGTTTCATCAGCAATAAACAAACAATCTTTATCTACGGTAACCAAATGGATGTTGGCTTGAATTTCATTAGCTACAGCCAAAAAGTCTTTTCTGTTGCGAGTGATGTCATTGGTTTTGAGCAAATGATTCATCAGTTTGTAAGCGGCTAATCGGTAGCGACTTTTTAAATTATTACCGTGGTCAAACAACCAGTATTCAATTTGTGTAACCGACAAAGCATCGAGATGGTTTCGTTGAAATCTTTGGTTGATATACTCGGGAGTGCGATACAATAAAGTGGCATGCAATCGAGCATCTACAATCGGGTCGTCTGAATTTTTTAGGATTTGATCTTGAATCAAAACATTGCCAACAACCCAGTCAGTGGCTTTCCAATCGGCAGCAATCGGAATAAGATTATCCACTTTTTCTGGTTGCAAAACAGCCATTTCCCATGCTATTGCTCCGCCAAGACTAACGCCAATAAGGGCATGAATGTTTTCGACTTTCAAGAATGATAAGCCTTCCCAAAAGATTCTGGCAATATCTCGAATTGTAAAATCCCGATAATTGTCTATAAGGTTGGACGCATCATCATCATAGCCATTGCCTGGAATATTAAAAGCAATGATGGTAAAATAATTGGTGTCAATGGATTTGTCTTCGCCAACAATTTCTTTCCACCAACCTTCGTTTCCACCAATATTAGAATTCCCTGTCAAAGCATGATTGACCACAATTACGGGTGAACTACCAATAGGCAAGCCAAAAACTTGATAGGATAAAGCAATGTAGGATTTTTGTTTTCCTAACTCTAAATCAAAATTAAAGAGGTCTATTTTTTCTATATTTTTCATCTGGATGCTATTTTGGGGATTAATACAATTTAGACTTTAAATTTTTGTAATAAATTAATCTAACTCAAGCGTCAGTTCGAGTGTTCTATTAAAAAATGCGATAGCTTTTTTTAATAGAATGTATCGAGAACCCTAACGTTGAAAACTTCTCGATACAATTTTGAATAATAAAGCTATCGCATTATTATTCAAAATCACTCGAAGAGACGAGAGGTATTTATTCCAGTAAAATCAAAAGTAAAACGCTATAAGATAGTTCCCTTTTTTAGAAAAGCAAAGTCTTTGGACCTAAACCAATAAACCAAAGACTTACTTTTCCAAACTAAAAAAACTAAATAATAAACTAAACTAAACTTTTTGTAATTCCTTGATGCTTTCAAAAGCGGCTTTCAGGTCGGCTTTCAAATCTTCAATATCTTCTAAACCAACCGATAGTCGGATTAAGTCTTTGGTCACTCCAGTAGCAATTTGCTCTTCGTCCGTAAGTTGTTGGTGTGTGGTGCTTGCAGGATGAATGATAAGCGATTTGGTATCGCCAATATTTGCCAAAAGCGAAAATAATTTGGTTGCATCGGTTACTTTTTTACCTGCTTCATAGCCTCTTTTTAATCCAAAAGTAAGGACACCGCTTTGTCCTTTTGGTAAATATTTTTGGGATAGAATGTAGTATTTACTTGTTTTAAGTCCCGGATAATTGACCCAAGCCACTTCATCCTGAAATTCCAACCATTTGGCTAATTCCAATGCGTTTTGACTGTGTCTGGCGATGCGGAGCGGTAAAGTCTCCAGTCCTTGAATAATTTGAAAAGCGTTGAAAGGGCTTAAAGCAGCACCAAAATCACGCAAACCTTCGATTCGGGCTTTGGCAATAAAAGCAGCATTTCCTAGTGCTTCATGATACACCAATCCGTGATAAGAGGCGGAGGGTTCTGTAAATTCAGGAAATTTTCCGTTAGACCAATCGAAATTTCCAGCATCGATAATCACACCGCCAAGCGAAGTTCCGTTTCCAGAAATATATTTGGTTAAAGAGTGAATCACAATATCAGCACCATGTTCGATCGGGTTTAACAAATAAGGAGAAGCGACAGTGTTATCTACAATAAAAGGCACTTTAAAGGCTTTGGCTTCAGCCGAAATAGCTTTCAAATCCAGCACATCTAGTTTTGGATTGCCTAATGACTCTGCAAAAAAGACTCTGGTGTTTTCTTGGGCAGCATTTCTAAAGCTATTTGGATCGGTTGGATCTACAAATGTGGTGGTGATACCTAATCTTGGCAAAGTCACTTTCAATAAATTGTAAGTTCCTCCATACAAGCTATTAGAAGCTACAATATGATCGCCTGCTTTTAGCAAAACCAAAAATGTAGTAGCAATTGCCGAAGTTCCCGAAGCAGTTACAACAGCACCAATTCCTCCTTCAAGAGCTGCTAGTCGTTGCTCTAAAATATCATTGGTAGGATTGTTCAATCGGGTGTAGATAAATCCCGCTTCGGCTAGACCAAATAAATTGGCGGCATGTTCTGTGTTGTTAAATACATAAGAACTCGTTTGATAAATAGGTACTGCTCTAGTTCCTGCGTTTTTTTTGGTGTCGTGACCTGCGTGTAATGCGTTTGTGTTAAATTTTTGTGTGCTCATAATTTCTATATTTTTTAATAATTAATGTGTAGTTTTTTTTGATAAAAAAAACCTCTGCGTTTACAGAGATTCTGTTTTTTCTTACAAATAAGATTTCATAGTTATACCTCTGCAGAAAGTTTTGCCATCATTTTGCAACAATATTTTGTGATTCTTTTCATGTGTTCTTTTTTTGTTGAAGCAAATTTGCAAACTATTTTTGAATCCACAAAGAAAAAATCTATTTATTTTATAAATTCTATGTATTTAGTAGAATTAATAATAAAATTATTTGTTTTTAATTTATCAATTTTTGAAATTAATTCTGATATTCAATTAGTTATAGTTATTTTTTCTTGTGTTTAACATTTTTTTAGAAAAATATTAATTTAAAATTTGGTAATTAATATTTTTAATATACTTTTGTTCTATCAAATTAGTAGAATTAAAACAAAAAAAATGAAGTCAATCTTATACCTTTCTTTTTTGAATACACAAAACACATTTCTTTTTGACGATAAATGCCAAATGTATTGTTGTTGTTAAAAATCCTGAATAAAAAATTCTTACAATTTTGATGGGGCTTTACTCTGAATTTTCAGGTTCATAATTTTAAATACTACCTTAAATAATTCTAATTCAAAAACAGGTAAAAAATCAAAATTAAATCTGTTACAGCTTAAAAAAATAGTTCAGTTTCAGCAGAAATAGTAGGGCTTAAAAAGAGGTAAATCTCTAGAAAGAAGCTAAACTTGATAAATTAATTTTTGACTCAACTTATTAAAATCAATACAATATGACCACAACAAATAGTAATACAATACCAACTGTAGAATCAGGAATTCCAAAAAAAGCAATTCAAAATTATTGGGCTAGCGATCTAGATAGATTAAAAAAAGCTATTAATAATAAAAATGCGATTTCAAAATAATACTAATCCAAAATAAATAAAATGAAAAAACGAATGTGTTGTAGATAAAAAAACCATTTCTGCGGGAACAGAAATGGCAAGGCTTAAAAAAAATGTGAATCTCTTAAAGGAAAGCGAAACTTGAAAAATCAGTTTTCGGCTCGCCTTATTATTAAACCAAAACAAAGAAATGAAAAAAATATTAAATATTCATTCGTGGCTGTTTCTTTTGCTATTATCAATAGGAATTAATGCACAAAACACCACACCGCTTATCCAGTCTAAATTGGATGGAACAGTAATAGACGCTATAACAAATCAACCTATAATTGGAGCTTCTGTAGTAATCAAAGGAACTACACACGGCGTGACTACTGATGCAGAAGGAAAATTTTACTTTCAAACAGGACAAAAATTTCCATATATATTAGTTGTAAGCTCTATAGGTTACAAAAAAACAGAAGTTGTAGTCAACGGAAATCCAGTTATTATTAATTTAAAAGAAGATGTTCAAGAACTAAACGAATTGGTAGTTGTTGGATATGGAACTCAAAAAAGAAAAGATGTTACAGGTTCAGTATCTTCTATTCCAAAAGCAAATTTAAACCAAGTTACCTCTTCGGCTGATAATTTACTTCGTGGAGCTGTTCCAGGAGTTGTGGTAACCCAAAGTTCAGGACGACCAGGAGCCACTTCAAGCGTTAGAATTCGTGGTGGAAGTTCTATTACAGCGGGTAACGAACCTCTTTATGTAGTGGATGGTATCTTAATTTACAATGACAATAGTAATGGTACAGCAGGAGTGACAAATGCTGGCGCAGGAGTCAATGTGCTTTCTACCATTAGTCCAGGCGATATAGAATCTATTGAAGTGTTAAAAGATGCTTCTGCCACCGCTATTTATGGTTCTCGTGGTGCCAATGGTGTTGTAATTATAACTACCAAAAAAGGAACAAAAGGACAAGATAATATTTCGTATCAAGGCTATTATGGATTTCAAAAAGTTTCTAAAAAGTTAGATTTATTAAATGCAAGTGAATGGGCTAGTTTGCGTAACGATGTTCAGGCTAGTATTGGTCAAGCACCCGCTTTTTCTGCTGCTCAAATAGAAGCGCTAAAAACTTCGGGGAATTATGACTGGCAATCGGCAGCTTTTAGAAATGCTCCAGTTCAAAATCATCAATTATCATTTTCCGGAGGAGACGAACGCTCTAGATATGCGGTTTCTGCAGGATTTTTTGATCAGGAAGGAGTTGTAATCGCTACTGATTTTAGACGCATTTCGCTTCGTGCTAATTACGAAAGAAATTATTCCCAAAATTTTAAATTTGGTGTAAATGCTAATTACAGTAATTCCATATCAAATGGTATCGGAACCAATGGTGGAGCTAGTGCAGGAAGAAATCCTAATCCGTTGGTAGCTGTTTTGTATCAACCACCAGTAGTGCCTATTAAAAATGAAGATGGTTCTTATAATTTTACCAATAACCCTTATGCAACTGCGGTCAACGGGATTATTGCCAATCCTATTAATGATCTTGAAAACACAATCAACGAAACTAAAATTGATAGAATCCTGACTAGTTTGTTTGGAGAGTACAAAGTGAACAAAGAAATTACAGCTAAAGTAGCTGTTAGTGGCGATATCATTAATACCAAACAAAATTATTATGCTCCATCTAATACTGGAACAGGTGCAGGAACTAAAGGATTAGCTTCTATAGGTAACAGATTAGTAAGTTCGGTATTGAATGAAAACACGATCAATTACAACACTCATTTTGGTGAAGATCACAAATTTTCTGCTTTAGGAGGATATACTCTTCAATATACTCAAGGCGAAGTTGTGAATGCAGGTGCCAATACTTTTGTAAATGATGTTAATGCCTATAACGCTTTGCAGGATGGTGTGGCTTTAAGACCTTACAGTGATGCTTTCGAAAGTATATTAAAATCTTGGTTGGCTAGAGTTAATTATTCCTATAAAGGGAAATACAATTTAACCGTATCGGGTCGTGCCGATGGTTCTTCAAGATTTGGTTCAGAATCACTTTGGGGTTATTTTCCATCAGCTGGTTTTTCTTGGAATATTACCGAAGAAGATTTTGCAAAAGACAAAGGAATTATTTCCGATGCCAAATTAAGATTAAGCGCAGGAACAACTGGAAATCAGGAAATTGGAAATTACCTTTCTTTGGCATCAATAGGTTCTGTTAATTATAGTTTTGGAGGAACAATACAAACAGGATTGACACCAACTCGATTGGCAAATCCAGATTTGAGATGGGAAAAAACAACGCAATACAATGTTGGTTTGGATTTGTCCTTATTAGACAAAAAGATCAATTTTGTTTTTGATGTTTACAGTAAGAAAACAAAAGATTTGCTAATCAATGTACCTGTTCCGTTAATTTCTGGGTTTTCGTCAGTTCTTCAAAATATTGGAGGAGTGGAGAATAAAGGTATCGAAATTGGTGTAACAACAGAAAACATCAAAACCGATAATTTTTATTGGAGTTCTAATTTGGTTTTTTCCGCCAACAAAAATAAAGTTGTTGAAATTGGAAATGGAGTGCAACAATTTTTTCCAGTAGTGCCAAATGGTTCTTTGTTGCAACAACAACCCGTAACGGTAAAAGTAGGATTACCTTTGGGAACTTTCTGGGGCTACAAATCGGATGGGATTTTTCAAACTCAAGAAGAAATCAATACCCAGCCTAAAATTAACAGTCTAGCCAATACAAGAATTGGAGATAGAAGATATGTAGATACTAATGGAGACGGCATAATTTCAGCTCTTGATAAACGAGATTTGGGAAGTTCACAACCTAAATTTGTTGGTAGCTTCAGCAACACTATTTCGTATAACGATTTTGATTTGAATTTTTCTTTTCAAGGATCTTATGGTGGCAAAATATTTAATGCCTTGAATCAGCAATTAGAAATTACAACACTTGGAACCAATGGAGCTTCTACTTTATTAGACCGTTGGACAACTACCAATCCAAGTAATGAAATTCCTAGGGCAACCAGTTCTCCATTAGGAATAATTACAGAACGATATATTGAAGATGCCTCTTTCTTGAGATTAAAAACAATTACTCTTGGTTACACATTGCCTAAAAGTCTGGCTTCTAAAATAGGAACCAAGACTATTAAACTATATGTATCTGCAGAAAATCTAGTGACTTGGACTAAATACACAGGCTTTGATCCAGAGGTAAGTTCTTATGAACAAAACAATTTATATCCAGGTATTGACTTTGGAGCTTATCCAAATTCTAAAACATTTATCACAGGTTTAAACGTCACCTTTTAAACCCAATAAAAAATACATACAATGAAAAAGATAATATTAACATCCCTATTAAGTGCCGTTCTATTAGTATCGTGCACAGAGTTAGAGGTAACACCAACCTCTTTTATAACCAAAGAAAATTTTTTCAAAACACAGGATGATGCTGTTGCGAGTGTGACGGCGGTTTATGCCTCTTTGAATATAGATCCAGGAGAGCAAAGTCTTTTCGGAAGGAATTTATACTTTTTGACCGATATGGGGGCTGACTATGCAGCTGCAGGAGTATCGGCTACGAATCCTCAAGTACGAGCCATAAGCAGTTTGACACATGATGCTACTTCTGATCGCGTGCAATTGGCTTGGAAACAAATTTACAATGGAATCAATAGAGCCAATGTGGCTATAGATAACATTCCTAAAGTTACTGGTTCAGATGTGGTTAAAACCCGATTGATTAACGAAGCTAAATTCATAAGAGGATTATTGTATTTTCAAGCAGTGCGTCTTTGGGGCGGAGTTCCAATTGTTTTGCACGAACCAACATCTATTAATGTAGAGAATTTAAAAGGGCCTAGAGCCACTGTAGATGCGGTTTACACCCAAATCATTAAAGACTTGACTGATGCCGAAAGTTTACCTGCTACTTATGCAGCTAATGAAGCCGGACGTGCTACTTCGGGAGCGGCAAAGGCTATTCTTGCCAAAGTATATTTGACCAGAAAAGATTGGCCAAATGCTATTCTAAAATCAAGAGAAGTAATTAATGGAGGTTATGGATATGCACTCTTCGAAAGTTTTCAGGACATATTTACGAAAACAAAAAAGAACGGAAAAGAACATATTTTTTCAGTACAATTCGAACCCAATCAAGCAGGAAATGGCTCTAGCGGAAGCACTTTTCAATCCACTTCTTTTACTGGATTTACTGCAACAGAACCAGCTGATATTATTTCGGATGTAGCCTTGTTTTATGATATTTATGCAACAGGAGATACTCGAAGAGATGTAAGTTACAAGAAGCAACTATTGAATCCAGCAACAGGAACTCTATATACTTTTCCGAAGCCAATTTTCGGGAAATACCTAGATGTTACTAATCTGGCAGCACCAACAAATGTGGCGATTAATTTTCCAATTATTCGTTATGCCGATATTTTATTGTCGCTTGCTGAAGCAATAAATGAAAGAGATGGAGCAACCTTGGAGGCTCATGAACTGGTAAACCAAGTGCGAAGAAGAGCTTTTGCAAAACCAATTCTCACTCCAGATTTAACGGTTGATTTAGTAGGACTTACTGCTGTTCAATTAAGAGAAGCGATTCGCGAAGAGCGCAAAAAAGAATTTGTTCAAGAAGGACAACGTTGGTTTGATTTAGTGCGTTGGGGAACTTTGGTTACCGAAGTCAAAAAAGTAACGGCTAAAAATACAGTTTCAGCCCGTAATAATTTGTATCCAATTCCTCAAAGTGAGCGCAATATTGACCCAGTAGGATTACCACAAAATGAAGGTTATTAATTTATAAAATCTATAAATTAGACCAAAATGAAATTAGTCGGGACTATTATTTATCTCATACCGTTATCCATTTTGATGGTGGTTTTTACTATGATTCGTTTGCTGAAAGGAGTTACAGACAAACCTACAAAAGATAAAATAAATAACATTTATTCCTGATTTTTTGATTTTTAATTTATTGGATAATTGTACTTTAAAATTATATTAAATCTATAGAATTAAATAAATTAAAAAATTTGATTCTCTTAAAATTAACGAAATATTCACCCGGAAGAGGGTTCATTTATAATCTATAAAAATAAAAACAATGAAAAATTTTAAATTAAATGCAAAGCTGAAAACGCCTCAAAAAGGACTTTTACTTACGGCTTTGCTTGTGGCTCAATTGGGTCTAGCCCAAAATAAACCAGATGCTAGTTACAAAGGAGTTATCGGAAAAACATTAGCCGAATCAAAAGAATATTGGCCAGAGCCAGTAAAAGCGCCAGCAGGTGCTCCGAATGTAGTTTGGATTTTGCTAGATGACGTAGGATTTGGTGCTTCTAGTGCCTTTGGTGGTTTGATTAACACACCCACTTTCGATGCTTTAGCAAATAACGGATTGCGTTACACTAATTTTCACACCACAGCGATTTGCGCGCCAACTCGTGCGGCTTTATTAACGGGTAGAAATTCAGGAAGGGTACATGTTAGTGGTTTCTCTCACACGATTTTATCGGCAGGATTTCCTGGTTGGGACGGAAGAATTCCATCAGATAAAGGAACAATAGCCGAGATTTTACGTGAGAACGGATATAACACTTTTGCAGTAGGTAAATATGGAGTAACACCTGATGAAGATGCTACAGATGCTGGTCCTTTTGACAGATGGCCAACAGGAAAAGGGTTCGATCATTTCTACGGATTTTTAGGATCTCAAACCGATCAGTACAACCCTGATTTAGTAGAAGATCAAGCTCACATAAAGCCTGATGGACGCCATTTGAATGAGCTAATTACAGATAAAGCAATCAGTTATATTAAAACCCAACAAAAAGCAGCGCCGGGAAAACCATTCTTTTTGTACTATGCGCCAGGAGCGGTTCATGCCCCACATCAGGTGGAGGAAAAATGGGTAAAACCTTATGAAGGAAAATTTAATGAAGGTTGGGATGTGTACCGTGAAAAAGTATTGGCAAACCAAAAGAAATTGGGCGTAATTCCTGCTAATGCAGTATTGCCAGAACGCAATGCACTTATTGGAGAATGGAAAAAACTAACGCCAGATCAAAAGAAAGTCTATGCCAGATTCATGGAAGTTTACGCAGGATTTTTGACTTATACTGATTACGAAATTGGACGAGTAGTCAACTATTTGAAGGAAACCAACCAATTTGAAAATACGGTAATTTTTGTTGCCATTGGAGATAATGGAGCCAGTAAAGAAGGGACAACACAAGGAACAATTAGCCAAGGTCTTTTTGCTCAAGGAGTAACAGATGAGCAAAATCTTCAATCCAATTTAGAGAAAATTGGCGAAATTGGAACTGCAAAAGGATTGAATACCAATTATCCTTTGGGATGGGCACAAGCGACTAATGTACCGTTCAAAAACTGGAAACAAGATGCTCAATCCGAAGGAGGAACACGTAATCCGTTGATTATTCATTATCCAAAAGGCATTAAAGAAAAAGGAGGAATCAGAAATCAATACAGCCACGTAACAGATATTCTTCCAACTACATTAGATATTGCCGGAATCAAAGCGCCCGAAACGATTCGAGAAATCAAACAAGATATTATTCAAGGTTCGTCTTTGTATGCTTCGTTAAATGATCCGAAGGCACAATCCTTACACAAAGTACAATACTATTATATTTTCGGAAACAGAGCCATTTATAAAGACGGTTGGAAAGCGGCTGCTGCACATCTTCCAGATCCTTTCGCGATAAGAAAATCAGTAGAGAAAAACCAAGTACCAGCACCAAGTAATTTCGATAACGATGTTTGGGAATTATACAACATCGATGAAGATTTTAACGAGCGCAATAACTTGGCTAAAAAGTATCCTGAAAAATTGGAAGAACTTAAAAAACTGTTTGATGAGCAAGCCAAAGAAAACAACGTTTATCCGCTAATTGACTGGCAAGATGTATTGGCTAGAAGAATACATAATAAATCAGCAGATAAAAATCAAAATCTTCAGGAATTGATAAAACAAGCCACAAAAGGAGCAGGAACTCATTAATAACCTTGAATACTGTGTGCATTCCTGCAAGGTCTTTTTTTGACCTTGTAGGTATCCAAAATATCAAAAAATATACCTACAAGGTTTTGTAAACCTTGCAGGAAATCAAAATTGTTTTTAATAAATAAAATTTAAAAAAGTTAAGAATATGAAACTAGTAGATTTTCAAATCATAGGAAAAAAGATTCTCGTTGGGCTAATCGTGTTTTTAGTACCATTAGTCATTTTGGCTGGAGGATTAACAATAGTAAATCAAATTTTAAAATAAAAAATCATGGCATTAGATACAACAAAATTAAAAATAGACTTGGGTATCAGTCTTATTATTTACAGCTTGCCAGTATTGGCAATTTACCTTTATTTTGAACTCAACAATGGCATTGTAACCGACTCACATCTTACATTACCCTCTTATTTAGAATTTCTCCAACCCGCTTTTACGAATATTAGGAGTTGGGGATTAATTGCCTTTGCGATTGTTTTAGGAATTGTCGAATTTGCAGCAGGTTTATATGACGATCAATGGACGGGACGCGAACGCAAAATAGATATTGTTTGTTTTTTAGCTCCAAAATTATTGTTACCGCCAGTAACTGCTTTTTTTAGTTTAACTGCTTTACCATATTTAATTCCAAGTTTAGCCAATTCACTTTCTTGGGTTCCGTTTTGGGGAGGCTTTTTCTTGATTGCAATTGCGGATGATTTGACTCAATATTGGTACCACCGTTTGCACCACCAAGTGCCGTTTTTATGGCGTTTTCATAGAACGCATCACTCGGCTCCCTACATGGGAATGGCGATGGCTTCCCGACAAAACTTCCTTTACACCGTGTTTTTCTCTCAAATTTATTTGACAGCAACATTAACCTATTTAGGATTAGGAATTCCTGCTTTATTTGTTTTGGTTATTAAAAGTATCATCACTTTAGGAGCACACTCTAGCATCGCTTGGGACAAGCCGTTTTACAAATACAAAGCATTGCATCCAATTGCTTGGGTTTTAGAACGTCTTATTTCTACTCCAGCAACACATCATGCACACCATGCTGATACCAGTGGCGATGGTGTTGGACATTTCAAAGGCAACTTTGGTAATATGTTTTTTATTTGGGATATGATTTTTGGTACAGGTTTAATCACTCGTAAATTCCCTGAATCCTACGGAACCAAATCATACAAAAGCGAAGAATGGTATGCCCAATTTCTGTGGCCCATATTCAAATCTAAAATTGAAGGAAGCCCTCTAGCCGATGGAGTTCTCGCATTGCCAATTGCTCCGAAAAAAGATACTGTTCCAACAAATCAAAATGTGTATGAGCCTATTCAATCTTAAAAATAAAGATGCCAAAAAGTATAAAAGACATTAAGTTCGATTGTAATTTTGCCCAAAAGGAATTTGTTTTCATGCAAATAACAGATTCCTTTTTATCCTAAATGCTGTTTTTAGTAACTTTAAAACAAAATTTCAATAATTTCAGAGCATAAATACGATAAAAATGAAAATATATTATTTAGTCACAGTTACTTTTTTGTTGGGATTTCATCCTTCTTTTTCACAAGAAATAAAAAAAGCGGAAACAGTTCCAACAACTTGTGAAGCGATGTGCAAGGCCAATACATCCAAAAAAGCGTTGTTACTACAATCTATTGCTAATAAAGCAAAGTCAACAAATTCAACCGATGGAATGGTTTGGGTCGAGGGAGGAGAATTTAATATGGGAAGCAATGATTATCCTGATTCTAAACCCATTCATAAAGTGACAGTAAAAGGCTATTGGATAGATGAACACGAAGTAACAAATGCACAATTTTCGGCTTTCGTCAAAGCAACTAATTACATAACCATTGCCGAAAGACCGTTGGATCCAAAGGATTATCCAGGTGTGCCATTGGAGAATTTAGTACCTGGTTCGGCAGTATTTTCACCACCAGCAGGCAAAGTGTCTTTACAAAATATGCAACAATGGTGGCAATATGTTCCGGGAGCGAGTTGGCAACATCCATCAGGACCAGAAAGTACTATCGTTGGATTAGAAAATAATCCAGTAGTTCAAATCAGTTATTTGGATGCAAAGGCCTATGCAGAATGGGCTGGGAAACGATTACCAACCGAGGCAGAATGGGAATTTGCAGCCAGAGCAGGAAGGCCACATACCAAATATTATTGGGGAACCGAACTCAAGCCTAATGGCAAATGGATGGCTAATATTTTTCAAGGAAGTTTTCCCAACAACAATACGGCCGAAGACGGTTTTGCAGCCGCAGCTCCAGTGAAATCTTTTCCGAAAAACCCTTTAGGAATCTATGATTTGGAAGGAAATGTATGGGAATGGTGTAGTGATTTATATCGAGACGATTATTATAAAATGACTGCTAGCGATAATCCAACAGGACCTTCAACAAGTCACGATCCCGAAGAGCCAGGAGTAGAAAAACACGTTCAAAAAGGTGGTTCTTATTTGTGTAGCGATCAATACTGCATTCGCTATGTAGCAGGAAGCCGTGGCAAAGGCGAAACTACATCTGCCTGCAATCATCTAGGATTTCGATGTGTAAGTGATAAATGATAAAAAATAGTTTGAAAAAATATAGAAGCCCAAGGAAAATTAGTTCTTGGGCTTTTTTGTTTAAAAATTGTTTTACTTTCTCGGCTTCTTGTTTTCTACTTTCTCCAGCAATTATTTCAGGTAGTATTTTAACTGTTTTATTATCGCTCCATCTTTTCCAATACTCCTCGACAGTAAATATTCCATTGGTTGGTTTTCCTAATTTTTCTGCAAGCCAAATTTCTACTTGTGGAGCCAATTCGAGCCATTGATCAATATCGATTGCATCTAAATATCTCACATCCCTCTAGAAATTTTCTTCTTTTTTTTTCAGCAATCCATTTCTTTTTATCACGATATTTTTTTCCATTAATATTTACATAAGTAGTTTCATTCGGTATTTTATCTAATGGGTTTAATTTCTTTTTTCGTAGTCTTCGTCTGCTTTCCCTTTTTTGTTATTAGTTGTTCCGAATTCCCATACAGTTTCTCCGGAAGGCACAAATAAGTTTTCAGATTCTGTTAATAGCTCACCATCATATCCTCCGGTATTTATATCTTCCCCATAAGAGAATTGCAAATGTTTTATAGAGTTGAAATCTATTGTTGCTATAATTAATCTCCTAATCAATTGTGGAAGATAGTACTTGCATTCTATCGTATCTGCCCAATTCTCGATTTCTCCTGTAGTAATAAGTCTCATAGTAAGTTAAATTTTAATTCAATAGTTTTATTGGTTGCTTGTCTGTAAATCTAGATGATTTTCTGAACTTACATAATTAGTAAATAGGATTAATCATATCTGTCTTATTATAAATTTGTCCAAATCTTCAAGAATCCAGTTCTCAAAGATAGTGTGATACAAGTTATTCGTAACTCTGATATTAACTAATTTACTTAATCTATTCCATACATATATAAGCACAAACTTCTGGAACTACGAGAATTATAGCTTTGTATGGCAAGGAAGATTGCTGAACGAAACCAGCCGTATCAATCTGGTGGAAATATGATTCAGGATGTGACTTTTGAGGAAATCAAATATCATAAAGCACCGAATCGTTTAATCTTCAAGGTTTTACCAATGATGTCGTAGGACAGACACTGAATAAAGAAGGTGTTGCCGTGAGAACCGGACATCATTGTGCGCAACCTATTTTGAGAAGAATGGGAGTTGAAACCTGTGTGAGGCCGTCTTTGGCCTTTTACAACACCACCCAGGATGTGGATGTTTTTATAGAAACCCTCTGGAAATTAAAATCCGGAAAGAAATAGAAAATGAAAGTTTAGGTTGTTTAGTCGTCATAATTATATAGTCTAAAATTTAAAGTTCCCACCAAAACCATCACAATTCTCAAAAAGGTCTATCTTAAAATCATAATTTACAAAAAATCTCCTACTGTAAAACTCAAAAAGTCAGTGCTTTAAAAAAAAGAATAAAAAAAAGATTAAAAAAGGCATTGTTTAATTGAAAAGAGAGTGTACTTTTGCACCCGCAATGACGCAGACGTTCTTATAAATACTGGCAAACGAAAAGAATTAAAGTTGAAAATTTATTTTCAAAAAATTCGAAAAAAGTTTGTGAGATTTAAAAAGAGGTGTTACATTTGCACCCCGCTAAAATAGCAACGATCATTGATATACTGGTAAAGAATTGAGAAGAAAGGGAGAAGAAATTTTCTTAAAAAAAACTTCAAAAAAGTTTGCCAGATTGAAAAAGAGTTACTACTTTTGCACCCGCTAAACGAAAGAATAGCGAGATATAAAAAGACACGTTCCTAGACATATTGAATTGACAGCCGTTCCGATGCAAATCGGAACAAATATAAAGAGAGTAAGAGAATCGGAAGATTTAAAAAACCACTAGAATTTGAGTCGAATAATAAATAAGTCGCAAGACTAAACAATATACGATGAAGAGTTTGATCCTGGCTCAGGATGAACGCTAGCGGCAGGCTTAACACATGCAAGTCGAGGGGTATAGTTCTTCGGAGCTAGAGACCGGCGCACGGGTGCGTAACGCGTATGCAATCTACCTTTCACAGAGGGATAGCCCAGAGAAATTTGGATTAATACCTCATAGTATAACGACTCGGCATCGAGATGTTATTAAAGTCACAACGGTGAAAGATGAGCATGCGTCCCATTAGCTAGTTGGTAAGGTAACGGCTTACCAAGGCTACGATGGGTAGGGGTCCTGAGAGGGAGATCCCCCACACTGGTACTGAGACACGGACCAGACTCCTACGGGAGGCAGCAGTGAGGAATATTGGTCAATGGACGCAAGTCTGAACCAGCCATGCCGCGTGCAGGATGACGGTCCTATGGATTGTAAACTGCTTTTGCACAGGAAGAAACAACGCTACGTGTAGCGTCTTGACGGTACTGTGAGAATAAGGATCGGCTAACTCCGTGCCAGCAGCCGCGGTAATACGGAGGATCCAAGCGTTATCCGGAATCATTGGGTTTAAAGGGTCCGTAGGCGGTTTAGTAAGTCAGTGGTGAAAGCCCATCGCTCAACGGTGGAACGGCCATTGATACTGCTAGACTTGAATTATAAGGAAGTAACTAGAATATGTAGTGTAGCGGTGAAATGCTTAGAGATTACATGGAATACCAATTGCGAAGGCAGGTTACTACTTATGGATTGACGCTGATGGACGAAAGCGTGGGTAGCGAACAGGATTAGATACCCTGGTAGTCCACGCCGTAAACGATGGATACTAGCTGTTGGAAGCAATTTCAGTGGCTAAGCGAAAGTGATAAGTATCCCACCTGGGGAGTACGTTCGCAAGAATGAAACTCAAAGGAATTGACGGGGGCCCGCACAAGCGGTGGAGCATGTGGTTTAATTCGATGATACGCGAGGAACCTTACCAAGGCTTAAATGTAGATTGACCGTTTTGGAAACAGAACTTTCGCAAGACAATTTACAAGGTGCTGCATGGTTGTCGTCAGCTCGTGCCGTGAGGTGTCAGGTTAAGTCCTATAACGAGCGCAACCCCTGTTGTTAGTTGCCAGCGAGTCAAGTCGGGAACTCTAACAAGACTGCCAGTGTAAACTGTGAGGAAGGTGGGGATGACGTCAAATCATCACGGCCCTTACGCCTTGGGCTACACACGTGCTACAATGGCCGGTACAGAGAGCAGCCACTGGGCGACCAGGAGCGAATCTATAAAACCGGTCACAGTTCGGATCGGAGTCTGCAACTCGACTCCGTGAAGATGGAATCGCTAGTAATCGGATATCAGCCATGATCCGGTGAATACGTTCCCGGGCCTTGTACACACCGCCCGTCAAGCCATGGAAGCTGGGGGTGCCTGAAGTCGGTGACCGCAAGGAGCTGCCTAGGGTAAAACTGGTAACTAGGGCTAAGTCGTAACAAGGTAGCCGTACCGGAAGGTGCGGCTGGAACACCTCCTTTCTAGAGCTTTAGTGTTAGCTATATGCACGCTAAAGAAAGAAGACGAAAAATTCAAAAAGGTTGAATCGCAAGATTTAATTACTCTCGCTGTTAGTTCAAATAATACAATTTTAAGTAAAACAGAGTCTCGTAGCTCAGCTGGTTAGAGTACTACACTGATAATGTAGGGGTCGGCAGTTCGAGTCTGCCCGGGACTACTATTTTAACTTAAGAAAGGAAATTTTAGAGGTTGAGTGAAGCCGTTTTAAGTAGTGTTAACTGAAAACTGTTAACTGACAACTAAAAAATGGGGGATTAGCTCAGCTGGCTAGAGCGCCTGCCTTGCACGCAGGAGGTCAACGGTTCGACTCCGTTATTCTCCACAAAAAAGAGTGATCAGATTGCAGTGATTAGTATTCAGTTTAACTGGATACTCAAAATTGAACACTGAACACTTATTTTAAAGTTCATTGACATATTGAGATAAGAAATAATAAA
Organism: Flavobacterium eburneipallidum; assembly: GCF_027111355.2. Taxonomy (NCBI): domain Bacteria; kingdom Pseudomonadati; phylum Bacteroidota; class Flavobacteriia; order Flavobacteriales; family Flavobacteriaceae; genus Flavobacterium; species Flavobacterium eburneipallidum. The sequence continues at coordinate 1,595,570 of NZ_CP114291.2, forward strand.
AAGTAGAAAGCGTTTTTTGCTATGCAAATAGTAAAAGACAAAAAAAACGGTCGTAATTGATTTTACGATTGGTACAATAAGCAAAATAAGGGCGTATGGGGGATGCCTTGGCTCTCAGAGGCGATGAAAGGCGTGATAAGCTGCGAAAAGTTACGGGGACGAGCACACATCGTATGATCCGTAAATACCTGAATGGGGCAACCCACTATGTTGAAGACATAGTACACCGATAGGTGGGCGAACCCGCTGAACTGAAACATCTAAGTAGGCGGAGGAGAAGAAAACAAAAGTGATTCCGTAAGTAGTGGCGAGCGAACGCGGATTAGCCCAAACCAATGTTGTTACGGCAATGTTGGGGTTGTAGGACCACGACATTTTATGTACAAGGAACCAGAAGCTACTGGAAAGTAGCGCCAAAGAGAGTGATAGCCTCGTATGGGTAACAAGTATAATAGATAGTGGTATCCTGAGTAGGGCGGGGCACGTGAAACCCTGTCTGAATTTGGCGGGACCATCCGCTAAGGCTAAATACTCCTGAGAGACCGATAGTGAACCAGTACCGTGAGGGAAAGGTGAAAAGAACCGTGAATAACGGAGTGAAATAGATCCTGAAACCATACGCTTACAAGCGGTCGGAGCCCTTTCGTGGGGTGACGGCGTGCCTTTTGCATAATGAGCCTACGAGTTAACGTTGCTGGCAAGGATAAGTGGTTAAGCCACGGATCCGTAGCGAAAGCGAGTCTGAATAGGGCGCTTTAGTCAGTAGTGTTAGACGCGAAACCGTGTGATCTACCCATGGGCAGGATGAAGCTGTGGTAACACACAGTGGAGGTCCGAACCGGTTGACGTTGAAAAGTCTTCGGATGACCTGTGGGTAGGGGTGAAAGGCCAATCAAACTCGGAAATAGCTCGTACTCCCCGAAATGCATTTAGGTGCAGCGTTGGTTATAAGTTATATAGAGGTAGAGCTACTGATTGGATGCGGGGGCTTCACCGCCTACCAATTCCTGACAAACTCCGAATGCTATATAATGTTTACCAGCAGTGAGGGCTTGGGTGCTAAGGTCCAAGTCCGAGAGGGAAAGAACCCAGACCATCAGCTAAGGTCCCCAAATATATGTTAAGTTGAAAGAACGCGGTTTGTCTGCATGGACAGCTAGGATGTTGGCTTGGAAGCAGCCATTCATTTAAAGAGTGCGTAACAGCTCACTAGTCGAGCGGACGAGCATGGATAATAATCGGGCATAAACATATTACCGAAGCTATGGATTTTGTATTTATTTACAAAGTGGTAGGGGAGCATTCTAACAGGGTAGAAGGTGTGTTGTAAAGCATGCTGGACTGGTTAGAAAAGAAAATGTAGGCATAAGTAACGATAATGCGGGCGAGAAACCCGCACACCGAAAGACTAAGGTTTCCACAGCTATGCTAATCAGCTGTGGGTTAGTCGGGACCTAAGGCGAACCCGAAAGGGACAGTCGATGGACCACGGGTTAATATTCCCGTACTACTAATTACTGTGATGGGGTGACGGAGTGATGAAAGCGCCGCGAACTGACGGAATAGTTCGTTGAAGTACCTACCTATAAGATCTGCAGGCAAATCCACAGATTTTGGGGAAATACGATAGTACACGGAGACTTCGGTTGAAGTGATAGTGCGCCTAAGGGCTTCCAAGAAAAACCTCTAAACTTCAGGTAATTAGTACCCGTACCGCAAACCGACACAGGTAGTCGAGGAGAGAATCCTAAGGTGCTCGAGAGATTCATGGCTAAGGAATTAGGCAAAATAGACCCGTAACTTCGGGAGAAGGGTCGCCCCGAGCAATCGGGGCCGCAGTGAAGAGGTCCAGGCGACTGTTTATCAAAAACACAGGGCTCTGCAAAATCGTAAGATGAAGTATAGGGCCTGACACCTGCCCGGTGCTGGAAGGTTAAGAGGAGATGTTATCTTCGGAGAAGCATTGAATTGAAGCCCCAGTAAACGGCGGCCGTAACTATAACGGTCCTAAGGTAGCGAAATTCCTTGTCGGGTAAGTTCCGACCTGCACGAATGGTGTAACGATCTGGACACTGTCTCAGCCATGAGCTCGGTGAAATTGTAGTAACGGTGAAGATGCCGTTTACCCGCAGTGGGACGAAAAGACCCTGTGCACCTTTACTATAGCTTAGTATTGACCTTGGATAAATGATGTGTAGGATAGGTTGGAGACTGTGAAGTGGCGTCGCCAGGCGTTGTGGAGTCATTGTTGAAATACAACCCTTTGTTTATCTGAGGCCTAACCCCATATTGTGGGGGACATTGCTTGGTGGGTAGTTTGACTGGGGTGGTCGCCTCCAAAAGAGTAACGGAGGCTTCTAAAGGTTCCCTCAGTACGCTTGGTAACCGTGCGTAGAGTGCAATGGCATAAGGGAGCTTGACTGAGAGACATACAGGTCGATCAGGTACGAAAGTAGAGCATAGTGATCCGGTGGTTCCGCATGGAAGGGCCATCGCTCAAAGGATAAAAGGTACGCCGGGGATAACAGGCTGATCTCCCCCAAGAGCTCATATCGACGGGGGGGTTTGGCACCTCGATGTCGGCTCGTCACATCCTGGGGCTGGAGAAGGTCCCAAGGGTTGGGCTGTTCGCCCATTAAAGTGGCACGCGAGCTGGGTTCAGAACGTCGTGAGACAGTTCGGTCTCTATCTACTGTGGGCGCAAGAAATTTGAGTGGATCTGATTCTAGTACGAGAGGACCGAATTGGACTAACCTCTAGTGTATCTGTTGTTCCGCCAGGAGCATCGCAGAGTAGCTACGTTGGGAAGGGATAAGCGCTGAAAGCATATAAGCGCGAAACCCACCACAAGATGAGATTTCTTTTAAGGATCGTGGGAGATGACCACGTTGATAGGCTATAGATGTAAAGGCAGTAATGTCATAGTCGAGTAGTACTAATAATCCGTAAGCTTATGTACACCCTTTTCCCGAGCCGCAAGGCTCGGGGAGAAACTTTCTAATACTTTTTATATTCTTTATCTCAGTATGTTAAGATATTATTGCAATTTTTAATTTTTAATTCGAAATTTTTAATTGCAAATAATTGCCCAAAGCAATTATAACCTCTTAAGGTGGTTATTGCGGCGGGGCTCACCTCTTCCCATCCCGAACAGAGTAGTTAAGCCCGCCTGCGCAGATGGTACTGCAGTTATGTGGGAGAGTATGTCGTCGCCTTTCTTTTGAAAACCCTTCATCAATAGATGAAGGGTTTTTTGTTTTAACTCGATTTGAGAAAGTTTTTGGAAATATTAAATGAATCGGATTAATCCTAGATCTGTGGATCAATAAGAATTAAGCATAAATATTAGTTAGTCTTAAAAGGAAGAATTCTTACGTTTCTTTCTTTTGCTCAATTGTGTGTTAAAGGATTTAATTTAACTTTGAAAATCACGTATTGTTTGTTTTGTCAAAATAAATAGTTTAATGTAGATTGATGATCATTTATCATCGTTCAAGGTATTATATTAAAAGACATAATTCTGATTGTTTTTTTCTGTCGATTTGGTCAATCAACTTAATTAAATAATTTATTAGCTTTTTTTCCAAAGATTTTACCTAATTCTTGTCACATCTAATGCACTTTTGAATGTTTAATATAAATAGATTTTGATTCTATAAAAACAATTAAAGGGTGATCTGTATATTTTTGTTTAATTTTTTAATAGAATATTTTATAAAATCTATTATCTCTATTTTAATGCTTTAATTTGATAAATTTAAGATGAATGAATTTATAAAAACACATAAAAAAGTCCCATTTTGATAGCAAAATGGGACTTTTTTATGAAATTGTGATTGTATTAAAATCTGTATCTGATTGCTAAAGCGATATCAGAACTGTAATTATCACCATAGTAATTAACTGCACCAATTTCTGGTCTAAAATCCAATGAAAGTAAAATTGGCACTTCTTTGAAGCCATATTCTATACCAATATCTCCAGCTGCAAAAGCAAATGTTCCGTTATCTTTGTTGTTACCATTGTTGTAGCTCCAACTTCCAACACCACCACCAATACCAGCATACCAGTTGAATCCTCCGTCAATATTCCATACCCATTGGTATAAACCTGTAAGCTTGAAACCATCAACATTGTCGTTATTTCTCCAACCTAAATCCAATTCTAATCGGTTGTTGTCAGACAATCCTCTTTGATACGATATTTCACCACCAAAACCGTTGTTGTCTCCTAAACGCAATCCTAGAGCGTTTTTCGAAATGTCTTGAGCCTGTGCAGCGAATGTTAATCCCATTAACATTATAGCCGATAAAATAATTTTTTTCATAATTGAGTTTTTGTTTTTACAAAGATAGAACTATCATAATGCGAAAATATTATATTTTGAATTAATAATGTTTCATAATTACCACATTTTTTTTCACAATTTGGTAAGTAGGTTCCTTGTTTAGAATAATTTGGTTTGAAATATTGCCTTAAACTTTTAAACTAAAATCTAAAATAGTACTTTTGTTCAAAACTAATTACAATGGCAGGAAATAGCTACGGAACACTATTTAGAATAACTACTTTTGGAGAATCACACGGAGAAGCTTTAGGCGGAATAATTGATGGATGTCCATCTGGAATTGCATTGGATATGGAAGCCATTCAGTTAGAAATGTCAAGAAGAAAACCAGGGCAGTCTAAAATTGTGACTCAACGAAAAGAACCAGATGATGTTCAGTTTTTATCTGGGATTTTTGAAGGTAAAACTACTGGAACTCCTATTGGTTTTATTATTCCGAATACCAATCAAAAATCAGATGATTACTCGCATATAAAAGACAATTACCGACCAAGTCATGCCGATTATGTGTATGAAAAAAAATATGGTGTTCGTGATTATCGTGGTGGCGGAAGAAGTTCTGCTCGTGAAACAGCTAGTAGAGTAGTAGCTGGAGCGATTGCCAAACAAATGCTACCAGAAATAAAATTCAATGCTTATGTTTCTTCTGTTGGTCCACTTTATTTAGAAAAGCCATACCAAGATTTAGATTTTTCAAAAATAGAAAGCAATCCAGTGCGTTGTCCAGATGAAAAAATGGCAGCTGAAATGGAGGAATATATCAAGCAAATTAAAAAAGATGGCGACACCGTTGGCGGAACTATTACTTGTGTGATTCAAAATGTACCAGTTGGTTTAGGCGAACCGGTTTTTGATAAACTCCATGCTGAATTAGGAAAAGCCATGCTTTCGATAAATGCGGTAAAAGGCTTTGAATTTGGAAGCGGTTTCTGCGGTTCTGAAATGAAAGGAAGCGAGCATAATGATTTATACAATGCTGATGGAACTACTATAACCAATCTTTCAGGAGGAATTCAAGGGGGAATCAGCAATGGAATGGATATTTATTTTCGTGTAGCTTTCAAGCCAGTGGCAACTATTATGCAAAAACAAGATTCGTTGAATAATAAAGGAGAAATTACCGAGATGACAGGTAAAGGACGTCATGATCCTTGTGTAGTTCCTCGTGCGGTTCCTATTGTAGAGGCTATGGCAGCAATAGTTTTAGCCGATTTTTATTTGATAAATAAAACATATAAATAAACGGTATTTTTAAAATAATCGTATTGTTTTTTAACAATATACTAATTATAAAAAGGTGAGCTAATAATTTTTATTAGACTCACCTTTTTTTTGTACTTTTTATCCAGATTTAAACTTTTAAGCCCAATAAAATGACTCAAACCGAAACCTCAAAATCCACACTTTTAGGCAATCTTACGTTTCAAATTCTGATTGCTATGTTGCTTGGTGCGACTTTAGGAATTGTTATTCATAATATGTATGATGCTTCTTTTGCTAAACAATTTAGTGATAATATTAAAATATTGGCAACCATTTTCATCCGTTTGGTACAAATGATAATTGCACCATTGGTTTTTACAACTTTGGTTGTTGGTATTGCTAAATTGGGCGATGTCAAAACGGTAGGAAGAGTTGGAGGCAAAGCATTAGCTTGGTTTTTTAGTGCTTCATTTATGTCTTTGTTGATAGGAATGTTTTGGGTAAATGTGTTACAACCTGGAGTTGGATTGAATTTATCTGATGTTGATTTGACTTCGGCAGCAGAAGTAACTGAAAAAACACAACATTTTTCGGCTCAAAATTTTATAGAGCATATTTTTCCCAAGAGTATTTTTGAAGCGATGGCCAATAACGAAATCTTGCAAATTGTTGTTTTTTCTATCTTTTTCGGATTGGCAGCAGCCTCAATTGGTACTTATGTCAAACCTATTATTTACTCATTAGACAAGACTTCACATATCATTTTAAAAATGGTCAATTATGTGATGAAGTTTGCTCCAATGGGAGTTTTCGGAGCTATTGCTGGCGTTTTTGCTATCAAAGATTTGAATGATTTGGTGATTACCTATATCAAATATTTTAGTTCGTTCCTGGTTGGAATAGCTTCCTTATGGACTTTTCTTTTATTGATAGGTTTTATTTTTCTTGGAAGAAGATTAAAAATTTTGTTGAAACACATTATCAGTCCATTAATTATTGCTTTTGGAACCACCAGTAGCGAAGCAGTTTTTCCTAAACTAACTGAAGAATTAGAACGATTTGGAGTCAAAGATAAAATAGTTTCTTTTATGTTACCACTGGGCTATTCTTTCAATCTGGATGGCAGTATGATGTACATGACTTTTGCTAGTTTGTTTATTGCTCAAGCCTATGGAATAGAGTTGGATTTAGGTACACAAATGATAATGCTTTTGGTGTTAATGCTAACTAGTAAAGGTATCGCTGGAGTTCCTAGAGCTAGTTTGGTTATTGTGGCTGCAACTTGTGGTATGTTTGATATTCCTGTAGAAGGAATTGCACTTATTCTTCCTATTGATCATTTTTGTGATATGTTTAGAACCGCTACTAATGTTTTGGGCAATGCTTTAGCAACATCAGTAGTAGGCAAATGGGAAAGCGGAAAAGAAGATTGATAATCATAATTATCAACCGTTATTGATGAAAATAATAGCGTATAAACTTTGGAACAAAAAAATATTAGAATTTGGTTATAATTTATATTTATTTATGGCTTATATTTATTTATGGCTTATATTTGAAATGAGAATATTTTGTTATGCTTCAATTTAGGTTTTTTGTTTTGTTGTTTTTAATGCTGATTTCATTCAGTGTTAACTCTTTTGCACAGCAAAAAATCATTTCTAAAATACCCTCAAAAAAAGAAATAAATAAAATTGCAAAACAAGCTATAAAATACCTCAATGAATCCAATTTCGAAAAATCTATAGCTACTTCACGCAAGGTTTTGTATTATGCTAGTAGTATTCAAGATAATTATCTAATTGCAGTTTCTTACAATACAATAGCTGCTAATTTAGATGAATTAGCAGAATACGACAAAGCGATTTTTTATTACAACAAAGGCTTGTTTTATGCCAATAAAACCAATGATGATGAAATAAAAAACTTCATAAACAATAATTTAGGCAATGTATATTGTTTTGAAAAAAAGCAATATAAGAAAGGAATTGGGTTTTATGAAAAATCATTGGAATACAGTCAAAAAGCAGCTGATACTAGTCAAATGGTTTTTACAAAATTGAATATTGCTTGGGTTTATTTTGATATAAATCAGTTTAACAAAGGAAAAAAGTATTTAGAATTTTGTAATAAATACCATCCCAAGTTTGGTGATAACACTACGATTGTTGTTCTCAATATGCTTAATGGAATGTATTGTGCCAGCAAAAACGAAGATAAAAAGGCTGATTCCTATTTTATAAAAGCCATCGAATTAGGAACAAAAGGGAGCGAAAAGTTAGATTTATCCTATTCACATCAAGAATATTCCAAGTTTTTATTGAAAAGAGGAGATTATAAAAATGCCTACGAAAACTTGGTGATTTACAATAAAATTACAGAAGAATTATTTAATGATGAAAAGTTAAAAAAAGCAGAAGTTGCAGGAATAAATCTTGAATTGGATGAGTACAAACGAGAGGTTGGTAAAATTGAAGTAGAGAAAGAAGTACAAGCTGAAAGTTTGAAACAATCCAGAATTATTGTAATTCTTTTTGTTTTAGTATTGTTAGTATTGTTGCTGTTACTTAATTCGTTATTCAAAAATTATAAGTTTAAGAAAAAAACCAATAGAGAACTTATTATTGCTAATCAGGAACTTAAAATTGCTAAAGAAAAAGCCGAAGAAGGCTCCTTACTCAAAACACAATTTGTATCAACAATGAGCCATGAATTGAGAACGCCGTTGTATGGAGTAATTGGAATTACAAATATGCTTTTAGACGAACATAAGGAATTAGAAAATAGTCCACATTTGAGTTCTCTAAAGTTTTCTGCTCGATATTTATTATCGCTGGTTAATGATATTTTGCAGATTAATAAAATTGAAGAAAACAGAATTGTACTAGAAAATTTAGCATTCAATATCGCTGATGAAATCACGATGATAAAAAATTCACTTTCTTTTATCGCTCAAAATAATAAGAATGAAGTTGTTGTAAAAGTCGATTCGGCTATTCCAGAGTATTTGATTGGAGATAAATTAAGATTCTCTCAAATTGTAATGAATTTAGTAAGCAATGCACTAAAATTTACCAAAAACGGAGAAGTAATCATTACTGCTGATTTGGTCAAAGTAGAAAATAAATTACATTATATTGAATTTAAAATCAAAGACAACGGAATAGGAATAGCTACTACAGATCAGGATAAGATTTTTGAAAAATTTGTTCAAGTCGGTAGAAATGAGAATGATTATCAAGGAACAGGACTTGGATTAGCCATTGTAAAGCGATTATTGACTTTGTTTAAAAGCGATATTCAACTTGAAAGTAAAGTAGGAGAGGGAACTCAATTCAAATTTACCATAGCCTTTGAGTATGATTTGGCTAAAACAAAAGAGCTAATCAATGATATTACGGTTGACTTGAGTTCGAGTCAGATTTATAAAATACTAGTGGTAGAAGATAATAAGATAAACCAAATTGTAACTCAAAAAATTATCGAAAAGAATTTTTGCAGTTGCAGTATTGTAGATGATGGATTTCAGGCTATAGAGCTTGTGAGCAAAGAAAAATTTGATGTCATTTTAATGGATATAAATATGCCTTTGATGAACGGTTTTGAAACCACCAGAAAAATTCGCCAAAAAGGAATACAAACTCCGATTATTGCACTCACCGCTTTTGCAAAAAACGAAATAACCGAAGAGGCTATTTCTTCAGGAATGAATGATATTATTGTAAAACCCTTTGAGCCTTTGAAGTTATTCCAAATCATAAATGATCAAATAAATAAAAAAGCGATGTTGGTGAATTGATTATTTTGTTTCCTCTTGTTCTTCAAAATTATCAAAATAAGTAAAGTCTTTTGTAATGAGTCCATTTTCTATTGTGAAAATGGTACAAATTGGCAACTCAAATTTTGAATTATCAGGAGCAGTTCCACTTGAAACAAACTCTACAACGATGTGTTTCTCTCCAGAAGGATATACTTGAATAACTTTATCTTGCAAGTCAGGAAACACTTCATTTAGTTCCGAATATTTATCGATAATCTGTTGTCGAGTTTGTTTAACAATGCCATGACCTAATGAAGGATCTTTAAAGTCGGCTGATTCTGTGTACATATTTGCCATTTTTGACCACTCGTGATTGTTGAAATGTTCAAAATATTGCTTTACTAGTTTTTCATTTTCTGTAGCTGCCATTTTTGATTCGTTTTTGTTAGTACAAGAAGTTAGGGTTAAAGTTGCGATAAATAGGATTAGTAAGTATTTCATCTTTTCTTCATTTTTAGGAGTTAAACTAGCAGGGCTATTAGAAGACAAGAAATGTGTTTTTTCCATCTGTCATTCTATTTTAATTTTTTCTTTTCAAATTTAATAATTTTTTCCTGTTAATTTCAAAAGAGAGCTAGGCTGCCATTATGAAATTAATTTATGCTCTCAAGTTAAATTAAATCACTTCATTGTAAAAATTGCCTTTCATGAATGTTAAATTACAAATTAAATTACATATCCTGTAAATTTTATATGTTTAATTTTATTTATCTTTAATAAACATCTAAAAGTATTAATTATTTGTTTTTCAATTGTTTGAATTACAAATATTCAATATTTTAACATTCTTAAATATAAAGTATTGATAACTAATAAGATGAAGTCAAGCAGTACAGGACAGGACAGGATACGTTTTTGTGAGTGAAAATCTATATTAGCTCCAAACTAAATTCTCTTATAACCAAAAAACAACTAAAAAATTTATGAAAAAAAATTCCTTACCATTTAAGCAATTGCTTAAAATTTTTATGCTTTGTGGCTTGATGTCAAATCTTGGTGATTTGAATGCACAAACCCTAGCATTTCCAGAAGCTACAGGTTTTGGTAGATACACTACAGGGGCTCGAGGAGCAGCTAATCCTCAAATTTATTTGGTAACCAATTTGAATGATAGCGGACCAGGTTCTTTTAGAGACGCTGTTAGTCAAGAAGGTCGATTTGTGATTTTTAGAGTAGGTGGTATAATCAATACAGCAACTCAAATTGTAATACCTAAAAATACCACCATTGCTGGGCAAACTGCCACTGGAGAAGGAATTGTGTTCTTGGGACAAAGAGTAACATTTTCTGGAGCAAGCAATACAATTGCTCGTTATATGCGTATTCGTTATGGTGGAACTGCACAAAATCAAGACACTTCAGGTTTGTCTAACGGAGCCAATATGATTTTTGATCACATGTCTTTTACTTGGGGAACAGACGAAGTTTTTTCTATCAACTGGGATAACAAAGGTACAAGTCCAGATAATATCACTATTCAAAATTCCATTATTGGTCAAGCTTTACACCGTCATAATCACTCTGCTGGAGGTTTAATTCAGCCACCAGATGGAGGTAAAGTCAGCTTGATAGGGAATTTGTATATCTGTAACAAAACCCGAAATAATAAGATAAAAGGAATTAACGAGTTTGTAAACAACGTAGTGTATAACTGGGGTAATTATGGAAATACGTACGGACATTCTGAATCTGGAGAAGCCTACATCATGGGAGGAGACTCGGCAGGAAGATCGGATGTGAATATTATTAATAATTACTTTATTGGAGGACCAAATACAGGAACTTCTGTAAGCACCCCTTTCAACAGAGGAAATGAGAACTTCTATTTGTACGGTCCAGGCAATTATTTTGATAATAATAGAAATGGTATTTTAGATGGTAATTTGGTTCCACAAGATTTAACGGGTTTTCCAGTAGGAACAGATGCGACAAATATTTTGTCAACTCCGTATGATTATCCAATGAAGAATACTACGTTATCAGCTGTAGATGCTTACAATAAAATTGTAGAAAGTGCAGGAGCTTCATATCCAAGACGTGATCAGGTAGAAAATCTAATGATTTCTGACTTGAGCTCTAAAGGAACAGCTGGGACTTATGTGTATGTGCAAACGAATTTGAGAGATCAGTTTGGATTTACAAATGGTGGTGCGGGTCATGTTTATGGTGCACCAGCTCCTTTGGATACAGATAATGATGGTATGCCAGATGCTTGGGAAGATGCTAATGGATTGAATAAAAATGTTTTTGATGGTTTGAATGTAAGTGCCACTCAAGCTCCTTATTTGAATATTGAAGTGTATATTAACGGATTGACCAATACCATACCACCTGATTTTATTATTCCACCGTCAAATTTGAATTTTACAAACGTGGCCTCTACAGAAGTTCCACCATCCAGTTCTTTGACACTGAATTGGACTGATGGTGCTACTAACGAAACCAATTATGTTGTTGAACGTTCTACAAACGGAACGAATTATACAGTAGTAGCTACATTAGGCGCAGATGTTACAACTTATAACGACACTAACTTGACGCCAAATACAATGTATTATTATCAAGTTAAAGCAATCAATACAACAGAAGCATCGGTTTATGCAGGAACTTCTATAACTACTCCACCAATTCCGTCGGCACCTGCAAAAACAGCCACACCAACTCCTGCTAATGCTTCAAATACAGTAGAATTAGTTGGCGGTAATACCACTTTGAAATGGACAGGAAGTTCTAATACAACTACTTATTCTGTATATTTAGGTACAGATCCTTCTAATTTGACAAAACTAGGCGATGTTGCTTATGCAGCAGCTCCGTCCTATTTAGCTACAGGTTTAAGTCCTGCAACTACTTATTATTGGAGAGTTGATGCAACTAATGTAAAAGGAACTGCAACAGGTGATGTGTGGAGTTTTAGTGCACTAACACCAAGTTTAGTAGGTCATTGGCCGTTTAAAGAAGCTCCTCTAGAAGGAGAAAAAATTGCAGATTTAACAACTTATGCTAATGATGGATTGCTAGATGTTGCCTATGATAATGCTAATGTTAGAGTGGCAGGAAAGCACAACAATGCCTTGGATTTAACAACATCTTCGAGTGCGATGTATTTGGCAAGTATTCCAAATCAAGATCATATTCTATTTGATAGAAATTCGTTTACAGTTTCTTATTGGATGAAAGCAGCTCCAAGTTTATTGCCAACTAATACTGCAACAAGTCTTTATGTTTTATGTAAAGGATCAATCACAAAAAATGCAACAACTGGTGCTACAGGTAAACGTTTTGACGTGGAAGTAAAAGGTGGTTTATTGCGTTTTGCAATAGATGATGATGTAACAAAACGAGAGGTTACCACTTCGGCAGCTAAATTTTTTACAGGAAATTGGGTAAATGTAATTATAATGAGAGATATGGTTGCTCGCAAAATTAGAATTTATACTGATGGTGTTTTTTCTGCAGAACTGGACGAAACCGCAGTAACAGGTATTGGTGAAGCAAGTGATTTTGTGATTGGGAATATTGGTGAGTTAGAGTTCAAAGCGGCTACAAATACTCCAGCACCATACAAAGGTTCGTTTGATGATCTAAAAATGTTTAATTATGCACTAACAGCTGCTCAAGTGACTGCTTTGTATAATCAAGATGTGTTGAGTAATGAAAAATTTAGTCAAAACAAACTAGGAGGAATCGTTTATCCTAATCCAGTAAAAGATCAAATTTTTATCACTGTTCCTAACTACAATCAAACCGAAGCAACAGTAACTTTAAGTGATATGACTGGAAAAATTATTCTTTCAGAAAAAGTAATTTCTGATAGCAATGGTTTATTCAGCGTTAATATTGCTGGCAAAAACATCAAAGGAATTTATATTTTGAATGTTTCTGGAGATAAATTGAATAGCAACTTTAAAATTATAGCAGAGTAAAATAATAACTTTTTATTTTTAAATCCTTTCAGAGAAATTTCTTTGAAAGGATTTTTTTTTTTTAATAAGTTTCTGTTATGTTTTTTTTAAGTTTTTTATTTATTTAACTATTTATTGGTTATATATTTTATTTTTTAACAATAAAAATGTAATTTTATGTAAAATTTAATATTTTATGTAATTATTTTTTTGTTATACTATTGGTTTTTTTGTAGTGTGAACAGTATAAATTAAAAAAAAACCGAATTAAGGGGTAACAAATTTTCAACCTAATGTATCTATTACTATAACACCAAAAAACTATTAATTTAAACTTTAGAAATTATGAAAAATTTAATTTTTGCAACCATTGCTTTTATAGCTGTTGCTAGTATTACAAGTCCATTATTTGCTCAAACTGCAGTAGCTAAAACCACAGGTTATGATTTGAAAAAAAGTGTAAAATGTAGAATTGTTACCACAGAATCAGGATGTACGGTATTGTTTGACAACGAAGATGCCGCTATTTTAAGCAAAAAAGGTTATGATTATTATAAAGCAAGTTCTGGATTTAGTGTGAGTGCTTCCGATAATTCAGTTAGTGAAGTAGTGAGTCCTAGAGATGCTGCCAGTGGATTGCCAACTGGAAAAAGACAACACAAACCAATGACAATTACAAAAGAATTGGACAAAAGTTCACCAAAGTTAGCAGAATCAGTTTCAGGTCAAGTAGAGTCGATGAAACCAGGTTCTGGTGGAGGTTCAGGAAAGGTGAGCATGCAAGACATGAGTTTCAGTAAAGTTAATGTGCAAGACATTAGTTTTACTAAAAGATGTGCAGGTAAAACATCCAAGTTGTCTGTTATAGATGGCGAATGTGTAATTTCAACAGCTGATTGTCCAAACGGATCCTGTAATGTAACGGTATCTTGGAGCTGGGGAACATCCAATTCAAGTCGTTGTTCAGTAGATTTTTTATTAGAGATTCAAGATGGAGTTTGTACAGCAATGGCTATCAACGAAAAAGGATTACCAGGCAATAAAGGCAATAAAAAATAAAATTTTAAATAAACAGGAGATTTTATCTCCTGTTTTTCTACAAAAAACAGAATTTATGATTTTATTAAAATCCTTTCAATATGAAAATAACTACTACTACTACTACTACTACTACTACTACTACTACTACTACTAAAATAATGTTTAGGTCAGTTTATTATGTTCTTTTATTTATTCTAATTGGAGTTAATTCTTTATTTGCCCAAAAAGATTTAATCCAAAAAAAAGATACGACTAGCATCCGTTGTAAAATTCTAACCGAAACACCTACCATTTATACTTATGCGTATTTGAATGCAAAAAATAAAGTAAAAAAATCCAACATTTTAAAATCTAACGTAGAGAATATTGAATTCAATAAATACGATAAAAACTTAATTGAGAATTCTGTTTTCACTGACAAAGAAGTGGCTGTTTATTCAGAAGAACCCATAAAATCGTATCAATATGCAATTGCTGTAGGCTTGAATTTGAGTAATATTTTAGAATTCAATGCTCCTTCTGGTCCTGATAAAAAAAGTTTTTCGGCAACCACCACCTTGGATTTTGGATTGGATTATTACAAAGAAGGCAGTCGCTTTGCAATGACCAATGAACTTCACTGGGTTTTTGCCATCCAAAAATCGGGTATTTCAGGAAGTGATCGCATTCAGAGAGTTTCTGATGATTTTACTACGTTACATGATTTTTCATTTACCTTGAGTAAAAACAGTAAATGGAATGCTAATTTAATCGTAAAAAATAGTACTTCTGTTTTTACCATTTATGATGGCGACTACTTTAAAGATTATAATAATAACGGAAAAATTCAAGGTTTTTTGAGTCCCTACCAAGTGGTGCTTTCGCCGGGAATAAAATATCAACCCAACGATTATTTTAGATTGTCACTTTCTCCCTATTCGGTTCGGTTGTATGGTTTGACCAGTCAGCAAATTGCCAATACAGGATTTTACACCCAAGAGTTTGACAGTAACGGTGATTATGATCTTTTTAATTATGAGCAATTAGGAGCAGAACTTAATATATGGTACGACAGGAAGTACAAGAAATGGCTCGAAATGCAATATCGATTGGGATTTTCTTCGGATTATTTTTCAGAAACCGACACAACAGTTTTAATGGATGGTATGTTTATTACTAAAATAAAATTGTTTAAAAATATTTACCTTAACCATCGCGCTGTTTTAAAAGGCGATTTACTACAAAGCCCATTGAAACCGTATTATAAACAAACTATTTTATTGAGTTTTGCTAAAAGCTTTTAGGGTTAGAATGAAAAAAAAGTGTTCAATTTTATGATTGAACACTTTTTTTTAGTCTCTCTTTGGACTATTTTTCTTTTCTCTTTTCTCCTCTTTTTTTTCCTTGGCGGTTTTAAGAGGTTCTTTTTTTACGGTTTTTTTTGCGTCTTGACTTTTTGCCATTTTTATATTTTTTAAATTAGAATCTTGTATAATTCAAGTAAATGTAACTGATTTTGTATAGAATATGTTGACTTTAGTAAGTTTTATAACCAATACATTTAATTCTTTTTGTTCCTAATTTATTTCGGCAAAAGTATTTCCCATTTTGATATTTCCAGATTCAAAACCACGGTTAAACCAATACATTCTTTGTTCGGATGTACCGTGAGTAAAAGAATCAGGAACCACTTGTCCTTGCATTTTTTTCTGAATGGCATCGTCACCAACGGCATTAGCTGCGCTCAAAGCTTCTTCAATATCGCCAGGTTCAAGCATGGCATGTTGTTTTTCATTGTAATGTGTCCAAAGTCCGGCATAAAAATCAGCTTGCAATTCTAGGGCTACGGACAATTTATTGGCTTCGGCTTCGCTTTTTCCTTCTTGATCTTGGCGCATTTTGGCTGAAGTTCCTAGTATGGTTTGAATGTGATGTCCAAATTCGTGAGCCAAAACATAAGCTATAGCAAAATCGCCACCTTCTGCTCCAAATTTAGTTCGTAATTCTTCAAAGAAACTCATATCCATATAAATGGTTTTGTCAGCTGGACAATAAAAAGGACCTGATGCGGAACTCGCACCACCACATTCTGTTTGTGTTTGCCCACTAAATAGTTGTAATCTCGGAGCTTCAAATTCGAGGTTGTTTTCTGCGAATATCTTTGCCCAAACATCTTCGTTATCAGCCAAAAGGGTTTTTACAAATTCGCCTTCTTTTTCTTCTTCGGGAGTCAAGGCTCTGGATTCGGTTTGTGCGGTTTGTTGCCCTTGAGTTTGTTGCAAAATGTTACCAATCATTTGACCATTTTCGCCACCAAAAGCATTTAATAACAGAATTACAATTCCTATAATTCCGCCGCCAACAATCGTTTTTCCACCGCCCGACATTCCTCTACGGTCGTCCACATTATCACTTTGTCTTCTTCCAATCCATTTCATAAGTATGAGTTTTTAGTTAAAATAACGGCTGTAAATTAATTTTGTTCTATTCCAATTTGTGTTATTTCACTAGTATCATCCAGTCCAATTACGGTTTTGTAAATAGTGTAAATCATCGAATAGACAAAAGGCCAAGTGAAAAATATTCCGATGCACAATGCAAAAAATCCAAGCACAGCAGCTATTGCGGCAACAATGATTAATCCCAAAAGCACTAAAGGTTGTTTAGAAACGATGATGATGCTGGATTTTATAGCTTCGATAGCATTAAATTTATCGAAAACAATAAATGGAACTGTCAGTGCTGCAAAAAATGAAATAGTCAAAGAAAGTAGCGCACCCACGAGGTTCATTCCTAAATATTGAAAAAGAAGTGAAATTCCCACACTGAAAAAAGAAACTATCAAAGTTTCCATAAAAATAGAGGTGAAATAAGGTAATTTGTAAAAAGCAAACATATTCGATACATGAAATTCTTCTCCTTTTTCGCCACAATTAGCCATTTTGTAGAAACCAGCCATAAATGGATTTATAAAACCAGAGATTAATATCAATATCAAGTTAAAAGGTATGGCTACATCCAAAGGCATGACTTTTTGTGAAGAAAGTTGTTTGAGTTCCTTGCTAAATTGTTCTAGGTTTTCTGCACCAATATAAGAAATAAGTCCAGTCATCATCATAATACCTAGCAGTATAGAAAACACCAGAAACATTAAACCAGCATAGACCACTATTTTTTTATAATTTTCGAATGCTTGTTCGAAAACAGATCCAAAATCTAGTTCGTATCCATTGGTTTTAATTCTTTCTATTCGCTCTTTTGTTGCATTCATTTTTTTGATGTTTTTATTTTTTAAAGATACATTTTTTCAGTTAAATAGCATTCCAAATTGAATCATGAGGAACAGGAGCTTCAATACTTATGTTTTCTTTGGAAACAGGATGAACAAAAGTCAATTTTCGAGCATGCAAATGAATACCACCATCGGGATTGCTGCGGTCAAAACCATATTTCAAATCTCCTTTTATAGGCGAACCAATGGCTGAAAGTTGCGCCCTGATTTGATGGTGTCTTCCCGTATGAAGATTGATTTCTAAAGCAAAATAATTGTTTAGTTCTTTAATGATTTTATAGTCTAAACTGGCTAATTTGCTATCTGGAACTTCCCTCGAATGCGCCTTTGAAGTATTATTTTTTTCGTTTCTTTTCAGATAATGAACGAGTTTATCTTCGGGATGTTGTGGTTTGTTTTTGACTACAGCCCAATAGGTTTTTTGCGTTTCTCGATTGCTAAACAATTCGTTCATTCGAGTCAAAGCCTTGCTAGTTCTGGCAAAAACGACAATTCCTGTGGTTGGACGATCCAATCGATGCACCACGCCAAGAAAAACTTCTCCAGGTTTGTTGTATTTGTTTTTGATGTATTCTTTGACCACTTCCGATAAAGGTTTGTCGCCCGTTTTGTCACCTTGTACAATATCGCCCACACGCTTGTTGACTACAATCAGATGGTTGTCCTCGTACAGGATTTGGAGGTTGTTTTTATCGGATAGTATTTTCATTATTTAATGGCTTTCTTTATTTTGTCTTAAAAAATGAAGTTTTATAGTTGCTTTCAGCCAAGGTCATTTGGTCTAAATATTTTTGTGGAATTTCTTGTTTTTTCTTCGTTGGAAAAGCTAAAAAGAATGGCTTTTTTAAGCGTAAAACCGAATCCAATTGTCCCTCATTTTTAATTGATTGTGCTTTTCCATTGGTGTAAAATTGTCCAGAATAGTTCTTGTCTTTCCAATAATAAATAGGAATTGCTGTGTTTTCATTTTTAGCATTCAATTTAGCCAAAATATATTTGTCAGAATTCATTTTATGATCTAATTGTCCAGTTGCAACGAATCCAAAATAAGCGATAAATACCACCGTTGGGAATAATAATGCCGTGCGAATAATTGCTTTTTTTCGGGTCAAATCTTCCCACCAAAACACGATTAAAAACATAATTGGAATAGCAGTTGGAAGCAGGTAAGTGTGTAAAATATTACTAGAAATTGTGAAAAATACGGGAGTCCAAAAAGCCCATAAAATCAAGAACGAAGCCCATTCATTTTTGAAAATAGTCGCTCTGTTTTTCCATAATTTATACGCCACAATTTGTATCCACGGAAAAGCAAAGGCAATCAACAAAACCCAAATCATTCCTTTGGGTTGGGAATGGCCGCTACCATATAAATCGCCTTTCCAGCCTGGTTCAACAAAGCGTTTGTAATGTTCTCCAACTATAAAATAATCCAAAAAGCCAGGCGATTGTTGTTCTGCAAAATAATACCACGGAACGGCAATAATGGCAGTTATCAATAGACCGATTACAATTGAAAATTTAGAAAATAGTTGTTTAAATCTATTGAAATCCAAGCAACACCACAAGAAAAGAGGAGGGAAAGTCAAGACCATTATCAGTGGTCCTTTGGCTAATAATCCGAATCCAAAAAAGACAAAAAAGATATAATTCCAATAAGTTTTAGTGTCAGATTGAATGGTTTTCCAAAAAGAAATCATCATCATAACAATACAAAATTCTAAAGTAGTATCGGTAGAAACTACGCCTGTATGAATGAGGAATTCAGGCATTGTTAACAAAATAAATCCCGGTAGATAGAACGATTTTCCTTCTTTTTGCACCATTTTTCCAGTGATGATTATTAAAATAATACTCAACAAGAAAGACGGAAATCGGGCGGCAAATTCATTCACACCAAAAATAAGATAACTCGCTGCAGAACCCCAAGTGGATAAAGGTGGTTTGGCCCAAAAGGGTACGCCATAATCTATTTCGGGAACAATCCATTGATTGGTTTCCCACATGATACGGGCAATTTCGGCATATCTTGCTTCGGTTTTGTCCAATAACGGAATAGTGATGGTCAATAATAATCTAAAAATTACGAGAACAATTACGGCTATATAGAAGACGTAGGCATTGTTTTTGAGCTTTTCTGAAATCATTTATTTGTGGTTTGGGTTAGAGGTGTTTTTGCCTATTTTTTTATATTTTCTGCTGATTTCATACAAATCGAACCAGAGTTTGAAACCATAAGTTAATTTCACTTTAGAATCTCCTTTTTCGACCCATAATTTCAAAGGAATTTCTAGCATTTTTTGAATGGCTTTTTCCTTTCCAAAAAGGTGAATCATTCGGTAGAAAATTTCCACATCAAACAACCATCTGGAGATAAATTCTTTTTCAAAGAGTTTTTCGGAGATTTCTTTGGTAAAAAGTTTGCTGCCGCATTGGGTGTCATACACCTTGATATCTAAAATGTTCGAAATAAAAGTGGCTACAATTCTTCCTATAAAAAATCGGCTGTTTTCTCTTTCGATGGTCGAACCAATTTTCCTGATTCGAGAACCAAAACTAAATACTATTTCGTCTTGAAGATAATTTCGAAGATCAATAAATTCTTCGAGCGTTGTGGCTAAATCGGCATCGAGATACCCAATGAATTGGTGTTGGTATTTATGGTTGCAATAATTAATTCCTGCTCTAACGGCTTCGGCTTTACCTGAATTTTTTTCGAGTGAGAGGATATGAATTTGTGTGGGATGTTTTTCTTTTAAAACATTTAAAACTGCCAAGGTGTTGTCTTTTGAACCATCATTTACAAAACAAATAAAGGCTTCAGGATTATGTTTAAGAAAGTTAGAATATTCGCTATTCGAAATTCCTTTTTCTTCGTTATAACACGGAATAACAATGGTTGTATTGAGTGTAATTGTCATGTAAATTGTTTATGAATCTTCAGCCTTAAAATGTCAAACTTCGTATTTCGTACTTTTAACCTCGTATCTTTTTAATATTGCTCTTTTTCGTTTGGGAAATCGCTAGACTTCACATCGGCAACATATTGACCAATGGCTGTGGTCATTCCTTCGTATAAATTCATGTAACGACGCAAGAATCGTGGACTAAATTCATTGTTCATACCCAACATATCGTGAATGACCAAAACTTGTCCGTCAACGCCACCACCAGCACCAATCCCGATAATAGGAATAGAAACACTTTCGGCCACTTTTCGGGCTAATTCAGCTGGAACTTTTTCGACAACTATGGCAAAACAACCTAGTTTTTCTAGCAGTTTAGCGTCTTTCATTAATTTTTCGGCCTCTTGTTCTTCTTTGGCACGAACGGTGTAGGTTCCAAATTTATAAATAGATTGTGGAGTCAATCCTAAATGTCCCATAACAGGAATTCCGGCGTTTAATATTTTCTTGATAGAATCTTTTATTTCGCTTCCACCTTCCAGTTTTACGGCGTGTCCACCGCTTTCTTTCATAATTCGGATAGAAGAACGCAAGGCTTCTTTTGGATCGGATTGGTAACTTCCAAAAGGCAAATCTACCACAACCAAAGCTCTCGTAATAGCACGAACCACACTCGATGCGTGGTAAATCATTTGGTCTAAAGTAATAGGCAAAGTCGTTTCGTGACCCGCCATGACATTCGAAGCAGAATCGCCTACTAATATTACGTCAACACCAGAGGCATCCACAATTTTTGCCATAGTAAAATCATAAGCCGTAAGCATAGAGATTTGTTCTCCGTCGGCTTTCATTTCGATTAATGACTTGGTGGTAATTCTTTTATAATCTTTTTTTGCTGCAGACATCCTGATTTTTTATTTAAGAATTCAGATTTAAGGCTGTAAAAATAATCATTTAAAATAGAAATCGAAGCATCAAAATATCTTTATAAAATCTTTATGTTATCAGAGGTTATATTATAAAATACTTACATCATATCATTTAACTTTGTATTGTTAATCAGTAATAATCGTGAAAACTATTTTGAGTCCTATAAAACTAAAAAATCAATACTTAATCTGTTTGCTATCAGTAGGTATTGTGGCTTCATTGTGCTTGCTCGCTAGAGATTTTTTAGATCATAAAATAGTTGGATATATTCTATTGGTTGTCGTTTCTTTATTGGCAATGTCTTTGGATATTATTCCTGTATTATTGAGTGCTGTTTTTAGTGCATTAATTCTGAATTTCTTTTTCATAGAACCTTATTATACTTTTCATATCAATAGTGCAGATGATTCTTTGTTATTGTTTTTGTTCTTTATGATTACGCTTGTTAACGGAGTTTTGACCCATAAAATTAGAAAAGCCGAAAAGCGATTGCAGATAAAAGAAGTCCGGGTTAATACGATGAAATTGTATAATGCTTTGCTGGATTCATTATCACACGAATTGAGAACACCCATTTCTGCGATTATGGGTGCAATTGATACGATTCAGAGTAAAACTGTTGTCATATCTGATGAGAATAAAGAGAAATTATATTTAGAAATAGAGAAAGCTTCTCTGCGATTGAACCATCAGGTGGAGAATTTGCTGAATATGTCCAGATTAGAATCGGGAGTGATACAGCCTAAAATGGATTGGTGCGATTTAAAAGAATTAATCTACAATGTATTGGATCATTTGAAAGAAGATTTGCAATTTCATAAAGTTACAGTTGACATAGAAGATACTTTGCCTCTTTTTAAACTAGATTATGGTTTGACAGAGCAAATTATCTATAATTTAATATTCAATGCTTCGCAATACACACCAAAAGGAGCAAAAATTGAAGTAAAAGTCGAATACAATCCTGATGTAGATTTCGAGTACAATCCCGATAAATTAATGCCTTGTGTGATAACCATTGCCGATGATGGAATTGGTTTCCCAGAAGAAGAAATCGAGAAAGTATTTGATAAATTTTACAGATTGCATAATGCTAAAACAGGAGGAACTGGACTGGGGTTATCAATTGTAAAAGGATTTGTAGAAGCTCAAAATGGTCATATAACATTAGAAAATAGGGAAGAAGGTGGTTCTGTTTTTGTTATCGCTTTCCCCGCATTAGTTATGAATACAAAAGAAATCTCAAATGAATAATCAAGCTGAAATATTAGTCATTGACGACGAGGTTCAAATTAGAAAACTGCTCGAAATCACTTTGGATTCCAACGGTTATAAAACTTTTTTTGCGGTCAATGCTAAAGATGGAGTATTAGCAGCAGCCAATCATCAACCTGATTTGATTATTTTGGATTTGGGTTTGCCTGACGAAGATGGACAAGTCGTTTTAAAGCGATTGAGAGAATGGTTTCAAAATCCAATTATCATTTTAACGGTAAAAAATGCTGAAGAAGAAATCGTGAAAGCGCTTGACAATGGTGCTAATGATTATTTGACTAAACCCTTTCGAACCCAAGAACTGTTGGCTAGAATCCGAACTGCTTTACGAAATTTAGTTCAAAAGGATAATGAACCCATAGTTCAATTTGGATCAGTTTCGATAGATTTTAATTCTAGAATCGTCAAATTGAAAGACGAAATTTTAAAACTTACTGCTACAGAATACAACTTGCTTTCCATTTTAGTAAAAAATGAAGGCAGAGTCTTGACGCATTATTATTTATTAAAAGAAGTTTGGGGCAATAGCTATTCCGATCAAACACAATATTTGCGGGTTTTCGTAGCACAACTTCGAAAAAAAATTGAAGAAGATCCTAACCGACCAAAATTTATAATCACAGAATCGGGTGTGGGTTATCGCTTTAATACTGGTTAAAAATCAACCAATTTTTTAAAAATTAATTTCAATTGTAATGTACAAAATCATTGCAAAGAGGATTTCTATGCTCAAAACAAAAATATAACAGTCCATCAATAGTAGTACCCAAACAATAAAATTAGCACAGATTAAAAAGATTTTCACAGATTTTTTTATCACAACTCATAAAAATCTGTGTGAATCTGTGAAATCTGTGGCAAAAAAAAATAAATATCTAAATTATGAATAAATCAACCCTTCAAAAAGTTAGTGCGGCATCGCTTTTAGTTGCCTTGGGAATTATATACGGCGACATCGGAACGAGTCCATTGTATGTGATGAAAGCCATTATTGGCGAAAGACAAATATCGGAATTGTTAGTCTATGGAGGGATTTCCTGTATTTTCTGGACGCTTACTTTTCAAACCACCTTCAAATATATTTTGTTGACACTTTCGGCAGACAATCACGGTGAAGGCGGTGTTTTTTCGCTTTATGCATTGGTAAAACGGTTTGGAAAAGGAAAATTAGTAATCCCAACTATTCTTGGAGCCACGACGCTTTTAGCCGACGGAATAATTACACCGCCCATTTCTGTAGCTTCTGCTGTAGAAGGTTTGGCGGCTGTCTTTCCTGAAATTCCAATACTGCCCATTGTGATTGCCATTTTATCGGCATTGTTCTTTTTTCAACGATTTGGAACACAAAAAGTAGGTTTCTTTTTTGGACCCGCGATGGTGGTTTGGTTTTCGATGCTTTTCATATTAGGATTTGTCCAAATATTAGAACATCCTGCTATTTTGAAAGCTTTGAATCCAGTTTATGCTTATGAATTATTGGTCGAATATCCACAAGGTTTTTGGTTGTTGGGAGCTGTATTTTTGTGTACTACAGGAGCAGAGGCATTGTATTCTGATTTAGGACATTGCGGAAAAAACAATATTAGAATTACCTGGATTTTTGTTAAAGTTGCTTTGGTGGTGAACTATTTAGGGCAGGCTTCCTGGCTGATGACCCAAGGAAATACATTTCTCGAAGGCAGAAATCCTTTTTATACCATTATGCCACAATGGTTTTTACTTTCGGGTGTAATTATTGCCACTTTAGCAGCAATTATTGCTTCTCAAGCTTTGATAAGTGGCTCTTATACTTTGATAAACGAAGCGATGTCACTTAATTTCTGGCCAAGAGTTACGATGCGGAATCCAACTAATTTGAAAGGACAAATTTATATTCCATCAGTAAATACGATTCTTTGGATAGGCTGTATTTTGATGATTTTGTATTTCGAAAATTCCTCTAACATGGAAGCGGCTTACGGATTTTCGATAACTATTGCGATGTTGATGACAACGGTTCTTTTGAATTATTATCTGATTTACATTCGAAAAATGAACCGAATTTTGATAACCTTAATAATCAGTATTTTTGTTGTTATCGAAATTGCTTTTTTTATTGCCAATATTGTCAAAATAAAAGAACGTTGGATGTTTTTGTTCTTTGAGCTTTTTATTTTCCTGACGATGTATGCTTGGTTTTTTGCCAGAAAAATAAATAATAGGTTTTTGAAGTTTACTAATTTAACAGAACACACCCAACAATTGTCAGAATTGAGTCAGGATGATAACATTCCTAAATATGCAACTCATCTCATCTATTTGTCAAAAGCCGACAGGAATTATGAAATAGAAGAAAAAATTCTGAAATCTATTTTCTCCAAAAAACCAAAAAGAGCAGATGTTTACTGGTTTTTTCATATTAATAGAACCAATGAACCCTTTACCTTAAATTATGAAGTAATCGAATTATTAGACGATAAAGTAATCAAAATTGTATTGAATATTGGTTTCCGAATTCAGCCAAAAGTAGAGTTGTATTTCAAAAAAATTGTTCAGGATTTGGTAAAAAACAAAGAATTGAATTTGCATATTCGACCAGATGGCTCTACCAAGTACAATACAGAACCTGATTTTAAATTCATTATTTTAGAAAAATTTCTTTCGGTAGAAAATGAGTTTACGATAAAAGATAGTTTGTTGTTGAACTCTTATTATATGCTTAAAAACTGTTCGCTTTCGGATACTAGAGCATTCGGATTAGACAAAAGTGATGTAGAAATTGAAGAAATTCCTTTTGTTTATCAACCCATTTTGAAATTAGAATTAGAAAGAAAATAAGAATTTTATTTTGCCATAGTTTGTGTTTTGTTTGAAACTAACAAAACACAAACTATGGCAAAATTATTCTGTTTTTAATCCATTTATAATCCATCAAAAACGCCATCCCAATTCCAATCACATAACAAACCAAATCACTCCAAAGAAATCCTTCGCCTAAAACATAATGTCCCAAAGAGGTTCTTCGGATGTTTATGATCCATTCGGCTCTGTAAAGTTGTAGGAATTCGATACTGAAACAAAAAATTAAAGCAAGAGCCATTGACTTTCTATGACTTTTGTTGATAAACAAAAATCGCATTCCAAAATAAACCATAACGGCATAAAGTACATCTCCGATAAAGCTTGGAATACCACTTATTTTTCGAGATAATATACCAAGTATAATTACCAAAATTATTAGAATAAAATAGGCAAATGGATTGGGTTTTGTCATAACAAATCGGTTGTTATTGTCTTTCGCTTTTAATAAAAAACATTCTTTAAACTAGTAGATTGCTGTTCATTCCAGATATTTGGAACTTTTTCAAGAAGACTTCGCAGAACCGAAGAAACCACTTTAATTATTCCAAAAAATCTTTTTTATTCGGTAACAAAACCAGAAGGTAATGCAAGTAATTGGTATTGGATCGTTTTGGCTAAACGGTAATCTCCAAGCGCATTTGGATGCAGTCTATCGGTATCTTTTTTGTGAAAGTATTGCAAATGTGATTCTGCCATTGGATACAAACCACTTGTTGCATAAAGGTCAATCACAGGAACTGCCCAATACGAAGCTGCTTGTTTTAAAGCATCCACATAAGCATCGAGATACAATCCTTGCGCGTTGCTGTAATTTTCATCTGGCTGCACATTTTTTTCGTTAAATTTTGCATAACCTCTGTGAATAGGAGTCATGATGATGATTTGTTGTTGTGGAAAATTATTCTTTAAATAAGACATTGCCTTATTAATTCTTCCGCAAAAGGTGGAGTCATTAAGGATTGGTGTACGGTATTTGCGGGTTACTTCTTTACCATTAAAGTTGGTTTGTTTTGTCGTTTCAGTAAAAAACTCACCCAACGGAGTATTATGCATATAATCATTTGTACCTGCAAATATAAGTATAGCATCGAAGTTGGTTCCTTTTTCTGTTTGTAATTTTAACGATTGTTTGTAAATATCCGTCCATTGATTTCCGCTGATGCCGTACACAAAAGATTCAATTCCTAATAACTCATTTAGATATTCCCAATATACATAGGTAGTTCCAACACGGCGTTTGTCAGTCATGGAATCTCCCAAAAAGGCCACTTTCTTACCTTGCCATTGCGAGGTTAGTGTTTTTTCTTGGGCTGTCAATGTTACTTTTGCAACTGCTGTTGTTGTAGTTTGTTGAGCAAATCCTTTGAAACCAACTGTCAATAAAAGGATGTAGCTATAAGCAATGAGGTGTTTCATTTCAATTAAAATAATAAGTTTTAGCTGAACGAAAATACGAATTAAAAATGATGATTCTATTGAATTCGAAAATGTTTAGAAAAAGGGATTAGTTTGGAACGGCATTTTATACTCGAAAAATAACCAACATATAACCCTCTTAAAAGTTGTGAATAACTTTATGATGATGTAGATAGGATTGGCTATTAGGCAGTAGTTTTTTTTTAATCGTTTGTAAATATTTTTGGCGTTTCACTATGAGGAAGTGGATTTGCATCGGCAATTCTTATTAATGAAGAAAAAGCAAATGCTTCGCCTAAAACTAATGCTTGTTGCTGTTTCAAACTAGTTAATAGGTCAATTTGACTTTTATCATCATATTCTATTGTATTTCTGATAAATTCTAAATCTTTATTATTAGTTATTTTGTGAACTATCAGAGAATTACATTGAGAAATAACTGTGTTTGAAACTTCAGAAGGTCTTTGGGTAGAAACCATTAAATTTACCCCAAATTTGCGTCCTTCTCGTGCTAACTTGTCAATATAATAATTATTTATTTGGTCAGTAGAACTTGTGGAAATATATCTGTGAGCTTCTTCAAGAACAAATAAAATATTATCTTTTTCTCTATTTAATGCATTTGATTTATAGTTAAAAATACTTTTACTAATCATATAAACAAGTAGCGCTAAAATGTCATTTGCTACTCGTAAAGATAAAATTAATACAGTTTCAGTTTCAGAATTTAAAAAATCTTCAATTGAGTTACCAGCTTTATTAAATACTGCATTAAATCTTTCATCTGATGAAAAATGTTTAATACGCATAATTATGTGTTTTAAAAAGCCTATTGTAAAAGTATCAGGAACCATTCTTCCTCTATTATCAATTAAGGGAACAGCATTTTCAATTTCGATTTGTAGTTGTGAAAATTCATAATAAATTTTTTCATCTACGTTTTCTACACCTTTTAATATTTTAACCGCCGATTTTAAATATGGAATGACATTTGGTGAATCTTCTTTGAGAAGTTGAGTTAATTCATAAAAACTTAAATCTTTGTGAGATAATTCTAAATCTGAATAATCTTTTAAAACAACCCAAGATGGTTGACCATTTTCATCATTAAAAATCCCTGAATATTCTTCATTTGAATCAATAATAATCGTTTTTAAATGTTTATTGTTTGTATTTAAGAGTCTGTTTTTTTCTAAATAGACCCCTTGTAATATTGAAGTCACAGTACAAGATTTTCCACTTCCAGTATTTCCAAAAACTGCGCAATGCTTACCAAATAAGATATTTGGGTCTGCATTAATATTTACTTGATTAAAATAGATATCATTTCCAATCTGTAAAGTTGCTGAATTTGCTTTAATAGTCGAATTATAAATTGATTCAAGCTGTTTTTCTTCTACTGTAAAAACATCCGCATCAAGAGTTGGGAAAAAATCAATTCCTCTTTTAAAACTATTATTGATTGGATTAAATGTTCCAATTAATCGAATTTTAGAAATAATTACATTTGATTTTGGTGAAAATAAAACCTCCCTTTCTTTTGATGGCTCTAATTGTTCAAAAATTATTCCTATTGCATTTTGAGAATTAAAAAGAGGAATAGAAACATAACTATTAAGCATTCCAACTATATGTAAGCCATTACCAGACGAAATAGGTTTTGAAAAAATATCTTTGTCGTGAATTATTTCTAAATATCTATTAGTTATGCGATAAACTGCTCCAATTTTAAATGCCATAACTTTTATTTTGTTAGTTCTTTTAATGTTTCTATTATTGTTTCTTTAGTTGGAATAAATGAGTTCAAAGGAATCAAATAATTTACAATATTTGTAAAATCTCCAACTAATGCACCTTCAAAAAGAATTATTCTGTTATCGCTCACACTACGATTTTTTAATGTTTGTAAAAACAAAGGACTTGTTTCGTTAATTAGTCCATAAGAATGAACTATAACTGTTAAGTTTGGATTATAAAGACCTGTTCTAATTATGTCATTTATATGTTCATCCAAAAATGAATAGCCAATTATAACAAGTGTATTTTGTGTCTCTGTTAGACATTTTGAAAAATTTCTGAACAATTCACTGTAAGGTAAATCAAGTGAGTAAGATTTTTTAGCTTGTATTGGATAAATCATTAATGAATCAAAAGAAAAATCTGATTTAGCGGAAGTGTCAGAAATTTGAATTTCTTTGAGATTATATAAATCATTTATGCTTTCAGCATACTGCCAAGAAATACTTCCGTGAAGTTTGTAAATATTTAAGTAAGTTGCTATTCTTTTTCCTTTTTCTCCCGAATCTTGTTTTATATAAGTTTCATTATAAAATGTATCAGGATCAAATTTTCTCATATGTACACCTCTAAATCCATTATTATAACTCGCACCAATTTTTTCACAAGCATTTTCAAAAGCAAGGTCATAGTTTGGAGTAAAAATTCTTGGTCTATTGAGGGTTTCTTTTCTACTAATAATTTTGTTTATAAAGAGTTCGTGAATACTTAATTTGTCTGATACATATTCAATAGGAAAAGGAACATATTTATCTACAAATATTTTTAATGATTTGTCTAAATATTCTTTTATGATTTTTGCTGAATCAACATCATCTTTATTATTTAAATAGTATAAATGTTCTTGGTTTATTTTATCAAATTTCTTTTCAAGTAAAATATCAGATTCAAAGAATTTTATAAGCTGTCCAATA
Source organism: Flavobacterium eburneipallidum (assembly GCF_027111355.2). NCBI lineage: Bacteria > Pseudomonadati > Bacteroidota > Flavobacteriia > Flavobacteriales > Flavobacteriaceae > Flavobacterium > Flavobacterium eburneipallidum. The sequence goes on from NZ_CP114291.2 coordinate 1,625,237, forward strand.
TATTCTTTTGGTGTTTGTATTGCTTTTAATTCAGTAATTATATCAGCAAAAGGATTTTCATCTTTATTTATTGTTTTTCCTCCAATTGCAACTGATGTTCCTGAACCACATAAAAAATTAAGATTTTCATTCAAGTAATATTTCGCAAGTTTACTTAAAGGTATTTTCTCTTCGTTTCTAAAATATTCTAATATTGCTGATTTGTCACCAACCTTGTCATCTTCTAGGTCTGATGATATTGTTTTTCCTTCTATTGTTATATAGTTTTTCATAAAATAATTCGTCAGTTATAAGAGACTATTAGGTTATTTTTTTAGATTTTGCAGACATTACTGCCAACTATTTAATACACGAATAAAATCACCAAATTTGTTCTAAATTCTGATGTTTTGTTTCGCTTTTTGTTTTTTCAAATATATTCATTTTTTCTTACAAATATTTAAAAGTATTTTTTATTTGTTGATTAGTTTTCGAATTTTTCCATAAAAAAACCTCGAAAGTTATATACTTCCGAGGTTTGCTATTTGGTATGGTATTAGAGTTTTTAAAGCGCTGTAATGATAAATTCACTACGTCTGTTGAGTTGGTGTTCCTCTTCGGTACATTTCACGCCGTCTGCACATTTATTAATCAGTTGGGTTTCGCCATATCCTTTGCCTGTTAAACGACTTTTGTCGATACCGTTTTTAATCAACCAGTTGATGGTAGATTTGGCTCTATTGTCGGACAACACTTCGTTGTATTTGTGTGTTTGTCGGCTATCGGTATGCGAGCGAACATCAATTTTCATCGTTGGATTCTGATTCATGACATCCAATATTTTTTCCAAATCCAAAGCGGCTTCTTGACGGATATTGTATTTGTCTAAATCAAAATAAATCATTTTGATACCGAAACATTTCCCTAAATCGTCACCAATAGCTACTTGGCATTTTTCTTTTTCTAAAGGAATATCCAGTCTGGTTTTTTCGTTGTTAACCATCGGGATAGCAATCTTTATTTCCTTGGTGGTGTATTCGGGTTTAACGGCTCTTACGATATAGTTTTTGCCACATTCTACTGCAAAAGTGTAATTACCCGCTGGGTCAGAAATGGTGGTGTTTAGTATATTGTAACTGTTGTCTAACAGGGTTACTTTGGCGTTTGGCAAAATTTGTCCTGTAGCCAAATCGGTTACAGTTCCATAAAGTTCTTGTTCGCATTTGATTTTGCGGGTTTCCAGTGTTTTGTAAATATCATCATACCCTTGTCCGCCGTCACGGTTGGAGGTAACAAAACCTCTTCGAGATTTGGTATCAATTAAATAAGCAAAATCATCTTTAGGAGAGTTCACTCCGTCACCTACATTTTGAACTTCGCCAAAAGTTCCGTCGGCATTCAATTGGGTTACAAAAACATCTAAACCTCCCAAACCAGGATGTCCGTCAGATGCGAAATAAAGTTCGTTTTCGTCTGTAAAAAACGGGAAAGTTTCTTTTCCTTCGGTATTAATGGCTGGTCCTAAATTTTCTGGAGTTCCAAAACTTCCGTCAGCATTTATTGTTACTTTAAACAAATCCGATTGTCCCATTGTTCCAGGCATATCAGAGGCAAAATACAATGTTTTTTCGTCAGGACTCAGAGTAGGGTGGGCTGTGCTATAGGAATTACTGTCAAAAGGCAATTCGGTTATATTTGCCCAATCCTTGTTTTCGAAAGTCGCTTTGTATATTTTTATTAAAGTAATTCGTTTGCCATCTTTTCCTTTTTTGCCATCCAAAAAGTTGTTGCGGGTAAAGTACATGGTTTTTCCGTCTTTGGTAAAAGTAGGAGTCGATTCATGAAATCTTGATTTTACTTTCTTGGAGAATTTGTTCACTGCTCCTGGAGACATTTCCTTTCCTAGATCAGAAACATACAAATTAGTAAAATACTGGTCGTTCCAGCTGTGTTTTCTTTGGGCTAAACTTCCGGTATCTCTAGCCGAAGCAAAAACCAGTTTGTTACCGTAAAAAGAACTTCCGTAGTCGGAATATTTGCTATTGATTCCAGCATCTTCAATTTTGAATCTTCCCGAATTGGCTTTTATTACATCTAGATAATTTTTGTTTTTTTCGAACAAATCACCTCTTTTGTCGTTGCCTGATTTCTGTTGAAATTGTTCCATTATTTCGTTTGCCTTATCGGTTTTTCCAATAGATTTTAGCGATTGGGCGTAACGGTACAAGTATTCTGGTTCTTGATCGGGAGCCATAGCAAACAATTCGCCATACCATTTGGCAGCCTTTTCTAGTTCACTGTTAAAGTAGTAAGCGTTGCCCAGCTTTTGAAACATATCTACTGATTTGTATCCTTTTTCAGCCACTCTTTCGTAGGTCTTAATAGCATCGATATAGGCGTATGTGTTGTAGTTCTTATCGGCAGAAGTGATTTTGTTTTTTTGGGCATAACTGTTCCATGATAAAACACTTATTATGGATAGGTATAGTATAAAATTTTTCATAATAATGGTGTTTAGAAGAATCTTGGTGTTGTAATTTTATTGATGTTGCTAAACAATTCGAAGCGCAAGAATAACTCGTGTGAACCTGAATTTGTATTATTTAAGCTAGTGGTTTCTCTATCATACCCATAACCAACATACAATCCGTCCGAGATTTGAAAACCAACCATGGCACTTACCGCAGCGCTCCATCTGTAGGAAGCTCCTAACATTAATTTATCAAAAATCATAAAGTTGGCCGAAGCATCTATTTGTAACGGTGCTCCTTCGACTACTTTAGTTAGTAGTGCGGGTTTGAACTTTAGATTTTCGTTTAAGTCGAATACATATCCAGCGATGAGGTAATAATTTATTTTTTCTTTGAAAATTTTTACCTGTTCATCATCATAACGATTGGTTTCTACAAAATTTGGAATAGATAAACCCACATACGCTTTATCCGAATGCCAATATATACCAGTACCTATGTTTGGAGAGAATTTACTGTAATTGTACAAGCTTGGATCATTGTCCACAGGATTTAGTTTTGAAGCGTCCAAATCAAATAAATTAGCAGTAGCTTTTATTCCAAAAGATAATTTCCAAGTTTCAGAAGTGGGAACAGTATAAGACAAATCGGCAGAGATTGTAGTCTCGTTAGTAGGGCCAATTTTGTCGTTTATAACAGTAACTCCCAAACCTAAATTACTTTCGTTAAGCGGTGTATTCATAGATGCAGCACTGGTAACGGGTGCGCCATCTAATCCAACCCATTGGGTACGATACAATGCAAATATACTCATGGCTCCTCTCGATCCCGCATAAGCAGGATTGATGTTGATGGTGTTGTACATGTATTGTGTAAATTGTGCATCTTGTTGCGCATGACTTACTAGACCTGTAAACAGCAAAGCGAATAATAGTATTCTTGTCTTCATTTGGTTTGTGTTTAAACCCAGGAGGGCAAATCCCGGGTGTTATAGATTTGAGTTAAAATTATCTTGAAAGGTATATGAACCCGTCTTTTTTATTCATTTGAATATTTCCAATTCCATCAACCGATTCGTAGGTCAAGATGTAGAAGTAAGTTCCAGTAGGCAAACCGTCTGATTGGCTTACTGTAGTTCTTCCTCTTGAATAGCCTTCAAAAGCATTAGTTTCGTTGTTGTATTTTTTTGTTTCAAATACTAATACTCCCCAACGGTTATAGATTTCTACAGCAACACCAGATGGATAACATAAGCTATCACTTACACCGTCTATTACAAGTTTTTGATTCTTATCATCTCCATTAGGGGTAAAGGCTTTGTGAACAACAATCGCTTCACAGCCTAATACAAAAGCTACTTCTATGGTAACAGTTGCTGGGTCACAATTACTTGGATTTAGTTTTTCACAGATATTGTAAACGATAGTGTAGGTTCCAGCAGTCGTTCCAGCTGGTACGCTGATTTGACCCGTTGTTGTGTCTATTACAGGAACTGATCCACCACCAATAGGAGTAGCTGGAATTGTTACGGTAAGATTTACTTGATCAATAGTAACATTAACACCGTTCAGTGTGTCGTTTCCATTTCCATTATTGTCTAAAACATTTCCTATGTTAGGATTTCCATTTGTTCCATCTATGTCAATGAACTTATCATCTTGTGCAATTATTACTTGAGTAGGAGGTGGTGGCGGTGCAGGAACAGTAACAGTTATTGTTACAATAGCTGAATCACAATTTCCAGCATTTAGTTTTTCACAAATGCTGTAAACAATCGTATAATTTCCAGCAGGCGTTCCAGCAGGAATGCTGATTTGACCTGTTGTTGTGTCAATTACAGGAACTGTTCCACCATTAATAGCAGTTGCAGGAGTCGTTACGGTAAGATTCACTTGACCGATAGTAACAGGCAGACCGTTTAAGGTATCGTTTCCATTACCGTTATTGTTTAGAACGTTACCAGCATTGTTGTTTCCAGTAGCACCGTTTCCACCAGCAATGGTGTCGTCTTGAGCGATAATTGCAGGAGCAGTTACCGAAACAATAACCGTTGCCGAATCACAATTCGTTGGATTTAGTTTTTCACAAATGCTGTAAACAATCGTATAATTTCCAGCAGGCGTTCCAGCAGGAATACTGATTTGACCTGTTGTGGTGTCAATTACAGGAACCGTTCCGCCATTAATAGCAGTTGCAGGCGTTGTTACGGTAAGATTCACTTGATCGATAGTAACAGGCAGACCGTTTAGGGTATCGTTTCCATTACCGTTATTGTTTAGAACGTTACCAGCATTAGGATTTCCAGTAGTACCATTTCCACCAGCGATGGTATCGTCTTGAGCGATAATTGCAGGCGCAGTTACCGAAACAATAACCGTTGCCGAATCACAATTCGTTGGATTTAGTTTTTCACAAATACTGTAAACAATCGTATAATTTCCAGCAGGCGTTCCAGCAGGAATACTGATTTGACCTGTTGTGGTGTCAATTACAGGAACCGTTCCGCCATTAATAGCAGTTGCAGGCGTTGTTACGGTAAGATTCACTTGATCGATAGTAACAGGCAGACCGTTTAGGGTATCGTTTCCATTACCGTTATTGTTTAGAACGTTACCAGCATTAGGATTTCCAGTAGTACCATTTCCACCAGCGATGGTATCGTCTTGAGCGATAATTGCAGGCGCAGTTACCGAAACAATAACCGTTGCTGAATCACAATTCGTTGGATTTAGTTTTTCACAAATGCTGTAAACAATCGTATAATTTCCAGCAGGTGTTCCAGCAGGAATGCTGATTTGACCTGTTGTGGTGTCAATTACAGGAATTGTTCCACCATTAATAGCAGTTGCAGGAGTCGTTACGGTAAGATTCACTTGACCGATAGTAACAGGCGCACCGTTTAAGGTATCGTTTCCATTACCGTTATTGTTTAGAACGTTACCAGCATTAGGATTTCCAGCAGCACCGTTTCCACCAACGATGGTATCGTCTTGAGCAATGATTGCAGGCGCAGTAACAGTTATTGTTACAATAGCCGAATCACAATTCGTTGGATTTAGTTTTTCACAAATACTGTAAACAATCGTATAATTTCCAGCAGGTGTTCCAGCAGGAATGCTGATTTGACCTGTTGTGGTGTCAATTACAGGAACCGTTCCACCATTAATAGCAGTTGCAGGCGTTGTTACGGTAAGATTCACTTGACCGATAGTAACAGGCAGACCGTTTAGCGTATCGTTTCCATTACCGTTATTGTTTAGAACGTTACCAGCATTAGGATTTCCAACTGTTCCATTTCCACCAGCGATGGTGTCGTCTTGAGCGATGATTGCAGGCGCAGTAACAGTTATTGTTACAATAGCTGAATCACAATTCGTTGGATTTAGTTTTTCACAAATACTGTAAACAATCGTATAATTTCCAGCAGGCGTTCCAGCAGGAATGCTGATTTGCCCCGTTGTGGTGTCAATTACAGGAACCGTTCCACCATTAATAGCAGTTGCAGGAGTGGTTACGGTAAGATTCACTTGATCGATAGTAACAGGCGCACCGTTTAGCGTATCGTTTCCATTACCGTTATTGTTTAGAACATTACCAGCATTAGGATTTCCAACTGTTCCATTTCCACCAGCGATGGTATCGTCTTGAGCGATAATTGCAGGAGCAGTTACCGAAACAATAACCGTTGCCGAATCACAATTCGTTGGATTTAGTTTTTCACAAATACTGTAAACAATCGTATAATTTCCAGCAGGCGTTCCAGCAGGAATACTGATTTGACCTGTTGTGGTGTCAATTACAGGAACTGATCCACCATTAATAGCAGTTGCAGGCGTTGTTATGGTAAGATTCACTTGACCGATAGTAACAGGCAGACCGTTTAGGGTATCGTTTCCATTACCGTTATTGTTTAGAACGTTACCAGCATTAGGATTTCCAGCAGCACCGTTTCCACCAACGATGGTATCGTCTTGAGCAATGATTGCAGGCGCAGTAACAGTTATTGTTACAATAGCCGAATCACAATTCGTTGGATTTAGTTTTTCACAAATACTGTAAACAATCGTATAATTTCCAGCAGGTGTTCCAGCAGGAATGCTGATTTGACCTGTTGTTGTGTCAATTACAGGAACTGTTCCACCATTAATAGCAGTTGCAGGCGTTGTTATGGTAAGATTCACTTGACCGATAGTAACAGGCGCACCGTTTAGGGTATCGTTTCCATTACCGTTATTGTTTAGAACGTTACCAGCGTTAGTATTTCCAGTAGCACCGTTTCCACCAGCGATGGTATCGTCTTGAGCGATAATTGCAGGAGCAGTTACCGAAACAATAACCGTTGCCGAATCACAATTCGTTGGATTTAGTTTTTCACAAATACTGTAAACAATCGTATAATTTCCAGCAGGCGTTCCAGCAGGAATGCTGATTTGACCTGTTGTGGTGTCAATTACAGGAACCGTTCCGCCATTAATAGCAGTTGCAGGCGTTGTTATGGTAAGATTCACTTGACCGATAGTAACAGGCGCACCGTTTAGGGTATCGTTTCCATTACCGTTATTGTTTAGAACATTACCAGCGTTAGTATTTCCAGTAGCACCGTTTCCACCAGCGATGGTATCGTCTTGAGCGATAATTGCAGGAGCAGTTACCGAAACAATAACCGTTGCCGAATCACAATTCGTTGGATTTAGTTTTTCACAAATGTTGTAAACAATCGTATAATTTCCAGCAGGCGTTCCAGCAGGAATACTGATTTGACCTGTTGTGGTGTCAATTACAGGAACCGTTCCGCCATTAATAGCAGTTGCAGGCGTTGTTATGGTAAGATTCACTTGATCGATAGTAACAGGCAGACCGTTTAGCGTATCGTTTCCATTACCGTTATTGTTTAGAACATTACCAGCATTAGGATTTCCAACTGTTCCATTTCCACCAGCGATGGTATCGTCTTGAGCGATAATTGCAGGAGCAGTTACCGAAACAATAACCGTTGCCGAATCACAATTCGTTGGATTTAGTTTTTCACAAATACTGTAAACAATCGTATAATTTCCAGCAGGCGTTCCAGCAGGAATACTGATTTGACCTGTTGTGGTGTCAATTACAGGAACTGATCCACCATTAATAGCAGTTGCAGGCGTTGTTATGGTAAGATTCACTTGACCGATAGTAACAGGCAGACCGTTTAGCGTATCGTTTCCATTACCGTTATTGTTTAGAACGTTACCAGCATTAGGATTTCCAACTGTTCCATTTCCACCAGCGATGGTGTCGTCTTGAGCGATGATTGCAGGCGCAGTAACAGTTATTGTTACAATAGCTGAATCACAATTTCCAGCATTTAGTTTTTCACAAATGTTGTAAACAATCGTATAATTTCCAGCAGGCGTTCCAGCAGGAATGCTGATTTGACCTGTTGTTGTGTCTATTACAGGAACAGTTCCACCACCAATTGGAGTTGCAGGCGTTGTTACCGTAAGGTTCACTTGGTTGATGGCTACGTTTTGACCGTTTAAGGTATCGTTTCCATTACCGTTATTGTTTAACACGTTACCAGCATTGTTGTTTCCAGTAGTACCGTTTCCACCAGCGATGGTATCGTCTTGAGCGATAATTGCAGGCGCAGTTACCGAAACAATAACCGTTGCTGAATCACAATTCGTTGGATTTAGTTTTTCACAAATGCTGTAAACAATCGTATAATTTCCAGCAGGTGTTCCAGCAGGAATGCTGATTTGACCTGTTGTGGTGTCAATTACAGGAACCGTTCCGCCATTAATAGCAGTTGCAGGCGTTGTTATGGTAAGATTCACTTGATCGATAGTAACAGGCAGACCGTTTAGCGTATCGTTTCCATTACCGTTATTGTTTAGAACGTTACCAGCATTAGGATTTCCAACTGTTCCATTTCCACCAGCGATGGTATCGTCTTGAGCGATAATTGCAGGAGCAGTTACCGAAACAATAACCGTTGCCGAATCACAATTCGTTGGATTTAGTTTTTCACAAATACTGTAAACAATCGTATAATTTCCAGCAGGCGTTCCAGCAGGAATACTGATTTGACCTGTTGTGGTGTCAATTACAGGAACTGATCCACCATTAATAGCAGTTGCAGGCGTTGTTATGGTAAGATTCACTTGACCGATAGTAACAGGCAGACCGTTTAGCGTATCGTTTCCATTACCGTTATTGTTTAGAACGTTACCAGCATTAGGATTTCCAACTGTTCCATTTCCACCAGCGATGGTGTCGTCTTGAGCGATGATTGCAGGCGCAGTAACAGTTATTGTTACAATAGCTGAATCACAATTTCCAGCATTTAGTTTTTCACAAATGTTGTAAACAATCGTATAATTTCCAGCAGGCGTTCCAGCAGGAATGCTGATTTGACCTGTTGTTGTGTCTATTACAGGAACAGTTCCACCACCAATTGGAGTTGCAGGCGTTGTTACCGTAAGGTTCACTTGGTTGATGGCTACGTTTTGACCGTTTAAGGTATCGTTTCCATTACCGTTATTGTTTAACACGTTACCAGCATTGTTGTTTCCAGTAGTACCGTTTCCACCAGCGATGGTATCGTCTTGAGCGATGATTGCAGGCGCAGTTACCGAAACAATAACCGTTGCCAAATCACAATTCGTTGGATTTAGTTTTTCACAAATACTGTAAACAATCGTATAATTTCCAGCAGGCGTTCCAGCAGGAATGCTGATTTGACCTGTTGTTGTGTCAATTACAGGAACTGTTCCACCATTAATAGCAGTTGCAGGAGTTGTTACGGTAAGATTCACTTGACCGATAGTAACAGGCGCACCGTTTAAGGTATCGTTTCCATTACCGTTATTGTTTAGAACGTTACCAGCATTAGGATTTCCAACTGTTCCATTTCCACCAGCGATGGTATCGTCTTGAGCATTAATTAATGGAGTAATGGTACAATTAGTACATTCAGGATCTTTAGGACATGTTGTACATGGCGTTGGATCAGATGAAGTATCAGTTACAGGATTTCCTTGCGGATCTTTGGCTGTAACTGTAGCTAAATTGTAAATTGTTCCTTTGTTAATATCAGTTTGTGTAATAGTATGTGAAGCACTAAATGTACTAGTGTCAGTAGCACCAACTGCAAGTGTAGTAATAGGTCCGCCCGATACGATTGCATTGTTATCTAAAAGAGTAACATTTGTCAAAGGTACATTTCCTGTATTTTTAATAACAAAGTTATATAAAATGGTATCTCCAATATTGGTAATTCCATCATTATTATTATCTACATATCTTCCATCTTTAGTAACTTCTATAGAGCAATTGTTAATGGTTAACACTACTGCTGTACGAGTCAAACTTGTACAATTTTCATTTGAAGCTTGAGCATAATAAGTAACAGTTCCAACAGTACTTAATGTAGGGTTAGTAACAATTGTTCCATCAGTTGCGGCAGTGTACCAAGTGATTGTTTCACCAACTTTAGTTGCTGTAGCAATAGCAGTTAATATTTGAGAAGGAGATTCTTGACATACTGTTTGGTTATTTGTTATTGGTGCATTAGGAGCAGCAGGCGCATCCAAAATCGTAGCAGTAGTTGTAGCCGTACAACCATTCGCATCGGTTACCGTGTAAGTATAAGTTCCAGCATCCAAATTAGAAGTAGCAGCACCACCATAAGTGAACGGTGCTTTACCATTCGAAGCCAAAGTTACCGAACCTTTACCACCGAAACACACGATTTGAGTTGGCGTAGCAGTCAAAGTAATCGCAGCAGGCGCATCCAAAATCGTAGCAGTAGTTGTAGCCGTACAACCGTTAGCATCGGTTACCGTATAAGTATAAGTTCCAGCAATTAAGTCAGTAGTTGCACCTGTAAAAGTGAACGGTGCTTTCCCATTCGAAGCCAAAGTTACCGAACCTTTACCACCGAAACACACGATTTGAGTTGGCGTAGCAGTCAAAGTAATCGCAGCAGGCGCATCCAAAATCGTAGCAGTAGTTGTAGCCGTACAACCGTTAGCATCGGTTACCGTATAAGTATAAGTTCCAGCAATTAAGTCAGTAGTTGCACCTGTAAAAGTGAACGGTGCTTTCCCATTCGAAGCCAAAGTTACCGACCCTTTACCACCGAAACACACAATTTGAGTTGGTGTAGCAGTCAAAGTAATCGCAGCAGGCGCATCCAAAATCGTAGCAGTAGTTGTAGCCGTACAACCGTTAGCATCGGTTACCGTGTAAGTATAAGTTCCAGCAATTAAGTCAGTAGTTGCACCTGTAAAAGTGAACGGTGCTTTACCGTTAGAAGCCAAAGTTACCGACCCTTTACCACCGAAACACACGATTTGAGTTGGCGTAGCAGTCAAAGTAATCGCAGCAGGCGCATCCAAAATCGTAGCAGTAGTTGTAGCCGTACAACCGTTAGCATCGGTTACCGTATAAGTATAAGTTCCAGCAATTAAGTCAGTAGTTGCACCTGTAAAAGTGAACGGTGCTTTCCCATTCGAAGCCAAAGTTACCGAACCTTTACCACCGAAACACACGATTTGAGTTGGCGTAGCAGTCAAAGTAATCGCAGCAGGCGCATCCAAAATCGTAGCAGTAGTTGTAGCCGTACAACCGTTAGCATCGGTTACCGTATAAGTATAAGTTCCAGCAATTAAGTCAGTAGTTGCACCTGTAAAAGTGAACGGTGCTTTCCCATTCGAAGCCAAAGTTACCGACCCTTTACCACCGAAACACACAATTTGAGTTGGTGTAGCAGTCAAAGTAATCGCAGCAGGCGCATCCAAAATCGTAGCAGTAGTTGTAGCCGTACAACCGTTAGCATCGGTTACCGTGTAAGTATAAGTTCCAGCAATTAAGTCAGTAGTTGCACCTGTAAAAGTGAACGGTGCTTTACCGTTAGAAGCCAAAGTTACCGAACCTTTACCACCGAAACACACGATTTGAGTTGGCGTAGCAGTCAAAGTAATCGCAGCAGGCGCATCCAAAATCGTAGCAGTAGTTGTAGCCGTACAACCGTTAGCATCGGTTACCGTATAAGTATAAGTTCCAGCAATTAAGTCAGTAGTTGCACCTGTAAAAGTGAACGGTGCTTTCCCATTCGAAGCCAAAGTTACCGACCCTTTACCACCGAAACACACAATTTGAGTTGGTGTAGCAGTCAAAGTAATCGCAGCAGGCGCATCCAAAATCGTAGCAGTAGTTGTAGCCGTACAACCGTTAGCATCGGTTACCGTGTAAGTATAAGTTCCAGCAATTAAGTCAGTAGTTGCACCTGTAAAAGTGAACGGTGCTTTACCGTTAGAAGCCAAAGTTACCGAACCTTTACCACCGAAACACACGATTTGAGTTGGCGTAGCAGTCAAAGTAATCGCAGCAGGCGCATCCAAGATAGTTGCAGTCGTAGTAGCCGTACAACCGTTCGCATCGGTTACCGTGTAAGTATAAGTTCCAGCAGCTAAATTAGTAGTCGCATCACCACCATAAGTGAAAGGTGCTTTACCATTAGAAGTTAAAACAACAGACCCTTTACCACCAAAACACACAATTTGAGTTGGCGTAGCGGTTAAAGTAATCGCAGCAGGTGCATCTAAAATAGTTGCAGTAGTTGTAGCCGTACAACCGTTCGCATCGGTTACGGTATAGGTATAGGTTCCAGCAGTTAAATTAGTAGTCGCATCACCACCATAAGTGAACGGTGCTTTACCGTTAGAAGCCAAAGTCACCGATCCTTTACCACCGAAACACACAATTTGAGTTGGAGTCGCAGTCAAAGTAATCGCAGCAGGCGCATCTAAAATCGTTGCAGTAGTTGTAGCTGTACAACCATTGGCATCGGTTACGGTATAGGTATAGGTTCCAGCATCCAAATTAGTTGTTGAACCTGTAAAAGTGAACGGTGCTTTACCGTTAGAAGCTAAAGTTACTGATCCTTTACCACCAAAACACACAATTTGAGTTGGAGTCGCAGTCAAAGTAATCGCAGCAGGAGCCTCTAAAATAGTTGCAGTAGTTGTAGCCGTACAACCGTTCGCATCGGTTACGGTATAGGTATAGGTTCCAGCAGTTAAATTAGTAGTCGCATCACCACCATAAGTGAACGGTGCTTTACCATTAGAAGACAATACAACAGAACCTTTACCACCAAAACACACAATTTGAGTTGGAGTCGCAGTCAAAGTAATCGCAGCAGGTGCATCCAAGATAGTCGCAGTAGCAGTTGCGGTACAACCATTGGCATCGGTTACGGTATAGGTATAGGTTCCAGCAGTTAAATTAGTAGTCGCATCACCACCATAAGTGAATGGTGCTTTACCATTAGAAGACAATACAACAGACCCTTTACCACCGAAACACACAATTTGAGTTGGCGTAGCAGTCAAAGTAATCGCAGCAGGCGCATCCAAGATAGTTGCAGTAGCAGTAGCCGTACAACCATTGGCATCGGTTACGGTATAAGTATAAGTTCCAGCAGTTAAATTAGTAGTCGCATCACCACCATAAGTGAATGGTGCTTTACCATTCGAAGCCAAAGTCACCGACCCTTTACCACCAAAACACACAATTTGAGTAGGCGTAGCAGTCAAAGTAATCGCAGCAGGTGCATCTAAAATAGTTGCAGTAGCAGTAGCCGTACAACCATTGGCATCGGTTACGGTATAGTTATAGGTTCCAGCATCCAAATTAGTTGTTGAACCTGTAAAAGTGAATGGTGCTTTCCCATTAGAAGTTAAAACAACAGACCCTTTACCACCAAAACACACAATTTGAGTAGGCGTAGCAGTCAAAGTAATCGCAGCAGGTGCATCCAAAATCGTTGCAGTAGCAGTAGCCGTACAACCATTGGCATCGGTTACCGTGTAAGTATAAGTTCCAGCAGCTAAATTAGTAGTAGCATCTCCACCATAAGTGAACGGCGCTTTACCGTTAGAAGCCAAAGTTACCGACCCTTTACCACCAAAACACACAATTTGAGTAGGCGTAGCAGTCAAAGTAATCGCAGCAGGAGCCTCTAAAATAGTTGCAGTAGCAGTAGCGGTACAACCATTGGCATCGGTTACGGTATAAGTATAAGTTCCCGCAATTAAGTCAGTAGTAGCAGCACCACCATAAGTGAATGGTGCTTTACCGTTAGAAGCCAAAGTTACCGACCCTTTACCACCAAAACACACAATTTGAGTAGGCGTAGCAGTCAAAGTAATCGCAGCAGGTGCATCCAAGATAGTTGCAGTAGCAGTAGCGGTACAACCATTGGCATCGGTTACGGTATAAGTATAGGTTCCCGCATCCAAATTAGTTGTTGAACCTGTAAAAGTGAATGGTGCTTTACCGTTAGAAGCCAAAGTTACCGACCCTTTACCACCAAAACACACAATTTGAGTAGGCGTAGCAGTCAAAGTAATCGCAGCAGGTGCATCTAAAATCGTTGCAGTAGCAGTAGCCGTACAACCATTGGCATCGGTTACCGTATAAGTATACGTTCCCGCATCCAAATTAGTTGTTGAACCTGTAAAAGTGAATGGTGCTTTTCCATTAGAAGTTAAAACAACAGACCCTTTACCACCAAAACACACAATTTGAGTAGGCGTAGCAGTCAAAGTAATCGCAGCAGGTGCATCCAAGATAGTTGCAGTAGCAGTAGCGGTACAACCATTGGCATCGGTTACGGTATAGGTATAAGTTCCAGCAGTTAAATTAGTAGTAGCATCACCACCATAAGTGAATGGTGCTTTACCGTTAGAAGCTAAAGTTACCGAACCTTTACCACCAAAACACACAATTTGAGTAGGCGTAGCAGTCAAAGTAATCGCAGCAGGCGCATCCAAAATCGTTGCAGTAGCAGTAGCGGTACAACCGTTCGCATCGGTTACGGTATAGGTATAGGTTCCAGCAGTTAAATTAGTAGTCGCATCACCACCATAAGTGAACGGTGCTTTACCGTTAGAAGCCAAAGTTACCGATCCTTTACCACCGAAACACACAATTTGAGTTGGCGTTGCAGTAAGTGTAATTTGAGCAGGCGCATCCAAGATAGTTGCAGTCGTAGTAGCCGTACAACCGTTCGCATCGGTTACGGTATAGGTATAGGTTCCAGCAGTTAAATTAGTAGTCGCATCACCACCATAAGTGAACGGTGCTTTACCGTTAGAAGCCAAAGTTACCGATCCTTTACCACCGAAACACACAATTTGAGTTGGCGTTGCAGTAAGTGTAATTTGAGCAGGCGCATCCAAGATAGTTGCAGTCGTAGTAGCCGTACAACCGTTCGCATCGGTTACCGTGTAAGTATAAGTTCCAGCAGTTAAATTAGTAGTCGCATCACCACCATAAGTGAATGGTGCTTTACCATTCGAAGCCAAAGTCACCGACCCTTTACCACCAAAACACACAATTTGAGTAGGCGTAGCAGTCAAAGTAATCGCAGCAGGTGCATCTAAAATAGTTGCAGTAGCAGTAGCCGTACAACCATTGGCATCGGTTACGGTATAGTTATAGGTTCCAGCATCCAAATTAGTTGTTGAACCTGTAAAAGTGAATGGTGCTTTCCCATTAGAAGTTAAAACAACAGACCCTTTACCACCAAAACACACAATTTGAGTAGGCGTAGCAGTCAAAGTAATCGCAGCAGGCGCATCCAAAATCGTTGCAGTAGCAGTAGCCGTACAACCATTGGCATCGGTTACCGTGTAAGTATAAGTTCCAGCAGCTAAATTAGTAGTAGCATCTCCACCATAAGTGAACGGCGCTTTACCGTTAGAAGCCAAAGTTACCGACCCTTTACCACCAAAACACACAATTTGAGTAGGCGTAGCAGTCAAAGTAATCGCAGCAGGTGCATCTAAAATAGTTGCAGTAGCAGTTGCGGTACAACCATTGGCATCGGTTACCGTATAAGTATACGTTCCCGCATCCAAATTAGTTGTTGAACCTGTAAAAGTGAATGGTGCTTTCCCATTAGAAGTTAAAACAACAGACCCTTTACCACCAAAACACACAATTTGAGTAGGCGTAGCAGTCAAAGTAATCGCAGCAGGTGCATCCAAGATAGTTGCAGTAGCAGTAGCGGTACAACCATTGGCATCGGTTACGGTATAGGTATAAGTTCCAGCAGTTAAATTAGTAGTAGCATCACCACCATAAGTGAATGGTGCTTTACCGTTAGAAGCCAAAGTTACCGACCCTTTACCACCAAAACACACAATTTGAGTAGGCGTAGCAGTCAAAGTAATCGCAGCAGGTGCATCTAAAATCGTTGCAGTAGCAGTAGCCGTACAACCATTGGCATCGGTTACCGTATAAGTATACGTTCCCGCATCCAAATTAGTTGTTGAACCTGTAAAAGTGAATGGTGCTTTTCCATTAGAAGTTAAAACAACAGACCCTTTACCACCAAAACACACAATTTGAGTTGGCGTTGCAGTAAGTGTAATTTGAGCAGGCGCATCCAAGATAGTTGCAGTAGCAGTTGCGGTACAACCGTTCGCATCGGTTACCGTATAAGTATACGTTCCAGCAGCTAAATTAGTAGTAGCATCACCACCATAAGTGAACGGTGCTTTACCGTTAGAAGCCAAAGTCACCGACCCTTTACCACCAAAACACACAATTTGAGTAGGCGTAGCAGTCAAAGTAATCGCAGCAGGAGCCTCTAAAATAGTTGCAGTAGCAGTAGCGGTACAACCGTTCGCATCAGTTACAGTATAGTTATAAGTTCCAGCAGTTAAATTAGTAGTCGCATCACCACCATAAGTGAACGGTGCTTTACCGTTAGAAGCCAAAGTTACCGATCCTTTACCACCAAAACACACAATTTGAGTAGGCGTAGCAGTCAAAGTAATCGCAGCAGGAGCCTCTAAAATAGTTGCAGTAGCAGTAGCGGTACAACCGTTCGCATCGGTTACCGTGTAAGTATAAGTTCCAGCAATTAAGTCAGTAGTTGCACCTGTAAAAGTGAACGGTGCTTTACCGTTAGAAGCCAAAGTTACCGAACCTTTACCACCGAAACACACGATTTGAGTTGGCGTAGCAGTCAAAGTAATCGCAGCAGG
Source organism: Flavobacterium eburneipallidum (assembly GCF_027111355.2). Lineage (NCBI taxonomy): Bacteria > Pseudomonadati > Bacteroidota > Flavobacteriia > Flavobacteriales > Flavobacteriaceae > Flavobacterium > Flavobacterium eburneipallidum. The sequence continues at coordinate 1,641,732 of NZ_CP114291.2, forward strand.
CGCATCCAAGATAGTTGCAGTCGTAGTAGCCGTACAACCGTTCGCATCGGTTACCGTGTAAGTATAAGTTCCAGCAGCTAAATTAGTAGTCGCATCACCACCATAAGTGAAAGGTGCTTTACCATTAGAAGTTAAAACAACAGACCCTTTACCACCAAAACACACAATTTGAGTTGGCGTAGCGGTTAAAGTAATCGCAGCAGGTGCATCTAAAATAGTTGCAGTAGTTGTAGCCGTACAACCGTTCGCATCGGTTACGGTATAGGTATAGGTTCCAGCAGTTAAATTAGTAGTCGCATCACCACCATAAGTGAACGGTGCTTTACCGTTAGAAGCCAAAGTCACCGATCCTTTACCACCGAAACACACAATTTGAGTTGGAGTCGCAGTCAAAGTAATCGCAGCAGGCGCATCTAAAATCGTTGCAGTAGTTGTAGCTGTACAACCATTGGCATCGGTTACGGTATAGGTATAGGTTCCAGCATCCAAATTAGTTGTTGAACCTGTAAAAGTGAACGGTGCTTTACCGTTAGAAGCTAAAGTTACTGATCCTTTACCACCAAAACACACAATTTGAGTTGGAGTCGCAGTCAAAGTAATCGCAGCAGGAGCCTCTAAAATAGTTGCAGTAGTTGTAGCCGTACAACCGTTCGCATCGGTTACGGTATAGGTATAGGTTCCAGCAGTTAAATTAGTAGTCGCATCACCACCATAAGTGAACGGTGCTTTACCATTAGAAGACAATACAACAGAACCTTTACCACCAAAACACACAATTTGAGTTGGAGTCGCAGTCAAAGTAATCGCAGCAGGTGCATCCAAGATAGTCGCAGTAGCAGTTGCGGTACAACCATTGGCATCGGTTACGGTATAGGTATAGGTTCCAGCAGTTAAATTAGTAGTCGCATCACCACCATAAGTGAATGGTGCTTTACCATTAGAAGACAATACAACAGACCCTTTACCACCGAAACACACAATTTGAGTTGGCGTAGCAGTCAAAGTAATCGCAGCAGGCGCATCCAAGATAGTTGCAGTAGCAGTAGCCGTACAACCATTGGCATCGGTTACGGTATAAGTATAAGTTCCAGCAGTTAAATTAGTAGTCGCATCACCACCATAAGTGAATGGTGCTTTACCGTTAGAAGCCAAAGTCACCGACCCTTTACCACCAAAACACACAATTTGAGTAGGCGTAGCAGTCAAAGTAATCGCAGTTGAAGGAGCATTGATAGTAGTTGATAATTGTACTGATTTACAATTTTTGCTGTCTTTTACAGTAACTACATAAACACCAGGCCCTATGTTTGTTAGGTCTTCAGTTACTGCATTGTAAGGATTTCCATCTTTTGTCCATGTGTAAGTATATGGTGCGGTACCTCCACTAGTATTAATATCTATACTACCTGTTGAACAGCCAAAGCATTTGATATCTGTTTTACTTTGTAAACTTAAAGTTGGTGTTGCATTAACAGTAATTACAATTTCTTGTTTAGGTCCAATACATGAACCGGAAACAGCTTCGGCCACATAATATGTTTTTTGTCCAGGAGTTGCTGTTGACGGTATTAATTCTGTTTGAGCAGTTCCTGTAGGTGAGTCATAGTAGTATAAAATGTATGCTGGATTACTTTTGGTAGCAGTAAGCGCAACAGCAGTATCACCTTGACAATATTGAGTTGTGTTACCACTTACATTTGGCTTTGTTTGAACATTAGTTACTTTAATTGTATAAGGAAAGTTACAAGTGCTGCTTACTCCAGGAGGCACTGCATAGTAATTTACAGATCCAGCAGTTGCAGGGATTGGATTTGTAATAGTATATTCTATCGAGGTTGATGTAACAGGATATTCGTTATAAAATCTTGATCCAGTTGGAAATCCATCATTTATTTCTGTAATAGGAATACTGCTTGCTTGAGTGCAAAATACAAATTCTCTAATATTAGTAGTGTTTCCGCAATTAGTATTTGTATAAGCAGTAGCATTGATAGGAATATTTAGGGGATTCAAAATAGGTTCACCTACACAAAGTCCTGATGAGCTATATCCAATATACAATGGTTTATTGTTAAAATTAATTCCTGTAATAGCACCTACACCACTTATTGTTCCTAGAATTGAAACATTTTGATTGCAAGATGAATTTTTAAGAATAGAACAATCTGTAGTTGTTTTTACTTTAAATGAAAAATCAGCCAATAAAATATTAGGATTGGCAGGTAAAGGTAATGTTCCGAAATCATATACAATTGAACCTTTTGGGCCTAGAGTAGGGTCAAAATAATAATTATTAGGTAAGTGTGTAGTTCCTGTATAATCATTTTTTGTTAAACTTCCTGGAACAAAATCCAAAGTATAAGGTATAGGAATAATGTACTTGGTATTGTTTATAGCTTCTGTACCTTTATTATAAATATTAATTTTCATTCCTAATTCATCTCCAGGCAAAACAGAAGGAACTGAACCAATAACAGGAACATTATTTAAGGTTTGAGCTGCCATTACAGCCTCTGGCTCGGGAACATAAGCATCTACGGACATGGCAATTGCAAAAATCACATACCTGTCTTGGTCAGTACCATATTTAAAACTAGTAGCGTTTTGATTGTTTCCAATAATTGTATTGTTGGTATTAGGGATATCAAACATTTTAATATCGATACCAGTATTATTTTTTACATTAGGGTTTCTAACGTTTCCACCTGTTTGTATCGCTGAATTGAAAAAATTATTTGTAACATTTGCTTCGTTTCTTAAGCGAGTGTAAGTGTTGGTATTTCTATTTTGTATTTCGAAATAATCTCCGCCATAACTTACATCACCTTCACTGGCGATTAATCCTAATTTCATACCAACATTTCCAGTAGCAACGGTATTAAATCCAGTTATAGGAAGGACTTTAGCAGCTTCGTTACTGTTAATATGAGCATAACCATCAAAAATGGTTATATCTCTATTTTTCATTTGTGAATTTTCATAAATCACAATCATTCCCCAACCACCAGAATATCCTTGAGGAGAATCAGTTCCTTCTCTTAATGCAATATTTGCTGCAAAATAATCTCCAATTCCATTTGTTCTAACATAATCAGTAACTTCAGTATAAGCCACAAAAATATCATTGTTAGTTCCGTTAGTAGGATAATTAATATTAGCAGAAGTAGCTGTTATTTGGGTATAAGATGAAGATGAAGGCCCTTTTAATAAAATCTTGGTTTTGTCAAGCGTTTTTGTAACCCCATTTTTGGTAACGTTAAAAGGGGTGTTGTTTGTTGTAGATCTTCCTGTCCAATACAAACCTGCATATACTATTTTAGAACAGCTTGGCACAGCTCCATTTTCAGTTGACAATGAAAGTCTTGCTGAAGAAGAATTAAGAGTATTAGAATCACCATCAATATCTACATATCTCATGGCAGCAGCATTGTCACCATTGTCATTGTAGGATTGCAATGTTAAATTGGTGTTTCCTATTAATATAAAATCTCCTTTGATGTTATAGACCTTTTTAGTAGGTGTTTCACTTGATGTTCTTTGTACAAAAGCTTTTACTTGTGCATTTGCTCCAAGAGGATTAGAGATAAATGCAAAAAACATAATGATGAAACACCAAAATGAAGCAAGCTTATAGTTAGTAAAGTATAAATTTTTCATGTCAAGTTAGGTTTAAGTAGAATTGAAGTAGAATTATTCTTCTTTAAGAGTTTTGTAGATTATAGTATATTTTTCATCATAATTGATAATCATTTTAGCAACTTCAGAATCTGTTAAATTGATTTTAGATACGATGTATATGTATTTCAGGTTTTTGTAATTTGAAAAATTAGATAAATCAATTTTTTTGGTTGTATCTACTATTTTGATATTAATCAACTCAATATCATTAATTAATAATGCTGAATTGTTTGCATCTTTTATAGAATTGATTTCGGTATAGAGCGTGTTTGGTTTATCTCCATAGATTTCAATTTTACCCGACAAATAATAAATAGACGGTTGCAAATCATAAATTAAATGCTCTAAACTTTCACCACTACTTTGATTATTAGATTTCAAAGTATTGATATAAGCGTTTAATTCTTTAACTGCAGGAGCAGTAGATTGATTTTGTGCAAAAATGCAGTTGCAAAAAAGAAATAAAACCAACAAAAGAATTATGTTTTTGTTTGGCGTTGCTAGGCAATTTACCCATGATGATGGAGTAGGTACAAGTTTTTTCATAATTTGGGGCATTTTTTAATTATCGAATTTTCGAAAATTAAGATATTTGGATAGGCTAAATTAACTACATACATATTATTTGATGTTTTAATTCTGTCAATTACCTGAAAAATCGTTGAAATACCTCTTTTAAGACCTTAAATTTTTGATTAAGAACCTTTTTTGTTAACAATCATTTTTAAAGAGTCATTTTATTAAAATTCAACTTGATTATAGAAATAAGAGACGTTTTTTATTATTAATTAATATTATTTTCTTCCAAAATTTAGAATAAAAGTAAACAAATAAGTTTTAAAATATCGATAAAATGCAAAAAAACACTGTTTAAGTGCATGTTTTTTGTATTTTGAAATATTATTATTACAAAATAAAAAACAAAATGATTGTTCATTTTTGAATGTTAAAGAAATTAACAGTAAAGGTTAGTACTTAATTTCTCTTTTTGATCACAATAAAAACGGTTTGTAAGTTTTAATGCTTTTTAAATACAATAAACATTACAAATTTAATTTCAAGTTAATTAAGTATTTGTAGAAAAAAAATTAATGTGATGTAGAATTGTTTCTACAAAAATTATAGAAAAAAGCAAGTCTTTGAATTAATCTACTAAATTAAATCAACAAGCAAGCTTTAAAAAAAAGCAATCAAGTTTTACTCGAACGAAGATGAAAATGAAATAATTTGAATACATTAAAATAAAATTTGTAATTTGTAAACTCATTGGAAAAATATAAATTTCAATTATCAAATTAATTTGGATATGAAAAATCTAATTCTGATTCGACACGCAAAATCTAGTTGGGAAGCACCGCTGAAAGACATTGATAGACCATTGATTCAAAGAGGTATTAGCGATGCACATTTAGTAGCCTCAAGTTGTATCAAATTTTTGCCATCTACTTTTGTTATTTGGTCTAGTCCAGCAAAAAGAGCTTCAGAAACGGCACTTATTTTTGCACAAAATATTTTGTACCCTATAGAAAGTATCGTTTTTAAAGATGAACTTTATACTTTTGATCAAAAACAACTCGAGAACGTTATTAAATCATTTAATAATACTTTCGAAAATGTTATTCTTTTTGGACATAATGGTGCGATTACAGATTTTGTTAATAAATTTGGAGACATAAACATTGATAATGTTCCTACATCTGGATTTGTTTCATTAGAATTTGATACTGATAAGTGGGAAAAAATAGAACAAGGAAAAACAAAACACACACTCTTCCCTAAAAAAATAAAATAAAAGTGCACAAATACAAATATATAGACAGAGAAAAAAGTTGGTTAACTTTCAACGCAAGAGTATTACAAGAAGCAGCAGATGATTCAGTTCCATTACTAGACAGATTACGTTTTTTAGGAATTTTTTCCAATAATTTAGACGAGTTTTTTAGAGTTCGATTTGCAGCTATCAGACGATTGAGCTTGTCTGGAATCTCTGGTGAGAAATTTTTAGGAGGAATATCAGCTCAACAATCAGTCAAAGATATTACCAAAATTGTTATTCAACAACAATCCGAAAGCTTACGAATTTTAAATAGTATTGAGGAAAAATTAGAAACTGAAAATATTTTCATGGTACATGAAAACGATTTATCTAGAGATCAAGAAATATTTTTGAAAGACTTTTTTATCCAAAAAGTAAGTCCCGAATTAGTGACCATTATATTGAATGATTTAGCTGAATTTCCAGTGTTGAAAGATACTGTAGGGTATTTAGCTATAAAATTAGTAATGAAGAAAAATGCCGAAGTTCGATATGCTATCATAGAAATTCCTAACAGAATCAATCGATTTGTAGTGTTGCCACCACAAGATAACAAACAATATGTTATTCTTATTGATGACGTAATTAGATATAATTTGAGTAGTATTTTTAATATTTTCGACTACGAAAGTGTATCGGCACACATGATCAAAATTACTCGCGATGCCCAGTTGGATATTGATAGTGATTTGAGCAAAAGTATGTTAGAAAAAATAGCAACAAGTGTAAAAGACAGGAGAATAGGAGAACCAGTACGTTTTATTTACGACCAATTAATCAGTGAAGACACTCTTCGGTTTTTTCTTGATAAGTTAGATATTGTTTCTACAGATAGTATAATTCCTGGAGGGCGCTATCACAACAGACGTGATTATATGAATTTTCCAAATCTAGGAAGATTTGATTTATTATATCAAACTAATTTGCCATTGCCTATCCCAGGGTTGAGTCTTGAGGGAAGTTTACTTGAAAAAATTAGTCAAAAAGATTATTTGCTCAATGCTCCTTATCAATCTTTTTCCTATCTCACTAAATTTTTAAGAGAAGCAGCTTTAGATCCTAAAGTAACTACTATAAAAATAACGTTGTACCGATTGGCTAAAAATTCACAAATCATAAGCTCTTTAATAAATGCTGCTAAAAACGGAAAGAAAGTAACAGTTCAAATAGAATTGCAAGCCCGTTTTGACGAAGCCTCAAATATATCCTATTCCGAACAAATGCAAACCGAAGGTATTAATCTTATATTTGGAATAAAAGGATTGAAAGTACACAGCAAAGTATGTGTTATCGAAAGGATGGAAGGAGATAAAATCAAACGATACGGATTCATATCTACAGGAAATTTTAACGAGCAAACCGCAAAAATTTATACCGATGTTACTTTGTTTACTTCTCATCAACAAATATTAAAAGATGTTAGTAAGATTTTTGAGTTTTTTGACATCAATTACCGATTGTATAGATACAAACATCTTATTGTTTCGCCACACTACACTCGTTCGAGATTTAATAAATTAATAGATAGAGAAATAGCACATGCACAAGAAGGTAGAGAAACCTGTATGAAGCTAAAAATGAATAGTTTGTCAGATTTTGAAATGATTGATAAATTATATGCTGCTAGTAATGCAGGAGTAAAAATACAATTAGAAATTAGAGGAATTTGTTCATTAATCCCAGGAATTCCTGGAATGAGTGAAAATATTGAGGCCATAAGTATAGTAGATAATTATCTAGAACATTCCAGATTATACATCTTTGGTAATGCTGGAGATCCAGAGGTTTTTATCTCATCAGCTGATTTTATGACTCGAAATTTGGATGCAAGAGTAGAGGTAACCTGTCCGATTTATGATCCAGAAATCAAAAATGAACTAATTGATAACTTCGACTTGGGATGGAAAGGAAATGTAAAAGCACGTTATCATTCTGAAAACTTGGATAATAAATACCGCATTCGCAAAGAAAATGAAACTGTTTTTAGAGCACAGTTAGAAACTTATAAATATTATCAAAATAAAGTCGTTGAATTGGCAAATATTGAATAAATTTAATGCCCTATAAAGTATAAAAAAATTAATGAATTTAAAACAAGAAGTACTCAATATAAAAAAATACGCCGCAATTGACATTGGATCCAATGCGATGCGATTACTCGTGACTAATATCGTTGAACAAGATGGAAAAGAATCTCAATTTAACAAAAGCTCCTTGGTTCGTGTACCTATTCGTTTAGGACAAGATTCTTTTACTGTTGGCGAAATTTCCGAAGAAAACATAGCAAGAATGGTCGATGCCATGACAGCATTCCGACTTTTGATGAAGGTACACAAAGTCGAAAAGTATTTGGCATTTGCAACATCAGCGATGAGAGAAGCCTATAATGGCAAAGAAGTTGTCGAGATTATCAAAGAACAAGCAGGAATTAATATAGATATTATTGACGGCAAAAAAGAAGCGGTTATTATTGCTTCAACTGATTTGCATCATCTTTTAAAATCTGATAAAACCTATCTTTATGTGGATGTTGGTGGTGGTAGTACTGAATTTTCACTTTTTTCTAACGGAAAAATTGTCGTTTCCAAATCATTTAAGGCGGGAACTGTTCGCCTTTTGAACGAAATGGTAAGGGATGTTTTATGGCAAGAAATGGAAAAATGGATTAGAGCCAATACCCAAGATTATGACGAGGTAACACTCATCGGTTCAGGTGGAAATATCAATAAATTGTTCAAAATGTCTGGGAAAATGCAAGACAAACCCTTGTCTTACATCTTTTTAAATTCGCAACATTCTTTATTGAATTCGATGACTTACGAACAAAGAATTTCAGAATTAGGACTGAATCCTGATCGTGCCGACGTAATTATTCCAGCTATCCAAATTTATCTTAATGCCATGAAATGGAGTGGCGCCAGAAATATTTATGTTCCTAAAATAGGACTTTCAGACGGTATCGTCAAAGCAATGTATTACGGGAAGATTTAAGAAAATTTAAAATAAAACACTGTAAATTCACAAATTTCAATGAGAAAAATAATTTGCGAATTTGCGGTGATTTTTTTTGTATAAAAGAGAGAAAGTCTAAATATCCAAATCGAATGTCTTTTTCAATAACTCTAAATTGGGATTAATTTCATTGAGTCTGTTGAATTTGTCCAAGGTTGTAAAAGCAAATTTTTTCTCAATACTTTCATTCACAATAATTTTGATACTAATATCGTGATTGTGTAAATGACCTCTCAAATAGCCCAAAAGTCCATTCAATTCGGATTCAAAATCCATTTTAGAGCCCGTGTTGGGTAATTCATGAATGATGGTTGTACCTTCTAATTTGGGATCACTTATTCGCAAAAGTGATTCCATTATTTTGTGTCCTTTATCACCCAAACGCTCGGCATATTTGTTCCAAAACAACAACATATCGGTTTCGTTAAAAGATTCCGTAGGAAGATGAACCGTTTCTTTTACAATTCCTTTAGTACTTTCTTGTAATTCTCTTTTCGCTCGAATACTCGAAAGCGACAAAGCCGAAAGTTTAGGGCCTTCGGAAATATTTGGTGTTTGAGGTTTAGGAATTTCAGGAGTTTCAGGAGTTGCTACTATCTCGGAATTATTAATTACTTCTGATTTTAATTCTGTTTTCTGCAAACTGTTTTCTGCAGTCTGCGTTCTGCTAACTGAAACAGCTTCGACAATAGAATAATCAGTTTTCCTAAAATAAGTAGGTGGAATTATAAATTTGTCAACTTTTTTTTTTCTCCATCAAAATTGATAGAGGCTAGTTGCATCAAGCAAAGTTCGACAAGTAGTCGCTGATTTTGACTAACTTTGTATTTCAAATCGCAGTCGTTAGCAATCTCAATTCCTTTTAATAAAAACTCTTGAGAAGCTTTTTGACATTGAATAGCATACAATTTTTGAGCTTGTTCACCTACTTCCAACAAAGATAAAGTGGCAGGTGTTTTGGAAACCAATAAATCCCTGAAATGTGAAGCCAAACCCGATACAAAATGATGTGAATCAAATCCTTTTGCCAAAATTTCATTGAAAGCTACCAATAATTCTGGAATTTTGTTTTCCAAAATCAAATCGGTAACGGTAATGTAAGTTTCATAATCCAGCACATTTAGGTTTTCGGTAACTGCCTGACGGGTTAAGTTAGTACCACAATACGAAACTACTCGGTCAAAAATAGACAAAGCATCACGCATGGCACCATCCGCTTTTTGAGCAATAATGTGCAAGGCATCGTCTTCGAAAATGACACCTTGACTGGTTGCCACTTCGGCAAGATGTTCTTTGGCATCTTTTACGGTAATTCTTTTGAAATCAAATATCTGGCAACGAGAAAGTATCGTTGGAATAATTTTGTGTTTCTCGGTCGTAGCCAATATGAAAATGGCGTGTTTTGGTGGCTCTTCTAACGTTTTCAAGAAAGCGTTGAAAGCTGCCGAAGACAACATGTGAACCTCATCAATGATGTAAACTTTGAATTGTCCGGTTTGTGGCGGGATTCGAACTTGATCAATCAAATTACGAATATCATCTACTGAATTGTTGGAAGCAGCATCCAATTCGAAAACATTGAAAGCAAAATCTTCGTTTGGATCATCATAACCAGGCTGATTGATTTTACGAGCCAGAATTCTAGCGCAAGTCGTTTTTCCTACACCACGAGGTCCAGTAAATAATAATGCGGAAGCCAAGTGATTGCTTTCTATGGCGTGCAACAAAGTGCTGGTAATGGCTTTTTGTCCCACAACATCGTTAAATGTTTGTGGACGGTATTTACGAGCCGATACTACAAATTGTTCCATAGATTTTTATTGGTTAGCAAATATAAGATTTTTGTTGATTTTTCTATTGGCTTAACTATTTATTTGAAGAAAATCTTTTTCTAGCAGTAATTATTTACTTCTTAACTGCTTCTACCAATTCTAATTCATCCAAACTTACTTTTGATGTAAACAAACCGTAATTCACTACTGCTTTATTTTTTTCAATTTTATCAATGCTTCCCACCGCTTTTCCGTCTAGCATTCGCACTCTGTCTCCAATTTTTAAAATAGGTTTTGGTTTTTCAATAACAGGTTTGAGTTTCTTTTCTTTCTTTTCGATTCTAATTTCCTCAACCTGAACTTCAACTTCTTTGATGACTTCTTTTTTCTTTTCTACAATTGCTTTGGCTTCTTTTGGCGTGGCTTTTATGCGTTTAGAATTTTCGATTTCGACGATTTTCAAAAATTCCCCAATAAGGTTTTTTTTGTTTTTATTATTGAAATATTTCTCGGCAATATCTTCTATTTTTTGTCCAATGTAAATTGTTTTTTGGTTGCTATCATACAATTCTTGATAGCTTTCCAGTTTTTGCTTGATTTTCACGTTGATGTTTTCCATTTTTTTGCTTTCTTCACGCGCTCGGGTTTCTTCTTCTTTCAAATTGATAGAAGTTTTTTCCAGTTTGGAACGTTCTTTTTGAAGTGTAGCAATAGTTTTATCAAAACGCACTTTTCCTACTTCGATTTTCTTTTTTGCCCGATTGATTAACCCATACGGAATTCCGTTTTTCAAAGCGACTTCAAAAGTAAAGGAACTTCCAGCTTGCCCTAAAACCAATTTGTACATCGGTTCCAAGGTTTTTTCATCAAACAACATATTGGCATTCATAGCAAAAGGCAATTCGTTAGCCAGAATTTTAAGGTTAGAATAATGGGTGGTTATAATTCCAAAAGCTTCCCTATGGTAGAATTCTTCCAAGAAAATTTCTGCCAAAGCACCACCCAATTCAGGATCAGAACCGGTACCAAATTCATCAATTAAGAACATGGTTTTTCTGTTGCATTTCTTCAAGAAATAATTCATGTTTTTGAGTCGGTAGCTATAAGTACTCAAATGATTTTCAATAGATTGATTGTCGCCAATGTCTGTTAGGATTCTATCAAATAAAAAAGTTTCGCTACGTTCGTGAACAGGGATTAACATTCCAGATTGCAACATTAATTGCAATAATCCAACGGTTTTTAGTGATATGGTTTTTCCTCCAGCATTGGGGCCAGAAATCACGATAATTCGGTTTTCTTGATTTAATTCAATAGTTTGCGGATGCGTAATTTCGTTTTTCTGTATGTTGTTCAAATACAAAATAGGGTGGAAAGCCTCTCTGAAATACAATCTTCGTTCGTCGGTAATTGTTGGCAAAATTCCATTGATTTTATTGGCATATTTTGCTTTTCCAGCCACCACATCAATGTCACTCAAGAAATCCTGATATTGAATCAGTAAAGGTAAAAACGGACGAATCTGATTGGATAATTGTTTCAGAATTCGGGTGATTTCTTCTTTTTCTTCGTATTCTAAAACGCTTAATTCACGTGAATATTTCAAGGTTAATTCGGGTTCGATATAGGCGATACTTCCTGTTTTAGAACTACCTAAAATAGTTCCTTTCACTTTACGACGATACATGGCCAAAACTGCCAGAACCCTACGATTTTGAACAAAACTTTCCTTAATATCATCTAAATAACCAAGGGAATTGTATTGTGTTAAGGCAACACCAAAACTCTGATTTACTTTACCTCGAACCAGATTCATGTCCCTACGAATATTTAATAAATCAGGAGAAGCATTGTCTTTAATCTCGCCGTATTTATCTACAACCAAGTCAATCACATTGCTGATTTCTTTGGTAATTTGAACTTCGGAAGCTTTTCTATTCAAATACGGATAATAATCGTCAAACTTTTTGAAGTAATTCAATAAGAAATTTGTGGTGTCTGAAATGGTAGCAATTTTTCTGAAACTGCCTACTTCAAGGAAACTATCTTCAATTCCAAGAAATTTGATTTCATAAGTAATAGCATCAAATCCGTGATTGGGAATCGCATTGTTATTTTGGAAAGATGAAACATATTCAGAGGTTTGCATCAAGGCATTCATCAAAGTTTCTTTGTCTCTAAAAGGCGTGATTTCTAGTGCTTTTTGCTTGCCAATATCGGTATTGCAAATGGCTGAAATGGTTTCGAGAACGGTTGGAAATTGTAAGTCTTGAAGCGTTTTTTCGGTAATGGATATCATTTATTGAATTCTTTTCAGTACAAAAATAAGATTATTTCAAAGAGAAACATAATGTTATTTCACAGAGATTCACAAAGGTGAAAACGCAAAGGCACACAAGATTTTTGAAATGTTTTTTTGTGGATCTCTGTGAAATCTTCGTGTATCTTTGTGTAATAATATTTTAAATATGCAACCCACCTTCAATCCTTCTTGGCAATTTATTTTAGCAGACGAAATTCAGAAACCTTATTTTTCGGATTTGATAAAGTCTGTCGATGAAGAATACCAAAATCATAGTTGTTTTCCACCAAAAGAATTATTGTTTGCTGCTTTTGATTATTGTTCGTTCGATGATTTGAAAGTGGTAATTATTGGGCAAGATCCGTATCATGGATTCAATGAAGCAAACGGTTTGTGTTTTTCGGTGAATGATGGAATCAAAATTCCACCTTCGTTGCGCAATATTTTCAGGGAAATGAATGAAGATTTAGGAACGATTTTCTTTCCCACTTCAGGCAATTTAGAACGTTGGGCAAAACAAGGAATTTTACTTTTAAATGCTTCACTTTCTGTTCGAATGGATAGTCCTAATAGTCACAAACACTTGAAATGGGGCACTTTTACTGATGCCGTAATTCAGAAAATTTCAGAAGAAAAGGAAAATATAGTTTTCTTAATTTGGGGAAGTTTCGCTCAAAAGAAAGGCGCAAAAATTGACAGAAGCAAACATTTGGTTTTAGAATCAGGACATCCATCGCCAATGAGTGCCAATCAAGGAAAATGGTTTGGTAACAAGCATTTTAGTCAAACAAATCGGTATTTAAAATCAAAAGGGAAGAATGAAATAGAGTGGTGAAATTGAAGTTATTTTGATTTTTTAATTTCTTTTTCCTCTTTTGGCTTTACAATTTTCTTGTATAGTGGCACAAAATAAGTTACCGTATAGTTAAATCCAGCTCCAAAATTTCCAGCATACGTTCGGTTGAAACCCGGAATATAGAGATTTTCAAAATTTCCACTTGGTTTTTTGTCATAGAGCAAAGTATTCATTCGCAGACTGAAACCTACAAATATATTGTTATAGACTTTTACTTTAACTCCAGCAACGACTTCAATCCAACCTGCACTTAAACCACTATATTTTTCTCCAGAATCTTTCCAAGGAAGTTCGCCCCAATATTGATTGGGATTGTAAACTTTATAACTGTTTAATTCTTGACTAAAAGTGCTAAAACCACCACGCAATCCAATGGAAATAATATTCTCCATATCCAGCCAGTTGTCATAAAAATTATAATCAAAACCTGCTTTTAGATAAGTTCCTTTGGTAGTTGTATTGAGTCGGTCGTCCTCGGTGGTTTTGTTTTCGCTTCCGAGTTCGGCGGCTAGAAAATATTTTTTGGTCAATCGGTAATCGCCTACTAATTCGATTCCTTTGTAATTGCTGTCATATAAACCACGAGTTAATTTATATAAATCAACGCCTACACGTACTCCGTAACGATCTTTTTTTACGGGAACTATGGTGTCTTTTACAGTCGAAGGTTTTGCTTCAGCAGTTTTTGGAGCTACAGGAATTTCGCCTACAATTTTCTTTTTTTGGGGTAAATCATTCTTTGGAACAGTATCTTGCGCTTGTGCTAATGACAACGACAACAGTCCAAAACTAAAAAAATACTTTAATGTGTGTCTCATTTTCGTTATCGATATTGTTTTTTTGGACTTGAATGTTTTGCATCCATTTAGGTTTTGTAGCAGGAACGGGAGTTTGTACGATTTTGTTGGTTTCGGCAAAATCAAAAACGATTTTAAATCCACAAGCTCTTGAAATAAAAACATCTTTTCTAGTGTAATTGAATGTGATTTTATCAGTGTCAATTAATGCAGGATTTGCATTCCCAGAGTTGAGGATAAAGCTATAAGTGGTAGCATCTGCATCTGTTTTTAACGGAATAGAAATAGAAGTTCCACTGGTCAAATATTTTTCGTCATCTGTAGCTGTGTTAAAGATGATGCCTTCTGTCATTCCTTCGCCAATTACTTTCAAATCGGTTACATTTTTTAAAACGGTAGGATTATTAAAATCGTAAAATTCAATGACCAGTCTTGGAGTAGTGGGCGTATTGGCATCACAAATGTCGTCTTTCTCACAACTGGAGAATGAAAAGGAAAATGCGGTTATCAATAAAAAGGCAACTATTTTTTTCATAAACAATGTGTTCAGTGTTCAGTGTTCAGTGTTCAGTGCATACTGATTACTGAACACTGCCGACTATTTATCTTCTTTCCAAAAGTACAACATTTTCTACGTGATGTGTTTGCGGAAACATATCCACTGGACGCACACGAGTAACCTTGTATTTTTCGTCCATCAAAGCCAAATCTCTGGCTTGTGTAGCCGAGTTACAACTCACATAAACTACTTTTTCTGGTTCAATTTTCAAAATTTGTTCGATAACATCTTTGTGCATTCCGTCTCTTGGCGGATCGGTAATAATAACGTCAGGTTTGCCGTGTTGGGCAATGAAACTTTCGTTGAAAACTACTTTCATGTCACCTACATAGAACTCACAATTCGTAATATTGTTGCGATCCGCATTGGCTTTGGCATCCATAATCGCTTCAGGAACGCTTTCTACACCAATGACTTTCTTTGCTTTTTTCGAAACGAATTGAGCAATGGTTCCAGTTCCGGTATACAAATCATAAACTGTTTCTTCTCCGGTTAATCCAGCAAAATCACGAGTAATTTTGTATAGTTCGTAAGCCTGATCCGAATTGGTTTGGTAAAAAGATTTGGCATTAATACTGAATTTCAAACCTTCCATTTCCTCCAAAATGTAATCTCTACCTTTATATAATTTGATGTTGGTATCGTATAAAGTATCATTTGCTTTGTTGTTGATTACATATTGCAACGAAGTAATTTGCGGAAATTTTTCGTAAATATAATCCAAAAGCAATTCTCTGTTGGCTTTATCATTTTCGAAAAACTGTACCAAAACCATGATTTCTCCTGTCGAAGCGGTTCGCATCATCAAGGTTCTTAACAAACCTTCGTGCGCTCTTGGATTGAAAAAAGTTAGATTATTTGCATTGGCGAAAGCCCTGATTTCATTACGAATCTGGTTGGAAGGATCTTCCTGTAAATGACATTTGTTGATGTCCAGAATTTTGTCCCACATTTTTGGGATGTGAAAACCTAGCGCATTTCTGTTTCCTAAATCTTCGGTACTACCAATTTCCTGTTCGGTTAACCAACGGCTGTTCGAAAACGAAAATTCCATTTTGTTTCTGTAAAAAAACTGTTTTTCAGAACCTAAAATGGGTTCAAATTCAGGAAGTTCTATTTTTCCAATGCGTTGCAAATGACTTTGCACTTCATTTTGCTTGTAAAATAACTGCTGATTGTAATTCATATTCTGCCATTTGCAACCGCCACAAACACCAAAATGTTCGCAAATCGGGTCGATTCTGTGTTCGGAATATTCGTGAAATTTCACTGCTTTTCCTTCGTAATAGGCTTTACGTTTTTTGAAAGTTTGCACATCTACCAAATCGCCAGGAACGACATTAGGGATAAAAATTACTTTACCATCTGGAGCTTTTGCTACCGAAACGCCTTTTGCACCTGCATCAAGGACTTTTATATGATCAAAAACGATCTTGTCTGTATTTTTCTTTGCCATGGCGCAAAAATAAGTCTTTGAATGGTTTTATAAATTCAAATTGGGAAATATTTTTAATAAGTTCTCGTTTATTTTAGATAAAAGGGATTTTTTGTAGCTGACCAAATTCTTTTTTTAACTACTTGTTCTGTTAGATAAATGTTATTATTTGAAGCTTTTTTACCGTCTCTTCGAGTGATTTTGAATAGTAATGCGACAGCTTTACTATTCAAAATTGTATCGAGAAGCCTTTTTAAATAGGAAGTTCTCGATACATTTTATTTAAAAAAGCTATCGCATTTTTCAATAAAACACTCGAACAGACGTGGACGAATGTCAGGCAGGGAATATATCTACTACGATATTTATTTTCAATAATTTTATCGAACAACAATGTTATTAAATGTATTTTTGTCGAGGTTGAATAGCCATTTTTTAATAAATAAAAAAATCAAAATGAAGTTTAGTTTTTTTAAAATAGTAATATTTCTTCTTGTTTTTCAGACAGTTTTTTCGCAAAACGATTTCAATAAATTAGACGAAAAAGGCAAGAAACACGGACTTTGGAAAGGTTTTTACACTGATACCAAAAACCAAAAATACGAAGGCACTTTCGAGCACGGAAAAGAAATTGGTGTTTTTAATTTCTTTGATAATACCAAAACCAAAAGAGTTATTGCCACTCGAGAATTTAACCCCACAGACAATTCGGCTTATACGATTATGTATGACCAAATGAAGAATAAAGTCAGTGAAGGCAAGGTGGTCAATAAGTTATCCGAAGGAAAATGGATTTACTATCACAAAGCATCTTTGGTTATTATGTCAACTGAAAATTACAGCAAAGGAAAACTAGAAGGTTTGCGTTCTGTTTTTTACCCAAACGGAAAAATTGCCGAAGAAACACTGTATAAAAACAATCTCAAAAACGGAATTTACAAACGCTATACCGAATCTGGAATCATCATCGAAGAATCCAATTACAAGAACAATGAATACGATGGTTTAGCCATTTTTAGAGATCCAGACGATGGAACGATTGTTTCTAAAGGGAAATTTGTCAATGGAAAGAAAACGGGGATTTGGCAGTTTTTTGCAAAAGGAAAATTGGTAAAGGAAGAGAATATGAGTTTGCAGAAGAAGATAGAGAAAGTTGGTAAATAATAAGTTTATTCAAATGATAACATCTAGAGTGCGTAGTAAAGTCAATAGACTTTTTTTGATCATTTTTATAATGCTAAATGTTGTTGCGTTTTTCCATGCTTATAAATTTACTCACTTCACAGAGAATAATTCTGAAAAAACTAAAAGCCCAGAAAAATTATCGACAATTGAAAAAGTGAAGACTTTGTTTTTTGGAGTAAATAACCCAAAACCTAAAAACGTTAAATTTCCAACTCAAATATATGAAATCGTAAAACTGAAAAGTAATAAAGAAATTGAGTGTTGGTTAATAAAAAACAAAAAGCCAAAAGGTACAATTGTATTATTCCATGGTTATGGCGGAGAAAAATCTTCAATGATTAGTAAGTCTGATGAATTCATAAAAAAAGGTTTTAATACTATGCTTGTAGATTTTATGGGAAGCGGAAATTCCGAAGGAAATCAAACTACTATTGGTTATAAAGAAGCTGAACAAGTGAAAACAGTATTTGATTATTTAACTAAAGCTGGAGAAAAAAACATTTATTTGTTTGGTACATCAATGGGTTCGGTAGCAATAATGAAATGTATTAATGATAATAAAATAATTCCAAAAGCAATAATCATTGAATGTCCATTTGGTTCTATGTATAAAACGGTTTGTGCAAGATTTGATAATATGAATGCACCATCTTTTCCAATGGCTGGAATTTTATTATTTTGGGGTGGTATACAGAATGGATTTTGGGGTTTTAGTCACAATCCAACTCAATATGCTAAAAATATAAATTGTCCTACTTTATTACTTTACGGAGAAAAAGATAAAAATGTAAGTCGAAAAGAAATCAATGAAATTTATTCTAATTTGAAAGGAATCAAAAAACTAAATGTTTACAAAAATACTGGACACGAAAACTATTTGATAAAAAATAAAATAGAGTGGAATAAAAATATAATTGAATTTTTGAAGGTTATTAATTGAAGCAAAATATAGACCTTTTTAAATTTTGACTGAAAAAATATTATCCCCTTTCCAACAAAACTTCCCAACAAAAGGTTAATCCTATATTAACCACCAATCCTTCCGTAAATCTTTGTAACTTTGCCACCTTGTAAAATTATAATTATTTCAAAATGAAACGTGTAGTTGTTGGGCTTTCAGGTGGTGTAGATTCGAGTGTTGCGGCTTATTTGTTGCAGCAGCAAGGCTATGAAGTTATTGGGCTTTTTATGAAAAATTGGCATGACGACTCGGTTACGATTTCTAATGATTGTCCGTGGCTTGAGGATAGCAATGATGCCTTATTGGTTGCCGAAAAATTGGGTATTCCTTTCCAAACGGTTGATTTAAGCGAAGAATACAAAGAAAAAATCGTGGACTATATGTTCAACGAATACGAAAAAGGGCGCACTCCAAACCCTGATGTGCTATGCAATCGCGAAATAAAATTCGATGTTTTCATGAAAATTGCTTTAAGTCTTGGTGCCGATTATGTGGCAACAGGTCATTATTGCCGAAAAGGAGAAACCGAAGTCAATGGCGAAAAAGTCTATCAACTTTTGGCTGGAGCCGATAACAATAAAGACCAATCGTATTTTTTATGTCAATTATCGCAAGAGCAATTGGCAAAATCTTTGTTCCCAATTGGCGAATTAACCAAACCTGAAGTGCGTGAAATTGCTGCCGAAATGGATTTGGTTACTGCAGAAAAGAAAGATTCACAAGGGTTGTGTTTCATTGGAAAAGTAAGATTACCCGAGTTTTTACAACAAAAATTGCAACCCAAAGATGGATTGATTTATCAAATTGATAAAAATAATCCCGTTTATACTTTAGAAAAACAAACCAATCTTTCAGTAGAAGATTCGTTAGCTTTTGATGCCCAAAAAATAGACTACACTCCACAAATGGGAAAAGTGGTGGGCAAACATCAAGGCGCACATTATTTCACAACCGGACAACGCAAAGGTTTGAATGTTGGCGGAACAACCGATCCGTTGTTTATCATTGCAACTAATGTGGAAACCAATTCGATTTACACAGGATTAACGAGTCAACATCCGGGATTGTTCAGAAAAGCGTTGTTCATCGAAAAATCGGAAGTACATTGGATTCGTCCCGATTTGGCTATTGCCAATGGCGAAACGATGGAAGTAATGGCAAGAATTCGGTACCGTCAGCCTTTACAAAAAGCGACTTTACACCAATTCGAAAATGGGATGTATGTGGCTTTTGAAGAACCACAATCGGCAATCACCGAAGGGCAGTTCGTAGCTTGGTATTTGGACGATGAATTAGTTGGTTCGGGAGTTATTTCCTAAATTGGTCTTTTATTTCAAAAAAAGTATATGAGAAAAATAGTTGTTTTCCTGTTTTTAGTTTCCAGTTTTGTTGGCTTTTCGCAAGAAGATGCTTGGGTATATTTTAAAGACAAACCCGATTCGGCTACTTATTTGGCTAATCCATTGACGATGCTTTCGCAAAGAGCTTTGGACAGAAGGACTCAACAAAATATTGCTTTGGATACTAAAGACGTACCTATTTATCAACCCTATATTAATCAAATTGCTACTGCAACAGGAATCACAATAAAAGCCAAATCCAAATGGTTCAATTGTGTTCACGTTCGTGGTTTGCAAGCCGATATTATTGCGCTAAAATTATTGTCTTTTGTAGATAAAGTGGACTTTGCAAATCGTTCCATCAATGCTAATAAAACCAGTAGTCCAAAATATAAAACCAAACCAATAAATAAAGAAGTTAAAACTACAACTACTTTTAGCTACGGCAATTCAGCCAATCAAATTCAAATGCTCAACGGACATTTGTTGCACCAATCCAATTATACAGGAGCTGGAAAAATAATAGCTGTAATGGACGGTGGATTTCCTGGAGTAAATACAGCTGCGTCTTTTTCGAGATTGAGAGCTAATAATCAAATTCTGGGTGGTTATGATTATGTGAATAGAAATACTGATTTTTACACTGGTATTCCTCACGGAACATCCGTGCTTTCCTTGATGGGCGGTTTTGTTGATAATATGCTGGTAGGTACTGCTCCAGATGCTTCTTATTATTTATTTATTACAGAAGACAGCACAAAAGAAGAGCCATTAGAAATGTCCAACTGGGTAGAAGCGGCAGAAGAGGCTGACCGATTAGGAGTGGATATTATTACGACTTCATTAGGTTATACTCAATTTGATAATTCCAACTATGATTTTACTTATAATGATATGAATGGTTCGACGACTTTTATTTCTAAAGGATTGGATATTGCTTCCAGCCGTGGAATGGTTTGTGTAGTTTCGGCAGGTAACGAAGGCAATCAACCTTGGTATTATATTTCTGCACCAGCAGATGCTGTCAACGCATTAACCATTGGAGCTGTAAAATCGGATGAGTCTTATGCTAGTTTCAGTTCGGTGGGACCAACATTTGACGGAAGAATAAAACCAGATGTTACCGCTCAAGGACAGACACCCTTTGTGTCAGATGCTAACGGAAACATTAACGACACAGGAAGTGGAACCTCTTATTCGGCACCTCTTATTGCAGGAATGGTAGCTTGTTTGTGGCAGGCATTGCCAACCAAAACCAATCAGCAAATCAAACAATTAATCACACAATCGGCAGATAAATTTACCGCTCCAACCGCACAATTTGGATACGGAATTCCCGATTTTAGTTTAGCTGTAGCCAATGGATTAGCCGTTACTGATTTTGAAAAGAATGAATTTTTACTGTATCCAAATCCTACTAAAGATATTGTCTCGATAGCTTTGGCTAATGGATTCGACAAAGGAACTATTGCGTTTTATACCGTTTTAGGACAAAAAGTTTTAGAACAAAACATTACTAATTCCTCTTCGGTTGTTTCTTTGAAAACCTTAAATGCAGGAACTTACTTTTATAAAATAGAATCGAATGGAATTTCTAAAAGTGGTAAGATTGTAAAACAATAATTTTAGTACATTTGAAAACCACTAATTTCATATTGGAATGACAAAAATAAAAATATTCATTGTACTAACTTTCTTGGTTTTGGGACTGAATCAATCATATAGCCAAACCTATAAATTCAAAACATCGGGTTACAGTGTGATGCTGAAAGATCAAAAAAACAAATGGGGCAAATGGTCAGATTTGGATTTAGTTAATATATTAGTCACTTTGGATACTAATAAAAGTAGAATTACAGTCTATTCCGAGGTGATTCAATTGTTTGAAATCATTGATTATATTCCTTTTGAAGAAAATAAAACCGATGGAGTGTATTCATTTACCTGCAAGGACAATAACGGCGAAGATTGTACACTTTCAATTATTATCAGAAAAAAACAAGACAATAGAAAACAACTCTACATCAATTACGACAATCGGATGATAGTGTATAATATATCTAATTATCATTCATAATACACAAATAAAAGTCGCTCGAGAGCGACTTTTTTGTTGAATATTGGCTTTAAGATTAATTATCAGTCAGTGTTTTCATAAACAAAATAATATCTTTTTTTTCTCTTTCGGTCAATTTGAGATTATCAAAAGGTAGGGTTTGAAATTCCAATTGCATTCCAATACCATTTCCGCCACCTAGCTCATAAAACTTGACTACATCTTCCAAGTTGTTATAAATTCCATTGTGCATATAAGGAGCCGTTTTTTCTACATTTCGAATTGTTGGTGTTTTGAAAGAAAACCTAAATTGTTCGATTTGATTGGTATTGTATCTTCCTAAATCCGAATCAACAACAGCATTTTTCCATTTATTCGATTTAGGAACTCCAATTACTTCCGATTCGGAATTGTTGTACCAAGGTGGAACAGTTCCGTTATAGAGTGGAATAAAATGACAAGAAGCACATTTGGCTTTACCTGCAAATAAATTGAATCCGTTTTCTTCTCCTTTTGTTAAAGCAACTTTGCCTTTGAAATAGGTATCAATTTTGGCATTAAAAGGCATCAAACTTCTGACGTAGCTGGCAATGGCGTTTCTGATTTCGAATGGTGTAATCTCTTTTTTATCTGGAAAAGCCTTGGCAAGCAATGATTTGTAGGCTTCTTGTTGGGTTATTCTGGTTGTGATTTCTTGTGTCGAAAGATTGAATTCATTCGGGTTTTTCATGACTTCTTCAATTTGATTTTCTAAATCTTGGGAACGCAAATCAAAGAAAAAAGATTTTTGAAACGCAGCATACATCAACGTTGGCGAATTTCTTGAAGTAGATTGATTGTGTACTTTGATGGTCGAAAACTGAAGCCCATCGGTAAAACCTTTGTCGGCATTATGACAACTGGCACAACTGATAGTGTTGTTTTTCGAAAGATTTTTATCGTTGAAAAATTGTTTTCCTAAAGCTATTTTTTCGGCATTCGCTTTAGAATCGGCAAATGGCGAAAAAGCATCAGGATTCAATCCTTTGCCTTGCATCAAATCCGATAATGTACCTTTGAATGGTTTTATGCCTGTTGGACTATCTTTCAAATAGTCTTTAAAAGCAATTTCTAATTCCACACTCAAAGGCATCAAATAATCTTTGATGAAAACTAATCGATTAAAGCTATTGAAATCCTTGTTCTTATTTAGATACCCTTTGCTTTTGGATAAGATTTGGATGAATTTTTTCTTGTTTTTAACTTCATTTTTTTTGCAAAAAAATGTAAAATACTGTTGAATTCCCTCTAATGAATTATTGGTTTCTTGAATAGAAAGAAAAGCTACTGGCGAATCGAAACCCGTGATTCCCATTGTGGCAGTTCTAATAATTTGATGTTGTAACAATTCATGCAAATGATGATTTTGAATGGGGAAATCCTTCAAATTGTTTTTCACAAAAAGCAAATCGGTTTTTAGGATTTCAATATCCGATTTCAACTTGGTTAGGTCTAATTTTTCATCAGAGAAAATCACTTCTTCAATCACTTGAAAACCTGTTGGATCATTTACTACATTATCGTCAATTTTTACATCGGGTAGAGCGGGACCATTAATTCGTCGGCTAAATCCTTGAAAATAATACTCTACAAAAGGTTCAGTTTTTTTGTAAATAGCTCTGCATTTGGGAAATTGGATTTTTGCAGCCTCTTTTTGTGTAGATTTTGACAACTGAATCAAAGCCGTGTTCAAGGAATCTATTTGTTGATTGACCGTTGTTTTCAGTATGTCTTCAAGAGTCAATGTTTCTTCTTTATTGGAACAAGAAAAAAGACT
Organism: Flavobacterium eburneipallidum; assembly: GCF_027111355.2. Taxonomy (NCBI): domain Bacteria; kingdom Pseudomonadati; phylum Bacteroidota; class Flavobacteriia; order Flavobacteriales; family Flavobacteriaceae; genus Flavobacterium; species Flavobacterium eburneipallidum. Next base: position 1,665,317 of record NZ_CP114291.2, read on the forward strand.
AATTGCAATTAGTAAAAAAAAGTATTGAAATAGCTTCATTGTTTTTAATGAATAAACACCTTATCAATAAAACTGATAAGGTGTTTGTTAAAAAATATTTTAAGAAAAAGATTTATCTTGGAACGTTTTTTAAGATAACTGTTTGTCCACCAGATTTGTAAGATTGTATAGAAGTTGCTTTACTCGGATTTAAAAATTTATCGCCATCTACCCAAGTGTGTGCGTGAATGTTTAATAAGAATGTGCCTGGAACTCCAACGTTATCTGATATATCAGTCATTGCTCCAAATTCCCAAGCGCCTTTTTTGGTTAGGTTAGCGTTTCCTGTTGGGTTGTATTTGGTGTTTTGAATATCAGCATCATTATTTTTCATATTTATGAATGGTTTTTTTGCACCCGTTGCAATGTTGTATTGCCAAATGTAAGAATCGTGAGTAGCTTCAGGGAAGAAAGAATCGCCATCTTCTTGGATATATACATAGTTTTCGGTCACACAAACGTTATCAGGATTGATAATGTCTTTTCCTTTTACGTTTTCTCCTGTTGCAGTAACATCACCATCAGCTACAATTTTTAATTTTCCAACTAATGGATTAGCAGCGTCCAATTTTAATTGATACATTCTACCCATATAGGTTTTTTCAGTAGTTCCGCTTATTCCTGTTGCAACAAAATAGATTTCTCTGTTATTTGCAGCTGAACCTTTTCTATAATCTAGATCTTCAACTCTTGCGAATTGAATTGATTTTAAAGTAGAGTTTAGGTTTTCAATTTCAGTACCAGTAAGATTTTTAGCGTTTGGAACTTCTACGAACTCTACGTCGTATGTGTTGTTCCAAGTCATTGCAGTTTCAATTTGGTTCAAATCTTTTCTTCTTAACGCATACAATTTTCCGTTTTCTAAATCGCCAACAGTGTTAGAAACATACAAATAAACTTGACCATTTCCAGCATCTTCACCAACAATAACTACCGTTTTTCCAGGATAAGCATTTTTGTGTAGGGGTACATAATTTTCGGCACTCATTTTTCCCATTGCAGGTTTAGTTCTGCTGTTTACAGAAGGAGTTGCAGTAGCAATTGGATCAATTGCGTGACACATAGCATTAACGTTAGACTCTCCAGCAGTCAAGAACATTGGACCAAATCCGTGTTCCGCTGGTGTAGCCATTGTAGCAGAACAAAGTCTGAAACCACCACCATCAGTGTTTACTACATATTCTCCTTTTGTAATGTTTAGTTTTTTGTCTAAATATAATCTTGATACAGCCCAAGTATTTTCGTGATTATTCAACATAATAAATCCACTTCCATCAGGATTGTCAATAAAACCTTGACCGTCTGGAGCACCACCATAAACCATATTTCCAGAGTTTGGAATGGCATCTTCACTACTTACAAGAGTAAAAATTTCTACTCCAGCAAATTCTGTAAATGTTTTGGCTAGGGCAGGAGTAACAGAACGATTCTTAAATTCTGCTGTTGAAGCGTTTTTTTTGTCATGGTCATTTTCACACGATAAAATCGATAAACCAACCGCTAGTAAGCTAAAAAAATAATACTTTTTCATTTTTGTTTTTTTTAATGTTTTTTGCAGGACAAACATAATTTTAAGTTTTTTTTAAGTGATTTTTTTAATGTCACTAATTGTTTATTTAAAGGTTATGGGATTTTTTGAAAGTTAATTTAGGGTTAAAAAAAAAGTCGCCCGAGAGCGACTTTTTCTATAATGATATGAATTTAGTACTAAAATTTGTTTTCTACTTCGGCAGCTTCTAGCATTAGATAATGTAAATCGGTATTTTTGATAAATGGTTTTAGCAAATGACTTCCTGTTCCAAACATGGCTAATTCCGTATAATCAGCAGAGTGATCCATGCTAATCCAACCCACTGAATTGTATTGTTTTTGAATTTCAGCTAATTTTTTGAAAGGCAAATGTTTAGGATTATACAGTCCATCTTCCATCTTGATGTTTGAATAAAAGCTTAAAATGTCTTTTGCTTCCTCATCTTTTAAAACATAATTATTGGCATATTCTACACGTTCTATAACTTGAGCAACAGAAGTTTCTTTGCCTATACCATTTAGAATCCAATCGTTGGTTTGTTTGTATTTTTGAATGGAATCAAAATTGACATTGGTTTCTTTGCCATAAATAATACCCGGATTAGCATTACCGTGATCTGTGGTAATAATGACTAAAGTGTTTTTGTCTTTTTCAGCAAAATCAATAGCGACTTTCACGGCTTCGTCATGAGCGACTTGATCGTATAGTAATCCTGCAATGTCATTGCCATGAGCCGCCCAATCCACTTTTCCAGCTTCAACTTGCAATACAAAGCCTTTTGGATGATTTTTCATTTTATCGATAGCTCGTTGAGTCATTTCTGCCAAAGTTGGAATTTTTTCGGTAAGTTCTTTACTGCTTTCTCTGTCTTTGGAATAAGGAAGACCATCGTCATAAAACACGCCTAAAATAGGTTTGCTATTATCGGCTGCAAGCATTTCGCTTTTTGTTTTGACTACATGAAATCCTTTTTTTGAAAATTCTTGGTACATATTACGTTTGTCTTTGCGACTTTCAGCTGCAAAATAATTATTGCCACCACCCATCATGATGTCAAATTTCAAATCAAGGTACATTTCGGCGATAGACTCTTGACTGTTTCTACTCTTGGATGCAATACAAAAACCAGCTGGAGTTGCATGAGTTATAGGTACTGTAGTTACACAACCAGCCATTTTTCCAGCTTTTTTGAATTTTTGCCAAATCGGTAAATATTCTTCACCATTCACTCCAACATTTAACGCTCCATTATTCACGCGAAATCCACTTCCCCAAGACGAACTGGCGGCAGCAGAATCGGTAACGATTGACGATGCCGAAGCCATATCCATCAAAGCTCTAGTAACACGATTGTCTTTATACAATTGTATCCAGTTACTACCTTTTCCTGTTTTACGATTCAAATATATGTCAGCCATGTTGAGTGTTCCAATGCTCATTCCATCACTAACTATTACAATGATATTTTTTGCTTTGCTATTTTTTTTTATGGAATCTAAATCCAAACTTTTTGCAGTACCTTCAAAAGGATTTAGTAGTGAGGCACCGAGTGTAAAAAGTGATCCGTTTCTTAAGAATTTTCTTCTTTCCATATTTTGTGTTTTTACGGTATTGATATTTCTTCAAAAGTATGAAAACTTATGTGTTTAGAATGTTAACTAAAAGTAATTTATTTAATAAAGGTCATAATAGAAAAGCTAGTAGGGTCGCTTTAATGACTCAATAATTTTAATTAGTTAGATGAGAGTCTAGTAATTAAAAATCAATATTATTGGTTTTTTAAAAAGATCTGAATGATAATCCTAATTTGTTTAGTCAATTAATTGTTTAAAATATTTTTTTTATAGTTAATTTATATATAGTACTTTAGTGAAATGGTAACAAGAAAAATACTGTTTATTTTAAATAGTTTTTCAAGTAAACTAAATTGTCAAATTTATAAATTGAGGTATGTTTACAGTAAAAGTTTCTGAAGCAATTATAGCACATTGTATCAACCAAATTGAGCATTACAATTTTGGTCAAAGATGTACCGCAAATGGAAACAAAGACCAACAACTAACGGGTATTATTGGTCAAACTGTAGTAATGGATTTGTTCGGTTTTAATTATATCAACGGTGCTGAAGGTTTTGATGATGGAATTGATTTTATTTTCAATTCTAAAAAAATAGATGTCAAAACCATGGGAAGAACAACCGACGTTCGATTGACTTACACCAATAATTTTTTGAAATTACAAGATTATTTGCAAACCGAAATTTATATTTTTTGTAGTTATAATAAAATAAAAAAAGAAGTTACCGTTTGCGGTTGGATTGCAAAAGAAGACTTCGTTTCCAAAAGAAAATATTTTCCCAAAGGCAGCATTCGCATTCGATCGGATGGAACTAATTTTCCCACTTTTAGTGATTTGTATGAAATAGATAATATCGATCTGAATCCTGTTACCAGTATTGACGATTTGAAAAATCAATTGAATTTCTTGTAGTTGTTTTAATTTTTATCAACCACAGGACGGTTTTCTCTATTGGCTAATTCCCAAACAATAGCAAAAGCTAGTTGCGTTCTTTTCGTTAACGCATCAAATTCAATTTTATCCATATCGTCTGTAGTTTTATGATAATCAGCATGAACTCCTGTAAAAAGAAAAACGGATGGTATTCCATTTTTGGCAAAATTGTAATGATCGGAGCGATAGTAAAATCGGTTAGGATCAGTTTTGTTATTGTATCTGTAGTCTAAAAATAGGTTCACATACTTTTTGTTGGCGACTTCGCAACTGTTGTGTAAATCTGTCGAAAGAAAATCAGAACCGATAATATAGGTATAATTACTAGAATCGTTATGCAATTCGTCGTGGCGACCAATCATATCAATATTCACATTAGCAACAGTATTGGTTAATGGAAATAATGGATTTTCAGTATAATAACTGGAACCAAAAAGGCCGTGTTCTTCGGCAGTAACATGAAGAAATAAAATAGAACGTTTTGGCTTGTAGCCTTCTTTTTTTGCTTTTGCAAAAGCTTGAGCAATTTCTAACAGGGCTACAGTTCCCGATCCATCATCATCAGCACCATTATATATTTCGCCGTTTTTTACCCCTACATGATCGTAATGAGCCGAAATTACAATGACTTCATTGGGTTTTTCAGAACCTTCGATATAAGCCCAAATATTTTCAGAATCAGGCAAATTGCGATTACTGTCTGTATTCAAGAAAGCTGCAGGAACTTTTTGGTAATAATCTGTTGCTCCTTTTGGAAAAGAAATAGCATTAGATTGATATTGATTAATTAAATATTTACCCGCCTTTTTTTGCCCTGCAGAACCTGTTTCTCGACCTTCCATTTCATCCGATGCTACAATAGTGAGGTGTGTTTTTAAATCAGCAGCAGTAATAGTTTTGAGGTATTTGGTAGCATCTATTGCGCTGTCTTTTGGCATTTGGCTAGAACAACTCCACAAGAGTACCACAAGAAAACCTATAAGTGTTATTTTTTTCATTTTTCAGAATGTATAAATGTTATTACTACAAATTGAGTTTTACCCGTTGGGTGTAATTCAAAATTTTTGATTTTTAAACACATAGAAACATAGATTTTGTAAATTTTGAAAGGCGTTTCACTTTATTAAAGAAAAACATAGCTATGTGAACACAAGACCCGAGCGATAGCGAATAGGCGAAGCAATTGGGCTATAAAACTCTTTTTTTCTATGATTCTATGTGTTTAAATTTTATATCTTTTTGAAATTCTTTTATTTTTAATAATTACACCCAACGGGTTGAGTTTTATCTTTTGGTATTATATTCAGGAATGATTAAAATTATCCTGCCGAATGCATTCTAAAAGATTAATTCACACAAATATCAGAAATAAAACAAAATAGTTAGTTGTAAATGACCGTTTTTATGCTAGTTTGTATGAAAAGTAAAGTTGAAAATGAGTACTTTTGAGGTTTAAAATCCATCGAAAAACAATTCCTAATGAAATCAACTCCTCAAACCGTTTCTTCAAAATCATCAGCAATGATCGCAAAAGAAACTCAATATGGTGCTCACAATTACCATCCTTTGCCAGTGGTTTTAAAAAGAGGAGAAGGAGTCTTTGTTTGGGATTTGGAAGATAAAAAATATTTCGATTTTCTGTCGGCATATTCAGCTGTGAATCAAGGACATTGTCATCCAAAAATTGTCAATGCAATGATACAACAAGCGCAAACACTAACCTTGACTTCTCGTGCTTTTTATAATGACCAATTAGGGAATTTTGAAGAATATGTAACTAATTATTTTGGGTTTGACAAAGTGTTGCCCATGAATACAGGTGCCGAAGCCGTAGAAACAGCACTTAAATTGTGTAGAAAATGGGCCTATGAAGTAAAAGGAATTCCAGAAAATAAAGCCCAAATTATTGTTTGCGAAAATAATTTTCATGGAAGAACCACCACTATCATTTCGTTTTCAAATGACGAAACCGCTCGAAAGAGTTTTGGTCCCTTTACTTCTGGATTCATCAAAATTCCATATAACGATATCCAAGCTCTTGAAAATGCTTTACAATCCACGCCCAATATCGCAGGATTTCTTGTTGAACCCATTCAGGGTGAAGCGGGTGTTTATGTACCTTCTGAGGGTTATTTAGCCAAAGCAAAGGCACTTTGTGAAAAACAAAATGTTTTATTCATTGCCGATGAAGTTCAAACAGGAATTGCTCGAACTGGAAAATTATTAGCTGTTCATCACGAGAATGTGCAGCCTGATATTTTGATTTTAGGAAAAGCACTTTCGGGTGGAGTTTATCCTGTTTCGGCTGTATTAGCGAACAATTCTATCATGAATGTAATCAAGCCAGGACAACACGGTTCTACTTTTGGCGGAAATCCAATTGCTTCCGCCGTTGCTATTGCGGCTCTCGAAGTAATTAAAGACGAAAAGCTTGCCGAAAATGCCGAACGTTTAGGCGAAATTTTGAGAAAAGGATTGAATGAAATTGCCCAACGAAACTCGTTAATTGCATTAGTTCGAGGCAAAGGTTTGTTGAATGCTATCGTAGTAGATTGTGATGAAGAATCGGATTTGGCTTGGGATATTTGTATGAAATTCAGCGAATACGGGCTATTAGCAAAACCTACTCACGGTAATAAGATTCGTTTTGCTCCACCATTAGTCATCACCGAAACACAAATTCAGGAATGCCTTGTTATCATCGAAAAAGCTTTGAATAATTTTAGGTAATTTTTAATTATTTTAAGAAATTTTCAATAGAATTATTACAATCAATTATATTTCCGAAACTCATTTTTAAATCGCCTATAATTTAATAACTGACCATTCTTTTAATTTTGTGCCAAATGATTTTCCAGCATTAGCAGGACTTGTAGAGGGTAAAGTTGTCAAATGATATTCTTTTTCTGGTTGAATGTACTTTTTGAAATAAGCAGCTGCTTTTTGACCGTTGAAAAAAATGGAGTGGATATTGGGATGATCTTTCAAAAACAAATTGATGGCATTGGGCACTTCTTGTTCAATGGCGCTATCCAAACTTCCTTCTCTTATACAGGCTTCTAGCACATCCCAAACGGCAATTCCATTTTCTAATAAGATGTTTTTCCTTTTCTCATAATCAGTAGTAAAAGGAGTTTCAAAAAGGGTAAAGATAATTTTCCAAAAAGCATTTCTAGGATGTCCGTAGTACTGACTTAATAACAAAGATTGCACTCCAGGCATAGTTCCCAGAATTAAGATTTTGGAATTAGGACTCGAAATAGGAGGAAAAGAATATTTTATCATGAAGTAGGTTGTAATTGTGTTTCAAATATAGTCATAAATTTTGTCGCAATTTTTAAGCTTTGACAAATAGGTTTAGTATTAAAATGCTTATATTTACTCTAATCGCAATCAAGTGACTTAAATGAAAAAAAGGATTATCGGAATAATGGGGGCAATGCCCGAAGAGATTGAAGGGGTTGTTAGTTTATTAAATAACTGTACTTCCTCATCTATGGGTAAACGCACTTATTTTAGCGGACAAATTAATGGTATTGATACAGTGGTAGTGTTTTCGAGATGGGGAAAAGTGGCTGCTGCGACAACTGTTACTACTCTTATTCATGAATTTAAAATAACAGAATTATGGTTTACTGGAGTGGCAGGAGCGATAGATCCAGATTTAAAAATTGGCGATGTGGTTGTTGGCAAACGACTGATTCAGCATGATATGGATGCTCGACCTTTGATGAATCAACACGAAATTCCTTTGTTGAATAAAACGTATTTTGAAAGTGATGCTAGTTTGTTGGATATGGCTTCTAAATCAGTGGCTACTATTTTTAAAAACAGTAGTTTAAATTCGGCTATCGATGCTGAAGATTTGAATCGTTTTTCTATTACAAAACCTCAATTATTTATTGGAGACATAGCTAGTGGAGATCAATTTTTTTCTAGTAACGAACAAAAACAAAATCTTAATAACCAATTGCCCGATGTATTGTGTGTAGAAATGGAAGGAGCTGCTGTTGCTCAAGTTTGTTATGAGTATGCAATTCCGTTTTGCATTATAAGAACGATTTCCGATGCGGCGGATGCTAATTCACACCTTGATTTTCCTTCTTTTGTAAAAAAAATTGCCAGTAAATATGCCACCGAAATAATAAAAGATATTTATTCACAGTTCTAATCTAAAAAAGAAAATGAAAAAGCTAAACACAGCAGAAATTCAAGCAGGTTTACAACAAATTGATTCGAAATGGGAAATTAAAGAGAACTGTATTCATCGAGAAATAGTATTCAAAAATTTTGTTGAAGCTTTTTCGTTTATGACTTCAGTGGCAATGCTAGCAGAAAAAGACAATCATCATCCCAATTGGAAAAATACCTATAACAAAGTTACGATTGCACTCAACACGCACGATGCTGACGGAATAACCCACAAAGATTTCGATTTGGCAAAAGAAATTGATACGATTTTGAGTAATATTGTTTTATAAACAATATTTTTTGAGTCTATTTATCTAATACATTTAATAATTTAAAAATTACCACTATGAAAAAATTATGTATGGCTTGTTTATTTTTGATTTCTATTGGATTTGTAAGTTGTAAAAACGAAGAAAAACAAAAACCAAAAGAAGCAATTGAAAAACCAATAAGTGTAAGCTGTTATGAAGCCATTTATGAAAACGACACCATCAATTTAACAGTTAATCTTTTAAAAGACGGAAAAGCATCAGGAAATATGGTCATGAAAATGGCTGATATGCCTGAAAAAATTGGAGAAATCAAAGGAGAATTTCGTGGTGACACCTTATTTGCTGATTATTCTTTTATTGAAGCCAACAATGACAAAAAGCAATTCAAAAATCCAATTGCGGTTTTAAAAAGAGACAGTCTTTTTATTCTGGGTAACGGAAAAATTGAAACTTATTTGGGAGCTTCTTATTTTGCAAAAGGAGTTCCAATCGATTTTGATAATGTGAAATACCAATTCAAAACGGTGGATTGTACTGCTAAATAAAACAATCGATTTATATTTTAAACCCAACAAGTTTCTAAAATTTGTTGGGTTTTTAATTTTAAACTAAACAGTAATAATAGTTCTAAAAGTCAAATTTATTCTAGGTTTGTTGATTAATTTTGTTGGCGGAAGCCGGTGTAACCAATGGGTTTGTGTAGTGTCTTTCATTACTAATAAACTACCGTGTTCTAAAAGAATCGAAACGGTTTCTTTGGTTTCTTTATGTTTGAAAGCAAATTTGCGTTCTGCTCCAAAACTCATCGAACCGATGGCTCCATTTTTCTTCAAATCTTTTTCGGCATCGCTGTGCCAAGCCATTCCTTCATCGCCAGTGTGGTATAAGTTCAGTAAACAGGAATTGAATGTTTCGCCTGAATTGGCTTCGGCAAGAGATTTTAATTCTAATAATTCGGTTGTCCATGGCAATGCCCGTTTGCTAATATTGGAATAAGTATATTCAAAATCGGTGTCGCCATACCAAGCTACTTTTCGTTTGGTTACAATCAGTTTGCCAAAGATAATGGCTTGGTCGTTTTTCCATTCAATGGTATTCATCAAAGCGTCAAAATAATGATTGGCTTGCTGGTCAGTCAATAATTTACCGTAATAATTTACGGTACCATCTTTAGGTAAAATGTTTTTGGAACGGTCTGTTTCACTGCTGAATAAATCCATTTTTAGTTTCCTTTTTTTACTAAAAAACCGTTTTCTACACTTTCATTAATTAAGTTTTCGGCATAATTAATTTGACCAAAAAAACTAATGACACAAATAGTTCCAAAGCTCTATTTAATATCTTCTCCAATAGCTTTTCTGCCAAAAATAATTTGAAAGAATAAAGGAAGCATAATTAAAATTAGGTGCATTTATTATTAGTTTGTTAATGATTTTAGTCTGTTTGATTTTGGTTCAACGTCCCGCCACTACAGCGGGTTTGGGACTAAATTAAGCCTTATTTTCGGATTTGCCAAATCATCGCAGATGCAAGACGAACTTTCCATTAAGCCTAAACCCCAATGTCTATAATATCTTAGCTGAAGCTTTTTAAATTAAGTTTTCTAGGTCATCAATTTTTATTTCAGAATCAAAATTATAAATATTGCACGAAAACCACTTCAAATGTTTACTTAAACCTTCTAAATCTGGGTAAATAGTTAAATAATTAACTCCAAACTGATTAAGCATAAATATTATTTCTTCTTTTAATTCTGATGAAATGATATATTTTTCTAAATATCCATTATAATTCGTTTTAGTCATAGGCATTTTTGGATTTTTATGAACAGTGAAATAACCTAATTGATTTGCAATCCGACTAGTCGAAGTTGAAGGTTGGTATATTTTAATTTCTTTATCAATATCAAATGGAGAATAGGCAGTTTCGTCAATAATATTAGATTCTATTTTTGTAATGTATAAAGCACCATCTTTATCATAATTTTCAGAGCATAAAAAAAATAAAGCTATTAAAGGATTTTGTGACCAATCCAATAATCTTGTTGGTAATCCATTATGTTGAGCTATTGCAAGTAGTTCCCATTCGGAATAATTAACATTTTTAAGATAATATTTAGCTCTACGTTTCCATTGTTTAAAAACTACATCATCTTTTATATTATTAAAACCTGGTCGGCCGCAGGTTGGAATTAAATCCCAAGATTCATCACTTTGTCCTCTAAATTTATAAGCATTAGTTTTTCTAAATTTTTCAATAAGTTCAAATAATTTAGGAATAGAAGTTATTTTTTTTCTCGTCATTTTTGGTAAAATTTTCAGCTAACGTGTATATATTGAATACAAAACAAAGACTGCACACCCAAAATTAGATAGATTGGCGAATGTTTGTCCCGTTTTATATTTTCTCAAATGTAATATTTTAATTATATAAAAAAGCAAAAACCCGACAGCTTTTTAAAAACTATCGGGCTTGAATTAAACAACCAAAATATAAAATTATAAAACCAATTCTCCTAAAGCTTCTTTGCTAAAACCAACAAGCTCATCCGTTTTTCCAGCTTTTATTTTTGCTGTCCAGTTGGGATCAGACAGTAAAGGTCTTCCAACGGCAACCAAATCAAAATCGCCTCTGTCGAAACGTCTGTTCAATTCGTCTAATGAAGTGGGTTCAGAACTTTCGCCTGCAAAGGCACCAAAGAAATCGCTAGAAAGTCCAACAGAACCCACAGTAATGGTTGGTGTTCCAGTCAGTTTTTTGGCCCAACCAGCAAAATTCAAATCTGATTTTTCAAATTCAGGTTCCCAAAAACGGCGTTGCGAACAATGCAAAATATCAACTCCAGCATCAACAAGAGGCGTAAGCCAAGCATCCATTTCTTGTGGAGTTTTCGCCAGTTTATAATTGTAATCCGAAGGTTTGAATTGAGAAAACCGCATAATTACCGCAAAATCATTGCCTACTTGTTTTCTGATTTCTTTCACGACTTCAATAGCAAAACGATTGCGTTCTTTTAAGGTTTTTCCACCATAAATATCGGTACGCAAATTGGTTTCAGCTCTGAAGAATTGGTCAATTAAATACCCGTGCGCACCGTGAATTTCGATAGTGTCAAAACCCAATCTTTTAGCATCGGCAGCCGCTTTCCCGAAAGCAATAATGGTGTCTTCAATATCCTTTTCAGACATCGTATTCCCGTTATTGAAATCCGGACGGTTCAATCCTGACGGCCCTTCAAAAGGAACTGGCGGCACCCAGCCCGAATGGTGATTATCCATAATGCCCATGTGCCAGATTTGTGGACCCATTTGACCTCCAGCAGCGTGAACTTCATCGATTACTTTTTGCCATCCATTCAATGCCTGATCGCCATAAAAATGAGGAACATTGGCATCATTAGACGAAGATGGTCTGTCAATAACAGTTCCTTCGGATAATATTAAACCCACTTCGCCTTCGGCTCTTTTTTGATAGTAAGCGGCAACTTCATCCGTTGGAATTCCGTTTGGAGAAAAAGAGCGCGTCATTGGCGCCATTACGATTCTGTTTTTAAGATTTAGCGACTTTAGGTTGAAAGGCGTAAATAAATTAGTTGTATTCATACTTTTATAATTTGTTCGTTTCACTTTAGATTTTATCTCCAGCCTCCGCCCAATGCACGATACAATTCCGTGTTGGCAGAAAGTTGTTCTCTTTTGATGTTGGCTAATTCTAATTCGCTTTGCAGTAAGTTAGATTGTGCAGTTAAAACTTCAAGATATTCCGCCATTCCGTTTTTGAATAACAAATTGGCATTTTTAATGGCTAGTTTCAGCGTTTTTACACGCTCCTGCAAAAAGGATTCCTGTTGTTGTAATTTTTCGACTTTTACCAAAGCATCTGATACTTCACTAACCGCTACCAAAACCGATTGTCTGAAACCTAAAACTGCTTTTTCTCTTTCGGCAACGGCAATATGGTATTGGGTTTTCAATCTTTTATTGTTGAGTAAAGGCTGTGTCAAACCACCTGCAACGGTTCCAAATAAAGAAGCCGGAATGTTAAACCAACTGCTGGTTTCAAACGAATTCAATCCGCCTTGAGCTGTAATTCTTAAGGCAGGGTACAAATCGGCTTTGGTGATTCCGACATTGGCATTGGCCACTTTCAAAGCCAGTTCCGCACTTTTTACATCTGGTCTTCGGCTTACTAATGAAGACGGAATCCCGATGGATGCGTTGTTTTTTATGGCAATAGCATTCAGACGAATGTTTCTCTGTTTGGAATTCGGGAAAGAACCCGTCAACACACTCAAAGCATTTTCCTGAATCGCTATATTTTGTTCCAATAAAGGAATCAGCTGTGCCGAATTCAATTGCTGTGCTTCCGATTGTTGAATGGCCAATGAGGTAACTTGTCCCGCATCGTATTTTAATTTGATGATTTTGGTGGTACTGTCATTCAATTTCAGGTTTTGTCTGGCGATTTCCAATTGAGCGTCTAGCATCAAAAGATTGTAATATCCTTTAGAAACATTGGCTACAATATTCGTCTGCAATGCTTTTTTAACCTCTTCCGATTGCAAATATCCAGCAAACGCTCCTTTTTTCTGATTGCGGATTTTACCCCAGATATCAGCTTCCCAAGAAAGGGAAACTCCCGCCGAATAATCTTCAAGATGTTTCATCCCCAAAGCCTGATTCAGGTTCATTCCGGTAAAACTATTTTCTGATGGACGATTGGTACTGGCATTCACAAACAAATTCGCTTGCGGCACATTTCCCCATTTGGATTGGGTGAATCGGTATTGTGCAATTTCGATGTTTTTGGTTGCGATTTGCAAATCGTTATTTCTCGCCACGGCGCTATCAATTAACTGAATAATATCTTTTTCGGTAAAGAAATTTTTCCACTCCAAATCTCCGATACTTGTCGTATCTGTTGAAACCGATGCATTCCTGAAATGGGCAGGAAAAGCATCTTTTGGAGTTTCAATATTCTTCGAAACGGTACAAGATAGTATGGTGGTGATCAAAATAGCGACCATCACGATTTTAGTTGTATATTTTTTCATTTTATAAGTTGTCATTAAATTTCTGTACAAGGACTTTTTGTAGCTTCAAGATCTTTCGAAACTTTATAAGAAATAAATCCGATGCCGATAATAAAGGCTACCAGAATTGTTGTGATATAATTTTCCATTTTTATTTTTCTTCGTTATGAATTACGGCTATCGGTTTTCCGGTAACTCTTTCTTGTAAATGTTGGAATACGATGAATAAAACCGGGATAACCAATAATCCAAGAATTACTCCCGAAATCATTCCGCCCGCAGCACCAATACTAATCGAATGATTCCCTTGAGCCGATGGTCCTGTGGCACTCATCATCGGAATCAATCCAACGACAAAAGCCAGTGAGGTCATGATAATTGGTCGTAAACGGAGCTTGGCAGCGTCTATGGAAGCTTTGACCAATGCCTGACCCGATTTTCGTTTTTGAACGGCAAATTCGACAATCAAAATCGCATTTTTGGCGAGCAGTCCAATAAGCATTATTAGTGCTACTTGTACATAAATGTTGTTTTCGATTCCAGTTAAACCAATGGCTACAAACACTCCAAATATTCCCGCAGGTATTGAAAATATTACTGCCAAAGGCAAAATATAACTTTCATATTGTGCGGCTAATAAGAAATAAATGAATATTAAACACAATAAGAAAATGGTTGTCGATTGACCTCCCGAAGAAATTTCTTCACGGGTTTGTCCTGAAAATTCAAATCCGTAACCTGCAGGTAATTGTTGTGCTGCTACTTCTTCAATGGCTTTGATGGCGTCACCAGAACTAAATCCAGGTTTTGGAATCGCATTGATACCAATGGAATTAAACAAATTGTATCTCGAAGCGGTTTCTGAACCATAAATACGGGATAGTTTTACCAAAGTATTTATCGGCACCATTTCGCCATTTTTGTTTTTGACAAATACTCTGTCAATTGCGGATGGATCAGCTCTGTCGGCAATATCCGCCTGAACAACAACGCGGTAATATTTACCAAATCTGTTAAAATCGGATGCCTGCGCGCTACCAAAATAGGCTTGCATCGTTTGCAGAATGTCTTTTACTTTTACACCCAATTGATCGGCTTTGGCATCATTAATATCCAATTGCAATTGCGGATAATCGGCTTTGAAACTGGTAAAAGCAACTGCAATTTCAGGACGTTTCATCAATTCGCCAATGAAGTTTTGAGAAATCCCACTAAATTTATCCAATTTGCCACCCGTTTTATCTTGCAGTACCAAATCCAAAGCTTCCACATTACTAAAACCTGGAACGGTTGGGAAACTAAACACGAAGAAACTACCTTCGGAAATCGCACCTAATTTTCCTTGAACATCGGTCATTATTTCGTTGATATCTTTCACTTTACCACGCTCTTCATTGGGTTTCAGCAATACAAAAACCACTGCCGATGAAGGACTGGTAGAATTCGTCAATAGGTTGAAACCTGAAATCGCAGTTACATCTCTGGAAGCTTCTAATTTGCTCAATACATTTTCAGCTTCGGTCATTACTTTTTGAGTTCCGTCTAAAGATGTTCCAGAAGGCGTATTTACTGCAATGGCGATAAATCCTTGATCTTCTGTTGGAATAAACCCTTGAGGCGTAGTATTTACCATTACAATTGTGGCAATCGTAATCAATGCCAATCCGCCTAAAGAAACCCATTTGTTACGGATTAAAAATTTCAATCCGCCTACATAGCGGTTTGTTAAAGACTCAAAACTGTTATTGAAACCCGTAAAGAATTTTTCTTTAAATCCTTGTTTAACATACGGAGCATCTCCATTCTGTGTAGCGTGATTGTCTTTTAAAAATAAAGCGGCTAGGGCAGGGCTCAATGTCAAAGCATTTACAGCCGAAATCACAATTGCAATCGCCATCGTAAAAGCAAACTGGCGGTAGAAAACTCCTGTAGAACCTTCCATAAAACCAACGGGTAGGAATACCGCAGCCATTACCAAGGTGATAGAAATAATTGCACCTGTGATTTCGTGCATTGCTTCGTGAGTGGCTACTTTTGGCGACAAATGTTTGTGTTCCATTTTGGCGTGTATGGCTTCGACTACGACAATCGCATCATCGACCACAATACCAATTGCCAGAATTAAAGCAAAAAGTGTTAAAAGGTTTATAGAAAATCCGAATAACTGCATGAAAAAGAATGTTCCTAAAATCGCTACCGGAACTGCAATAGCTGGAATTAAGGTTGATCTAAAATCTTGAAGGAAGATAAAAACCACGATAAATACCAAAATAAATGCTTCTAATAAAGTATGTTTTACTTGATCTATGGATTGGTCTAATGATACTTTTGTACTGTAAAAGATATTTTTTTTGATTCCTTTAGGAAAGTCTTTAGAAGCCTTTTCCATCAGTTTGTTAATGGCAATCTGAATGTCATTTGAGTTGGAACCAGCCAATTGAATCACGCCAATTACAATTCCTTTTTTACCATTCAAACGGGTTAAACTGTTATACGAATAAGCACCCAATTCCACTCTTGCCACATCTTTTAGGCGAAGAATAGAACCATCAGCATTGGAACGAATCGCAATATTCTGATAATCTTCCGGTTTGGTCAGTTTTCCTTTGTATTTGATTACGTATTCGAAAACTTCGGTGCTTCTTTCGCCAAATTTACCTGGAGCAGCTTCCAAACTTTTGTCCTGAATGGCTGCCATTACTTCGTTTGGCGTTACATTATGAGTGGACATTTGCGTTGGATTCAGCCAAACTCTCATTGAGTAATCTTTTGTTCCACCAAAAATCGCTGCCGAACCCACTCCCGGAATACGTTTGATTTCAGGAATAATATTAATCTGGGCATAATTGGCAATAAAAGTCTGGTCGTATTTCGATTCGTCTTCGGTAAACATACCAATCGCCATAATGAAGCTGTTTTGTTGTTTCGCGGTCGTTACACCTTGCTGCACAACTTCTGTAGGCAATTGACTTGTCGCTTGGGCAACCCTGTTTTGCACGTTCACCGCAGCCTGATCGGCATCCGTTCCTAATTTAAAGAAAACAGTAATCGCTAAAGTACCATCATTACTTGCTGTAGAACTCATATAGGTCATATTCTCCACACCATTTATCGATTCTTCTAGCGATGGTGCAACAGAACGTAAAACCGTTTCTGCATTCGCTCCCGGATAAACTGCTGTTACTAAAACCGATGGCGGTGCAATATCAGGAAACTGTTGTAAGGGCAATTTTGTAAGTCCAAGTACACCTAATATCACCAGTAAAATGGAGATAACGGTTGCCAGTACAGGTCTTTGTATAAATATTTTGAACATCTGTAAAAATTATTTTTTGTTAATGATTTGAGCTACTTTTGGAGCTGATTTTTCAGGCTGAATCAATTGCCCTTCCTGAAGTTTATCGATACCGCTTAATACGATTTGGTCACCTGATTTCACACCCTCACTAATCAGATAGTTGACACCGCTTTTTCCAATAACTGTGATAGGCATTTTACTGACTTTGTTTTCTTTGTTTAAAGTGAAAACAAAAATCTTATCCTGCATTTCTACCGTCGCCGATTGAGGAACTAAAATCGCATTATCATGATTGATTCCGAGTCTGATTTTTCCAGTATTTCCAGAACGTAAAGTTCCGTTAGCATTTGGGAAAGTAGCTCTTAAGGTAATAGCACCAGTAGTTTTATCGAATTGGCCATCGACCATATCAATTTTTCCTTTTTGAGGATAAGCGTTGTTATCGGCTAATATCAAAGAAACAGGAGGCAGGTGATTGATTTTGTCACCAATAGTTTTTCCTGCATAATGCGATTTGAAATTGATAAAATCGGTTTCGCTTAAAGAGAAATAGGCCACCACTTCGTGAACATCTGAAAGCGTAGTTAAAGGTTCCATATCAGATGCTGAAACTAAACTTCCTTGCTTTTTAGGCAATCTTCCAATATAACCGCTTACTGGAGCAGTAACATTAGTATATCCTAAATTGATTTTGGCAGATGCTACCATTGCTTTTGATTGTTCTATATTGGAAGCGGCAATTCGGTAAGAAGATTTAGCCAGTTTCAATTGATAGTCTGAAACGACTTTGTTTTGTACCAAAGGTGTTAGTTTATCGACTTCTAACTGTGCGTTGATTAAAGCAGCTTCTGCACCGTGAAGACTAGCCAGTGCATTGTTCAATTGTTCACGGAATGGGCGTTCGTTTATTTTGAATAAAGTTTGTCCTTTAGAAACATACGCACCTTCGTCAACCAAAACGCGGTCTAAATTGCCACTTACTTGCGGACGAATTTCGACATCTACTTTTCCTTGAATTGATGCAGGATATTCAGAATCCGTTATCGTATTTTCATTTGTTACTGTTGCAACAGGCAGGAGTGGAACGGGTGCAGCACCAGGAGCTTGTGATTTATCTGCACAGCTGATTACGAAAGCAGCTAGAAGGCTTAAGAGTGTAATTTTTTTCATAATTGGAATAGGATTTAAAATGGAACTGGATATTTGCTTTTTTGGAATAATCGTTTCAGAATTCATGCTGTTTGTTATTAAAAGGTTATAGTTGTTATTTAGTAATAATTCTGGAATAATCGTTTCAGAATCAAAGCTGTAATTTAAAAATTCGTATGCGTAATCTATATTGTTATCTGAAATAAACGTTCCAGAATTCAGCTAAAAAAAAGGGTATTATTTGAAAATATTCTTAATCAGAAATTCTGACATTTTTTTGATTTTGATTGGATTTCCGTGCAGAATGTACGATTGCTTCCAACCAGTAAAAGAAGTGGCAATGTATTCTGCCATTAATGCTGCATCTTCAGTATCGTCCATCTCACCGTCATCCATTACTTTTTGAACGATGGAAGCCATATATTCAATAAAAATATCATTGTTTTTACTCATTACGTTTCGCACAATGCAGTCATCTGGAGCGATTTCGAAAATCGTTTTCATTCCCAAACAGCCTTTGTCGCAGGAAACAATCCAATCTGCTTTGTCAGTAATAATCTTGATTAAAGCATTTTTGGCAGATGTTTCTTTGGCTACCTTTTCTTTTATTTCACACATCGCATTATCAAAATAATTGCCTATGCACTTCATAAATAACTGATGCTTATCGCCAATGGTGTTGTATAAACTGCTTCGGTTGATTTGCATAGCATCCACAAGGTCTTGCATCGAAGTAGCATTATATCCTTTTTCCCAAAAGACATTCATTGCTTTTTCAATTTTTTCAACCTCGTTAAATTCTACACAGCGAGCCATACCATTTTAATTTTCACTTTGCAAATGTAAAACTATTTTTGAAACAAGCGTTCCAGAATGAATATTTTTTTATTTTTTTTCATTTTTTTTAAAAGAGATATAGATTTTGAACAAAATCATGGATTGATTTTAGTTATCTTAAATGATTGAAATATCCAAAAAAATGAGCTAATTTTAAGTTATCATAAAACAAAACCATTTAAAAAAAGGAATAAGATAATCTTCTTTTGTTATTTCATATTGTAATGTTCAAATATTACTATAATTTTACCGCTTACTTCCGTCAACAAATTTTTACTTTATTTAAAAAAAACAAATGCGTAAAAAAAGTATTCTATTATTTTATTTTTTGATTAGCAGTTTCTTTGTAACAAATTGTTTGGGGCAAGAACTTTTTTTTGAAAAAATTTCGGGTCGAGAAGCCAATCCAGTTACCCAAATACATGGTATTGCCAAAGATTCTATAGGCTACATTTGGTTTGGAAGTTGGAACGGTGCTTATCGATACGATGGGAGAACATTCGATTTTTTTTACCACAATCCAAAGAACAAAACTTCACTGCCCAATAATCGAATTCGAAATATTGTTTCCGATAACAAATTGGGGCTTTGGTTTTTGACCTATGATAGAAAATACGTTCGATTTAATTATCAGTTAAATTCTTTTAAAATAGTTGTTGATTCAAAAGTTCCCAAGATTATAATCGACAAGCTGGGCAAAAATCCTAGTGAGAGCAATAGAAATCGTACTGTAAATGGAAAATTTTATTACTTATCGTCACATCTGTTTACCTGCCAAGATGTAAAATCAAAAGAAGAATATCGATACACTGCCAATATCAATCGTCCTGGACAATTATTGGACGATTATATCACTGATTTTTTTATAGATGACGAAAATATTATTTGGCTAGGAACCCGTGGAGGTGATGTCTATAAGGCTAATCCGAGCAGAAATCCTTTTAAATTGCATTACAGCTACAGAAAAGCTAGTGAAAATTCAAAATTGGCTACCGTTAAAGGTATTTTGAAAGTTGATGATAAAATCTGGTTGGCTACTGATGAAGGCATTCTCATTTACAATAAAGAAAGTCTAGATTACAATCATCCTTTTTATAAATCGAATAGTCAAGTTAAGAATGCCCGTAGTTTTTTTAAGGACAATAAAGGTCGAATTTGGATTGGTGGCGGCAATGGATTAGAGTGTTATGATCCCAAGAGTAATCAATGTAAGATTATTATCAATAGAACTTTATGTCCAAATTTAAGTATTTGGTCGGTTCACGCTTTAGAAGGATTTGGCGGTACTAATTTGTGGGTCGGTTTGTACAATGGAATTGCTTGTATCAATTTGAGCAATGATAAAATTAGGTTTTATGATTTAACTACTACAATCCATAATGGTAGTGTTATGGATGTTTTAGCCGTTAACAATCAAGAATTATGGTTAGCCACCGAAGGAAGTGGAGCTATTCGGTTAAAAATAAATGCCAAGGGAAAAATCTATGACAAACTAGCACTAAATACTTTTGACAAAAGTCTTAAAAATAAGATTTCGGGGAATATTATTTACGCTTTGCACAAAGACAAACGTGGTGCCATTTGGGTTGGTTCCAGCGAAGGATTGAATAAAATTTACACCAACACCAATCCGATGCGCATTGAAAAAATACAATTGCAATCAGAAAGTCCCACTATTTACATTTCTTCGATTACAGACGATGCCAAAGGAAATCTTTGGATAGCCCATAAGCAAGGTCTTTCTATGATTGATATTCGTACGAATAAAATTTCCAATTATAGAAAAGAAGACCAGTTTGGTTCCTGGACATTTTCTGAAAGAGCTTTTTATAAAGATATGGCGAACCAGAAAATCTATTTTGGAGACAAAAACGGCTATCTTTCTTTTCGTCCAACTGAAATTAAAGCGAATTTAATCAACGATAAATTGATTTTCAAAACCTTGTATTTGTCCAATGAAAAAGTATTTCCGTTGGATACAATTAATGATCAGATTGTTTTGACCAAAGATTTGTCGCAATCCCAGTCGATTGATTTGGATTATGAAAACAGAAGTTTTTCCATAGAATTAGCTTCGTTTAATTACAGGAACACCAACAAGATAGTGTATGAATACACCTTGGAAGGCTATGAAGATAAATGGATCAAGACTACTGGAAGTAAAATAACCTATAACAAATTACCGCCAGGGAATTACACTTTTAAGGCTCGTGTAGTGTCTCCCAACGATGCAAAATCGCCAATAACTGAATTGGAAATTGAGATCAATGCGCCTTGGTACGGAACTTGGTGGTTCAAAATCCTGTTTTTCGCTTTGTTAGGACTTATTGTATATTGGATTTTCAAGGAAATTTTATACCGTGATCGTCTCAAAAATGAAATCAAACTGGAACGACTCAATCTGGAACAACAGGAAGCGTTGAATAAAGAAAAATTAGAGTTTTTTACTAATATTTCACATGATTTAAAAACACCTTTAACCTTGATTGCCGACCCTTTGAAACGCCTTCAAGAAAATAAAGTAGCAGCAGAGGACAGAGAAGTCTATTTCTCTATTGTAAGCAGAAATATCAGTTATTTGACCAAGTTGATTCATCAAATATTGGATTTCCGTAAATCCGAAATGGGAAAATTAAAATTAAATCCGGTTACCCAAAATTTTAATGAATTCCTACAAGAATGTTATACCAGTTTCAAACCTTTGTCTGCAACCAGGAATATCAATCTTCAACTTCAAATGAGCGACGAACCTTTGTATTGTTCTCTCGATTTCGAAAAACTAGAACAAATTCTAAATAATATCGTTTCGAATGCCTTTAAATACACCGCCGATGGAGGAAAAATAATCCTAGCTGCAAATTTGAATGAAGCAAAATCAATACTTACAATCAGTATCGAAGACAACGGAATAGGAATCGCAGCATCGGAATTGAAAAAAATATTCGAACCCTTCAATAATGTGGGACCAAGTCCGTATTATGGTTCATCCTCTGGAATTGGATTGTCATTATCCCGAAATTTAATTGATCTTTTGCAAGGAACAATAGCCATTGATAGCACTCCAAATCAAGGGACAATCGCCATAATTAATTTACCTTGTTTAATAGTTAAAAATGAGGATATTGTTCCAATGATAGAGGAGCCGATTTTTCTAAATGAAGAATATGAAGAAGAACTAGAACCCGCTTCTTTTGAAAATACCAAGCCAACGCTTCTCATCGTAGAAGACAATCCTGATGTACAAACTTATTTGGGTAAAGAATTAGGCAAAGAATATTCCTTAATTCAGGAATATGACGGAAAACGTGGACTAGCGGCTGCTATAAAATATGTACCCGATATTATTGTGTCAGACATTATGATGCCCGAAATGGAAGGAACAGAATTTTGTAAACACCTCAAAGGAAACGAAAACACCTCGCATATTCCGTTGATTTTCTTGACTGCAAAAGCATCCGATGTCGATCAAATTGAAGGGTTCAATTTGGGAGCCGAAGCTTATGTAATGAAACCTTTCAATGTCGATATTCTCAATGCACAAATAAAAAGTGTTTTAGAGAATAGAACCATTTTGCAAAACAGACTCGGAACGATAAAAAAAATCGAAGAACTTCAAGAAGAAGTAAACAGTTTGGACAATGAATTTCTTGAAAAAGTAATCGAAAAAATCACCACCAACATCGAAGATACCGATTTTAATTCCGATGAACTGGCGCAAGCTTTAGGCATCAGTCAACGACAATTGTATCGCAAATTAAAAGGCATCAGCGGAAGTACGGTTCATGAATTTATTACCAAAGTCAAAATGAATCATGCCGAAGAATTGCTCAAGAATTCCGATTTGACCATATCTCAAATTGCTTACAAAGTCGGATTTTCAGAACCTTCTAATTTTTCCCGAACCTTCTCCAAACATTTTGGGTGTAGTCCGTCGCAGTATTTAAAGTAAACTTACTAATATTATTTAAGTTCTAAAAAATGACCGCAGATTCACAGATTATTAAAAAGTAGTTTAATAATCTGTGAATCTGCGGTTATATTTTTTTCAAGAGAATCTTATTTTAGGTCACAAATATGTGTAATCAAGGAAATATCTTTTTAATATTTTATGATTTCTGATAATTTTCCATTTTTAAAATATAGTTTATATATCCCTGTATATTCCCAAACTTCCATTTCTCCGTTTGCATTTTTATACATTTTCTTATTTAATGTTATTCCTAAAATGTCTGAACACATATCTTTTGACATTCCAATTGTTAAATTATTTTGATAAACTAATTTACCAAACTTTTCTCCATATTTTTTAATTAAAATACTTTCATTTAGTTTCTGTTTATTTATACTTTCATTCTTTAGCTTCTCAAAATCATTTTTTATTAAAAGTACATCTTGAAAATTCCATCTGCCTCCATTTAATTCCATCATAACTTTATCTTTCTCATTACTTAATAAAACCATAAATAAAATATCTTCATCATCAGCTTCGTTACTTTCTTCTATTTTTAAATCTTTTTTTCTTAATAGTTTTAGCTCTCCTTTCCATTGAGTTCCCTTATCAATATGCATATTAAAGTTAGTTTTTGATATAGGAATTCTATCCGCAGAAAAATCTTTTACAGCAATAAAAGTTTTGCCTGTTATTAATTCCTTTTTTTTCTCGAAATAAGGAACTAAAACGAATTTTGGAGAATTTGTTGATTCAATGACATAAATAGTTTCACCATTTAAATCGTCTTTTAATTCAAAAAGTATATTTCCGAAAAAATCTTCATCAAAATTATTTTTAGCTTCATTGTATATTTCCGATTTTTCCAATAATGGATTTATACTAATTATTTTAAAATATTTATTGCCTGTTTGCGACCAATTTAACTGTTCAATTTTGTCTTTTTTCTTAAAAAAAAATATATCCTCTTTTCCGTAATTATCAGAGTATATTGGGTAATATATTTTTAAACCATTATATCTGTTATAATATTCATTTTGATCAGATTGTTTTTCTTCGAATGGATTTTTCCCACTACCACTTTCAAGTGTTTGTGTAATTTTAGCTTGATAATAAGCCGAATGTTCAATGAAATTTTCGGTAGGATTATATGGAGGGAAGTTTACTTTTTTTTCGACTTCTACTGCTTTTTCAATTTTTCCGATTTCGATTTGTGAAAAACTTGAAATGCTAAATAGAGAAATAATAACTGTGTTTAATAGATTTTTTTTCATTGTTTTATTTTAATGTTTTCCAATTATTGGATTTAATGATTTGGCTAGAATTCTTTCTAAAATACTTATGTCATCAGCAATATTTTTTTCAAAAAAGATTACAGTATATTTTAGTTTAAGTTCTGTTTTTATTTCTTTAGCCCAATAATCTAATTGTAAACCATGTGATTTTCTATTTTTATGATAACCTAAATGTTGTATTAATCTTCCCCAAGCACAACTTTTAACCTTACCTACATACAAAATGCCTCCATTATTTAAAGTATTATTTTTAGCAGGAATATTTAATTGAAATTTTTCATTAACATTTTTAATAAGAGTTACAATTTCTGATTTTTCAATAATTTCATTTATTTCAAAGAAATATAATGCAGGAAATTGTTCGTATTCCATGATTTCCTGGAAATTTTTTGAAAAATCTCCATCTTTTGTTATGTCTACTCTATCCAAGTATTTTGAATCAAGTTTTTTTACATCAATTTCGAAACTAAATTCTTTTTTAAATCCATTTAATGAAATTTGGGAGAAATCTTCTGCGATTGTTTTAGATTTATCTCTAATAATATTTTCAATTTGTTTTAAATCTGCCATTTTATATTTTGTTTTTTTTCGAATGAATGTGATAAATCTTACTTATAATTCTGGTTCAAATATAAGGATAATACTTATAAATATTTAAAGTACATATTGATTTTTAAAAATATTTCTTACTATATAATTAAAGATTTATAAATGCCTAAAAAATACACAGATTGGTAGATTTTAAAAGAGTAATTTAATACTCTCCGGATCTGTGTTTATTCATTTTCAGAATAAAGTTCGCTTATTTCTTTTGTATTCAATAGTCATATTCAGCAATTCCTTATCATATTGCGCCATTTGGCAGGTTTTGATAGGCATTGGCAACTATTGATAACAGCACCAACAGGAGTAAAATCTATATTTGTCAACCTTAAAATTACTCATCAAAGTAAAAACACAAAATAGATAATGAATATCAAAAGAATTTTTTACGCATTCTGTTTGGCAATACTATCGACAAATGTTGCAAACGCACAGGAAAACCAATCCGACAGAGAAAAATACAACTTCAATTACGGTTGGAAATTAAACGTTGGAGAAGCTGAAGCAGCGATAAAACCGGAATTTAATGATCAAAAATGGACTGCTGTCAACCTTCCTTTTGCATGGAATCAAGCCGAGGCATTTAAAAATGATATAACAAGATTATCAACAGGAATTGCTTGGTACCGCAAAACATTTCAATTGCCAAAAGATTCGAATGATAAAAAAGTGTTTATTGAATTTGAAGGCGTGCGCCAAATGGGGGAAGTGTATTTGAATGGCGCTTTTATTGGCCGACACGAAAATGGAGTGATGGCTTTTGGTTTCGATTTAACACCTTATGTAAAACCATTTCCTCAAGAAAATGTAATTGCCATAAAAACGGATAACGACTGGAAATACAAAGAGAAAGTTTCAGGTTCAGGATACCAATGGAACAATAATAATTTTAATGCCAATTATGGTGGACTTCCTAAAAATGTATTCTTGCATATAAAGTCTAAAGTATATCAAACTTTACCATTGTTCTCAACATTGGGAACAACAGGAACCTATGTTTATGCAACAGATTTTAATATAGCCGATAAGAAAGCAGTTATTAATGTGTCTTCACAAGTAAAGAATGAACTTTCAAAAGCAGTGAATGCACAATTGAAAGTAACCGTAATAGATATGCAAGGAAAAGAATTAGCTTCGTTTTTAGGGGATTCTTTCACAGTAAATCCAAATGAAAGCAAGGATTTAAAAGCATCTAAAGCTTTAAATAATCTTAATTTTTGGAGTTGGGGTTACGGTTATTTATATGCCGTTACTTCTGAATTATTGGTGGACAATAAATCTGTTGATAAGGTAAATATCCAAACAGGATTCCGCAAAGCAAAATTCGAAAAAGGAATGGTGTATTTGAATGACAGAGTAATTCAAATGAAAGGGTATGCCCAACGTACCAGCAACGAATGGCCTTCTGTAGGGATGTCAGTTCCAGCCTGGATGAGCGATTACAGTAATAGTTTGATGGTAAAAAGTAACGGAAATCTGGTAAGATGGATGCACGTTACGCCTTGGAAACAAGACGTAGAATCTTGCGATAGAGTGGGTCTAATCCAAGCCATGCCAGCCGGAGATGCCGAAGCAGATGTTACAGGTCGTCGATGGGAACAACGTACGGAGTTGATGCGTGATGCAATTATTTACAACAGAAACAATCCAAGTATTTTATTCTACGAATCGGGGAACGAAAGCATTTCGGAAGAGCACATGAAAGAAATGTTGGCTATCCGAAATACGTATGATCCTTATGGAGGACGCGCTATTGGAAGTAGAGAAATGTTAGATAGTAAAGTAGCCGAATATGGAGGCGAAATGTTATACATCAACAAAAGTGCAAAGCTTCCTTTTTGGGCTACCGAATACAGCAGAGACGAAGGTTTACGTAAATATTGGGACGAATTTACGCCACCTTTTCATAAAAATGGAGTTGGCGGAACGACACATACGAATGTAAATGGAACAAAAGTTGCCGATGCTAGTTCGTATAACCGTAATCAGGATACACATGCCGTTGAAAACGTAGTCCGTTGGTACGATTACTGGGAATCCCGACCGGGGACTGGCGAAAGAGTTAGTTCAGGAGGAGTGAATATTATTTTTAGTGATTCGAATACGCACTACAGAGGACAGGAAAATTACAGAAGAAGTGGCGAAGTAGATGCCATGCGTATTCCAAAAGACAACTTTTTTGCTCATCAGGTTATTTGGGATGGATGGGTAGATACCGAAAAACCTCAAGCTCATATTGTAGGGCATTGGAATTATGAAAAAGAAATAACCAAAGACATTACCGTGATTTCGACTGCTGATGTGGTAGAATTGTTTGTCAACAAAGTAAGTCTTGGAAAAGGAATACAAAGCAAAAGATTCTTGTTTACTTTCAAAAATGTATCATTCAAACCTGGAACAATCAAAGCCATTGGTTATGACAAATCCGGAAAACAAGTTTGCGAAACTGAAATTCGCACTGCTGGAAAACCACACGCACTTAAATTAACAACTATCGAAAGACCAGGCGGAACTTTGGCGAATGCCAATGATTTAGCCATTGTACAAGTAGAAGTGGTGGATGACAAAGGAAATCGTTGTCCTACTGCACTCAATATGATTGATTTTGAAGTAAAAGGCCAAGGAACATTTGTGGGCGGAATTGCACAAGGACCAGACAATTATATTGGAGCAAGCAGTCTTCCGGTAGAATGTGGAGTCAACCGAATCATGGTAAGATCAACTGAAACAGATGGAGTAATCAATATCAAAGCAAGTTCAAAATCGCTGAAAAGTGATGCAATTGAAGTGAAAACAATTAAAACCGATTTAGGAAAATTGTCAACAAATTTGCCAAACGAAAACTTACCCTCTTTTACAGAAAAAGGACCAACGCCAGCAACGCCATCTTTCACAAGAACACGATTAGCAATCCCAATTATTGGAGCCAAAACCAGTTCCAATCAAGCTGATGCCGTAAAAAGTTATGACGACAACGAATTGACTGAATGGTCTTATGGAAAAAACGATAAAGCGTTGATAGAATACGAATTAGATCGTGAGGCTACGATTAATCAAGTTGTGATGAAGTTAGCAGGATGGAAAAGCAAAAAGTATCCAATCCGAATTTTTGTCGATAATAAAAAAGTTTTCGAAGGTTCAACACCTACTAGTTTAGGATATATAACCTTGGATGTAACACCAATTAAAGGTAAAAAAGTACGCATCGAATTAATGGGTAATGCAAAAGACAGTGACGCTATCAATCTGGTAGAAATTACAGGAAAAGTAGATGAAGCAGGCTTGAAAAAAGGAGGTAAAACCATACAACGATTGCCTATAATTGAAGTGGAGTTTTATGAGTCAATTCTTTAAATTTATTTAAGGACCAATTAATATTCAGCTTATAAAGTTGTTTATTTAATAATAGTTAAAATTAGGTTTGTTATTTGGCTGCCTATCAGGTATTTGGTCGTATTCTGGTAGGCTTTTTTTATTATGAACTATTGATTAATAAATTGCCATGACCTGGTTTTATTTTAGAAATAAAATAAAAAATATTCAATGAAATACCTAAAAAAAATACTTTTACCGTTTTTATGTTTTGCAATGATTTTCAATGCCAATGCCCAAAAGAAAGAGGCAATTATAGCCTTTAATTTTGGAGAGAATACCAATAAAAATGCTGGAACAACTATAAATAAAGCCGTCTTGTATGATGATACTACAGGTTACGGATTCGATTTGGATTCCGATAAAAATGTAGTATTCGACAAAAAATCAATATTGGCTAAAAATTCGGTTTATTTTTCGGTAAAACTTCCTGAAGGAAATTATACTGTTGAGGCAGTTATTGGTGGGAAAAATAGTGCCACAACAACCCTAAAAGCAGAGTCCAGAAGATTAATGTTGCAAGAAACAAAAACTGCCGAAAAAGAAACAAAAACAGAACGTTTTACAATCAATGTGAGAACCGCAAAATTTGATACCAACAACAGCATTCGTTTGAAACCAGGCGAAATTAATGGCTTGAACTGGGACAATAAATTGACATTAGAATTTTCAGTAGGCTCTGTCATTCAAAGCATCAAAATCACACCAGTTTTAAAAATTAAAACACTGTTTATCGCAGGAGATTCAACCGTTACCGATCAAGATAATGAGCCTTGGGGATCTTGGGGACAATTTTTTCCTAATTATTTCAGTACTGATGTAGTAGTAGCTAATTATGCCTGTTCAGGATTGGCTTTGAGTTCTTTTAAATCTGGAAATCGATTGGAGAAAATTTTACACTTGATGCAAGCTGGCGATTATCTATTTATCGAATTTGGACACAATGACGAAAAAGCCAAAGGTGAAGGAAAAGGGGCATGGGGAGAATACACCACTTTGCTAAAAGAATATGTAACCAGAGCCAGAAAAAAAGGAGGAATTCCAGTGTTAATCACGCCTACACAAAGACGTCGTTTTAATGCTGACGGAACTTTACAGCCTACTCACGGTGAATTTCCCGATGCTATGCGAAAAGTATCCCAAGAGTTGCAAGTTCCTTTTATTGATGTGACCAATATGACAACAGCTATGTACGAAAGTTGGGGTGATAAACCGTCTAAAAAAGCATTCGTATTTTACCCAGCTAATACTTTTCCAGGACAGACAAAAGCCTTGGCCGATAATACTCATTTTGGAAGTTTTGGTGCTAATGAAGTGGCTAAATGTGTCGTTCAAGGCATTAGAGATTTAAAATTGGACATTGCTAAAAATATAAAAGCAACTATTCCTGCTTATAATCCTAAAAAGCCAGCTCAATTTAGCGACTGGACCTTACCGATGAGCAACAGATTTGAAATTACTAAACCCGACGGAAATTAAAAGTTTCTACTATATACTAATAAAAAATAATAGTAACTATCATTCCTATCGATAGAGGTTTTAGTACTTTTGGAGCTGTTTAAAAGTAAAAAAATGGAATTAAAGAAAACATTAAGATGGTTTGGAGCAAAAGATCCAATTAGCCTAGAGCAAATCAAACAAACGGGAGCAACAGGAATTGTTACTGCATTGCATCATATCCCTAATGGTGAAATTTGGTCGGTCGAAGAGATTTTGAAAACCAAAAATAATATAGAAGCTCACGGACTTACTTGGGATGTAGTAGAAAGCTTACCAGTACATGAAGATATAAAAAAAGGAAAAACTAGCCGAGATAGCATTATTGCCAATTATAAAGAAAGCGTTAAGAATTTAGGACAATGTGGCATTAATACCATTTGCTACAATTTTATGCCAGTATTAGATTGGGCTCGAACCAATTTGCATTATACGCTCGAAAATGGAACTGAAGCCATGTATTTTCAAGCCGATTTGTTTGCGGCCTTTGATCTATTTATTCTAAAAAGACCCGATGCTTCAAAAGATTATACTGAAAAGCAACTAAAAGAAGCAGAAGAAATTTATAAAACCCTAACTCAAGAAGATGCTAGAAGTTTGGCTTACAATATCATTGTAGCTACTCAATCTTTTATAGACGGAGCTGTTGATGCTGATGAAAAAGAACCAGTAGCTATTTTCTTGAAATTGCTAGCCGAATATGATGGCATTGACAAACATCAATTAAGAGAGAATTTTGCATTTTTCTTAAACGAAGTCATTCCTGTTGCTGAAGAATCGGGTGTTAGTTTAGCCGTACATCCAGACGATCCACCCTTTCCATTATTAGGTTTGCCTCGAATTGTAAGTACAGGAAAAGATTTCGAATGGTTGGCAAACGTTTGTCCGTCATTGCATAATGGAATCACTTTTTGCACAGGATCTTTAGGCGCTAGAAAAGATAATAACCTTGCAGAAATTTTTGAAAAATATGCAGAAAGAGTGCATTTTCTGCATTTAAGAAGTACCAAAATTCTTGACAATGGCGATTTTTATGAAACCGAGCATTTAGACCCAACGGTTGATTTACCCGGAGTAATGAAAGCTATTATCGAAGAGCAAATCAGGAGAAAAACAACAGGAAGAACCGATTATAACATTCCAATCCGTCCCGATCACGGTCATAAAATGTTAGACGATTTTGATAGAGCAGGAAATCCTGGCTATCCATTAATCGGAAGATTAAAAGGCTTGGCAGAACTGGCAGGTCTCGAAGTAGGTATTCGGTATTTGATAAATAATTAGAAATTGCATATTAGTTAAAAAAAAAGAGCAAAGTGAGCAATCATTTTGCTCTTTTTCTTTATACGGTTTTGTGTTTTATGGAATTAGGTCTCATTTTGATACAGATTGGCAATATATGATAAATAGAAAAAAGGAAGTAAAATTAATTTTGACATTCTATTAATATCCATTAAAAATAATGACCAATTGTTACAAATGACCAAAAAACAACTTTTCTTTTTATTCTTAATTACTTCCATAGTCAATATTACTTTTGCACAAAAACGAAGCATAAAAATAATTGATACTTATAGCAAAACGCCTGTAAGATACTCCATTGTTCAAAGTGAGGATTTGAAATTCAATCAAACATCCGACGAAAATGGTTTTGTAAACCTGAACTTGTTGCCGAAAAATGCTAATACCATTTTAGTCAGTTGCATCGGCTATGAAGTCAACAAAGTTTTGGTTGCGTCATTAAATTTTGACAACCAAACAGCATTTGTTTTTCTGCAACCTAAAATTGCTAGTTTGTCTGAAGTGGCTATAAACAAAGATTCTGATGCAGGAATTTTCAAAACCATAAGCGATTTGGATATTCATTTGCGTTCGATAAACAACTCGCAAGATGTATTGCGAATGGTGCCTGGTTTGTTCATTGGTCAACATGCTGGCGGTGGAAAAGCAGAACAAATTTTCTTAAGAGGTTTTGATTTAGATCACGGAACAGATATTAACATTTCGGTTGATGGATTGCCAGTAAGTATGGTAAGTCACGCCCACGGTCAGGGCTACGCCGATTTGCATTTTGTAATTCCTGAATTAATAGAGAATGTGAAATTTAATAAAGGCCCTTATTTTGCCGATAAAGGGAATTTTACCACAGCAGGCTTTGTTGAATTCAAAACCAGAGATTATTTAGAAAACAACTTTGTGAAAATTGAAGCGGGACAATTTAACACTTTCCGAGGAATTGCAGGAATTAATTTATTGAAATCTAAATCCGATATCAAAAATCAAAGTTTATATTTTGCGGGCGAAAGCTCCTTTACCAAAGGTTATTTCGATCATCCACAAAATTTTAATCGGTTGAACGGTATCTTAAAATACCACGGAAAAATTAATGAAAGCAACTCGTTGACGGCTTCTGTAACTGGATTCACGAGCAAATGGAACGCCTCGGGGCAAATTCCTGATAGAGCAGTAGCAACTGGTTTAGTCGGTTTTTTTGGTGCCATCGACCCGAACGAAGGAGGCAAAACGTCAAGATATAATGCTTCTGTTGAATTATTGAGTAATCTTAAAAATGGAGGAAGTTTTAGAAATCAAATTTTTTACAGCAAGTATTTTTTTGAACTCTATTCCAATTTTACATTTTACAAAGAAGACCCTATAAATGGCGACCAAATCAAACAAACAGAAAACCGAGATATTGCAGGTTACAGTGGTGTTTTTCAAAAAGAATATTACATAGGCAAATTCAAAACTGAAACCAAAACTGGAATTCAATTGCGATACGATAATATTAACAACATCGAATTATCTCGAACAAAAGACCGAACGATTGTTACCAATGCAATCATGCTAGGCGATGTGGATGAATTAAATTCGGCAGCCTATTATTCTCAAAAAATAGGGTTTACGAATAAATTAAATGTAACGGGTTCCGTCAGATTGGATAATTTTTATAATCGGTATAACGACAAACTGACCAATGCTATCCAATCTAGTAACTCAACAATCATTAGTCCAAAACTAAATTTGGATTATAGTTTGAACAATAAAGTACAATTGTATTTGTACACAGGTAGAGGTTTTCATAGTAATGATACTAGGGTAGCCGTGCAAGAAAATGGCAAAAAAGTGTTGCCACCAGCCTTTGGTTCCGATTTAGGAGGTGTTTTTAAATTAGGCAATAAACTCTTTTTCCAAACAGCTATTTGGTATTTGTGGTTAGACCAAGAATTTGTTTATGTAGGTGACGAAGGAGTGGTAGAAGCAGGCGGACAAACCAAAAGATTTGGTTTTGATGTTTCGGCAAGATACGAAATCGTAAAAAACCTGTTTGCTGATTTGGATGTAAACATAGCTAAACCCAAAGCTATTGGAGTACCCAATTCAGAAAGTTTTCTGCCACTAGCACCTAGATTTACGACTGTTGGCGGAATAACTTATAGAAATCAAACCGGATTTAATGGTAGTTTGCGTTACCGATATATGGCAGATAGACCAGCCGATGAAACCAATACCGTTGTTGCTAAAGGCTATTTTCTAGTTGATGGAACGGTAAATTACACCACCAAAAGATGGGAAGCAGGAATATCAATCCAAAATTTGTTTAATGTAAAATGGAAAGAAACCCAATTTAACACAGAAAGCCAATTACAAAATGAAACAGAACCTGTAACTGAAATACATTTTACCCCTGGAACACCCTTTTTTGCCAAATTAAATTTGGTGCTGTTTTTTTAATTTATTTAGCGTTGTTTTCAAAATCATAAAGAGCAAAGTGAATTATCATTTTGCTCTTTTTATTTATGTGGTTTTGTGATTTGTCATTGAGTACACTATCATTTAATTTTTAATTTGAATAAATAAAAAAAAGAGTAAATAATAATAATTGTTAAATATTTGATAATAAGTTGTTTAATGTACTGTGTCTTATTTTGATATGTATTGGCAGATTATGATAATGGTAAAAAGCGTGTTAAAATTAATTTTGACATCAGAAATTATTAACGATTAAAATTACCAATTATTCATTTATTAACGATAAAATTATTTATTATGAAAAAACAATTACTTTTCAATTTTTCGAACTCATTTTCTAGAGCAAAGTCTTTCCGAATGGCAGCATTTGCAGCATTGACTCTTTTGAGTGTACAATCTTCTTTTGCTCAATATGCTTGGGTGGGCGGAACATCTTCTGAATTTTCAATGTTATCTAATTGGGATCCTGCACCAGTAGCTTTTGCAACTGCTGATATCTTTACTATCGGTGTGACGGGTAATAATGGTAATCAGGTAACAAATACGGCTGCAGTTAATTGTAGACAAATTACTTTAAATTCAGGCGTAACTTTTACTGCAAATGCTAATATTACAACTAGTTCTGCTGCTACTACTTCGGTTAATGGGGTATTGAATGTTATTTCAGGTACAAGTACTTTACCAAAACTTTATACTGGAAATACTGGTGTTGCTGGAGTTTCTGGGGTCTTAAATATTGAAAATGGTGCTACTGTAACAGGAAATAATGTTTGGCGAGTTGGAGCTAATGCCAGTTCTCCAGGAACTATTAATATTAATGGGGGTACTCTGACTTTGGGTACAGCGGGATCGTTGTCTTTAGGACACTCAAGTAATGGTACTTTAAATATCAATTCTGGAACAGTAAATATAAATTATACCACTTTTTCATCATTGGCAATTTCTGCTAAAGGTCTTGTAAATATCGACAATGGAACTATGATTATTCCTGGTGATCAGACGAATGCTGTACAGGCGTTTATTACTGCGGGAACTTTAAAAGCAGTAGCAGGAAAAACAATATCAAATACATTTGATGCAGGAACAAATCTAACAACTGTCGCTGCAGTTTCCTCACTTGGAGTTAATGAAAAAGCAACTGATGTTAATTCAATCGTGGTTTATTCTCAAGGGCAAAGTATAAAAGTTAATTCTGAAAATACACTCATTGCCGATGTAAATGTTTATGATATAACTGGTCATTTGATTGAAAGCAAAAAAAATATTCAATCGAAAGAAACTAGTTTGGATTTGAATACTTTAAATCAAATTGTGGTTGTAAAAGTAACAACAAGTAACGGTACTATTTTGAGTAGAAAAATAATTCAGTAATAAATTATTTCCTGTAAAGAACTTAAAAAGCTATTCCATATACTGTAATTTAGTATTTGGAATAGCTTTGGGTTTAAAAATGGTCATGTAATTTTGGAGTAATCAAAATGAAAGTAAATGTCTAAAATAAATGTAAAATGTAAAATTGTATCAAAAATTGCAATCTGTTGGATCGCTTTTCTTGGATTTAATACCTATGGTCAAAAAGTCAATAAAAACAAGCCATTGGAAGTATATTTGCTCATTGGACAATCGAATATGGCGGGTCGCGGCACAGTTGATACTCAAAGCCTAATTACTTCGGATGTAATTTTAATGTTGGATAAAACCAATAATTGGGTTCTTGCCAAAGATCCTTTGCATTTTGACAAACCATCTGCAGGAGTAGGACCGGGTATTAGTTTTGCACAAGCAATGCTTCATGAAAATAAGAACATCCAAATAGGGCTTATTCCTTGTGCTTGGGGAGGTTCGCCTATAAAAGTATGGCAACCAGGAGCCAAGTATTTTGAAAATTTCCCTTATGACGAAGCCATTCAGCGTGCTAAAATAGCTATGCAAAAAGGCGTTTTAAAAGGAATTCTTTGGCATCAAGGAGAGTCGGACAACGACCCTAAAAAAACCGAGGTGTATCTTGAAAAATTAAGAATCTTAATTGCTACTCTTCGAAAAGATTTGAATGCACCTAATCTTCCATTTGTGGCTGGTGAAATTGGTTATTTTAATAAAGAAAATTACATCAATACAATCATTAATAAACTACCTGATGCTGTAAAAAATACTGCTGTAGTTTCTGCCAAGGATTTGACAGACCGCGGCGATCATTTGCATTTTGATACGGCTTCGAGTCGTGAACTGGGCAAAAGATATGCTGTAGCCATGAAAAATTCACAGCAAAAATCAACTAAAAAACCTACCGTAGTACTCACTTTTGATGATGCTGAAATTACCCATTACAATAACGTCGCTCCATTATTATCTGAATATGGTTTTAATGCGACTTTCTTTGTTTGTGAATTTCCAGTAAAGAATGCTAGCGAAACCAAAGGATACATGAAATGGAGTCAGATTTTGGAATTACATAAAAAGGGTTTCGAAATTGGAAATCACACCGGACATCATAAAAACTTGACTAAATTGAGTCTGGAGGATATTAAAAAAGAAGTAAGTTATATCGATGAGAAGTGTAAAGAATTTGGCATTCCAAAACCCATTTCTTTTGCTTATCCTGGCAATCGAAACGACTCTATTTCGCAAAGGGTTTTGAAAGAAATGGGGTATAAATTCGCAAGAATTGGTGGTGCCAAAAATTATAAAGTGGGTGTAGATTCTAAATTAGCCATTCCGAGTTATACTGTTATTTCTTCAGATAAATTTAAACCTCGAACTATGAAAGCATTACAAGATCTAAAAGCAGATGATACTTTGGTCTTAACTTTTCATGGAGTTCCAGATACCATTCATCCTGATTATTCCACTTCTATTGCATTTTTAAAAGAGATTTTAGACTATTTAAAAGAAAATAATATTCGAGTAATTGCTATGAAAAATTTATAATACACATCAATTTTATAGTCATTGATACGAATTATAATTATCGTAAATAAGTAAAAAATCACCAAACTAATTATTTACTACCTAAAAAAAACGCCAAATACTTGGTATTTTATCACCTATGTCAATTATTGACATATTTTGGCTTGTTTTGATAAGCCCTTTTTTTAGCAATACAATAAATTTGTCAAGCTATTTAACCATAAATCAATTAAGCATGAAAAACAATACCATCAGATTCATTTTAATCCTTTGTTTGGTTTTTGCCACAACAAAAATTCAAGCCCAACGCATTGTCCAAGATTTGGATAGAGGGGTTGTAGCTATACGCACTGGTACTGCTAGAGCATTTGTATCTTGGCGTTTGCTTGCTACTGAACCTTCTAATACAGGATTTAATTTGTATCGTTCCGCAGGCGGAGCAACGGCAGTAAAATTAAATTCAACAGTACTTACAGCAGGTACTAATTATACTGATTCAGCTATAAATGTTGCAGTGTCTAACGAGTATTATGTAAAAGCAGTAGTAAACGGTGTAGAGCAAGCAGCAAGCAGGTCATTTGTAATGCCTGCCAATACAATTTGGCGATCATACATGAGTATACCTATCAATCAAATTCCAGCGGGATATACAACCAACTATGTGCGAGTAGGCGATTTGGATGGTGATGGCGATTATGATTTTGTTTTGGTCAAATTTCCGCCAAGTGGAGGAGGATCAATATTGGCGGAAGCGTATTTACAAGACGGAACTTTCTTGTGGCAATTGGATTGTGGTCCTAATAGTCTTGATACTTATAATAACGAACCTGGTTCATCTACATTGGATTGTGGTCATGGAGATAATATAGAAGTATATGATATAAATGAAGATGGAAAAGCCGAGGTAATCATTAGAACCGCCAATGGAGTAAAATTTGGTGACGGAGTAGTATTAAATTATCAGTCTAATAACAATGTTCAATTTATGTCTGTTTTAAACGGATTGACTGGGGCAGAAATTTCAAGAACTCAATATAATAATCCCTATTTGGTAGAAGGTCCTATGAATGGACATTTGGGAATTGCCTATTTGGATGGGATTCATCCTAGTGTAATTTGGGAAGCCAAGAATAGAACTGGAGATACTAATTTTAATGAAATGACTACTGCTTGGGATTGGAAAAACGGTACGCTTGTTCAAAAATGGCAGTTCTTGTCAGCAAATCAAGGAGGCAAAACGACTCCTTATGGACACCAAATACGAATTATTGATTTAGATGGCGATGGAAAAGATGAAATATGTCCCCAAGGTTTTGTTATTGATGATGATGGTACTTTGCTTTATACATTAGCCGATAAGGATATTTATCATGGTGACCGTTTTTTTATTGGAGATATGGATCCCAACAGACCCGGTTTAGAACAATATGGAATTCAACAAGGATATAGTAAATCTGGAATTATGTGGTATTATGCCGATGCCAAAACAGGACAGGTTTTGTTGACACAGAAAGACCCAGCTAATCGAGATATGGCAAGAGGAAACGTAGGCGATTTTGACCCACGTTTTTCGGGTTTTGAGTTTCATACCTTTACAGATCACCTTTATAACGTGTCGGGTGCACCAACTTCTGTCGTAAATATGCCTAGTTCTTACCCTAATTTCAGAATTTTTTGGGATGGAGATTTATTGACGGAGAATTTAGATTATGGAAGAATGACCAAATGGAATTATCTCGGGGATTCTGAATCAAGAATTCAAATCGACGGGAATAATAGTTTTTTTGGAGTAAACCCCAATGTAGGTCCTAATACACCTAGTTTTGTCGGAGACATTTTAGGAGATTGGCGTGAAGAAGTAATTTATGCCTCATCAGATCAAAAAGAATTGAGAATTTATACTACTCCAATTACTACCAATGAAAGAATTTATACCTTGTCTCAAAATCCAGCTTATCTAAACAGTATGCACGTTAGAGGTTATTATCAAGGGCATTTGACCGATTTTTATATTGGAGAAGGGATGCAAGAACCACCCATTTCACCAATTCAAAAAGCAGATAAATATTGGACAGGAACTAACAGTTTTGCATGGGATACCACTTCGAGTAACTGGGCATCTAACGGAGGAAGTGCTTTGTATGTAAATAATGATGTTGTAATGTTTGATTCAAGAGGAAATAATGCTAGTCCAATTGTATTGAATAGCGATTTTTCGCCAAAGAAAATATGGGCAATGAATCCAGCTGGGAAAGATTATATTTTTTCAGGATCAGGAAAACTGACTGGAACAATGGATTTTGTCAAAAGTCTTTCTGGAGCTGTAACTTTCAACGGTAATTATGATTACACAGGGACAACATTAGTTTCTGATGGAGCACTAAATGTAAACGGAACTTTAGAAAGTCCAGTAACCGTAAAGCCAAAAGGAGCTATTGGCGGAACTGGAACTTATAAAGGTGGCGTTATTTTAGAAAAAGGATTTAATATTGACGGAGGAAGAATTAATCCAGGCAATGGTATCGACGCCAGTTCAATAGGTTCTTTAACCATTAACGGAAATCTGGTAGTTCCCGGAAATAATAATTTCGCTTTTGATATTGTACCAGGTTCAACAAAAATAAATGATGATTTGATTGTAAACGGAAACATCACTTTTTCAGGGAAAAATAGTATTATTGTTGCATTCAAAGATAGTGATGTAAAAGAAGGAACTTATACCTTGATCAAATCGACAGCGACACTTACGGCTGTAGCAACTGATTTTATAGTGGTAGGTTTAGATGGAATTCCTAATGAAGTTATCATAGAAAACAACGAAATAAAACTTAAAATTGCCAGTTTGCGCAGTCCAGGAACCATCACTTGGAAGGCTTCGGTTGACAACAAATGGGATTCTGCTACAAAAAATTTCGATTTAAGTGCAGCTGCCACAGCTTTTACTCCAAAAGATGCTGTCATTTTTGATGAAACGGGATTGAACAAAACAGTTCAACTTTCGGTTATTGCCAATACTTCGGGAGTCAATTTTGATGCAACTAGCGATTATACCATTTCAGGAACTGGAGTTATTGACGGAGCAGGAGATATAGTCAAATCGAATACCAATAAAGTTACGCTTGACTTAACAAAAAATACTTATACAGGTAAAACAATTGTAAATGGCGGAACTTTAGCAGTAGCTGTCATCAACAATGGTGGAGAAGTATCTTCTTTAGGAACTACAGCCAATACAGCGGGTAATCTTGTGTTGAATAACGCCACCTTACAAATCAATCAAAATAGTACTACCGACAGAGCATTGACCATTACAGGAACATCTTCAATCCGTATTCCGACTGCGGCTAACTATGCTATTTTTACTGGAGATATTACAGGTACAGGGAATTTAGTAAAAGAAGGCCCAGGATCATTAAATTTATTATTTAACAATTCTTATTCAGGTACAACCACTTTAAAAGAAGGTAAAATTTTATTGAGAGGTGCTTTAGGAAATACTAGCGGACTAGGAACTCAAGGAAAATTAATTATCGAATCTGGAGCTTTGATTATGGAAGATAGACGTGCTTATGATGATCCTTTGTGGAACATTGAAGTACCATTGGATAAAATTGGTTCTTTTACACCTGACGGACGTTGTAACTTGAATGTTAAATTGACAGGAGCAGGCACATTAAATTTGACTACGCCATTCATTCGCACCGAGTTTAGAGGCGATTGGTCAGCCTTTACAGGAGTACTTAATATTAATGGAGATTTTAGATTAAATAATACCTTTGGATATGCCAATGCAACGGTAAATCTTACTGGTAACGGTCTTGATGGCACAGTACCAAATGCTTATTTATCGACTAGCACAAACAGAACAGTAAGGTTTGGAGCTTTAAATGGTATAACTACTTCACGACTAGCAAGCGCTAACTGGGAAATTGGAGCAAAAAACATTGATTCACAATTTAATGGTGTGATTGCTAGCAACCTGCTTACCAAAGTAGGTACAGGCTCTTTGATTTTGACAAATGCCAATACATACACAGGAGTGACCAATGTAAATGGTGGAAAATTGATTGTCAACAATACCACAGGAAACGGAGCGGGTACAGGAGCACTAACCATCAATAATGGAGGAACTTTGTCTGGAACTGGTATTTTGGCTAACACCATTAGTGTTGCTAGCGGAGGAACTTTAGCACCAGGTTATCCTTTATTGGGAACATTAACAGTGAACAAATCAGTAACGATGCAAGCAGGAAGTACGTATGAAACAGATGTATATGCTGACACAAACACTTCGGATGTTTTAACAACTGGAGCCAATGTAGTAACCTTAAACGGAACGCTTAACGTAGTCAACAGAAGTGGAGTGAATTTTGCTGCTGGCAATTCATTCAAAATTTTTAATGCAACGACTATTAATGGCAATTTTACGAGCATCAATCCAGCCACTCCAGGAGCAGGATTAAGTTGGGATACGTCAATGCTAAAAACCGATGGATTGTTAAAAGTGTCCACTTCATTGTCAACCAATACCGTTACTAAAGACAGCGAAATAAAAATTTTCCCAAATCCAGTAAAAAATAGTTTTGCTATCGATTTGCCAAATGAATTTTTGGGAGCAACTGTTGAAATCTACACTATTTTAGGTGTTAAATTAAAAACCATCGAAACCAAAGACGCATACGTTAAAGTTGATATTCAAAATTATTCAGCTGGAATTTATGTTGTCAAAATAGCGAAAGATAAATTATCATTCAGCGAAAGAATTATAAAAGAATAAGACTTGATTTACAAACATCAAAAAGATACAATGAAAAATAGAATCTTATTAATAGCTCTTTTATTGACTAGCAAATTGCTTTTTGCACATGAATGTCATCCACAAATGGTGAAGTGCCCAATCGATAATGTGGACGTAAAGTTTTGTGTTTATGGCGGTTCTTCGGCTTATGGAAATTATGCCGATTTTCAGACGAAAGAACACATGAACGATTACTATCAGGAATTGATAAAAAGTTGCCCTAAATGCAAATATTCGGGCTTTATAGCTGATTTTAAAATCCAATACAACGATGCTGAAAAAGTAAAAATAAAGACTTTTTTATCCAAATACGAAGGACTCAAAATTGACGATGCCAATCAATGCCAAATAACAGCTGAACTAAAAGAGTTTCTCAAAGAAAGGAATGATAAAATAGCTAATTATTTTTTGATAGGCTCTTATGTCTTGAAAATGAATCCCCAAAAAGTAGCTTATCGAAAAGAGTTACAAAACAAAGCGAGATCCTATTTTGTAAAAGCAATTGCTAATAATGAATATGCTAATCCAGTGGAACTAACTTCCATAAATTATCTAATAGCTGAATTGTATAGACGTACATCCGATTTTAAGAACGCCATAAAGTATTACGATTTAGTAATCAAAAGCCCTAAAAAAAGTTCGTGGATAGAAGAAATGGTTGTTATACAAAAGGAACTTGCAGTCAAAAAAAATGACATTAATAGTATTTAAAATCAAAAATCACCAACCATTTTTGACTATTAAACCAAAAAAAAAACAGTAGCAATTTTTTTTGCTACTGTTTTTTTTTATGACTATACTGTTGCCTTAACAGGCAATGGAATTTGATTTTTGAGTAAGTCTTCAAATGTTTCATGAGCACGAATCAAATGACCTTCGCCGTTCAACCATAATACTTCAGCAGGTTTGTATCTTGAATTGTAGTTCGATGACATCGAGAAGCAATACGCTCCTGCATTTCTGAAACTCAAAATATCACCTTCGTTGATTTCTGCAATTCTGCGGTTACTGGCAAATGTATCAGTTTCGCAAATGTATCCTACAACCGAGTAAAAACGCTCTTTCCCTTTTGGATTAGAAATGTTTTCGATATAATGTTGCGAACCATAAAACATTGGTCGTATTAAGTGATTGAAACCACTATCAATACCAGCAAAAACAGTAGAAGTAGTTTGTTTTACTACATTTACTTTAGCCAAGAAATAGCCAGCTTCACTAACCAAGAATTTACCAGGTTCAAAAATTAAAGTCAAATCTTTACCATATTCTTTGCAGAAAGCATTGAATCTTTTAGATAATTTTCTACCCAATTCTTCAATGTCGGTTTCTACATCGTCTTTTTTATAAGGTACTTTAAATCCACTTCCGAAATCTAAAAACTCTAGATTTTTGAAGTTTCTGGCAGCGTCAAACAAGATTTCAGCTGCATACAAGAACACTTCAATATCTAAAATATCAGAACCTGTGTGCATGTGAATTCCAACAATGTTCATTTTTGTATTTTCAACAATACGCACTAAATGTGGTAATTGGTGAACAGAAATACCAAATTTACTATCGATATGCCCCACCGAAATATTAGCATTTCCACCCGCCATTACGTGTGGATTGATACGGATACAAACCGGAACAGTTGGATGTTTTGTTCCAAATTGCTCCAATATCGATAAGTTATCAATATTGATTTGAACACCCAAAGCCGAAACTTCTTCAATTTCTTCTAAAGAAACACCGTTTGGCGTAAAGAAGATTTGATCTGGAGAATATCCAGCATGAAGTCCTAATTGTACTTCTTGAATAGAAACAGCGTCTAAACAAGAGCCACATTCTCTCAACAATTGAAGAATGGCAACGTTAGACAATGCCTTCATGGCATAATTGATACGCAATTTTTCTACTTTAGAAAAAGCAGCTGTTAATCTTTTATATTGTGACTGGATTTTTGCCGCATCATACACGTATAATGGACTTCCAAATTGTTCGGCTAATTGTACTAAGTCTTTCGCTTGCATTATATTATTTTTAAGCAAATTTATTACTCTTTATCGATTCCCACAATAGGAAAACTTAAAACTAACAAATTGTAACAAATTGTTTTGAAATAAACATATATCGATGTAATTTTTATTTTTTAAACAAAAAAGTAGTTAAAGAAATTTAGAATTTTATTTTGACATAGATTCAAATTAGGTTTTTACAATTTCTTCATTTCTGTTTACAAAACTCGAAACGGTCAGTCGATGAACACTTAATATTCTTCCGATAGCACTATAGGAAACTTTTCTATCTAATAAATCCTGAATTTTTTTCTCCTGTCCAGTCAGTTTAGTTTTAGCCGATTTACTTCCTTTTGGACGCCCTAGAATAACTCCTTCTGCACGTTTTCTGGCTAATGCTTCTTTGGTGCGTTGTGAAATTAGATTTCTTTCTATTTCGGCAGAAAGTCCAAAAGCAAAAGCAAGCACTTTAGAATTAATATCACTTCCTAATCGATAATTATCTTTAATGGTCCAAACCTGAATGTCTCTGTTCATACATTCATTAAGAACCCCCATAATCATCAATAGATTTCTACCCAAACGAGAAAGTTCAGAGCAAATAAGAATATCTTCTTTTTTCATTTTTTTGAGCAGTTTGCCTAACTTTCTTTCATCTACATTTTTTGACCCCGAAATAGTTTCTTCAATCCATTTATCGACAACGTATGTGTTTTTACCACAAAATTGGTTGATTTCATACCTTTGATTTTCTACAGTCTGTTTGTCTGTACTTACTCTGATGTAACCGTAAATCATAATTTTTTTCTGTTTAAATTTATTGAGTAAATGTATTGTATAAAATAAACTAGAACTGTATAAATTAAAACAGACT
Organism: Flavobacterium eburneipallidum; assembly: GCF_027111355.2. Taxonomy (NCBI): domain Bacteria; kingdom Pseudomonadati; phylum Bacteroidota; class Flavobacteriia; order Flavobacteriales; family Flavobacteriaceae; genus Flavobacterium; species Flavobacterium eburneipallidum. Next base: position 1,709,222 of record NZ_CP114291.2, read on the forward strand.
ATTTTAAACAGCAGTATTTGAGCGATTATGTTAGTCAATTTTCTAATTTTTCTGAATTCAATACTTCTGAAAGTTGGGTGGTTCTTTCTTCAATTGAAAAGCAAATTAAGATTAAGATTGAACGTATTGGCACTCCATTAAAGAATTGGAATATCCGTATAAATTATGGCATTAAAACTGGATATAATGAAGCGTTTATTATTGATGGGAAGAAGAAAGATCAACTAATAGCAGAAGATCCAAAATCTGCTGATATTATACGACCGTTACTTCGTGGAAGAGATATTAAACGTTATTCTCACGAATATGCTGATTTATACTTAATTACTACTTTTCCTAGCTTAAAAATAGATATAGATTCTTATCCTTCTGTAAAACAACATCTTATAGGTTTTGGTTTTGACAGATTAAAACAAACTGGAGATAAAGGAGCAAGAAAAAAGACTAATAATCAATGGTTTGAAACACAAGATTCGATAAGTTATTGGGAGGATTTTTTTAGACCAAAAATCATTTATCCTAATATGACAAAATTCTTACCTTTTATGTATGACGATAAAGAATATTTAACTAATCAAAAATGCTTTATAATCACAGGAGAAAAAATTGAATTTTTGGTTGCTTTTCTTAATTCATCTTTGTTTAAATATTGCTTCAAAGAAAATTTTCCTGAACTACAAGGAGGTACTAGAGAGTTAAGTAAAATATTTTTTGACAAAATTTCTATTTTGCATATTTCAGAAGAAATGAATTTACACTTCAAAAGTTTAATTGATAAAGTTCATTATTTAAAATATAATAATGAAGCTTCGAAAGAAATTGAACTTCAAATTGATAATAAAATTTTTGAATTATATAATTTAACAGATGAAGAGAAAAATGAAGTAGGATTTATTGAGATTCAATAAAATCTATTTCTTCATCTGTTAAGTCAAATGATTTATATATAATTTCATCAATATTTTCTAACGATGATAAAGAAGTCTCTATTAATGTTTTAAGATTTTTTTTCTCATTGTCTAAAAAATTAGGCATAGGAAAATTTTCAAAAAAAGTATGTTTCATTCTAATGCCGGTTTCACCTAAACCACCACCACCATAAAATGTTTTAACCGCATAGAAAAATAAATTAGAATTGAGAACGGCGATTAAAATATCTAAATCATTACCAGTAATAATTCTGGCGGTATCTAAACACATATATTTTCCTTCATAATCAAGAATAAAACTTGATTCTTGCACCATTTCTTGAAAAATAATTTTTTGTTTATAAAAATCCTCCATATAAGCACAGTTTCTTAAATTGTATAAACTATCTCCTTTGTCAGTGCGTTTTTCTAATATTTGATAAAATTGGTCAAGATGATTTTTGATTACAGGATAATTCTCTATATTTATAGGCTTTACCCCTTTTTCTTTAATTCCATTATGAGTATTTATTAACCATAAATCCGCAAAATCATAACTATATTTTTTAATGTCTCTGCCACGTAAAATAGGTCGTATAATTTCGGCAGATTTGGGATCTTCTTTTATCAATTGATCTTTCTTTTTTCCATCAATGATGAAAGCTTCATTGTAGCCTGTTAAAATTCCACGATAAATTTTAATATCCCAATCACGTAATGGTTTTCCAACTGCCTCGATTTTAGTCTTTATGCGTTGTTCTATTTCACTTAAAATTACCCAACTTTCAGAAGTATTGAATTCAGAAAAATTAGAAAATTGTCTAACATAATCGCTCAAATTAATTAACATCTTTTCTTTGACAATACAAGCTTGTGTTTGTTGCCTATTTTTATCCTTTGAAAACATTAATATATTCGTATCGACTGTTGCTGTATCAAAGATTTGTGTACCGCCAAAATCAATTAAAACCAGTGGATTTGTTTTCTCAATAAAAAACTTTCGTAAACTTTCACCATAAGCGGCACGCATCCATTTATTTGAAGTAATAAATGTTAGCAAGCCTTTATCTTTTAAAATTTGATGCCCCAATTCATAAAATAAACTATAAATATCACCTGTTCGGGCAAAAGTTTCATATCCTATTTTTTGTAGCGCATCACTATCGGCTCCCATTTTTTGCAATTGGATATATGGCGGATTTCCAATAATGGCATCAAAGCCAATAAAATCGCCTTCATCATCTAAAACTTCAGGGAATTCAAAACGCCATTCAAAGGCATTTTCATAAATTTTGTTATTTGTAATTTCCTCTATAAAATCCTCAATTTTTTGGATTTTACTTTCAAGTTCTTTTTTGTCTTTCTGTTGTGCTTTAGTTAAAGTGGCTTCAAATAATTGAACACTTTCATATTTTGTAAAATAGTCAGCTCTAAATTTTTGTAAGTCTTTTATTTCCTTGCTGTTTTTGTTGATTTCGGTTCTGAAATTGTTTTTAATTTCATTAATCAGTTTTTCTAAATCCCATTTTTGTTCTTTACTTACAGCATTTCTATAATTGGCAACGGCATTTTTATAATCGTCAATTGAAATTTTACTTTTCTTTAATGATGCCTTCAAATCACTATTCAAAGGAAAACGGCTAATAAGTGAATTTCCATTTTTGATATTAATATCAATATTTGGTAACGTTTCCAGTTCGGTTTTGTTTTTGTAATAAGTATTTTTTAATAACTCAATCCACAAACGCAAACGACAGATTTTTACCGAGTTTGGATTGATATCTACACCAAATAAACAGTTTTCAATAATGAGTTGTTTTTCGTGAAATAAGGTTTCCTGAATGCGTTGGCTTTCTTTGTTATTAGGATTGTAATCAAATAACTTTCCATCTTCATCAGTTACAATAAGTTCATCATTTTCCACTTCAACGTGATAAAAATTTAAATTTCTTCCTTCTTTGTCCTGCAAGATTTTTAAATCATTTTTGATGGCAATTAATTCATTTAAAGCAGAAACTAAAAAGTGACCAGAACCAACAGCGGGATCACATATTTTAATACTGTTTATGATTTGATTGGCTTCTTTTTTATCTTGGATTTTATTGTACAATTCATCAAATTCTTTACAATCCCATCCTTTCGTATCATTAAATTTTTGGACAACAGTTTTTCGCAATGTTTCGCGACACATATACATCGTAATGATTCCAGGAGTAAAGAAAGAACCGTCTTTATAGCCATTTATTTTTTCGAAAATTAATCCTAAAACGGAAGCATTAATCAACGTTTTGTTGTCTTCCTGAATTTCTTCTGAACCTTCACTGCTAAAATCATAAGCATTTAGGAATTCGAAAAGATATTCTAAAGTGGTTAAATTTCCTGTTCGTTTCTTGCCTTGTTCATCTTTCAAAACTGTCGTAGAAAGGACAGGTATTTTCTTGTCATCTTTTAAATTACTGATGAAAAGTGTTGAATGTTCTATTTCTGTTGGTTCAAATAGCGAACTATTTAAATACGGAACTTTTTCAAAAAGTTTTTTTACATCGTCGTTTCTTTCTTCGTGTTTTCGAGCTAATACCTGAAAAAATAAACTGTTCAAATCATCATATTCTTTGATTCTTTCTAAATTCAGAAACGAATAGGATTTGTCACCTTTGTGGTAGGTAATTAATTGCGCTTCAAGTAATTTTAAAAAAAGAATTCGGTTAATCCAAGTAATGTTTAATGTCAGAGCTACATTAAACAAACGTTCTTGATGTGTTTCACCATACAAAAAAGCTTTATCTAATCTACTGATTTTATCCAGACTGTCTAATTGGATAATGGTATCTTCCAATATAGTTCCTGAATGGCGCTGTCCTTCTTTATTGCGTTCAATCAATCTTTTACCTCCATCTTTTGTTTCTATTAAACCTATAATGTGTAAGAGTTCATTATAGAAACGTTTGTCTAATGTATTACTATCATTGGTAAAAGGAAGTTTTAATAAATGCTCGGGAGACAAAAGTTTGTATAAAGCGATAAGCTCATTATCATCTTTTGTATTATTATTAGTGATGATTTTTTGATAGTCTCGGATATCGAAATAAGTGTATTCTATTTCTTGAGTGATATTCCCGATAAATGGTTTGGCAATTTCTGAATAGAAAAAATCGGTTGTATTACCCGATAATCTATTGTTTTCAAAATCTTCAAATTGCTTTACTAAATTTTTATTTTTAGCAAATAATTTTTCAAACACAACTGCATCAAAAATGTACCATTCATAAATATTGGTAATTACTAAATTTTTGACTTCAAGATTTTTATGTGTAATTCTTTCCCGTAAATAATAAAGCACTAATTCCTGTAATGCTTTTGCATTCAGGCTTTTTTCGCTAACCATTTCAGATTTATTACTGATTTTTTTAGCTTCAATAATTACACCAACTGAACTTTTAGCAGTACTGTTATTATGAATAACCAAATCATTTTTTCCTCTCGTATTAATGAAATGATTGGCTTCGTAATATGTTTTTTTAAGAAAGTCAGAAACTATATTTTTATGGAATTCCTCGGATTCTTTATCATTGATTCTATCTAATAATTGAATAAGATTAGTCTTGAAATTTTCAATATCAATTCTATTCGGTTTTACTTTTAGATACGCTTTATTGAGTGCTTTACGAGGTTTAAGTATTTTTATTTCCATTTAATTTACCATTAAGGATTTTATATTTTTATCGTTTTGCTGATGTCAGAAAAACGATATTTACTTATTTTAGTTTCTTGATATTTTGGTTTCCCATTAGCGATTTCAATTGTGTAATGGCTATTTGGTTTTAAGTTTATAACTATTCAATTTAGTTTTAATTATGGCGAATTCGCCATAATTAAAATTTTTATGAAAATGATTTCAAACGCATCAATTTAGTATTATTTCTTATTGTTTTTAATCTCCTTTTCCAAGGCTTTCAGCACTTCTAAATCTTCGTCATCTGCTTTTTTTGCTTCTTCTGTTTTTCGTTTGGTGTTAAAAGCGAGATATACTTTTTCTGCCATTTCCTCCATTTGTGCATTACTGATATTGCCTTTGCCTTGTAAAATGGGTTTGTTGTTAAGGTCTAAAATTTTATCTACATTTTCTTTCCAAAAATTCATTGTAATATCCTGTCTGTTCTTGGCTCGTAATTCGGCTGTTTCTAAAAAGACAACAATAAAACGATTAAGACTGTCTATTTCATCTTTGGTTAGGTAATTCTTTGCAATAAAAACATCTTGTTTTCTGACTACTGTACCTTTCCAACTGGTCAATGCCATATTGGTTTCGTTGGCATTAGCTCTGCTTACAATAATTTCGGCAGCCGTTTTTCCTGTAATGGCAAAGAGTAATTTATTCTGTGTTTCGGCAAAAAACATTTGAGTTGCTTTGTCAGTAACATCATAATCGCTGCTCAAGGCAAACAAATCTCTTACTTTTTGATAAAAACGTTTTTCAGAAGCTCTTACATCTCTTATTCTCGCAAGTAGCTCATCAAAATAATCAGGTCTTCCGTCAGGGTTTTTAAGACGTTCGTCATCCATCACAAATCCCTTAATCATATATTCTTTCAGATTGCGATTTGCCCATTGTCTGAATTGTGTTCCTCGCTTGCTTCTTACCCTAAAACCAATAGCAAGAATCATATCTAAACTATAAAAAGTAACATTGTAATTTTTGCCATCCGAGGCAGTTGTAAAGTAATCCTTTACAACTGAATTTGAATCTAACTCATTGTCTTCTAGTATATTGTTAATGTGTTGTCCTATGTTTTGTTTAGAGGTGTCAAAAAGTTCTGCAAGCTGTTGTTGATTCATCCAAACCGAATCTCCTTTGACAAAAAGCGAAACGGCAGACTTCCCATCTTGGGTGTTGTAAATAATGATGTTTTGTTCTTCTGACATATAAAGCTTGGATTTCTAATCTTTAAAATTATCCACTAAAAGTAATCTTTTTCAACTAATAATCTATTTCGAATTAAAATAATTTTTGCAACGTTTTTAAGAAATTTTAAACAAAAAAAAGACCTTGAAATGAATCAAGGTCTTTTATATAAATATTTATTGGTTTATTATACTCCAGGTAAATCACCACCTTCTTTAGTAGGTAGGTTAGATGAACCCATTAAGTAAATATCTACTTGTCTAGCAGCTTCGCGACCTTCAGAGATTGCCCAAACAATCAATGACTGTCCACGACGCATATCACCAGCAGTAAAGATGTTTGAAACATTGGTTTGGTATTTACCATATTCTGCTTTGTAGTTGCTTCTGAAATCCAATTCGATACCTAATTGTTCTGCTAAAGTTTTTTCAGGGCCTGTAAATCCTAAAGCTAACAAAGCTAAATCACAAGGCCATGTTTTTTCAGAACCAGCAACTTCAATTAATTCTGGACGTTGACCAGGAACCATTTTCCATTCTACGTTAACTGTTTTTAGGGCGATTAATTTACCATTGGCATCTTTAACGAATTCTTTGGTGTTAATCAACCAGTTTCTTTCAACACCTTCTTTGTGAGAAGAAGAAGTTTTCAGTTGTAGCGGCCAGTAAGGCCATGGTGTTGATTCGCTTCTTCCTACTGGAGGTTTTGGCATAATCTCAAAGTTAGTTACTGATTTTGCACCGTGGCGATTAGATGTACCTACACAGTCGGAACCTGTATCTCCACCACCAATTACGATTACATCTTTACCAGTAGCCATTATTTGGTTTTCTATTTTTTGACCAAAAACAACTTTTGTTTGTTGTGTCAAGAAATCCATTGCTTGAACTACTCCGTCTGCATCAGCACCTGGAGTTGGTAAGCCTCTTCTTTCTGTTGCTCCTCCGCAAAGTACAATAGAATCAAAAGCTTTCAAATCATTGATTTCATAGTTAACACCAACGTTAGTATTTGTTTGGAATGTTATACCTTCGGCTTCTAATATAGCTACACGACGGTCAATTACTCCTTTTTCCATTTTGAAATTAGGAATACCGTAGCGCAATAATCCACCTACAGCATCTTCTCTTTCAAATACAGTAACCAAGTGTCCTGCTCTGTTCAATTGTTGCGCAGCAGCTAAACCAGCAGGTCCTGAACCTACTACAGCCACAGTTTTTCCAGTTCTTACTTTTGGTGGTTGTGGTTTAATCCAACCTTCGGCAAAAGCACGTTCAACAATATTTTTTTCTATGTTTTCAATAGAAATAGGTTCTTCAATAATTCCTAATACACATGCTTTTTCGCATGGAGCAGGGCATAAACGTCCTGTAAATTCAGGGAAGTTATTTGTTGAATGTAGTATCCAAGAGGCTTTTTGCCATTCGCCTTGGTGTACCATGTGATTAAAATCGGGTATCAAATTTCCTAGAGGACATCCACTATGACAAAAAGGAATTCCGCAATCCATGCAACGGGATCCTTGTTTTGTTATTTCAGCTTCACTCAAAGGAACCGTAAATTCATTATAATGTCCTATACGCTCTTTTACTGCTGTGTATGTTTCATCTTGTCTTTCGAATTCTTTAAAACCTGTTACTTTTCCCATTATTATGCTGTTAATTCTTCTACCATTTTTTCTTCTGTCTCCAAACGTTTCAACGCTTTTTTGTATTCTGTAGGCATTACTTTTACAAAATTAGCCAAGCTATTGGTCCAATCTGCTAATAATTCAGCTCCACGAGTACTGTTGGTGTATGATACGTGTTTTGCAATCAATGCTTTCAATTCTTCTGCTTCTTCTGCTTCGATTTCTTCAAATGCAATTGATTCAGTATTGCACAAACCGTTGGTGAATTTGTTTTTTGGATCATATATGTAAGCAATACCACCACTCATACCTGCTGCAAAGTTTCTTCCTGTTTCTCCTAAAACAACTACTTTACCACCAGTCATATATTCACAACCGTGATCTCCAACACCTTCTACAACAGCTGTTGCTCCAGAGTTACGAACAGCAAAACGTTCTCCTGCAATACCATTGATGTACGCTTCTCCTTCAATAGCTCCAAACAAACAAACGTTTCCAACGATAATATTGTTTTCAGCAACGAAAGTTGCAGTTGCTGGTTTCTTGATGATTAATTTAGCTCCAGAAAGTCCTTTTCCTAAATAGTCATTGGTATTTCCTTCTACAGTAAATGTTAAACCATGAGCACTAAAAGCGCCTAAACTTTGACCAGCAGAACCAGTGAAGTTAATGTTTAAAGTGTCTTCTGGTAAACCAAGGTGAGCATATATTTTTGAAATTTCATTACTTACAATAGCTCCAACAGAACGATCCGTGTTATTGATAGGGTAATTTAAAGTCATTTTTTCTTTTCTGTACAAAGCACGGTGAGCGTCTTTCAAAATTTGGAAATCCAATACATCATCTAAACCGTGATCTTGTTTTTCTGTGTTCTTAACGATTCTTTCGCTATATCCATCAGGAGTGTGCAAGATTGATGATAAATCCAATCCTTTCGCTTTGTAATGTGTAATGGCTTTATTAGAATTGATTTTATGTGTTTGTCCCACCATTTCGCCCAAAGTTCTGAAACCTAATTGAGCCATAATACCTCTTAACTCTTCAGCAACATAGTAGAAGAAGTTAATAACGTGTTCTGGTGTTCCTTTGAAGTTTTTGCGTAATTCTTTATCTTGAGTTGCAATACCAACTGGACAAGTATTTAAGTGACATTTACGCATCATAATGCAACCTGAAGCTACAAGAGGTGCAGTGGCAAAACCAAATTCTTCAGCTCCTAATAATGCAGCGATAGCTACGTCACGACCTGTTTTCAATTGTCCGTCACATTCTACAACTATTCTACTTCTTAAGTTGTTCAAAACTAAAGTTTGTTGTGCTTCAGCCAATCCAAGTTCCCAAGGAAGACCTGCGTGTTTCAATGATGTCAGAGGAGAAGCTCCTGTTCCACCATCATAACCTGCAATTAAAACCACGTCTGCTTTTGCTTTAGCAACACCTGCAGCAATTGTTCCAACACCTACTTCAGAAACTAATTTCACATTGATACGAGCTTCTCTATTGGCATTTTTCAAGTCAAAAATCAATTGTGCTAAATCTTCAATAGAGTAAATATCGTGGTGTGGCGGTGGCGAAATCAATCCAACGAATGGAGTTGAGTTACGAGCTTCGGCAATCCAAGGCAATACTTTATCACCCGGTAATTGACCACCTTCTCCAGGTTTTGCACCTTGAGCCATTTTAATTTGAATTTCTTTTGCACTAGATAAGTAGTGAGAAGTTACTCCAAAACGTCCAGAAGCTACTTGTTTGATAGCCGAGTTACGGCTGTCTCCATTGATGTCTGGTTGAAAACGTTTTCTATCTTCTCCACCTTCTCCTGAATTGGATTTACCTCCAATACGGTTCATGGCAATCGCTAAATTCTCGTGTGCTTCTCTAGAGATTGATCCATATGACATTGCTCCCGTTTTGAAACGTTTCACGATTTCTGTCCATGGTTCTACTTCGTCTAATGGAATTGGATTCAAGTTCGCAAATTCAAATAAACCACGAATGGTCATTAAACTTTGTGCTTGATCGTTTACTGTTTTTGCATATTCATTATAACTTGCTTGGTCGCTTAATCGTACTGCTTGTTGTAATTTAGCAATAGTAGTAGGGTTAAACATGTGTCTTTCCCCATTACGTCTCCATCGGTATTCTCCACCAATATTTAGTCCTAATCTATTTGGAATTAAATTGTCTGGATAAGCATATTTGTATCTTTCACTAATTTCTTTTTCAATTTCATACAATCCAATACCTTGAATTCTAGAAGCTGTGTATGGAAAATATTTTTCAACAAATTTTGAGTTGAAACCAACGATTTCAAAAATTTGAGAACCTCTGTAAGAATGTAAAGTAGAGATTCCAATTTTGTTCATGATTTTCAACAATCCAGAACCAATGGCTTTATTGAAATTGTAAACTGCTTTATCTTCATCAATACCAGTAATAAAACCTTCTTGTACTTGTACACGAATAATTTCGTTTACCATATAAGGGTTTATTGCACTTGCACCATATCCAAATAAGGTTGCAAAATGATGTGGTTCACGTGGTTCAGCCGACTCGATGATGATATCAAAATAAGAACGCTTGCGCAAACGGTTCATTTGGTGGTTTACATAAGAACAAGCTAATAAAGAAGGAATTGGTGCAAACTCTTTATTCACACCTCTATCTGATAAGATAATGATGTTAGTTCCTCTTTCAACTGCTTTTGTAATTTGAACAATGATAGAATCTAAAGCATCTTCTAAACCATTTAATCCTTTGGCTTTTGGATATAAGATTTCGATAGTTTCAGCTTTGAAATGATCTACAGATATGTTTCTAATTTTTTCTAAATCTCTATTAGAAATAACAGGGTTTTGAATTCTTAATTTTCGGCATTGTTTGCTTGAAATGTCAAAGATGTTGCGATCCTGACCTAAAGCTAAACTAATATCAGTTACAATTTCTTCACGGATACCGTCTAAAGGCGGATTGGTAACTTGTGCAAACAATTGTTTGAAATAATTCGAAATCAATTGTGGTCTATCTGATAAAACAGCAAGAGGAGTGTCAGTACCCATAGAACCTAAAGCTTCTTTACCTGTTTGAGCCATTGGAGTAATCATATCCTGAATATCTTCTAACGTATAGTTAAAAAGACGCTCTCTTGTAGGTAAATCGATAGTTTCAATTGGGCAAACTTCAGAAGTAAAAGGTACATCTCTTAAGTGTAATCTATATTCTTTCAACCATTCTTGATAAGGTCTTTCAGAAACGATTTTACTTTTAATTTCTTCATCATTGATGATACGTCCTTCGTTCATATCTACCAAGAACATTTTTCCTGGCTCTAATCTACCATGGCTCTCTACATCTTCTGGAGCTACTTCTACAACACCAATTTCTGATGCCATAATTAATTTTCCGCTTTTTGTTACGGTATATCTCGAAGGTCTCAAACCATTACGATCTAATAAAGCACCTACATAATCTCCATCTGAAAACGGAACAGAAGCAGGACCATCCCAAGGTTCCATGATACAAGCATTGTATTCATAGAAAGCTTTTCGTTCTGGAGACATTGTTTGGTGTTTTTCCCATGCTTCCGGAATCATCATCATCATAACTTCAGGCAATGATCTTCCAGTGTGCATCAATAATTCAACAACCATATCCATAGAAGCAGAATCTGATTTTCCTGGAATGATGATTGGAAATAATTTATCGATTTGTGGACCAAAGACATCGCTTTTCATTATTTCTTCACGAACACGCATTCTACTTACGTTGCCACGCAAGGTATTAATCTCACCATTTTGACAGATATATCTAAACGGTTGAGCCAAATCCCAAGAAGGCATTGTATTGGTAGAGAAACGCTGGTGAACTAACGCCAAACGAGTTACTAAATCGGTTTGTTGTAAATCGGTATAATATGGTCCGATATCTTCGGGCATAATAATACCTTTATATATTAAGGTAGTAGTGGATAAACTCGGAATATAAAAATACGAGCTCTCTGATATTTTTGAGTTGATAATTGTGTGCTCCGCAATTTTACGAGCAGCATACAATTTAGCTTTAAAGGTAGCATCATCGATAGCTTCACTTTTACCAACGAATATTTGATCAATTTTTGGCTCTGAAGCCAAAGCAATTTGTCCTAATTGAGTTGAATCAACAGGAACTTCTCTCCATCCTAGAATGGTTAGTCCTTGGTTTTTGATTTCTTTCTCTAATACATCTTTACAAAAAACGTATTGATTATCCGTTTTTGGTAAAAACACCATTCCAACAGCATATTGACGTGCTTCTGGTAATTTGAAATCACAAACTCTATTGAAGTATTCGTGAGGAATATCAATTAATAGTCCAGCACCATCTCCAGTTTTTCCGTCAGAACTAACTCCTCCACGGTGTTCCAATTTTACAAGGATTTCTAATGCGTCGTGTATGATTTGATTTGTTTTCTCGCCTTTAAGGTTGCAGATAAACCCAGCTCCACAGTTTTCATGCTCGAATTCTGGTAAATAAAGACCTTGTTCTTTAATTTTCATGCTAATTAATTTTTAATGCAAAAATAAAGATTTCATTAAATATAATGAATTGAAAACGGTGCTTACTTTCTATTTTTACAGTAATAATAGAAAAACGTTTCTAAAATGATTAATTATTCATTCATATACATAGAAAATGATAAAATGATAATTTATTTTAATGCTAAAAATGATTTTTTATTAAAAATTAAAATAATTCTTACTTTAATAAGCTTTCTTAATAGGGGTGTATTAATGAATTGTTATTTTTACTTCAAATTACACAAAATAAGTGTAAAACAACTAAATTTTAAATTATTGTGATTTCGTCTTATTAATTGAAAAAAATATTTTAATGTTAAGATGAATTTTCTATTTTTGTGCCACTTTGTTCTGAAATAAATTCAGCAACTTGTCAAAAAAAATATTATGGATATACACGAATACCAAGGAAAAGAAATATTAGCCAGTTATGGCGTAAAAGTACAACGCGGTTATGTGGCAAACAACCCACAAGAAGCAGTTGCTGTAGCAAAACAATTAACAGCTGAAACTGGAACAGGATGGCATGTTATTAAAGCTCAAGTTCACGCTGGTGGACGTGGAAAAGGTGGAGGAGTTAAATTGGCCAAAAACTTGCAACAAGTAGAAGAAATTGCAGAACAAATTATCGGGATGCAATTGATTACACCTCAAACATCTGCAGAAGGAAAAAAAGTACACAAAGTTTTAGTTGCCGAGGATGTTTATTACCCAGGTGAAAGCGAAACTTCTGAATTTTATGTTTCTGTACTTTTAAATAGAGCTACAGGTCGTAATATGTTTATGTATTCTACAGAAGGTGGAATGGATATTGAAGAAGTGGCAGAACACACACCACACTTAATCTTCACAGAAGAAATTGATCCCAATGTAGGATTACAAGGTTTCCAAGCAAGAAGAATTGCCTTTAATTTAGGTCTTTCTGGAAATGCTTTCAAAGAAATGGTTCAGTTTGCTGATGCTTTATACAAAGCTTACATTGGTTCTGATGCTTCAATGTTCGAAATCAATCCAGTTTTGAAAACATCTGATAACAAAATTATTGCAGTTGATGCCAAAGTAAATTTAGATGACAACGCTTTGTACCGTCATCCAAAATTAGCAGAAATGCGTGACGTTCGTGAGGAAAATCCAATCGAAGTAGAAGCAAAAGAAGCTGGTTTGAATTACGTTGATTTGGACGGAACAGTAGGTTGTATGGTTAACGGTGCTGGATTAGCAATGGCAACCATGGACTTAATTAAATATGCAGGTTTTGAACCAGCTAACTTCTTGGACGTTGGTGGAACTGCTGATGCAAAACGTGTGGAATTAGCATTCCGTATCATCTTGAAAGATCCAAATGTAAAAGCCATTTTGATTAACATTTTTGGAGGAATCGTTCGTTGTGACCGTGTTGCTCAAGGTGTTGTTGACGCTTACAAAAACATGGGAGACGCTATCAAAGTGCCAATCATCGTTCGTTTGCAAGGTACAAATGCTGAAATTGCTAAAGAATTAATCGATAATTCTGGAATGCCAATTTTGTCTGCAGTACAATTTCAAGAAGCTGCAGATCAAGTACAAGCTGCACTTTCTTAATCAAATAAGAACAGTTTATATATTAGAAATCCTGAACAAAAGTTCAGGATTTTTTTTTGCATAATATGTTGCCTCTGAAATGATTTTGCATATAAAAATAAAGTTATCTTAAAATTTCTATTTTCTCTCCAGTATCGAATATCTTTACAGTACTTAATCTGTTAAGAGATGAAACTTCATATACAAAATAATTTTACAGCCGAATTACCTGCCGATTCAAGCGAAATTAATACGCCGAGACAAGTTGAGAAAGCTTGTTTTTCTTATGTAACGCCTAAACAACCTTCTAATCCTTTATTGATTCACGCTTCAACGGAAGTGGGGGATTTGATAGGATTATCTCCAGAAGATATTGCTTCGAATGATTTTTTGAATACTTTTTCTGGAAAGAGAATTTATCCCAATACCAAGCCTTATGCGTTAGCGTATGCTGGACATCAATTTGGAAATTGGGCGGGTCAATTGGGCGATGGCCGAGCTATTAATTTAACCGAAGTTGTTCATAATAATCAATCTTTTACTTTGCAATTGAAAGGAGCGGGGCCAACACCTTATTCTCGTACTGCGGATGGTTTTGCAGTTTTACGTTCTTCTATTCGGGAGCATTTATGTGCAGAAGCGATGCATTATTTAGGAGTTCCAACGACACGTTCCCTTTCGCTAATGCTTTCAGGTGATGAAGTTTTACGAGATATATTGTACAACGGAAATCCAGCTTACGAAAAAGGCGCAATTGTTTGCAGAGTAGCACCTTCTTTCATTCGTTTTGGTAGTTTCGAGTTGTTTTATGCCAGAAATGATCGTGCGAATCTTAAATCATTAACCGATTTTACTATCAAACATCATTTTCCAACTATTGAAAGTGAAGGAATAGAAAAATACTTGGACTTTTTTCAAGAAGTGACAAATACCACTTTGGATATGATTATTCACTGGCAAAGAGTAGGTTTTGTTCATGGAGTAATGAACACCGATAATATGTCTATTCACGGTTTGACTATAGATTATGGTCCTTACGGATGGTTAGAAGATTATAATCCGAATTGGACTCCCAATACCACCGACAGACAAAATAAAAGATACCGTTTTGGCAATCAACCTGAAATTGCGTTGTGGAATTTGTATAAATTAGCTAATGCTTTGTATCTTTTGATTAACGATGCCACACCATTAGAGTCTATCTTAAATGCTTATAGTGTTGATTATCAAAAAAAGTATTTGGATATGATGCGCAATAAATTAGGTTTGAATATTGAAAAAGAAGAAGATGCTATTTTAGTCGAAAGATTAACCGAATTATTGCAATTGGTAGAAACCGATATGACGATTTTTTTTAGAAATTTGAGCACTATCAAAAAACAAGATACAGCGGAAATTGCTTTCGAAAAAATTAAAATTTCTTTTTATAATGAAAAGGATTTAACCGAATTTATTTTGAATAATTGGTGCAATTGGTTGGATTATTATAGCAAACGACTCCAGCAAGAAACAGTTACCGACGAGGAACGAAAAGAAGAAATGAACGCCGTAAATCCTAAATATGTTTTAAGAAATTACATGGCTCAATTAAGTATTGATGCTGCCGATAAAGGCGATTATTCTATGGTAAACGAACTTTTTGAATTGCTCAAGAAACCATACCATGAGCAACCTGATTTTGAAAAATGGTTTGCTAAAAGACCAGATTGGGCTAGAGACAAAGTAGGTTGTTCTATGTTAAGTTGTAGTTCATAAAAAACAAAAAATCTTAAGTTATTAGCTTAAGATTTTTTGTTTTTACCAAAATTGAATTTCACTTTCTCTACTATTTGAGGTTTGTTGTTTCCTTTTGGAAATTCTTTTTTAAACGGTTTTTTTGTGGCAGGTTTTGTTTTAGACGGACTTTGATCGCCTCTGAATTTGTCTTCGTCTTTTGGTTTTTCCTTAAATTCGGGTCTTTCTTTCGTCCCTTCTTTTGCTGGAATTTCGGCTTTGTGTTTGGCTAAAACCTCATTAGGGTTTTTAGGATTTTCTTTGGTGCCACGAAGATGAATCACTAATCCGTTTAAGAAATTACGCAACACTTGATCGCCACATTCTACATAATTTTCATGATTTTCGGCACGAAAAAAAGCACTTAATTCTGTTTTTGAAATCCTAAAATCTACTAATTCTAAAATTTCTACTATTTGGTCATCGCGAAGCATTAAAGCTACACGAAGTTTTTTGAATATATCGTTGTTTGTCATTTTTATGATTTAAAGTGAAATTACTGCATTGTAAACAGAATTTATTGGCACAAAGATACAGTTTTTAGAGATTCATCTGGTGTATAATGTTGTTCAAGTCCTTATCTCTTTTTATTCTTTTTCAGTTACAATCGATAACAAGTCATTTACAGAAATTGGTTTAGGGATATATCCAGTAATGTCTGTAAAGGATTTTGATTTGTTTTTATCTTCACTTGCAATTGATGAACTTACAATGTATATTGTAATTTCTTTTTTTATCAATGATTTGAGGGATTTGATTTCTTCCATAAATTCCCATCCATCCATGACAGGCATATTGATATCTAATAAAATAATATCAGGTACCAAATCAGTTTTTTTGTTATCAAGTATAGAATTCAAGTTTGTTATCGCTTCTTTACCATTTGTAAACGAAGAGTGAGACGAAAAGATACCCGCCTTTTGAATTAATTTATTGATGATGGTTTGGTAAATGGCATCGTCATCTACAACCCAGATTATCTTTTTATTCATTGGTATAAATTTTAAATGTGGATCCTATATTTGGTGTGCTTGCTACAGTTATGCTACCGTGCATAGCGTCGATTTGATTTTTGGTTATGAATAAACCAATTCCTCTTGATTCAGGATTGTTGCTAAAAGTTTTGTACATTCCAAAAATTTTGTCGGCATTTCTTTCTAAATCAATTCCAATTCCATTGTCTGAAACTTCAATGACATCGGCATTGTTGATTTTTTCTAATTTTAATGTTATCACTGGTTTTCGCAGTGGATGTCTGTAACGTATTGCATTTGAAATTAAATTATAAAGAATACTTTCCAAGTAGGCTGAATTGTAATTAATCATAGCGCTTTCTGGAATATTACTAATGAAAGAAACTTCGTTTAGTAGAATTTGTTCAGCAAGAATTTCTTTTACTTTACTAACATACTGGCTCAAATTTAAAGGTTGAATAACCAAGTTAACATTTGTGTTAATATTGACCACTTCGTTCAGGTGCTGCATGGTTTCGTCCAGTGAATCGGAAACAGATTTCAATAAGTCAATCATTTCACCACGTTCTTCTTGTGAATCTGCTGATTCTATTAAGGAAACGATTGATTGAATATTGCTTGTATGCGATCTTAAATTGTGAGATACAATATATGAAAAATTTAGCAGACGTTTATTTTGTTCGGTAACTAATTGTAAAGAGTTGTTCAAATTATTTTCGGCTTCTTTCATGACTGTAATATCAATCATTATACCTCTAGAAATTACAGGTTTGTCGTTTTCAAACACATAATTCATAATATCTCTTACCCAGATTATTTTACCATTTTTACTAATCATTCGGTATTCATAATCATGGTTAACATAATTTTTGTTGACTTTGGCAGATAAAGCAATAGCAAATTCTTGATCTTCTGGATGGATGTGGTCTTCCCAAAAACTTGGGCTAGAGCTGTAGTCTTCAACAGAATAGCCTAGAATAGTTTCTACTTTTTTGCTTATGAAAGTAGAGGTCATGTTTTCTAAATCATATTCCCAAACAATTCCATCAATGGTATCAATAAGTGATTTGAATCTTTCTTCACTTTTTTGAATCAATACTTCTGCTTCTTTTCTTTTTGTAATATCCTTGATAAAAGCAATATGAGTATTGGGTTTGTCGTTGATTTCCCAAAGTGGAGAAACATTAAAAATGACCCAAATAGTCTTACCCGATTTAGTGATGTAGCGCTTTTCACAGGAGTATTCTTCAATTTCTCCTTCGTTTAATTTTCTTATATATTGCAAACTAGTACCAAAATCATCTGGGTGAGATAAGTTAGCAATACCAATTTTTTTTATTTCATCAATACTGTAGCCAAGCATATTGCAGTATTTTTTATTGGCTTCAATTAGATCACCAGTACTGGCATCTAAAATGGCAAAGCCTACAGTAGCTTGGTCAAAAATAGTTTTAAATCGCAACTCATTTTTTAAGAGTTTTGTTTCTTGCTCCTTGAGTAATTTTTCTAATTCTTCTGGTTTTTTCAATATTTTAGTTGTTAAAATACCAAATAAAATAGCAACTATAAAACCTAAAAGAACCCTAAGCAATATAGCAGGATATATGGTGTAAGGATTTTTTGCAACTAGATAAAGTGTCCAATCACTATCTGAAATAGACTGTGAAACAAAGTAACTTTTAGATAAATCGGTCTTTGAAGGCAGAAAAAAAGTTTCTTTTCCAGTGGTTGGATTTTTTTTTGAAAACTGAAAATAGTATTTAGATTGATCAATTGATCGAATTCCAGATATATTGAATAAGGTTTCTAATTTGATGATTACCGCAGTAAATCCCCAAAACTTGTTATTATTGTATATGGGAAGTCGACCAACAATACCGATGCCTCCTTGTTTTAACTCAAGTGGTCCAGCAAAATAGATTTTTTGAGTTTCAATAGATTTTTTGGCTTCTTCTTTGAGATGTTTCGTTCCCAAAATGTCTAAATTCATTGCAGCTTCATTCCCTTTCATAGGGTATATGTACTTTATAATTCCATTAGGAACTAATTGTACTGCACTAATAAGAGAATTGGATCGTATTAGTTGTTTGCTTATTGAATCAAAATTTTGAGGAACACCATTATTATCGAGGCAAAGTGCAAGTGTAATAGAGGTAGTGTAACAATTTTTTAGCGATTGCTCTATATTTTGATGAGCATCAGCTAAAATAGTTTTCATCTGATTTCGTTCTTCTTCTTTCTGGATTTGATTCCGCTGGATGTTTATAGATATAGATGCAATAGCAATAACACTGAATAACATAAATCCAGAAGTTCTTGGTCTAATTGCAAACCAATTTATAAAACTAGTCCAATTATTTTCATTTTTCATTTAATATTTTTGGCAGGTTTGGGACCTTTTTTTTCAATGTCTAAATTTAGGTTTTTTTTATGAAAATGGAGCTAAAATATGGCGAATCTTGTAAATTATAGCTAAGAAAACCAAAATTTACTGTTTTTGTTATTATAAAAACAGTTTTAATAGTATTTAAGCTAATTGTTCTTGCAAAGCTTTTATGGCATCACGTAGTTTTGCTGCCTGCATAAAATCCAAATCTTTGGCGGCTTTTTCCATTGCTTTTCGCTTTTCACGAATTAATTTTTCGATTTCGGGTTTCGATAAATAAGTAGTTTCAGGTTCAGCAGCTGTGTTTAAAGTATGTCCTAGTTCGTATTCGACCAATTTATTATTGGTAAAAGCACTTTCAATTTTTTTGTTCAATGCCACAGGAACCTGATTGTTTTGGGTATTGAAATTAATTTGTTTCGTTCTGCGGTAATTGGTTTCGTCAATGGTTTTTTGCATACTGTCCGTAATTTTGTCGGCATACATAATGGCTTTTCCATTCAAGTTTCTTGCGGCACGACCAATGGTTTGGGTCAACGAACGGTGACTCCTCAAAAATCCTTCTTTATCAGCATCCAAAATAGCTACCAACGAAACTTCGGGTAAATCCAAACCTTCACGCAATAAGTTTACACCAATCAAAACATCAAACAATCCTTTTCGTAAATCCTGCATAATTTCGATACGTTCTAAGGTATCTACATCTGAATGAACATAACGGCAACGAATGCTGACTTTATCCAAATATTTAGCCAACTCTTCAGCCATTCTTTTGGTTAAAGTGGTGACCAAAACTCGTTCGTCAATCTCTGCTCGGGTTTGAATTTCCTCAATCAAATCATCGATTTGGTTCAAACTCGGACGGATTTCAATAATAGGATCTAATAATCCCGTTGGACGAATAATTTGCTCTACATATACACCATCGCATTTTTGCAATTCATAATCGGCTGGCGTTGCCGAAACATAAACGACTTGGTTTTGCATCGCTTCAAATTCCTCAAACTTCAACGGACGATTATCCATTGCAGCAGGCAGTCGAAAACCATATTCTACCAAGTTTTCTTTTCTACTGCGGTCGCCCCCATACATAGCGTGAACTTGCGAAAGCGTAACATGACTTTCATCTACAACCATCAAATAATCTTTTGGGAAATAATCCAATAAACAAAAAGGTCTTGTTCCAGCTTCTCGCCCATCAAGGTAACGGGAATAATTTTCAATTCCAGAACAATAACCCAATTCGCGAATCATTTCCAAGTCGAAATTGGTTCGTTCTTCAAGTCTTTTGGCTTCGAGATGTTTGCCTGTTTCCTTGAAATAATCTACTTGTTTTACCAAATCTTGTTGAATTTGCCAAATAGCACTTTGCAGTGTGTCAGGCGAAGTCACGAACATATTCGCGGGATAAATCGTGAGTTGTTCGAATCGCTCAATAACTTTGGAAGTTTTAATGTCGAAGCTTTCAATTTCTTCAATTTCGTCTCCAAAGAAATGAATTCGATAGGCATCGTCGGCATAACTCGGATAGACTTCGAGTGTGTCGCCTTTTATTCTAAAATTTCCAGGATTAAAATCAGCTTCGGTTCTTGAATATAAACTCTGAACTAAACTATGCAATAGTTTGGTACGAGAAATGACTTGATCTCTCTCAATAGCAATAACATTTTTTTGAAATTCTACAGGATTTCCAATACCATAAATGCAGGAAACAGAGGCTACCACAATGATATCTCTTCGCCCCGAAAGCAGGGAAGAAGTGGTGCTCAAACGCATTTTTTCCAACTCTTCGTTTATGGATAAATCCTTTTCGATAAACACTCCTGAAACCGGCATAAAAGCTTCAGGCTGATAATAATCGTAATAAGAAACGAAATATTCCACGGCATTATTTGGAAAAAACTGCTTGAATTCCGAGTACAATTGAGCCGCCAAGGTTTTGTTGTGTGCCAAAATCAAAGTTGGTTTTTGCACCTCTTGAATGACATTGGCAACAGTAAACGTTTTCCCCGAACCCGTTACACCCAATAAAGTTTGGAATTGTTCGCCTGCCTCAATGCCTTGAGCTAATTTTGCTATGGCTTGTGGTTGGTCGCCTTTGGGCAGGTAATCGGATACGACTTGGAATTTCATTTATTACTTTTCAGAAAGGCAAAGTTACAAAGGAAATACTGAAAAAAATGTTTAGAAAAAGGTAAAACTTTTGCTCATTCTTTAGAGTACCACAACCTAGGCTTTGATAGCGAGTATACTGAAAGTAAAGAGGAACTTGACGCTCCGCAAAGTCTCCGACTTTGAGGATGTGTTCGTCAGTCTGTGACTGACATAAAAGAAATAATATAAAAC
Organism: Flavobacterium eburneipallidum; assembly: GCF_027111355.2. NCBI lineage: Bacteria > Pseudomonadati > Bacteroidota > Flavobacteriia > Flavobacteriales > Flavobacteriaceae > Flavobacterium > Flavobacterium eburneipallidum. The sequence continues at coordinate 1,730,258 of NZ_CP114291.2, forward strand.
AAAATCGGTTGAAAACCGAAAGTCACTACCTCAAAGTCGGAGACTTTGCGGAGCAGAAAATCGGAAACTTTCAGGAGATGTATTTTACAAAAATATTGGCTGTTCGGGTTCAAATTTCCAATTCCTCTGTTGTATTTCCGTTTGGAAAGTCCAAGCTAATATTCGGCTGATTTTCTGACCTTGCGCCATATCAATGGTTTTGATTTCGACAGGATTTACTTTGTTCAGCGTTTTGTACAAGCTTCCTAAATTCTCCTTTTTAGAAACCAAAGTCGTAAACCAAAGGCATTGCATCGGGTATTTGGCACTTTCGAAAATCATTTGAGTGATAAAACCCAATTCGCCACCTTCGCACCATAATTCGGCATTTTGTCCACCAAAATTTAGAACAGGTTTAGTAGTTCGGGTGTTTTCCAAATTATTGATTTTGCGAATGGAGGATTTGTTCGCCTCTTCCTTCGAATTATGAAAAGGCGGATTGCAAATCGTTAACGAAAATCGATCTTCGGGCGTGATAATGTTTTTGAAAATAAAACGGGATTCCGTTTGTTGTTGTAAACTAATGAAATCGATTAATCTAGGATTAGTTTCAATAATTTTTTTACAGTTTTGAATGGCATTCTCGTCAATTTCTGTTCCTACAAAAGACCAGCCGTAAACCGAATTACCTAGTATTGGATAAATACAATTCGCACCAACGCCAATATCCAAAACTTGTACATTCTCACCTTCTGGAATAAGTCCGTTATTATTCGAGGCCAATACATCAGCTAGATAATGAATGTAATCCACACGACCTGGAATAGGAGGACAAAGATAATTTTCTGGAATATCCCAATTTATGATGTCGTAATCGAGTATTAATAAGGCTTTATTGAGTGCTTTTACGGCTTCGGGATTGCTAAAATCGATGGTTTGTTTTGCTCGTTCGTTGTCTTTCATATCAATGTTGTGTTCATTGACAATTACAAAGTTTTTGAGTTCAGGACAAACAGTAATTAATGCTTCAAAATTATATCCTAATCGGTGTTGATTTCTGGGATGTAAATTGGTTTTTTCGATAATCGGTTTCAATTTCTTTTTCTTTATTTCGGTGCAAAGATAGTTGAAAAATAGGATTTTAGAATTTAGATTGCAGATTTCAGAATTTAGATTGGTATTCGTATGCAAAAGATAGTTACTTTATAGATTCAATAATCTAAATTCTGAAATCTGCAATCTAAAATAGTTTTAATCCCAACATTCCATTAATAATAAATCGCCCTCTTTGTATTCGATAGTAACCATTCCGTCCTCTTTGACATGATTACTACTACCAGTTCTGTAACCAATGGTTAAACTTTCATTATCCAAAGGATAAAAGAGATTTTCAGAATAAATTCCGGTTACAAGACCAATGGGAATAAGTGAAATAGTAGTATTGGCAGGATACCATTTTTCATATTTTTGGGGTAATAAAAATACTTTAGAATGATCGTCGAGAACTACAATTTTCAGTGAATTTCGGTATCGGGTAATGTTCGTAATATTGGTAATGGTGTGATCGGCACGCTTTCCAGTTGCCCAAATTACATTTACTGCGGGAATTTTTCTTTCCACAAGATAGTCGAATGCTTTTTCTAAATCGGTTTTGTTTTGGTCTGGCGTATGCACAATTTCGAGCGGAAATTGTTTGTCTTTGTAATATTCGGGGTCAAAACCACGATCGAAATCGCCCAATAAAACATCCACTTTTATGCCTAATTCCAAAACCCGTTCCATTGCCGAGTCCAAAACAATAACCAATGGCGACCATTCTAGCAATTGTCCTAATAATTCGGGATTGCAGGCGGCTCCGTTGGCAATAATTAAAGCAGGTTCTTGGTCGTCGCGAACAATATGGTGTGAAGACATTTGATTTTTGATTTTAGAGTTCTGATTTTAGAGTTCAGAATTTTGGTAAATGTATGAAATATCTAAAATGTATGGAAAACTGTAGCTATTAATCATTTAGTATTTAGTAGTTTTGATAATAGTTTAATTTTAAAAGTATTAACTAAAAAGAATTAGTGTGAAAGATAGAATAAAATCAGTGGTAGGTAATTTACTTGTTACCTTTTTTCCAAAAAAAGCGGCTAGATTAGAAAGTAACGGATTGACAATGGTTGATTTGAATTATACTTTCATCGAGAGGCAAATGCGTCATGTTATCTTAAAAAACATTGAAACTAAAAATAATTTAGATCATTTGTCCAAGATTCACAATAATTTTTGGGTAAATCAAGGCATTGATGTTTTTTCATGGAACAATAGTTTTAATGATAATTTTTTACCTAATTGTACATTTATTTTTGAAATTTTGAAAAAAAATTTTTTTAAAGATGAATCACAATTCAAAACACTTGTCGAAATAGGAGTAGGCAATGGAGATGTTTTACATTATTTATCGTTAAATTTTCCAGAGATAGATAATTTCATTGGCATTGATTTGAGTTCTGAACAAATCAAAATAAACCAAGATAAGTACAAAGAAAATTCAAAACTTGAATTTGTTAGTGCAGACGTTTTGGAATGGATTAAAAAGGAGGGACGCCAAGATATGATTTTTGTAACTTCAAATGGTGTTTTCGAATATTTTACAGAACAACAATTAAGAGAATTTATTGAGTACGTTCATGGTTTGGGACGAGTACTTTTTGTAACTATAGAACCTAATGCAATTGGGCACGATTTTGAATTAAATCCAAATTCAATTATATACGGTATCGAAAGATCTTTCTCTCATAATTATAACAAAATTTTCCAAGATTATGGATTTACAATTTTTCATCAATCCAAGAAACGAGTATATGGGTTTGAAATGAGCTATATATTGGCTGGTAATTTAAAATATTAGTTCATTTGGTATTCTATTTTTTGATCCATTTTTTGAAACTTATAACCAAATAAAATGGGGTTATTATGCTTTTATATTGGTTCAAATAGGTATATACTATTCCTCAAAATCTGAAATTTAAAATCTTAAGTCTGAAATAAAATGCCATCTTGTCATATTCTTTTCCGCCACTTTCCACTATAAACTGACAATTACTTGTGCATTTTTGTCTTGGCATAAAGATTGACTATAGCAACTCGAGTTTTTAAATTGAGTATATAATAAAATTAAATATAATAAAAATGGGTAAAATAATCGGAATTGATTTAGGTACTACGAACTCTTGTGTTTCTGTAATGGAAGGTAACGAAGCTGTTGTAATTCCTAATGCAGAAGGAAAAAGAACAACACCATCTATCATCGCTTTTGTTGAAGGTGGAGAAATTAAAGTAGGTGATCCTGCGAAAAGACAAGCAGTAACTAATCCAACTAAGACTATTGCTTCTATCAAACGTTTTATGGGACGCGGTTTTGGAGAAGTTGCTGAAGAAGCAAAAAGAGTTCCTTATTCAGTAGTAAAAGGAGACAACAATACACCACGTGTAGATATTGATGGTCGTTTGTACACTGCACAAGAATTGTCAGCTATGACACTTCAAAAAATGAAAAAAACTGCTGAAGACTATTTAGGTCAAACAGTTACTGAAGCAGTTATTACTGTTCCTGCTTACTTTAACGATGCACAACGTCAAGCAACTAAAGAAGCTGGTGAAATTGCAGGTCTTAAAGTTATGCGTATCATCAATGAGCCTACTGCTGCTGCATTAGCTTACGGATTAGACAAAAAAGGTACAGATCAAAAAATTGCTGTTTACGATTTAGGTGGAGGTACTTTTGATATTTCTGTTTTGGAATTAGGAGACGGAGTTTTCGAAGTATTGTCAACTAATGGTGATACTCACCTTGGTGGAGACGATTTTGATCAAACAATCATTGACTGGTTGGCAGACGAATTCAAAGCTGAAGAAGGTGTTGATTTGCGTTTAGATCCAATGTCATTGCAACGTATCAAAGAAGCTGCTGAAAAAGCAAAAATTGAATTGTCTTCTTCTGCAGAGACTGAAATCAATTTGCCTTATGTAACTGCTACGGCTTCTGGACCAAAACACTTGGTTAAAAAATTATCAAGAGCTAAATTCGAACAATTATCTGATTCTTTAGTAAAACGTTCTATGGCTCCTGTAGCTAGAGCTTTGAAAGATGCAGGTTTATCTGTTTCTGATATTGACGAAGTTATCTTGGTTGGAGGTTCAACTCGTATGCCAAGAATTGCAGACGAAGTAGAAAAATTCTTTGGTAAAAAAGCGTCTAAAGGAGTTAATCCTGATGAGGTTGTTGCTATTGGAGCAGCTATTCAAGGTGGAGTTCTTTCTGGAGATGTAAAAGATGTATTGTTACTTGACGTTACACCTTTATCTTTAGGAATCGAAACTATGGGTGGTGTTATGACTACATTAATTGAAGCTAACACAACTATTCCAACTAAAAAATCACAAGTTTTCTCAACTGCTGCTGATTCTCAACCATCTGTTGAATTACACGTTCTTCAAGGAGCTAGAGCAATGGCTGCAGATAATAAAACAATTGGTCGTTTTCATTTAGATGGTATTCCACCAGCACCAAGAGGTGTTCCTCAAATTGAAGTAACTTTTGATATTGATGCTAATGGTATCATCAAAGTAACTGCAACTGACAAAGGAACTGGAAAATCTCACGATATCCGCATCGAAGCTTCTTCTGGATTGACTTCTGAAGAAATCGAAAAAATGAAACAAGACGCAGAAGCTAACGCTGAATCTGACAAAGTTTTAAGAGCTAAAGCAGAAAAAATCAATGAGGCTGACTCAATGATTTTCCAAACTGAAACGCAATTGAAAGAATTAGGTTCTAAATTAGCTGATGATCACAAAGTTGCTGTAGAATACGCTTTAACTGAATTGAGAATGGCTCACCAATCTCAAGATGTTCCTGCAATTCAAACTGCTTTAGATAACATCAATGCAGCTTGGAAAACAGCTACTGAAGCAATGTATGCTCAAGGAGAACAAGGTGGTCAAGCAGCTGCTGAACCACAAGCTCAAGGAGATAATGTTGAAGACGTTGAATTCGAAGAAGTAAAATAATCTTTTTAAAAGATATAAACTTTTTATAGATAAGAAACCGAGTCAGTAATGGCTCGGTTTTTTTGTTTATAAAATAGCCGCTTTTAAAAAAAAGTTAAAATTTACCAAACAAAATTAGTTAGTTAGTACCTTCGCCCGCAGGATGAGAAAAATTATTTTTTATATTAACTTATGTTTGTTGCTGCTTGGTGGAGGTAATTCGCTATTTGCAGAAACGCAGCATACTATTAATTACTCATTTAATCAAAATCTTCCCGAAAGACAGCAAATAAAACTTAAAAATACTGTTCCTGCAAGTACTTTAATAGAAAGCACCGATATTGATTTAGACGAAGAATTTCACAATAGTGATGAATTCGGAGGAGCAACTAAACAATTAGTAGCAAAAAACACCTTATCAAACACTTGGTATCTTGCATTTTCAAGTGAACCTATTACTAAAGATTACTCCAATCGCATTAAAATATTCGCACCCTTTTGCGGCTATTCCAATCCTATTTACATTAGACAACAAGTCTTACGAATTTGATTTTCCCCTACATCAGTTTCCTAAAATGGTGATGTAGTCTGTAATTTGAAAGTGAATTATACACTTTCAGTCTTCTCTTATATTCATTTTATTCATTGGTTACTGATGCCTTTTCACGTCTATTCGGAATTTTTAATTCCAAAGATTCAATCGCTTAATTTCCATTTTTTATATTATGAAGAGAATATCTGTTTTCGCAGGCGCACTTGCCTTGTTGTGTCTAATAAGTTGTACAAACAAAAAAGAAGAAAAAGAAGAAGCTGAAAAATTTGTGGTGACCAATCCCATAAAAATCGATACTTCATTTACCAAACAATATGTTTCGCAAATCCGTTCGGTGCGCAATATTGAAATCCGAGCTCAAGAAAAAGGATACTTGCAAAACATTTATGTTGACGAAGGGCAGTATGTAAAAGCAGGTCAGTTGCTGTTCCGAATTATGCCGGGAATGTATCAGGCAGAATTGCTAAAAGCACAAGCCGAAGCCAAAGGAGCTGAAATTGAATTACAAAATGCTAAAAGTCTTGCGGATAAAAATATCGTTTCTAAAAACGAGCAAGCATTGGCTCAAGCCAAATTAGAGCAGGCTAGGGCAGAAGTAGCTTTGGCAAAATTACATTTATCATTTACCGAAATCAGAGCGCCATTCTCAGGAACTATCGATAGAATTCCATTAAAATTAGGAAGTCTTATTGATGAAGGCGAATTACTAACGAGCCTTTCTGATAACAGTCAGATGTTTGCTTATTTTAATGTTTCCGAGCCGGAATATTTGGATTATCAAACCCATATAAAAGACAGAGCCAATACCAAAGTTAGTTTGCTTTTGGCAAATAACGAAGTCTTTAAATTCAAAGGAAATGTGGAAGTAATCGAAAGTGAGTTTAATAATGAAACTGGAAATATCGCTTTCAGAGCACGATTCCCAAATACAGATAAATTATTAAAACATGGTGAAACAGCAGAAGTTCAAATGATTGTTCCATTGAAAAATGCTATCGTAATTCCACAAAAAGCGACTTATGAAATTCAAGATAAAAAGTATGTTTTTGTCGTGAATAAAAACAATGTAATCGAGTCCAAAGAAATTACAGTTACAGGTGAAATTCCTGATTTATACGTGATTGCCAGTGGAATTTCTGTGGACGATAAAATTTTATTAGAAGGCGTTCAGAAAGTGAAAGACGATGACAAAATTAAATACGAATATGTGTCACCAAACGAAGTAATTACTCATTTGCGACTAAAAGCAGAATAAAAAGTGATCAGTATTCAGGTTGCAGTTTCAACTTCAATTGGTTTAATCATTAAAAAATAAATAAATGTTTAATAAATTCATACAAAGACCAGTGCTATCCATAGTGATATCGCTTATAATTGTCTTTTTAGGGGTATTGTCGGTACTCAATTTACCGATTACCCAGTTTCCTTCCATTTCGCCACCTATGGTAAATATTACCGCTGATTATCCTGGATCCAATGGAGAATTGATGATCAAATCGGTTATCATTCCGTTAGAAAGAGCGTTAAATGGAGTTCCGGGAATGAAATACATGACTTCCGATGCCGGAAATGACGGTGAAGCCAGTATTCAGGTCGTTTTTAATTTAGGAACCGATCCGAATCAGGCGGCGATTAATGTACAGAATCGTGTGGCTTCGGTTACCAATAAATTGCCACCATTAGTAGTTCGTGAAGGGGTGAAAATTACCCGTGAAGTACCGAGTATGTTGATGTATGTGAATCTTTATAGTACGGACAAAAATACCGATATGAAGTTCTTGTACAATTATGCCGACATCAACGTATTATCCGAATTAAAAAGAGTAAACGGTGTAGGTTCCGGAGATATTTTGGGAACACGTGAATATGCGATGCGTATTTGGCTAAAACCAGACCGTATGTTAGCATATAAAATTTCTGCCGAAGAAGTAATGGAAGCATTATCGAGCCAAAGTTTGGAAGCTTCGCCAGGAAAAACGGGAGAAAGTTCGGGAAAACGTTCACAAGCTTTTGAATATGTATTGAAATATTCGGGGCGTTTTACCACCAAGGAACAATACGGAAATATTGTAGTACGATCCAATAGCAACGGTGAATTGTTGCGTTTGAAAGACATTGCCAAAGTGGAATTTGGTAGTTCGATGTATGATATTTATTCGAATTTGAACGGAAGACCATCTGCGGCGATTGTATTAAAACAATCTTTTGGATCGAATGCGAATCAGGTTATTAAAGATCTAAAAACCAAACTTGAAAAAATTAAGACCAAATTCCCAAAAGGAATGGATTATGAAATCTCCTATGACGTTTCTAAATTCCTGGATGCTTCTATCGAAAAAGTAATTCATACTTTAGTTGAAGCCTTTATTTTGGTAGGATTGGTGGTATTTCTTTTCTTGGGCGATTGGCGTTCCACGGTAATTCCTGCCATTGCAGTACCTGTTTCTTTGGTTGGAACTTTTGCCTTTATGACTTTCTTCGATATTTCCCTAAACTTGATAACATTATTCGCCTTGGTTCTTGCCATTGGAGTCGTCGTCGATGATGCGATTGTGGTTATCGAAGCTGTTCACGCCAAGATGGAGGAAGAACATCTTTCGCCACTAAAGGCAACTAAAAAAGCGATGCACGAAATTGCTGGAGCTATTATAGCGATTACATTTTTGATGGCTGCTGTATTTATTCCAGTTGCGTTTATGTCGGGTCCGGTTGGAGTTTTTTACAGACAGTTTTCGATTACGATGGCAACGGCTATTATCCTTTCGGGAATTGTCGCTTTGACTTTGACACCGGCGCTTTGTGCGATAATGTTGAAAAACAATCACGGTAAACCAAAAAAGAAAACGCCTATCAATCAATTTATTGATGGTTTCAATAACAAATTCAATTTTGCTCAAGGCAAATACCAAAACGTATTAGGTAAAATCGTTAATAGAAGATCGGTTACGCTTATTGCTCTTCTTGGATTTTGCGCTGGAACCTGGTTTGTTAGTAGCACTGTTCCTTCAGGATTTATTCCAAATGAAGATCAGGGAATGTTTTATGCGATTATTCAAACACCTCCGGGATCTTCGCTAGAAAGAACCAATAATATTGCAGAGAAATTGCAAAAAGAAGCCGAAAAAATTGATGGTGTAAAATCAGTTTCCTCATTAGCAGGTTACGAAATTTTGACCGAAGGAACTGGAGCCAATGCTGGAACTTGTTTGATTAATCTTAAAAGTTGGGAGAACCGAAAAGAATCGGTACAAGAGATAATGACAGAACTGGAAGAAAGATCGAAAGATATTCCAGGAGCCAATATCGAATTTTTCCAGCCACCAGCAGTTCCTGGATATGGAGCAGCAGGAGGATTTGAACTTCGTTTACTAGACAAAACTGGAACCAGTGATTTCAAAAAATTGGAAGAAGTCAATAAAGAATTTGTTGAGGAATTGAATAAACGTCCCGAATTAACGAATGTTTTTAGTTTCTTCAGCGCCAGTTTCCCTCAATATATGATGAAAGTCGATAATGATATCGCACAGCAAAAAGGTGTTTCTATCGAAAATGCGATGAATACATTGTCAACTTTAGTGGGAAGTAATTACGAAATCAGTTTCATTAAATACGGAATCAACTATAAAGTAATAGTTCAGGCGGCTCCAGAATATCGTGCGCAACCCGATGATATTTTGAAATTGTATGTCAAAAATAACAGAGACGAAATGGTGCCATTTTCAGCCTTTATGAAATTAGAAAAAGTATATGGACTTTCGGAAATCACCCGACACAATATGTACACTTCTACTGAAATTAGTGGTGGAGCTGCGCCAGGCTACAGTTCCGGAACAGCAATTAAAGTGATTCAGGAAGTGGCAGCCAAGAAATTACCAAGAGGCTACGATATTGATTGGGCGGGAATTTCTGCCGATGAGGTAGCGCAAGGTAATCAGGCCATTTGGGTATTCCTGATTTGTTTGGGATTTGTCTATTTGGTTTTGGCGGCTCAATATGAAAGTTTCATTCTGCCTTTATCCGTAATTCTTTCTTTGCCGGCAGGTATTTTTGGAGCTTTCTTTTTACTGAAAATAGCAGGATTAGAAAACAACATTTATGCCCAAGTGGCAATGGTAATGCTTATTGGTTTGCTGGGTAAAAATGCCGTACTGATTGTCGAATTTGCCATTCAAAGGCACGCCGCTGGTAAATCAGTTCTAGACGCAGCGATGGAAGGAGCAAAAGCCAGATTCCGTCCTATTTTGATGACTTCATTTGCTTTTATTGCAGGTTTAATTCCGTTGGTATTTGCTTCTGGACCAGGTAAAATTGGTAACCGAACTATAGGTACGGCTGCTGCAGGAGGAATGCTCATCGGAACGATTTGCGGTGTATTTATTATTCCAGGCTTGTATTATGTTTTCGGAAAGATTGCTGAAAAATACAAACTGGTCAAAACTGAAAAAGAAAATCCATTAACCGAAGAATTTGATGATAATGAAGCTTAAAATAAAACCTTATAAATATCTTATCCCGCTAGGCATTTGCTTGGCGGTGACAAGTTGTACGCCAACTCTTGCACCATTGGCAGATACCAAATCGTTACCACAATCTTTCGATAAAAGTACCGATACAACGAATACAGCAGCGACTTCCTGGCGCACTTATTTCAAAGAACCAAATCTGATTAATCTGATTGACATTGCTTTGAAAAACAATCAGGAATTACAGATTACCTTACAGGAAATAGAAATCGCTAAAAACGATATTCGGGTTCGCAAAGGAGCTCTGTTACCAAAAGTGGGTATCGGAGCAGGAGCAGGAATCGAAAAAGTAGGCAGATATACCAGTCAAGGAGCTGGAGATGCTTCTACTGAAATTACGCCTGGTAAAGAAACTCCAGATCCATTGGGCGATTTGAAAATAGCAGCTTATGCCAATTGGGAAGTCGATATTTGGAAAAAATTACGCAATTCCAAGAAAGCAGCCGTGAGTCGCTATTTATCAAGTGTCGAAGGAAAGAATTTTGTGATCACTAATCTTATTGCCGAAGTTGCCGATTTGTATTACGAATTGTTGGCTCTCGATAGTCAGTTGGATATTGTAAAACAAAATATCGCCTTACAATCAAACGCTTTGGAAATCGTAAAATTTCAGAAACAAGCTGCCAAAGCAACAGAATTAGGCGTTCAAAAATTTCAGGCAGAAGTTATGGCTTCCAAAAGTATGGAGTTTGAAATTGTTCAAAACATAAAAGAAACGGAGAATAAGATCAACTTTTTGCTAGGACAATATCCGCAGGAAATCAAGAGAGACAAAACCAATTTTGTAGATTTGTTGCCTTCGGTAATTAATTCAGGAATTCCGTCACAATTGTTAGCGAATCGACCTGATATCAAACAAGCCGAATTAGAACTGGAAGCTGCAAAACTGGATGTAAAAGTAGCTCGTGCCGAATTTTATCCTTCGCTGGATATTACAGCAAATATAGGTGTCAATGCTTTTAAACCATCCTATTTATTTACGCTTCCTGAATCGTTGTTGTATTCTTTGGCAGGAGATTTGGCCGCACCATTGATTAACAGAAATGCACTCAAAGCTGAATACAGTTCGGCCAATGCCCGACAAATTCAGGCTTTGTACAATTACGAACGTACGATTCTGAATGCGTATCTGGAAGTTTCGAGTCAGCTTTCTAAAATCTCTAATTTAGAGAAAAGCTATGATTTGAAATCCCAACAAGTAGCTGCTTTAAATCGTTCTATTGATGTAGCGGGTGATTTATTCAAGTCGGCAAGAGTAGATTATTTTGAAGTTTTGATGACCCAACGTGATGCTTTGGAATCCAAACTCGAATTGATTGAAACCAAAAAAGAACAACTGAAAGCCTCTGTCCACGTTTATAGAGAACTAGGCGGCGGTTGGAAATAATACCATTTTTTATTGTTGGAAAGCCCTAAACAGAGTTGAGTGTTTAGGGCTTTTTTGTGTTTATACGAACTTTTATTATGGAGTTATTCTGCAGGAAGTTTAGTCATATCCATATAGAAAATTTCCCAAGTGTGACCGTCAAAATCTTCTATGGTGCGCTGTTGCATAAAGCCATAATCTCTCAATTCGATTGGTTCAGTTCCGCCTGCTTCTAGTCCATTAGTGACTATAGTGTTTACCTCTTCAAGGCTTTCTACCGATAGCGAAAAAAGTCCTGCTACAGCAGTTTTAGTTTCTGCAATGGGTTTAGTGATAAAACTTGCAAATTTTTCGTGAGACAAAATCATTACAAAAATAGTTTCGCTCCAAACCATACATTTTCCAGTGTCGTCAGAGAATTGAGGGTTATTGGTGAATCCTAATGCAGTATAAAAGGCCATCGATTTTTCAACATCTTTTACTGCTAAATTGATAAATACTTGTTTTGCCATTGTATTTTTTTTTAGTAATTTAACGAATGATATGAGATAAAGATAGTTTTTTTATGTTTTGAAAAATAACCATCTTATAGTTTTTTGTATCAAAGCCAAAGAACCACATTAATCGTTTTTTGTGCTTCGATAGTTTCTTTTTTTCTTATCTCGGCTTTTAGTGGTAACAAATAGGTTTCTTTTTTTGAATCAAACCAAATCGCTGTTTGCCAATTAGTACTGTCGATTTGGGCAGTGGCTTTTAATCTTCCCCAGCCTTCTTCTTCGGATTGTAGTAAGTTTCTAATTTCTTTGGCCATTTCTTCTGGAAGCGAAACAAAATACCAGCCTCCAGGCGCACTATGTTGCCAAACTGTTGCAGTAAACTCATATTTTATTTTTCCATTCAAAGCGAATCTGGTTTGTTTGAAATTTTTATTTAAGGATTTTTGGAAGAATTTGGGGGGCTAGTTTCTAGCGGACATATCTAGCAGATTTAATTTTTTATAATTTTATTACCGCACCTATATTTAGATTACCTCCTTTATTTTTAAGAATATAAATTTCATCTTGATCTACATTTGTTAATCCTGAAAAACCTTGGTAGTCTAATAAAATTCCTATATTTTTTCTTATTTCAATTTTGTAACCAATTCCAAGATCGATACCAGTTTGTTTATTTTTAATTTGTGCTCCTAAAATATTTTGTCTTTCAGAATTGTTTGTTCTAAAACTTGCTGTTATCCCGAAGTTTAAATTCCATTTTCTGGTGCTTCCAAAATGCCAATTTGCATTAATCGGAAAATTGATATAATCAACTTCAAAATTATCATTAAATGTTTTTCCGCCCATTTTTTTGATAAAGTAAACCTGTGCGTAAACTCCAAATTCTATTCAGATAATAATCACCAGTAATGCCAAAATTTGTAGAACTTAATGAACTTGATGGATTTCCTGATACGTAATAATTAAAAGTTGATATTCCAATCTTGGGTGTCAATTCTAGATCATTTTTTTCTCGAATTTGAGAATACAAATTCATGGAACTAAAATAAAAACACAACCAAGTAAATAATTTTCTTCATTTTAGTTTTTTGGATTAAATCAGGATTGAACAGGATTTTAATTGTTCGTGCTGCCGCAGACAAAGAAACTCTATCTGTTTTTGGTGTTGGTTTTTTATTTAGTCTCGACTTATCAAAATTAACATATTATGATTGTTTTTTTGTCATTAATTTAAATAGTTTTTTAGTATTAAAATAAATTACTACATTTCATCCATAAAAAAATATTTATGCAACCGTTACAACTCATTTCCATTGGCGGAATAATGACAGGAGGAACTACGAGACCTGTCAATATAATTGCATTAGATGAAAATGGTAATCCAAATAAATATATTATGAAGGTTTTTACCGAAAAAAATATATTGCAAAATGTTTCGGTAGCTAAAGAGATTATTTGTTCAGAGTTGGCGAGAGATTTTGATTTAATTTGTCCAAATTATAGTATAATAAACTTCGATCATTCAGAAATTATAGATTTATATGATGAGCATAAATATATAACTTTAGATAAAGGTTATAAATTTTGTAGTGAATTTGTTGAACAAAATGCAATCTTTAATCCATTAGTAACTAATTCTTTTTTAAAAGATTATGAGGCTGCAAATATTTTTGCTTTTGATTTGTTTGTTTATAATGTTGATAGAGGAGGAGAACATAATAAGCCAAATTTATTAATTAATGATACGAGTCTTATTTTAATTGACCATGAGTTAACTTTTCCTTTTATAAACGATACAAATCAGATTGTTGATTATGAGATTTTTTTAGGAAATTATCAATTTCAAAAACATATATTGATAAAACATTTGAGGTCTTTAAGAAACAAAGAAGGAATTTTTGATGGATTTTTGGAAATGTTAAAACATTTGAATATTAATAATTTAAGTGCTATTTTTGATGAAATGGATAAATTTAATATTTCATATGTTGAAAGACAAAAATTTATACATTACTTTGTATGGGCTAAAAATAATGTTGTTATTTTTGAACGATATTTAAAAGGAATGATAGGATGAAAACTAATTTTTATACATACTGTATTTTAAAGTATAAGCACTCACCTTATTTAGATGAGAGTATAAATATTGGCGTGCTTATTTATTTTAATGACACTCAAAGATTTTTGTTTAAATATTCAAAGACTTTGAATAGGGTAAAAAGTATTTATAATAATGTGCCTGAAAAAACAATTAAAGAATATATTAGACAAATTGATAGACATTTAAAAATTTATCAAAACACGTTTGATAATATTTTTCCTTTAAATGATTTAAATTTAAAAACATTTTTATCTCGTTATATTTTACCTAATGATAGTTCTGTTTTACAATTTTCACATTTTAAAACTGAATCTTTAAGAGATTTTAGTGAAGAATTTATTGAAAAAATTGTTTTGGATAAAGTGTTTATTGATGATTTAAAAACACAAATAAGCCATCAACAAGAACCTAAAATTATATCAAAACTTTTATCTACTTTAAAAGATTCTGGATTAAATCAATTTCGTCATAAAACTAGTAGATTTCAAGAAGATTATGTTTTAACAAATGAAACTGGAAATGAGTTTAAATTTGATATTGCATGGCAAAATGGTACGCTTAATTTGGTTAAACCAATTGGTTTTGATTTGAAAGAAGGAATAGGTATTGCAAATAAAGCACATAAAAATTTTGGTCAATTTTACGATCTTCAAAGTGAAGCTGAAAAAAATAATTTATGTTATGATTTAATTTTAGGAAGGCCTACTAATCGAAATCTTTTCAAAGATTATGATCACGCCGTAAAGCTTTTACAAAACATAAAGAATTCAAGATTAATAGATGCAGATGACCTTAAGGAATATTCTAAAAAAGTGATTACTGCAATTTCTGAATAGTTAGTTTTTCTGCGTTTTTCCTAAACTTACGCCCAAACTTGTATATACACGCTACAAACCTTCACACATACACCCAAAATCAACAAGATTAGGGAAGTTTTGTTCCGCTTTTTACTTTTTCAAATATATTGATTTTTTCCTGCAAATTTAAAAAAATTAAATATTTTTCGTACTAATAATTTGCGCTCAATTATTCCTAATGAGTGTTTGGAATAAGTAGTTACAAAAAAAAACAGCTTCGTAAAAAGCTGTTTTTTTATACTTATTGGAGCCAAACTTTTTAATACAAAGCAGGATATTTAATAGGATTTACTTCGTTCATCATGGCATATACTTTTTCAAAAACATCTTCAATAGAGGGTTTCGAGAAATAATCGCCATCGGTTCCGTAAGCGGGTCTGTGGGCTTTGGCTGTCAAGGTTTGTGGCTTGCTGTCTAGGTATTTGTATCCGTCTTGCTCTTCGATAATTTGTTGCAAAATATAAGCAGAAGCTCCACCAGGATGGTCTTCGTCAACAATCAAAAGGCGATTGGTTTTAGCCAAACTCTTGGTAATATCATGATGAATATCAAAAGGAAGTAAGGACTGAATATCTATTATTTCGCATTCAATTCCGTTTTCTTCTGAAAGTAATTTGGCAGCTTGTTCTACTAATCGCAAGGTAGAACCATAACCCACCAATGTAATATCAGCTCCTTTTCTTATGGTTTCGACCACTCCAATTGGAGTTTTGAATTCGCCATAATTCTGTGGTGTTTTTTCTTTTAATCGGTAGCCATTTAGGCATTCGATAACCAGTGCAGGTTCGTCACATTCTAATAAAGTATTATAAAAACCAGCGGCTTTAGTCATATTTCTAGGTACTAAAACGTGTATGCCTCTGATGGCGTTTAGAATCATTCCCATTGGCGAACCCGAATGCCAAATTCCTTCCAATCGATGACCGCGAGTTCTAATGATTAATGGTGCTTTTTGTCTTCCCGCAGTTCGGTATTGCAAGGTTGCCAAATCGTCACTCAAAATTTGAATAGCGTAAAGCAAATAATCTAAATATTGAATTTCGGCAATCGGGCGCAATCCTCTTAATGCCATTCCTATTCCTTGCCCAATGATGGTGGCTTCTCTAATACCAGTATCGGCAACTCGTTCGTCGCCATATTTTTCTTGTAATCCAACAAGACCTTGGTTGACATCGCCAATGTTTCCGGCATCTTCGCCAAAAATTAAGGCTTCGGGATATTTGGTAAAAAGGGCATCAAAATTGTCTCGAATAATCATTCGACCATCCGTATCTTCAATAGTATCTTTTTCGTATTTGGGCAAAATTTCTTTTACAGAAAACACATTCCATTGGGATTCTGAAAATAAATTACTGCTGAATTTGGGTTGGGTTTTATGCAGGTAATTTTTAATCCAGTTGGCTAGTTCTTGTTGTCCAGCCTCATGGACTATTATTCTTAAAACCGTGCGAGCCGATACTAATATTTCTTTTTTCAAAGGGTTTTTTATACGGCTTAAATCGGAAGCTATTTTTTGAATTTTTTCTTTGTTTTTGCTATCGGAAGCTATTTTTCCAAGCAAGGTAACCAGTTCTTTTTTCTCTTCGATAATGGGTTCGATAAAGGCGTTCCAAGCGGTGATTTTGGCTTCTAAAACTTCTTTTTTGGCATTGGCATCAATTTCGTCTAACTCTTCTGGAGAAGCAATATTGATGGCAATCATCCACAATCTCATTTGGCGCAAGCAATCATATTCTTTTTCCCAGTCGAGTCTAATGGCATCTTTGTATCTTTCGTGTGATCCTGAACTTGAGTGTCCTTGAGGTTGTGTCAATTCGCACACATGAATTAAGACAGGTGTATGTTTTTCACGAGCTAAATTAGCCGCTTTTTCGTAGGTTTCAATCAAACTAACATAATCCCAACCTCTTACTTTTAGGATTTCGATTCCATTACTGTTGCCTTCTCGCTCGTATCCTTTCAGGATGTCCGAGATGCTTTCTTTAGTAGTTTGATGTTTGGCATGAACCGAAATTCCGTATTCATCATCCCAAACGCTCAAAATCATAGGCACTTGTAAAACTCCTGCTGCATTTATGGTTTCAAAAAACAAACCTTCGGATGTGCTGGCATTACCTATGGTTCCCCAAGAGATTTCATTTCCATCTACTGAAAAATTATCTTTATTAGGAATTCCATCTACATTTCGGTACACTCTTGAGGCTTGAGCTAGTCCCAAAAGGCGTGGCATTTGAGCCGCTGTTGGCGAAATATCTGCACTAGAATTTTTTTGTTCGGTTAAGTTTTTCCAGCTGCCATCATCGTTCAAACTGTGGGTTACAAAATGACCTCCCATTTGACGTCCTGCTGACATGGGTTCGTGAGCAATATCTGTATGACCGTATAAACCAGCAAAAAATTGTTGCACGCTCAATTCGCCAATGGCCATCATAAAAGTTTGATCGCGATAATAACCCGAACGAAAATCTCCGTTTTTGAAAAACTTTGCCATAGCTAGTTGTGGCACTTCTTTTCCGTCACCAAAGATTCCAAACTTTGCTTTGCCTGTCAACACTTCTTTTCGTCCTAGCAAACTACATTCTCTACTAGTAATAGCGATTTTGTAATCGTTTAGAACTTCGGTTTTAAAGTCTTCAAAAGTCAATGCAGTGTTGGTTTTTTCTTTTATCATAATGGAAAAGTTAGCTTAACGAAGCAAATTTACTTAAAAAACTGACTATTTCATAGATTCATTAAATGAAATGCAATTTTTAGCAATTTATTTTTTAAAATAAATAATTACTTGAACTTTGTTGTTGTAATGCTAAATTATTGAAATTAAGTAATTTTCGTTTGTTTACTACCTAAATAAACACCATTTATTAAAACCATTTTCTAGTAAAAAGCGGAATCAACCTACCCGGATCGAGTGTAACTACAAACCTTACTTTTTCGTTATAATGCCGTTGTGCCACTTCCCAACCGTTATTAGAATACAAAGGAAAATACAATTCAAAATAATCGGGGAGTAAATTAAAGCGTATGCCACTATCATAAACAAAATTGGCTTTTTGATGACTGTTTTTTACCAATCCAACATCGCCATAGGCTTCAATCCAATTCCAGATAGAGTAACTGGCATTGAGGGTGCTAATCCATTGATTTGCAAATGGAGTATTCAACTTGGATTTGAAACCACCTTCCGCCAAAATAAATTCCTGACTTACAATTCCTGTGCTGGAAGATCGACCTAAATAAGCATAATCAAAGAGATAATCCGTTGGACGATCCAGGGCAAAACTAAAGAAATCAGAATCGGTTTTATTGTATAAAAAACTACCTGCATACAAGCGTAAATTGAGTTGGCGATTGTTCTCAAAGAGCTTTCGGTATTGCACTTGCGAGGCTATTTTTCCGAATTCTCTCGAAAATTGTACATCGCCAGTAAAACTGATGTGATAGGTTAATTCTGTTTTAGAATTGATATATTTCAAATTAGAAATGGAATAATCTTCGAGTGAATTATCAATCACAATGGCACTTTTTTGTCGGTCAACAATTACATGACGAGCATAAATTAGTTGTTTTCTGTTGTCTCTATAATTGGCATCATTGCGAATTTGCATCAAAACCATAGGGTTTATTTTCAGGTAAGTAGCGTCAGGTGCATAGTGAAAATAGTTGCCGCTGATGGAATATTTAATATTGAATAGGTTGCTATTTCGATAATCTTTATTAACAACAAAAGCAGCACTACCTGTCAAGGTTTTTGATAGAAAGGAATAAGTAGGATTGATGTCATACACAAATGGACGGTTCAAAATTGTTCGATTATGAAAGCGCATTCCAGGCGAAAGTCCGTCATAAACATTATAGTTTACGATGGGTGCATAGATAATTTGGTTGTAATAAGGATCTTCTAAATCTTTAATCAGTGTGAACTTGAACGGACGGTTGTTCGGGAAAAATCCATCCAGTTTAGCCCAGTTATTCCTTAAATTAAATTCAGGAACTTCATTTTTATAATTGATGATTATTTTATCGGCTTCTTTTCTTTCGAACTGGTAAATACTGTCGCTTTTTGTGGTTTCTATCCATTTTTTAAAGACAATAGAATCGTTTTTTATTCCATAAATAGGAATGGGAACAGCTATATTGGTTTTGTTTTTTAAAGAAAAGCTAACGCTATCTTTGGTTTTTGAAACGGTTTTGAATTTATAATCAATAATGTCGCGAGTGTCAATAATAGTTTTAAAAAACCAATCAATATTTTTATTAGTATTCGATTTTAATAATGTTTCAAAGTCAAGTCGAGTGGTTTGTTTTTCTTGATTTATGGCAATAAATTCTTGAATACTTTTTGAAATAAATGGTGCACCAATGTATTGGTCCAGATACATAAAACTCAATCCAGCTCTGTATTTATTGGCAATTTGTTCGTTGAATTTGATCAAACTGTTTTTTGGAAAGCCAATGGGTTGGTCTAAATTTTTTCGAGCCATTAGCTGGTAAAAATAGCTGTACTGTTCGTTGAAATCCAAGTTGATTAAGTTGTACCCTTTTAATAATTTAAAATCCGCAACACGTCCCATCATTTTAGCATTAGGATAATTTTCTTCCATATAGCGCATCATTGCATAGACTTGAATGCCATCATAAATCCAATTGTCTTTTCGAGGGTTTAATTTTAGGGTGTTTTTGAGGTAATTATTCAAATAGGTTTTCAAGAATTTAATTTCAAAAAGAAATTCATCTGGAAATGGAGCCAAAAAAGCAGGTAGTTGATTCAAACCATAAAAAGGATTTTTATTATAATCTGCTTGCGAAACGGTTAATTTTCCAAAAGGGTATTTCCCAATTAAATCGTTGGTAAAATGAATGATTCTGTCAATGATAATCGCTTTTTGGATTTCGTCTGTTTTGTAGCCTTTAATATTGGTCAAAACTTCTACAAGGTCGTTTTTATAACTTCTGAAATTGGATTTGGATTCTAAATAAAGGCTAAAATCGGTTCGGTTGTTTCCAGATAATTTGTAATAAGATAAGGTGTCTGTTTGTTGGGTTTTAATACTTTCTAAATCGGTGGTGGGTAGTAAATTGTTGGGACAAATGAAATCAATTTCATAATCAGAAACGGCATTAGCAATATCGTCTGTATTGCAATTGCTGTTTTTTACAAAAGCACGATTTTCGAATCGGGCAGGAGTGAGAAACCAGTTTTTGAGGATCATTCCCTCATTTTCAGTATAACCAAAACCCGTGAATTTCTCACTTGGAATTTTTACGATATAAAAAAAATGCAGTGTGATTTTTTCGTTGGGAGCTAATTTTCGTTCTAATTCAAGATGTATTAAATCAGGTTTTTTTTCAGTTCTTGTCCACGAAAGCTGTTTTTTTTCTACGTTGGTAATACTTAAATTTGTTGTTCCGCCTCGTTCTTTTTCATGAGCAAGATGGAATCCTCTATAAAACTCATCCGAGAATTTTTTGGCCAGCGGAGATGTTTTAGTCGAGTAGCCATTCATCCAATCGTTCAAAACAATTTCTGATAAAGTATCTTCTGATTGATTATAAAACACCATTTCTTGAAGTATGGTCAAGGTTTTACTGGTCTCATTTACCTCGGCAACAATATGAGAATGGTGCTGACCATATTGCTGGAACGAAGTAAATAAAACGAGTAAAAAAATAGCATTTTTATAAATAATCTTCAAATTAGGTAGTTTGGGAAGTTTAGCTTAAAAATTAGGTGACAAATCGTATTTTTTATAGAATTTATCCAAAGTTTCTAATACTTCGTCTTCGGTATCTACAATTTTGAAAATATCTAAATCGCTTGCATTTATCGTTTTTTCTTGTTCGATTAAAACGGTTTTTATCCAATCAATCAATCCTGACCAAAATTGAGTTCCCACTAATATTATTGGGAATTTTCCAATTTTTTTGGTTTGAATTAAAGTCAATGCTTCAAACAATTCGTCTAATGTACCAAATCCTCCCGGCATGGCTACAAATCCTTGTGAGTATTTGACAAACATTACTTTTCGAACAAAGAAATAATCGAAATTCAGGTTTTTGTCGTGATCGATATAAGGATTAAAATGTTGCTCGAAAGGCAATTCAATGTTGAGTCCAACAGAAGTTCCGCCACCTAAATGAGCTCCTTTATTCCCTGCTTCCATAATGCCCGGACCGCCGCCAGTGATTACTCCATAACCTGCCTTACTGATTTTATAGGCTATTTTCTCGGCCAATAAATAATAAGGAGTATCAGGTTTTATGCGAGCCGAACCAAAAATGGTTACACAAGGACCAATGCGCCCCATGGTTTCGTATCCATTAACAAACTCTGACATAATTTTAAAAATGGCCCAGCTGTCATTGGTTCTTATTTCGTTCCAGGTTTTTCTTTTGAATTTATCCTGAATTACTTTTTCGTCATCATTATCAAAATCTTCTAATCTCATATTGGTATATTTTTATAGAAATTCTTTTTCAGCTATTTTTTTGTTATCTAAAGTAAGACTTTTTTCAAAAATCTTGAATTCTAATTTATGCTATTTGAATTTAATCTTCTCTTAAAATTTTAATAAAATATAGAGGTGTTTAGTTTGTTGGTATTCAATACTTTGATTTGTTTTTTACAAAAAAAAAGTCGTCTCACAATCAAACTTGGAGACGACTTTATGCTAACTAGAACGTTTATTCTATTGTAAACGTTCTATAAGATCTAAATTTTGAAAGACAAATTCGTCTTCACTAACATTTTCTTCTGTAATGAATGGAGAGAAATTCAGGGTATTTTTGACTACTTCGCCAATCACAATAATAGCTGGTGACGAGAGTTGCTGTTTTGCTACAAGTGAGGCAATGGTACTGATATTTCCAAAAACTTTTTTCTCGGTGCTTTTAGTTCCGTTTTGAATGATGGCAACTGGCAAATCATCGGTTCTGTTGCTTTGATAAATAGCAATAATTTCTTCTAATTTATTCATTCCCATCAAAATCACTACAGTTGCTGATGATTGTGATGCCAAAGTCACGTCTTTGGATAATTTATGATCAGAAGTTGTGCCTGTGATGACCCAAAAACTTTCGGAGACTCCTCTTTGTGTTAAACTAATTCCATTGGCAGCAGGAACTCCTAAAGAAGAGGAAATTCCGGGAACAATAGCGGTAGCTATACCAAATTGTTGTGCGTATTCTATTTCTTCACTACCACGACCAAAAACAAATGGATCCCCACCTTTTAGCCGAACTACATGACCATAACGTTGCGCCATCGAAACAATCAGTTCGTTAATTTGATCTTGGGTATAAGCATGACAACCAATTCTTTTTCCTACGAAAAGCACTTCTGCATTTGGATTAGCATATTGTAATAATTCTTCATTGATAAGCGCATCATACAGAATTACATCGGCATTTTCTATCGCTTTTATAGCTTTCAAAGTGATTAATTCTACATCACCTGGTCCAGCACCTACAATGGTTAGTTTTGGATTATTGTGTGTCATGATTCTGTTTTTTTTAGTTGATGTTGCACTCTTCATATAAACTTAATTTTTAAATTAAGTATAAATACGTAGTGCAAATATATGAAATATAAGTATTTTGAGAGCTAAAATAGTGGATTTTTTTAAATCAATTTATATTTTATTTCCAATCAGGGCATTCATTTTTAAATAAAAGACACATTGAATGCAAAAACATACCGCAGATTCGCAGATTTTCACAGCATAAATCAAGATGAAATCAACGCAGATTTTAAATTAGTGAAATAAAAAAAGCTCTTTTTATTTTTAAAATCTGCGAATCTGCGGCGGAATTTTAAAAGTGAATACCTTGATTTCCTATCATATCCTCTGGTTTTACCCAATCATCAAAATCTTCGGCAGTAACATAACCCAAACGAATGGCTTCTTCTCTTAAAGTGGTTCCGTTTTTGTGAGCCGTTTGAGCAATTTCTGCCGATTTATAATAGCCAATTTTAGTATTCAAAGCCGTAACGAGCATCAGAGAATTGTTGACTAATACTTCAATTCGTTTGTAATTGGGTTCGATGCCGCTGGCACAATGTTCTTCAAAAGAAAGGCAAGCATCGCCCAACAATCTCGCCGATTGTAGAAAATTAGCCGCCATCATGGGTTTAAAAACATTCAATTCATAATGTCCTTGCATTCCTCCAACCGAGATTGCCACATCATTGCCCATTACTTGAGCACAAACCATAGTCAAGGCTTCGCATTGTGTTGGATTTACTTT
The DNA here is from genome assembly GCF_027111355.2 of Flavobacterium eburneipallidum. Lineage (NCBI taxonomy): Bacteria > Pseudomonadati > Bacteroidota > Flavobacteriia > Flavobacteriales > Flavobacteriaceae > Flavobacterium > Flavobacterium eburneipallidum. Next base: position 1,753,415 of record NZ_CP114291.2, read on the forward strand.
TCCGGGCATAATTGAAGAGCCTGGTTCGTTTTCAGGAATAATAATTTCGCCAATTCCAGAGCGTGGTCCTGAAGCTAGCATCCGAATATCATTTGCAATTTTGTTTAAAGAAACGGCAAGTTGTTTTAATGCTCCATGGGTTTCTACAATGGCATCGTGTGCCGCCAAGGCTTCAAATTTATTCGGAGCAGTTATAAAGGGATGTCCTGTAAATTTTGCAATATATTCGGCTACTTTTACGTCATAGCCAGCAGGTGTATTCAATCCTGTTCCGACAGCAGTTCCGCCCAAAGCGATTTCTGACAAATGAGGCAAAGTGTTTTTTAAGGCTTTTAATCCGTAACTCAATTGTGCTGCATAACCTGAAATTTCTTGTCCTAATGTCAAAGGAGTGGCATCCATTAAATGAGTGCGTCCTATTTTGACAACGGATTGGAATGCTAAAGCTTTCGACTGTAGCGTATCTCTTAATTTTTCGATGCTAGGAATTGTTATTTCTACCACCATTTTGTAAGCTGCAATGTGCATTCCTGTTGGAAAAGTATCGTTAGATGATTGCGATTTATTTACATCATCATTGGCTTTGATAAAGGGTTCGCCTTCGCCAATGTTGAAGCCTTTTAGAATTTGCGCTCGATTAGCAATCACTTCATTCACATTCATATTACTTTGTGTTCCCGAACCCGTTTGCCAAATTACTAGCGGAAATTGATCAGCTAGTTTGCCTTCTAAAATTTCGTCACAAACAACTGCAATAGCATCTCGCTTTTCTGTAGAAAGTACGTCCAAATCACAATTGGCGTAAGCAGCAGCTTTTTTTAAATAAGCAAATCCTTCGATGATTTCCATTGGCATAGAAGCCGAATCTCCAATTTTGAAATTGTTTCTCGAACGCTCTGTTTGTGCTCCCCAGTATTTATCAGCAGGGACTTTCACTTCGCCCATAGTATCTTTCTCTATTCGGTATTTCATTTTGTGATGATTTATTGCCATTACTACTTTGCTTTTTAGGCAAGCACACAATTGACAGTTAATGAGATGGTGTTCAAATATTTTAAAATTACAAATAACTTCTGTTTTTAGATAATATTATTCGTTATTTTATTAGTAAAAAAAAAATATTAAACATACATTTGTGGCTACATTCAAAAATTCCGGAAAATATGTTTGAATTTCATCAGTATTTAGGCTTTTTACTTTTCTTGACCGTCCTTACAATAGGATTTTGGTTAATGTTTTTCTTGGTTGGTTTCGTATCTTATTGGGTAGGTGGAGCAACATGGGAAGCATACAAAGAAAAGAAAGCAAAAAAGAAAGAATCACTTTAAAATTGATTCTAAAATAAAAAAAGGATTCGTGAAAACGAGTCCTTTTTTTTTGAATATTTTCAGACGTAACAATAGGAGTAAAAAGCGAAAGACTAAAATAAATCTTTGTTAACTAATTTTATTTTGTCTGTTATTAAGCAATAAGGCGATGTAGATTAAATCAAAAGTAGCAATTAAAATTCCTGTAACCAATAGAAAAAAATTGGGACCTCCAAATTCGTTTATTCCAACGATGCCAAACAATATTGATGGCGCAAGTGTGCCTATAAACTTACTTATGGCTATAGTTAGATTTTGTCCCTGATCACTACGCCTTTGAATAAACATTTCAATAAAAAGCACAGACATAATTAGGTTTTGAAGAAATGCCGAATAGGATGCACCTTTAACTAATCCGTATTCGTGCACAAATATATATTGAATGCAATAGGAAAATACAAGCACTATTAAACTCCATACTAAAAATATTTTTTTCGGAAGAAAATTAGTAAAGTGTTTATATCCAAATTTGAAGTAAGTAAGCAAAATGAGAACGTCAAATAAAAACCAAATTGTATTGAAAATAACCTGAATTGACAACCCGTTTTCTCTGTATCCTAAAATAGAATGTATGGTTTCCCAAGCTATATTTAGAGCCAATGCCCAAAATGGCATTGCATAAGTTTTTTGCTTAAAACCTAATCTTATACATTCAATGTAAACAATTGTCCAACAAATGCCAGATGTGCCACTTAAAATTAAATAGATGTCCATTCAAATTAATTTATTATTTTTTGCAATTACAATTGATTTAGCAATTCAAAAACTAAATGTAAATATTTTTTTCGGGTTTAAAGTGTTATTTTAAATGTTTTTTAATAGGGTTGATATAGTATTAGTTTTTGTTAAAATAATACTATAAGCATAATTATAATAAAATTAATTTTAAGATTATTATTTTTAGCCAATAAAAGAGTGACTATTTTTAAAATAAATCTTTTTTAGACAGTTTGTAAAAGGAATTTTCTAAATATTTATTTGATGTCAAGTAGCATAAAACCTGAATTTTAAAGGTTTGAAATTCATTCAAAACTATTTTTAACCAAAAACAACCATAAGAAAAGCAGCATCTAACACAATGAAAAAAAAACTAATACTTCCCGTCTTATTCCTATCTATAGGTATAAGTAATGCTCAAGGCAACAAACCAAAATCCTATGAATTGTCTTCACCAGAAGGAAAAAATAAAATTCAATTTCAACTGGTAAATAATGCGCCTAAATATAGTGTGTCTCATGGAAAAACAGTTCTGATTTCTCCTTCTGATTTAGGATTTACATTGAAGAATAATGAAGATTTAAGTACCAATTTTGAAATTATCAAAGTAGAAAATACCTCTTTCGATGAAACTTGGGAACAGGTTTGGGGCGAAAAGAAAAAGATTAGAAATCACTACAACCAAATGGTGGTTCAGTTGCAACAAAAAGGGCAAAACAAACGCAAATTAGAAATTCAGTTTCGTGCTTTTGATGATGGAATTGCTTTTCGATATGTTTATCCGAAGCAAAATGTAAAAGACAGTATTTTCATTATGGATGAAAAAACGACTTTCAACCTCAAAGAGGATGGAAAAGCGTGGTGGATTCCTGCTAACAGAGCCGATAGAGATGAATATTTATTTAAAGATTCGCCAGTGAGTACCCTAGATACGGTTTTGACACCCTTAACAATCGAAAGCAAAAGCGGATTAGCCATAAGTTTTCACGAAGCCAATTTGGTGGATTTCGCCAGTATGACATTGGTAAATACTACTGGAAATCAACTCAAATCTGATTTAGTGCCTTGGGCTGATGGTGTAAAAGTGCGTGTAAAAGATACGTTTACTTCTTCTTGGAGAACGATTCAAATTGCCGAAAAACCTACCGATTTGATTACGTCTTATTTGATTTTAAACCTCAACGAGCCTAATAAATTAAAGAGTATTAGTTATTTCAAACCTTATAAATACTTCGGGATATGGTGGGGAATGCACATCGGGAAATATTCTTTTTGGGAAGGGCCAAAACAAGGAGCAACAACCAAACATGCCGAAGAATATATTGATTTTACCGCCAAAGAAGGTTTTCATCATCTATTGATTGAAGGCTGGAACAAAGGTTGGACACCAGCTTGGTACGAAAATAGAATGCACATGTTTAGCTTTACCAAAAGTGCCGATAATTTTGACCTAGAAAAAGTGGTAGAATATGGTAATAAAAAAGGAGTGGCACTTATTGGGTATCATGAAACGGGTTCTAATTTGATTAATTATTTAAAAGAAATAGACGAAGGTTTTGCGTTGTACAAAAAACTAGGCATTCATTCAGTTAAAATTGGTCATGTTGGTTCTAAATTAAATATGAAAGAATGGCATTTTGGACAATTTGGAGTGAATTATTTCAGATATGTTTTAGAAAAAGCTGCCGAATATGATTTAGCCGTTTTGTATCACGAGTCTATAAAAGATACTGGAGAGCGTAGAACATTTCCCAATATGGTTTCTAGAGAAGCAGCCAGAGGTCAGGAATACAACGCCTGGAGCGAAGGAAATCCACCAAATCACTTGACGATTCTTCCGTTTACCAGATTGCTTTCAGGGCCAATGGATTTTACGCCTGGAATTTTTGACGTTGAAGTAAAACAAGGGTATAATGGACGTAGAGTTCACGGAACTGCGGCTCAACAATTGGCATTGTATGTAACGATTTATGCTCCAATTCAAATGATGGCAGATCTTCCTGAAAATTATGAAGGAAAACCGGCTTTACAATTCTTAAAAGATGTTCCAACGGATTGGGAAGACACCAAAGTATTAGAAGGTAAAATAGGAGAATACATTACTACAGTTCGAAAAGATAGAAATAGTGCAGATTGGTATTTAGGAAGTATTACCAATGAAAAAGCTCGTGAGGTTAAAATTCCATTATCATTTCTAGATAAAAATACAACTTACGAAGCTCAAATTTATGCCGATGCAGAAGGAACTGATGAAACGCATAATCCATCAGCGATAGCCATTTCTAAAAAAACGGTTAAAGCTTCGGATGTATTGCAATTGAAATTAGGTGGAGCAGGAGGAACAGCCATTCGATTCAAAAAATTATAATATTTTGAGAATCTGAATCTATTTTCAATGCCTGTTTAATTTAATGAATAACATTTTAAAATGAATAAATACCTAGCATTATTTCTAGTATTGTGCATCAGCAATATTCAATTGTTTGGACAAAATGCCAATTTTTACAGAACCATAAAAGTAGATTACAATCAATCTGCTGGCCCAATGAATACCATGTTCAAAGAATGTATTGGAGCGGGTCGTGCCAACGAAGGATTGCGAGCCGACTGGCAACAACAACTAGCAATAGTAAAAAAAGAATGCGATTTTAAATACATTCGAATGCACGGATTATTGACAGATGATATGGGCGTTTATCGTGAAGATGCCAAAGGAAATCCAGAGTACAATTACCAGTATATTGATGCTTTGTACGATTATATTTTGAGTATCAAGATGAAACCTTTTGTCGAATTAGGATTTATGCCATCGGCTTTGGCTAGCGGCAAACAAACTATTTTTTGGTGGAAAGGCAATGTAACGCCTCCTAAAGATTATAAGAAATGGGAAGATTTAATTCGCAATTTAACCCAGCATTGGACAGAACGTTATGGAGCTGAAGAAGTGAAAACTTGGTATTTCGAAGTTTGGAACGAACCCAATTTAACTCCCGCTTTTTGGACAGGAACTCAAGAAGAATATTTTAAATTGTATGAGCATAGTGCTCGTGCTATCAAAAGTGTAAATGGCGATTATAAAGTTGGAGGGCCAGCCACAGCAGGAGCGGGTTGGGTACCTGAAACTATTGAATTTGCTACTAAAAATAATGTTCCACTAGATTTTATTTCCACGCATACTTACGGAGTAAAACAAGGCTTTTTAGACGAATACGGAACAACAGGAACTATTTTGAGTAAAGACGAATCCAGTGTAAGTGGCGATGTTTTGAATTCCAGAAAACAAATTGCAAATTCTGCCAAACCGAATCTGGAATTGCATTACACGGAATGGAGTTCTTCCTATACACCTGCCGACCCCGTTCATGATAGTTACCATTCGGCTGCTTATATTTTGCAAAAACTAAAACAAGTGGGTAACGCACCTACATCTATGTCCTATTGGGTTTTTACTGATATTTTTGAAGAATCCGCTCCAAGATTTACGCCTTTTCACGGAGGATTTGGATTGTTGAATACGCAAGCAATTAAAAAACCTGCTTATTTTTCGTATTCCTATTTAAACAAATTAGGAACTACCGAACTTCAAAATACCGATACTTCTTCTTGGGCGACCAAAAATAAAAAGGGAGATGTTCAATTGTTGTTTTGGGATTTTACTAATACACATCCAGGCGATTCCATTAACAATCAGCAATATTACATTCAAGATTTACCGTCTAAATCAAAAGGAAGTGTAAAAATTGAAGTAACAGGTTTGCAAAAAGGAAAATACACATTAGAAATTTATAAAGTAGGATATAAAGTCAACGATGTTTACACGGATTATTTGGAAATGAACAAACCGAACCAATTAACCAAACAACAAGTAGAAAAACTAAAAGGGAAAAATAACGGAGAACCTATCGCAACCGAAACTCTCGTAATGGATTCAAAAGGCAATTACAGTAAGGATTTCAAGATCAATGAAAATGATGTTTTGCTTTTGAATTTTATAAAACAATAAGTTTGAATTTATTATGAAAAATAAAATAATCACATTGTCTCTTTTTGTATCCCTATCATTTGCAGGATTTCATTCGAATGCGCAAGCTGTAAAAAGCACAAAATTGCAAGAAACTCCAAAATCATTAAGTTCTACCTACGATACCGAAATCGATAAGTTAGTAGCTCAAATGACATTAGAAGAAAAAATTGGAATGTTGCACGGTAACACTATGTTTTCTTCTGGTGGTGTCGAGCGATTGGGAATTCCAGAACTAAAAATGGCGGATGGTCCTTTGGGCGTTCGGGAAGAAATTTCTAGAAACAATTGGTCGGCTGCGGGTTGGACTAATGATTTTGCTACTTATTATCCTGCTGCAGGAGCTTTGGCTGCGACTTGGGATACTGGATTGGCGGGTCTATTTGGAAGCAGTATTGGACAAGAAATGCGTGCCAGAAATAAAGATATGTTGCTTTCGCCAGCCATCAATATTGTTAGAACGCCACTCGGAGGAAGAACCTATGAATACATGACCGAAGATCCTTTTTTGAACAAAAAAATGGCGGTATCATTGATTGTTGGATTACAAAATAATGATGTTATGGCTTGTGTCAAACATTATGCAGCCAATAATCAGGAAACCAATCGGGATTTTGTGGATGTGCTGATTGATGAACGAACCTTACGTGAAATTTATCTTCCAGCCTTTGAAGCCGCTGTAAAAGAAGCGAATGCTTACAGTATCATGGGAGCTTACAACAAGTTTAGAGGTGATTATTTGTGTGAGAACGATTATATGTTAAACAAAATTCTACGTGACGAATGGGGATTCCAAGGCGTTGTAGTTTCGGATTGGGCAGCGGTTCATAGCACAGTAAAATCATTGAAAAATGGTTTGGATATCGAAATGGGAACACCAAAACCGTTTAAGGATTTTTTCTTTGCCGATAAATTAATCGCTGCGGCAAAAGCAGGAGAGGTTTCAGAAGCCGAAATTGATATTCACGTCAAAAGAATTTTAAAAGTCCTGTTTCAAGTAAAAGCCATTGGCGGCAAAGACCGTATTACAGGAAGTATTGCCACCGAAGCGCATTATCAAGATGCTTACAAAATTGCTGCTGAATCGATAGTTTTATTGAAAAACGAAAAAAATGCTTTGCCTTTACAATTGGACGGAGTAAAAACAATTGCAGTTATTGGAAATAATGCCACCAAGAAAAACGCCTTGGGTGGATTTGGCGCAGGTGTAAAAACCAAAAGAGAAATTACACCTTTAGAAGGTTTGAAAAATAGGTTACCCAATTCCATCAAAATCAATTATGCCGAAGGCTATTTAGAGCGATATGAGAAAAAAAACAAAGGTAATCTCGGGAATATTACGGCTAATGGTCCTGTAACCATCGATCAATTGGACGCTGCTAAATTGCAAGAAGCGATTGAAGCAGCTAAAAATTCCGATGTAGCTATAGTTTTTGCAGGTTCGAATCGTGATTATGAAACCGAAGCTTCGGATCGTAGCAGTTTGAAATTACCATTTGGTCAAGAAGAATTAATCCAAAAAATTGTAGCCGTTAATCCGAGAACGATTGTGGTCATGGTCGCTGGAGCACCTTTTGACATTGATGCGGTTAGTAAAAAAACTTCAACTTTGATTTGGTCTTGGTTCAATGGTTCCGAAGGTGGAAATGCCTTGGCAGATGTGTTGTTAGGAAAAGTAAATCCTTCTGGAAAATTGCCATGGACAATGCCTAATAAGATTGAAGATTCATCTGCTCATGCCACCAATAGTTTTCCTGGCGATAAATCGGTGACTTATTCAGAAGGAATTTTGGTTGGTTACCGTTGGTTTGATACCAAAAAAGTTACGCCTTTGTATCCTTTTGGTTATGGTTTGTCTTATACTAGTTTTGCTTTTAATAATGTTAAAACCGATAAAAAAATATATTCCGAAGACGAAACCATTCAAGTTTCAGTAACTGTTAAAAACATTGGTAAAGTAGAAGGAAAAGAAGTAGTTCAAGTCTATACTTCTAAATCCGATTCGAAAATTTCTCGGGCGGCTCAAGAGTTGAAAGGTTTTCAGAAAGTTGATGTTAAGCCAGGAGATTCCTGTATAGTTCCAATTCATATTCCTGTAAAAGAATTGGCTTATTATAATGTTGAAACCAAAAAATGGACGGTTGAGCCTGGAAAATATACTCTCAAAATAGGTAACTCATCCAGAGATATTAAGCAAGAAGTTGTCGTGATCATTAAGTAATCAAACACTTTTCAAATTATTAATTTTATAGATTAAATAAAATGATTGAATCAATTAAAAATAAAGTGTTTACAGTTATATTCAGTACGCTTTTTTTTGGAATTATGGCTTGCAGCAGCGATTCTTCTTCTGAAAATACTGTGGATAAATCCCTTGCTGTAAGTGCAGCTTCCCTTAATTTTTTAAGTGCAGGAAACAGTGCCAGTTTTACCATCACAACAAATGTTGATGCTTGGACAATTACCAATCCAGATGCGAGTTGGATTCAGTTGAACAAAATTTCAGGAGCCTCGGGTACAACGATTGTGAATGTAACAGTTTTAGCCAATACAACCACAACAGTTCGAACTGCTACTTTAACAGTGAATTCAACACAAACGACTGCGGTCAATATTGTACTTACCCAAGCAGCAGGTGTAGTTGTTCCTCCAGTTACAGCCTTGTATCCAAGTTATAATACCAATCCCATTGCGGCTGATGCAACCGGAATGACTAGCAATGCAACACAATTAGCAGCAAAGATAAAGCTGGGTTGGAACATCGGAAATACGCTTGAAGCAATTGGTGGAGAAACTGCTTGGGGCAATCCAAAAGTAACTAAAGCCTTAATTGATTTGGTTAAAGCCAATGGGTTTAATGCTGTTAGAATACCTTGTTCATGGAATCAAAATTTAGAGAATACTACAACCGCAAAAATTAAAACGGAATGGCTTAACCGAGTGAAAGAAGTAGTTCAGTATTGTGTGGACAATGATATGTATGTGGTGCTAAATATTCATTGGGACGGTGGTTGGTTAGAAAACAATTGTACCGAAGTCAAAAAAGTAGAAAATAATGCCAAACAAAAAGCGTTTTGGGAACAAATCGCGACTCATTTGCGAGATTTTGATGAACATTTACTTTTTGCAGGTGCTAACGAACCTAATGTTGAAAATGCTACCGAAATGGCAGTTTTAAATTCCTATCATCAAACATTTATTGATGCCGTTCGTTCTACAGGCGGAAAAAATGCCAACAGAATTTTAGTCATTCAAGGACCTACAACCGATATAGAAAAAACCAATAAATTGATGCTCACTTTGCCAACAGATAAAGTTGCCAATCGCATGATGGTTGAGGTTCATTATTATAGCCCATGGAATTTTGCAGGTTTGACCAAAGATGAAACTTGGGGGAAAATGGCTTATTATTGGGGATCAAATTATCTTTCTGCAACAGACACTCAAAGAAATGCTAGTTTTGGAGAAGCCGATTTAGAAAAACTTTTTAAGTCCATGAAAACGCAATTTGTTGACAAAGGAATTCCTGTTTTATTGGGAGAATTTGGAGCAATTCGCCGTACTACTCTGACAGGCGATGCTTTAACATTGCATTTGAATTCAAGAGCTTATTATTTGAAAACCGTAGTAAAACAAGCCAAAGCCAATGGAATATTGCCTTTTTATTGGGATGAAGGAAGCCTTGGAAATAATGGTTTTGGAATTTTCAATAGAACAAATAATACGGTTTATGATACTCAAGTTTTGACTGCATTACTCGATGGATTGAAATAAAATGTACTATTTTTATAGAATTAATTAAAAACGAAAAAGTGAAATCAAGCTCAATTAAAATAGTACTTCTCGCCGTTTTCAGCTCTGTTATTTGCGGAAAATTGCTGGCACAATCCAATCATGTTTTAAACTACAAACAACCCGCTGAATTTTTCGAAGAAAGTCTAGTTTTAGGAAACGGAAAGATGGGAGCGACCGTTTTTGGCGGTGTCAATTCGGATAAAATTTATTTGAATGACATTACACTTTGGTCGGGTGAGCCTGTAAATGCTAATATGAATCCCGAAGCTTATAAAAATATTCCAGCCATTCGCGAGGCTTTAAAAAACGAGAATTACAAGCTAGCCGAAGAACTGAACAAGAAAATTCAAGGTAAAAATTCCGAGTCCTATGCACCATTAGGAACGATGGAAATCAATAATCATCATACTGGAAAAGCGTCGAATTATCACAGAGAATTAGATATTTCTAATGCCGTTTCTAAAGTGAGCTATGAAATAGATGGTGTAAAATTTACCCGAGAATATTTTGTTTCAGCTCCTGATCAAATTATGGTAATCAAACTGACCAGCAGTCAAAAAGGAGCTTTGAGTTTTGATATAAATTCGACTAGTTTATTACAATTTAAAACCGAAATTCAAAATAATGTGCTTGCTATGAATGGTGTAGCACCGATTCATGAGAATAAAGGTTATGAAGTTGTACCTGCATTTTTGAAAGAAAAAGAAATAGGAACACGATTCACTACTTTGATGAAAATAAAAAACACAGAAGGAACCATTGTAAGTTCGAATAATAGTTTAGGATTACAGAACGGAACCGAAGCCTTAATTTATGTTTCCATTGCTACCAGTTTCAATGGTTTTGACAAAAATCCAGCCACACAAGGATTGGATAACAAAGCTATTGCTACAACTCATTTAAACAAATCCTTTTCCAAATCTTTTGATAAATTAAAAAGCAATCATGTTGCTGATTACCAAAAATTCTACAATCGGGTGAGTTTAGATTTAGGGAAAACCACTGCTCCCGATTTGCCAACAGACGAACGATTGTTGCGTTATGCGGATGGAAAAGAAGATAAAAATTTAGAGATTTTGTATTTTAATTTCGGGCGTTATTTGCTTATTAGCATTTCCAGAACTTTGGGTGTTCCAGCTAATTTACAAGGACTTTGGAATCCGCATTTGAATCCTCCTTGGAGTTCGAATTACACGATGAATATCAATTTGGAAGAGAATTATTGGTTGGCCGAAAACACTAATCTTTCGGAATTGCATCTTCCACTTTTGAGTTTCATCAAAAATCTTTCGGTAACAGGAAAAGTGACCGCCAAGACTTTTTATGGAGTTAGTGAAGGTTGGTCGGCAGCACACAATTCCGATATTTGGGCGATGACGAATCCTGTAGGGCAATTTGGAAAAGAAGATCCAATGTGGGCGTGTTGGCCAATGGCAGGAGCTTGGTTGAGTACCCATATTTGGGAACATTATATCTTTACACAAGATAAAAAATACTTGAAAAATGAGGGTTATCCGTTGATGAAAGGAGCAGCTCAATTTTGCAGAGGTTGGTTGGTAACGGATAAAAATGGAAATTTAATTACTGCTCCATCTACTTCGCCTGAAAATCAATACAGGACTCCTGATGGTTTTATTGGAGCAACACTATATGGAGGAACAGCTGATTTGGCGATGATTCGAGAATGTTTTGATAAAACCATAAAAGTGGCTAAAATTTTAAATGTTGATGCCGATTTTATAAGCCAGTTAGAAGCCGATTTGACAAAATTACATCCGTATCAAATTGGAATAAAAGGAAATCTCCAAGAATGGTATTTCGATTGGGAAGACAAAGATCCGAAACACCGTCATCAATCGCAATTATTTGGACTTTTTCCAGGCGATCATATTACACCTCTAAAAACTCCTGATTTGGCTGCAGCTTCCAGAAAAACCTTGGAGATAAAAGGAGACGAAACCACGGGTTGGTCAAAAGGTTGGCGTATTAATCTTTGGGCAAGACTGTGGGACGGCAATCGAGCTTACAAAATGTATAGGGAATTGCTTCGTTATGTAGATCCAGACAAAAAGAAAGTGGAAAAATCAAGACGAGGAGGAGGAACTTATCCTAATTTATTGGATGCGCATCCACCGTTTCAAATTGATGGCAATTTTGGGGGAACAGCCGCTGTTGCTGAAATGTTGGTACAATCGAATGAAACAGAAATTCGACTGCTACCAGCTTTACCCGATGCTTGGGAAAGCGGAACGGTAAAAGGAATTTGTGCCAGAGGAGGATTTGAAATAGCGATGGAATGGAATTCTAAAGAACTAAAAAAAGTAACTATTTTTTCTAAAAAAGGAGGAAAAACAACCTTGATTAGCGGAGATAAAAAACAAAATATTAGTTTGAAAAAAGGACAAAAATTGGTTGTTAATTGGTAATCATTCAGCTTTTTATTTGGCTTTTCTTTTGACTAATTGATCTACACGATACATGAGTATTAAGGAAAGTATTAAAACCATGCAAATTATAATTCCTAGCGTATCGTAATGTTCTAATGGACTCATTTTGTCTTTTTGTACCACAATAGTTCCAGCAAAAGCGGCTGCAATTCCCCCAGCTATTTGTTGTAATGAGGAATTGATACTCATAAATGCACCTCGATCCTGCATATCAGGAATGGAAGTAACTAATGCTGTTGAAGGTACCATTCGGCTCATGATTCCAGCCATCATCAGTACGTTGAAAACTAGGACTAAATAAAAAGGAGTTACGCCAAGATTCGTGTAAACGGCAACCATAACCATTGTCCACAAAGAGGCAAAAGCGAATATTTTGAACTTGTCTATTTTGTCACTTAATTTTCCAACGACAGGCATAATTATTAAGGTTGATATTCCTGCGACCATAAACATGATCGGCAATTCGTGTTCGGTAATTTTTAAATTATTGATGGCAAATGCACTACCAAAAGGCATCATCATAAATCCACCAATGGAAAGTAAGGCGGTAGAAGTAAATCCGATGCGGTAATCTTTATTAGCAATAGTATGAATTAAGTGTAGAAAAGCTGATTTTTCTTGTTTGATTGCTAAATGCTTAGTAATGGGTTGAAGCTTAACGGCAATGGCTATAGCGACAATTCCTGCCATTACTGCTATCCATAAAAAAGGCGAGTGCCAGCCCCAAGCATTGGCAAGGTATAATCCAATTGGAATTCCTAAAATTTGACTAGCTCCAAAACCCATTTGGACAAAACCCATAACTCGTCCTCGTTGTTGTAGTGTAAAAATGTCAGCAATAATCGCCATCGATATAGAACCAATTACACCACCAAATAATCCAGTAACGATTCTGGCAGCGAGTAGTAAAGGATAGGAGGTAACCACTCCGCAAAGGATTGTTCCGCCAATGAAACCAATGTAAAAGAATAGTAATAGTTTTTTTCGGTCGAATTTATCAGCAAAACCAGCTGTAAGCAATCCAGAAATTCCAGCACTAAAAGCATAAGCCGAAACGACTAGACCAAAATTAGAAGGTTTTAAATCGAGCGATTTCATTAGCATATCGCCTAGTGGAGACATTACCATAAAATCGAGTATTACTGTAAATTGAGTAATGGCGAGTATAAAAACTACAAATTTCTGATAAGCTGTAAATGGGATTGCTGACGTTTGATCTTTCATTTTATGCTGAATTAACTTTTGTCAAAGGTATTAAAGGGTTTGGTTTATTATAGACTAGTGTATTTAAAATCTTTCTTCTTAACAACTTGCATTAAGATTTTTTTGTAGAAATAGAGTTCTATTATTTCATTATTTTTGCAATTGTCTTGAACAATTTATAATTTAAAAGGTTCTGTAATTTCTAAAAAAAAAAGCGATAACCCAATTTATCTTCCTGTATAATTAGGGCAACCAAAGCATTTTACATCAAGGTTGAATTGATAGGTTAAAGAAAGTTCGTATGCTCCACCAGTTTTTCCAATTTTGGAAGTATTGGCATCATAGGAAAGACCTAGCCTTAAATTTTCGTATTGTAATCCTGTAAAAAAATTGATAGAGGTAAGGAGGTGACTGTTAATGCTGTTTTTGGCAGGATTGGTAACAGCTGTAATGCCAAAAAACATTTTTTCGAATAAGATAGAAGTACCAATATCTAGTCTATTGTAACGCCCTTGTTGCATATAATTAGAAGTTAGAAACATTTTTGTAGCATACGGAAAGAATTGAACATCGATATATTCTGCCAATAGAAATTCATAACCAGTACTTAAAGAAAAGAAAGTGTCTAAAGGAATATTTCCGTTGGCTGCAAATGATATATTGGGTTTGTTGAGATGTTTCATTGATAATCCAATCCATAGTGCATCGGTATTGAAAACCATACCTGCACTAATATCAAAAAAACTAACTTTATCATTAAGTAATAATGGGTCAATCGAACCAGTATTAATTGTACCAGTTCTGATATTGATTTGGTCTTCCAATAATAAATTTTGAAAAGCAAAAGATTTTAGTCCGAAACCAGCTTCGATAGCGGGTCTAAAATACCAATCGTCATTCAATCTTACTCGATAGGTATAATTGGCGTTAACTTGTGCAAAATTATAGTTTGTTGTATTTTCTCTTTGATTCAAGACACTAATTCCAAAACTACTATTCATTTCCTCGCTCCAAGTATTAACAAAAGCATAATCGGTAGTGACTTTAAAATCTAAATCAGGCCATTGTTCTCGGTGAATAATTCCGGTGTAAGTGGTTTCCATAAAACCAGAGAAACCAGGATTTAGAGTTTCGGGAACTAAAAAATATTGTGTAAAAACGGGATCTTGAGCTCTTGTTTTAGAATAAAAGCAGCAGCTTATAATTATGATAAATAGTCTGAATTTCATTGTAAAGAGGTTGCTTTTATTTTAGTAATGTAAATGTTCCTTTTTCGGTTATGGTGTGATTGTAGAAAGTTTTTGCCGTAATTTTAAAATAATAATTTCCATTTTCGGCATTGATGTCTTTTACTTTTCCGTGCCAACCTCCTATGTTTTCTCCAGTTTCTGAATAGATAACTGCTCCCCAAGTATTGTAAACATCGAGTGTAATGTTTGTCAAACCTAGAAAAACAGGAGCAAATGAATCGTTTATGCCATCATTGTTGGGAGTGAAGGCATTAGGCATCATCAAGCTGTATCCTTTCTCTAGAATCAATGTAGTAAAATAGGTATATTGACATCCAAAAGGATAAGTAACAGTTTGTTTTATGGTATAAGTTCCTTCTCTGGTATAAATATGTTTTGGATTTATTTCATCTGAAAAATTACCATCGCCAAAATCCCATGCTACAGATGTAAAATCTCCTGAGGCTAAATTGGTAAACAAAACAGGATCGTAGATAGAATATAAATCATATACTTCTTTGCCATGGGAAGTGGTAGAGAAATTGGCTTTGCCTAAAACAGGCGTATCTACATTGTAAGGAATATTGGCTTCGCAACCAAAACTATCGGTAACGCTAAAAATTACTAGCCCATTATTTTCGGTGTTCATAATCTCGTTATTGACTCCAGTAACGGTTCCGTCAGACCATTTCAGTTTGTATGGAGGAACACCACCTTCTACGTGGCCTATAAAGGTTTGATGTACATATTTAGTTTCGCAATCGAAATTAGTTTTTACTTCAATGGTAGGAGTCAGTTGCTTGAATCGAGTAATTTTCCAAGTTTCCGATTTTTTGCAGCCATTGGCATCGGTTACGGTTACGGTGTAATTATCGGGTGTCAAATTCACCAAATCTTCTGTTGTAGCACCGTTTGACCAAGCGTATTTAAAAGGTTGTGTTCCGCCAGTTACTACTAAATTAATAGCTCCAGTATTGGCATTGAAACAATTTAAAGGGTTTGAAACGTCAGCTTTTAATTCTAATAACAAAGGTTCAATAATATTGAAGGTTTCTTTTATTTTACACGATTTAGCATCAGTAATGGTTACTGTATATTTGCCAGGACCTAAATTATTTCTTTCAATTCCTGCTGTAGCATCATCATCCCAAACCAATTTTACGGGAGCTTTTCCACCGATGAGGTTCAATCGGATGTAAGCATCTTTTTCGCCAAAGCAAGAAATTTGTTTTACATCAGGATTTATGGTAAAAACAGGTGCATTGTCTATAATTATTGTAAATACTTTTGGACAACCTAAAGAATCGGTGATGGTAATGGTATAAGTTCCTGCAGTCAAATTATTTTGTACTAGTCCTGTACCTAAATTACTCCATTTTATAAGATATGGATCGCCAGTTGCAAAAGGAACTCCACCCGTAATTTTATTAATAGTAATAGAAGCATCTGCATAATTGTAACAGGCAATTTCGGTTTTGGTATAATCTAATTTTATTTCATCGTTTTGAAGTAAAATAACTTGCAGTTGATCGGTACAGCCTGAATTGTCGGTTACGGTTAAATTATAAGTTCCAGCGGCTACATTTCTTAAATTTTGAAGATTGCTTCTAAATCCGTTAGGGCCAGTCCAGCTGTATCTGTAATTGAAAACACCTGGTGAAGTTTCGGTAGCTCTTCCTCCAATGGTTTTTATATCAATTTCTCCAGTGAAATAACCGTAGCATAAAATATTTACTTGGCTTACAAGACTAACTTCTAATAATGGCGGTTCTATAATAGTATAGGTACCGGTAAGGACACCACAATTATTAAGTTCTGTAATGGTTACATCATAAACTCCAGGCTTCAAATTAGAAAGGTCTTCGGTAGTAGCAAACGGATTTCCGTCTTTTTTCCAAACATATTTGTAAGGTTGAGTTCCTCCAGAAGCGGTTATATTAATTCTACCATCGTTTAAGCCAAAACAGCTAATGTCATTTTTGCTGGATGAAAATTGAAATAAACCAGGTTCACTAACGAAATAACTTTTCGTAAAAGGGCAATTGCCATTGTCGTTTATGCTTAAATTATAAGTCCCAGGTTTTAAGTTCGAAATATCTTCATCTGTACTGGTAAAACCATTTGGACCAGTCCAAGATATATTGTTGGGTTTTCCAGTTGTAAAAGGAATTCCTCCTGTTACTGTAATATCAATTGAAGCATCGTTTGAACCAAAACAAGTGCTGTTTTTTTGATTCAAAGCAACTTTTATTAATGGGTCAACAGTTATGGTAATGGTAAAATTAGGCCCTGGGCAGCTTACTGATATTGGTGAAACTGTATAAGTTACTGTAGCTGGATTATTGGTTAGGTTGGTTAAAGTTTGGCTAATGTTTGTTCTTGGAGTAGTTTGAGCTGTAGCACCGCTTATGGCTCCTGCAGGAGAAACGATTGGATTTGACCAAATATAAGTTGTTCCAGCAGGCACGTTGTCTGTTCCATTTGTAACGGGCGTAACCTGAAAAGAATCGCCACTACACATTTTCAAGACCTTTGGTTTTATAATTGGAGAAAGTACTAAATCTACAGAGAAATTGGCCGTTTTGGTAGTTGTGCCGCAACTATTGGTAACACTAAAAGTCGCTTGATAGTTACCACTTACAGTATAATCAATTGGACCAGGATCAAGAGCGGTAGAACTAGAAGGTGTTCCGCCAGGAAAACTCCATAAATAACTTATTTCTGAAGAAGGTGAGCAAGTTTCGGTCACTTTTCCCACAGGTCTGATGGTTGCCGAATTACAAAAATCCGAAATAGGATCTAAAGTAGTAACAGGTGGTTTTTTAACATCTATGGTTTTGGTAATTGATCGGTCAATTCCACATGAATTTCGAGTAGTAAGTCGAACATAGTAGGTGCCTGGAAGTACAAAATTAAAAACAGGACTTTTAGAGTAATAATTTGTTCCATTAACAAAATTCCATTGTCCTCTTCCGGTTCCTGTAATAGTTTCTTTACCACAAAAACCTTCATAATATTGAATCACTTCCCAATAATAGCTTTCGGTTCCACAGCTTAAACGGGTGTCGGTGGTATTGGTCATTTCAACATTGGAAGAAGCACAAGCATTGCCAAAAGTAAAATTAGGCTGCAATATAGGTTCTACACATATTGTTCTTGTAGTAGAAGTTCCAATTCCGCAAGGAGTTTGAGCCGATAATCGAATGGTATAAGTACCTGGTGTGGTATAAACGTGACTTGGGTTTACTTGTCTAGATACGGGACTTCCGTCTCCAAAATCCCAAGTATAAACATTAAAAGTACTGCAATCATTGGTGTAACCAGCTATGGTTGTATTATTGAAGTAAACAGATGTGTTAGCGCAAACAATATTATTCACGTTAAAACTTATCGTAGGTACATCCAAAATAATAATAGGACCTGCTGTAAGATAAGTACTTCCGCAAGAGGTGGTTATTGTTAAGCTTACAGTATTTCCAGACGGACAGTTGAAACGGGTAAAAGTATGAGGAATAGGGAAGTTTTGAGAAGCTGGAGGATTCACTGAATTATAATACGGCGAACTTTCTAATTGCGCTTGTGTGTAACTTACAATTGTGCCGTCTCCATAATTTACTTGGTATCTTGTGTCCGATGGATTTCTTGACCATGATCCTATAGCAAATTCCATTGGAGGAACTGGAGTACATAAATTAGTTGTATTCCCAGGAGCAATAAGAGCACCAATTGGATTATTAGAATTTTTGATGACATAAGTAACAGTGTTATTACAACTGCTACTACCTATTCCAGTAATTGTCATATTGAAAGATCCTAATTGATTATAAGTATGTGCTCTAGGGAAGCTTACATTAGTTTCAGAACTACCATCGCCCCAATCTACATTATAAGAAGTAATACAAGAAATGGAACTAGAACTATTTCCTATATTGACTGTGTATTTAGAATCGGAATTATTATCTCCGCATTTTTCAAAAGGAGCAGTTGAGCCTGCAGGTGCATTTAAGTTGACGAACTTTAAGTCGGGTTTTTGTTGAACTGAAATTACTTTGGTCACAGAATTTGTTGCTCCATTAGCATCGGTAACAATTAATTTTACAGTAAAGTTTTGAAAGCCACAGCCCAGTGCAGTGAACGAATGTGTTGGATTACTATTGATAGAAGTTGTTCCGTCGCCAAAATCCCATTGATACTTAAAGGGTGCATCACCACTAACTACTGGCGTAAAAGTAATTGGTGTTCCAGAGCAAGTTCCACTATTATTATAATTAAAGTCAACATTTGGAGCTAGAACTATTGTTTTATAACTTGTATAGTTTGAAGTTATTTCTTTACTGCTAAAGGCATAAATAGAAGTAGTTACTATTAATAATAAGCTATGGGTCAGAAAAAAAAGTTTCCTCATAATGGTATATAAATCTTTAATTAGGCTCGTAAAAGTATGTATATAATATTACAAAATAATTACAAATATTGCTTTTTTTTCAAATTATAAATAAAAGGTTATGAGATCACAAAAAATAAATGGTTTTTGAGTTGTTTTGGAGAGAATATGAAAGGTCTAGTATAGAAAATTAAAACATAGTTCTATTTATTGTGGAGTCTTTCCTCACGTTGGTATTTTCAAACTTCGTACCTTTGCGCCACAAGAAAATACAAGAAAATGATTGAAATAGGAAAATACAACACACTTACCATATTACGTGATACCAAAGTGGGATTATTTTTAGGAAATCCCGAAAAAGATCCTGAAGGAATTCACGACATACTTTTACCCAATAAATACGTCCCTAACGAATGGGAAATAGGCGAAGAAATTATTGTCTTTGTATATTTAGACCACGAAGAACGACCAGTTGCTACCACATTGGAGCCTTATATTTTGTTGAATGAATTTGCACTTTTACGTGTCAATTATGTCAACCAAGTGGGGGCTTTTATGGATTGGGGAATGGAAAAAGATATTCTAGTGCCGTTCAAAGAGCAAGCTCGACCGATGGAAAAAGGAAAACGCTATTTGGTTTACCTTTACATAGACGAAAAAACAAAACGTTTAGTAGCATCCAGCAAAACCAATCAGTTTTTGAAAAATGATCATCTAACGGTTGAAAAAGGAGAAGAAGTAGATTTAATCGTTTCGCATATTACCGAATTGGGTATCAATGTTATCATCAATGAGCAACACAAAGGTTTGTTGTATAAAGATGAGGTTTATGACGACGCTATTCGAACAGGAGATAGAATGCGTGGTTACATCAAAAACATTCGCCCTGATAATAAAATAGATGTGGCTTTGCAAATTCAAGGCTATCAAAATATTGAGCCCAATGCAGAGAAAATACTGGATGAACTTCGTGCCAGTCGTGGTTTTTTACGATTAACCGATAATTCGCATCCTGAAGACATTAAAACAGTCTTAAAAATGAGTAAGAAAACCTTCAAGAAAGCCATTGGAGCTTTGTACAGAGAAAAACGTATAGAAATTAAAGAAGACGGAATTTATTTGGTCAAAGAATAAATTTAAGTAGTTTTTAGAATTGCATATAATTCCACAAACTGACGCCTCAAATACGGGTGTTGGTTTGTGGTTTTTTTTTAAGAACCCCTCAATGATTTAAAAAAGAGGCTTTTAAATCATTGGTTTTATTTCTAAAATTGCTAAATAGGTGTAGAATTAATTCTACATCTATTAGTAAGTAGTTCTACATAAAATAGGGTTCAGGCTGGTTATATTTACAGTGTAATTCTCTATTTAGATATTGAGTTAATTTTTTTTAAAAGACTTTCCCCAAATTTCTTTTGTCTTTTTTTAATGTGAGAATTATTCATAATAGCCAATGAGTAATTATAATAAAGTAGCGATTAGTAAGCAGACAAAATAGCAGATTTTATTGGCTTTGTCTGAATATTAAATATCATTTAGCTTCTTGGATTTATTTTAATTCATTAACTTTAGTTTAAAAAAAAAATAATTTTGATTAAAAAACATTTTACAGGGAATACTTTTGATTTTAAAAGGATTAAAAACAGAAAAATAATTCATTTTTCTTTGTTGGCATGTATTATTCTTTTACAAGTTATAGCTGGAGTAATTTGGTACAATGATTCTCAAATTTCTAAAGCATTTGATCAGATGGCAACATCTAATGAAATTGAAAAGTATTCGAATCGGGCTAATAATTCTTTGATTCAATCGCAACAGTATTTTAATGATTATTTCAATCATAGAGATGAAAATTCTTTGAAAAAGTACACGACAAGCTTGAGCGAAATTAGTGGTTTGATGGATAGTTTGCGTTTGGTTTCTAACGAAAATGAGAGTTTTAAAAGAATATTGGGTGATAAAAAACAAACTGAAGCCGATATTTTAGCTCTAAAAACAGCTATCGATTCTATTATCGACAAGCAAATAGGAACGGGACATGATGATGTTTCTGAAATTTTTAAATTCAACAAGTTTGGATACAAGAAAATTTTAGACAGCGTCAAAACCGAGACTTATATAAAAGTAGATAGTGTAACTCGATATGGATTGATTTCGAGATTAGGAGATGCGTTTACAGGAAAGTATCGCATTCAAAAAGAGCGCTTGAACACCATTGTGACCATGCAATACAAAGACAAAGTTTCGTCTGGATCTATCGAACAACAAATCAAAAATGTTTTCTTGATGAGTAATAGATATTACGAAAATGAGTTCAATAATTTGAATAAAAAATTTCTTGATTTAAGAGATAAAGACTTGAAATTAAGGAAAATTAATAGTGAATTGTTAAGCAAAGGTCAAAGTGTATTGTCTAGTTATGGTAAATTAGATAATGTACTTCAATTAAATAATAAAACGTATTTAAAAGAAGAATATAAAACGAATAAAACCATCAAAGATAGCGCGATAATTATACTGATATTACTGATGTTTGTTATCTCCATCATACTTTTTAGTTTTACCCGAATGGCTTTTGAATACGAGAAAAAACTTGTAGTTGCTCAAAATCAAATTCGTCAAAGTCTTGCTTTTAAAAATAGAATTGTGGGCATGATAAGTCATGAAATTCGTTCACCCTTGAATATAATTTCCATTTACAGCCAAAAATTAGTGGCTACTGTTAAAGATTCAGACATAAAAGAAACGTTCAAATCGATTCTGTTTACAACCAATTCGCTAATTCTTTTGTCTAATCAAATTTTAGAGTATTCGAAAGATGAAAACCACAAACCGAAATTGAAAAACAAAAATATCAATTTAAAGAAAGAAATCGAATCAATTATTTATTCACTTACACCTTTATTAGAGGTTAAAGGAAATAAAATGGAACTGGTTTCTAATTTAGAACCCGATTGTGAAGTATATTCAGATGCTACAAAAATTCACCAACTTTTCTATAATATAATTGGTAATGCCAATAAGTTTACAGAAAATGGATTAATAGCAATTCAAGTTGTTATAGAAACGCTATCCGAATTCGAAATGAATTTGAAAGTAACCATCAAAGACAACGGATTAGGGATTGCTCAAAATGATTTGAAAAATTTATTTGAAGCTTACTATCAAGGAACAGTTTCGGGTAAAGTAAATAATTTGGGAGTTGGTTTAGGATTAAATCTTTGCAAAGAAATTGTAGAATTATTTGATGGCGAAATCGAAGTAAAAAGTCAAGAGAACAAGGGGACGCAGGTGATTTTTAATTTGATAGTAAGCCAAGTCTAACAAAAATAAAACCAAGAATTAGTAAAATGAAATCATCAAATAAACATAGTTTTTTAATTGCCGACGACCATATTGTAGTAAGGCAAGGGGTTTCTTTATTAATTAAAGAACTTTTTCAAAATCCTATTATTTATCAAGCAGGAAGTTTTAAAGATACTTTCAAAATACTGAACGAAACCCCAATTGATTTATTGGTTTTAGACATCAATTTTCCGGATGGCAATAGTTTAAACATTATTGCTGATGTAAAAAATATTCAACCCAAAATCAAAATTTTAATATTTTCAGGCTATGATGAAGATATTTATGCCATGCGTTATTTGAATGCCGGAGCTTCAGGTTACTTGAACAAAGGAAGTTCAGAAGAGGAAATGAAACAAGCACTGCAAAGCATGTTTGTATCTGGAAAATATATTACCCAAAAAATAAAAGATCGAATTCTAGATTCTTATATTTCCAAAACCCCTATTAATCCTTTGGAGCAATTATCAAACCGAGAAGTTGAAGTGGCCAGATTGCTAATCAAGGGATATGGAAACCTAGAAATATCCGAGCTTTTACAAGTAAAAAAAACTACCGTAAGTACCTTTAAAAATAGAATTTTCGAAAAATTAGAAATTGACAATCTCGCTTCATTGATAGAAATTTTTCATTTGTATTTCGAAGATTGAAATTATTTTTACTCTTGCTTTCAACATTCTTATCAGTCTGAAAAATCCTTTTCTATTTAGATACTTATAAATAGGAATCAATTATTTTTTTTTAAGTTTTTTCTGTAGATACAATTCTACTAATCCTTGTTGTATGTTCTACGAATAGTTGGTTTTGTTGGGGGTATATTTGTAATACAACCAATGAGGATAGCGTTTTATTGCAATGTTAAAGAAAGAAATTTTTACTAAATTTTTCATTTTTAGCTTATTTCACAAAAGCGATTAAAATTTTATTCTAAAACTAAAAACAGTATGATAATAGATTTTTATAATATTGAAAATAAGGAAATTACAAATAAAAATTACAAGAAATTGTTAGAAATGATAGAAGCCCAAAGTGAATACAATCAAAGATTGGTTAATTTTTCTTATATCGTTTCTCATAATTTGAATTCACATGCTGGCAATATCAAAGGACTTTTGGATATGATTGATTCAGATGAAAAACAATTAGAAAATTCAGAAGCTTTAAGTTATTTGCGAATGGTTTCAAACGATTTGAATGAAACAATTGCTAATTTAGCTCAAATAGTTCATGTCCAAAACAACTTGAATGTTTGCAAAGAACCCTTGGATTTGAATCTATTTATCGAAAAAAACAAAAATATAATCAATAATCATGACCATGATAACAAAGCTATTATCATCAACAATGTAGCCAAGGAAACTGTTATTAATTTTAACCCTGCTTATCTCGAAAGTATTCTTTTGAATTTCAGTACAAATGCCATAAAATATGCTCATCCCGATAGATTTCCTATAATTGAGTTTAATTTTTTTATAGAAAACGGTAAGAAAGTATTAACCATTAAAGACAATGGTTTGGGGATTGACCTAGAAAAATATGGTGATTTATTATTTGGAATGTATAAAACCTTTCACAAACACGAAAAAGCAAATGGAATAGGCTTGTATATTACCAAAAATCAAGTCGAAGCTATGAATGGAAAAATAACGGTTGAAAGTAAAGTAGGAGTAGGAAGTACATTTAAAATTATTTTTTCAGACTAAAAAAAATTAAAAACTAGCCGAAAAACTTACGCCCCAAACAGGTGTTTTCGAAAACTGATTTACTCCAACAGGAGCAAAATTCATTTGAGTTTTTACTCTTTCTTTGTATCCAAATCTATCCAGAATTGTGTTAAAAGGATCCATCAACATCAAAGCAGTATATCCTAAAATTTTTGATTTTAATATTTTGTGATTGTGCCTTACAATTGATTTTTTGGCATAGAAAAATCCTTCGCCAACTACAGAACCTACCACTGGAGTAATAATAAGGTCTTGCACAGAAGGAACCTCTGCAAAAGATTCGATACCGTATTCCCAAAAAAAAGTGGACATTAGAGCCGAATAACCAAATGATTCTAATCGATTAAAGCCGCTACTTCGGGCTGTCATATAGTAAACTCCTCCGCAATAAGGATGGGTTACCCAATTCAAAACCCAGTCGTCTTTATCCCAAACTGGTCCTTCCTTTACGTTTTGTTTCCATTTCCATAAAATTCCTTTTTTACGCATTTCTTCTTTGTCCCAATTCGTTGCGCTTTCAGGCATAGCCCAAAGTACACCAAAGCCAATGATAGCAGCACCAGCAAATATGCCAGTATTGTAACCCAATCTTCTATAATCTTTAAATTGTGGTGGGTAGGCTGCTAAACTGTCTTTTTTTTGGATTGAAACAAAAGAATCGTCAACTATTTTATTAGTATCTAATACAATTATAGTTTCGTTCGAACTGACTAGAGTACTATCTATAACGCTTGTACTAGATGATAATACCAAAGTATCTTCGGCAAAAGAAGGTGTACAAATAAGGAGTAACAAAAAGATAAAAGTTCGAATCATAATGAAGGGCAAAATTGAAAAAACTGACTTTAGAATAGCATAAAACTAAAAAAGCAGCAGGAAAATTTTTTAATATTCTTTGGTTTTAAAATTATCGACGCCAAATGTAGTCATATATAAAATTTTACGGAAATTTTTGTTAAAAAATCCCAATTGATTTAATTTCGGATATAGTATAAAAATGTAAAAAATCGTCTATTTTTACACAGCTAAATTTAAAACGAATAGAATGGATTGGATTACCGTAAAGGAGTACGAAGATATAACTTATAAAAAATGTAATGGTGTCGCTAGAATAGCGTTCAATCGCCCTGATGTGAGAAATGCTTTCCGCCCAAAAACAACTTCGGAATTGTATAATGCTTTTTACGATGCCCAAGAAGATACTTCAATAGGAGTGGTTTTGCTTTCAGCAGAAGGTCCTTCGAGCAAAGATGGGATTTACTCTTTTTGTAGTGGTGGCGATCAAAACGCTCGTGGTCATCAAGGTTATGTGGGTGATGATGGTCAACATCGTTTGAATATTCTCGAAGTGCAACGATTGATTCGTTTTATGCCAAAAGTAGTTATTGCTGTAGTTCCTGGTTGGGCTGTTGGCGGTGGACACAGTTTACACGTCGTTTGCGATATGACGTTGGCCAGTAAAGAACACGCCATTTTTAAACAAACTGATGCCGATGTAACTAGTTTTGACGGTGGTTATGGATCGGCTTATTTAGCAAAAATGGTCGGACAGAAAAAAGCTCGTGAGATTTTCTTTCTTGGAAGAAATTATTCTGCTCAAGATGCTTTCGAAATGGGAATGGTCAATGCCGTTATTCCGCACGCAGAGTTAGAAGACACCGCTTACGAATGGGCACAGGAAATTTTGCAAAAATCACCAACATCCATCAAAATGCTAAAATTCGCCATGAATTTAACAGATGACGGAATGGTAGGTCAACAGGTTTTTGCTGGTGAAGCCACAAGATTAGCCTATATGACTGAAGAAGCCAAAGAAGGAAGAAACGCTTTCCTTGAAAAGAGAAAACCGAATTTCGAAAAAAAATGGTTACCGTAAATTTAGTTGGCAGTGTTCAGTAGCAGTTTGCAGATACAAATTACCAAATAAACGATTAAACAAATAAACATAAGAAATGAAACATTGGATTGAAGCCGCACGATTAAGAACCTTACCCTTATCGGTTTCGGGCATAATTGTGGGCAGTATGTATGCGCTCCGACCTACAGATGCTATTGATACGCCAACAGATGTTTTCAGTTGGAAAATATTTGGTTTGGCAATGTTGACCACTTTGGGATTACAAATTTTATCCAATTTTGCCAATGATTATGGCGATGGCGTAAAAGGAACAGATAATGCCGATAGAGTTGGTCCACAACGTGCCATTCAGAGTGGAGTGATTACGCCACAAGCTATGAAACGCGCCATTGTAATTACGTCAATACTAACTTTATTGTCGGCAATTGCGCTGATTTATTTTGCCTTTGGACAAACTAATATTGTGTATTCCTTATTCTATTTGGTTTTAGGAATTTTAGCTATAGCTTCGGCGATTCGTTATACTGTAGGTAATTCAGCTTACGGTTACCGTGGTTATGGCGATGTATTTGTTTTTGTATTCTTTGGTTTGGTCAGCACTTTGGGAGTGAATTTTTTGTATTCCAAACAGTTGGATTTTAACCTTTTCTTGCCCGCCACCGCCATCGGATTATTGAGTGTAGGGGTTTTGAATCTAAACAATATGCGAGACGAAGCATCCGACAGAAAATCGAATAAAAACACCATTGTAGTTCAAATTGGTGGAGTCAAAGCCAAAAAATATCATTATTTCCTTATTGTTTCGGCAATGGTTTTGGTGTTGCTTTTTGCCATTTTAAGCGAATATCGTTTAGATCAATATCTATTTGTATTGGCTTATATTCCTTTAATCAAACATTTAAGTACTGTTCGTAAAAATCAAGAGCCAAGACTATTAGATCCTGAATTAAAAAAATTAGCATTAAGTACTTTTGCACTTTCCATACTTTTGGCATTGTGTATGGTTTCGTTAATTCAGGATATTGTCGTGAATGTCTTTTTGGGAGGAAGGTAAATTGAAAATAATAATGTTGCTAGTAAGATAACTAATAAATTATATAATTGGAAAACGTAAAATTTGACTTTTTAAAACCAACAATTGTTTTTTCTATTATTGGGTTTTTTATTCCTGGATTTACTGTGTTTGGATTAATTGGTACTCAATATTTGTTAAGTTTAAGTGGAATAGAATGTTCAATTTCATGGAAAATAATATGGAGTTTAACTGCAATTTTTGCAATATTTTTACCCATTATTTTTGCGAATTATATAAGAAACATTTCTAAAGAAAAATTGAAAACTTTAAAAACAAAATTGATTCTATTTAATTTGATTGAATATGTTTGTATCCAATCAAGTTTTGGAAGTTTATTCTCAAATAGTAACACATTATGTTATGAAAGTGATGAACAAAATGGATTAGAATTAATATTTACTGCTTGGCTTGCATTACCCATTTTAGTGATATTAAGTATAATGTTTAATAAAATAAGTAATTCTAATTAAACAATATAGCTAAATTAAATATACCTCTTTCTTAATACTTTCAAATTGCTATTTAAAACTAATCACTTAAAAAATAAAAAAAAATGAAAATTACATTTTACGGACACGCCTCTTTAGGCATCGAAGTGGGAGGGAAAAATATTATTGTAGATCCTTATATTTCTGCTAATCCCAATGCTTCTCATATCAATATTGACGACCTAAAAGCGGATTATATTTTGTTGACTCATGCTCACGGCGATCATATTTTGGATGTAGAAAGTATTGCCAAACGCACAGGAGCTACCATTGTTTCGAATGCAGAAATCGCTACTTATTATGGAACGAAAGGGTTTAATTCGCACCCAATGAATCACGGTGGAAGCTGGAATTTCGATTTTGGAAAAGTAAAATATGTAAACGCTATTCACTCTAGTTCTTTTCCTGACGGTATCAATGGCGGTAATCCAGGAGGTTTTGTTATCGAAGGCGAACACAAAAATATTTATATCGCTGGCGACACGGCTTTGACTATGGATATGAAATTAATTCCGATGCGAACCAAACTCGATTTAGCAATTTTGCCAATTGGTGACAACTTCACCATGGATGTGGAAGACGCTATTCTTGCTTCAGATTTTGTAGAATGCGATAAAATATTAGGATATCATTATGATACTTTTGGTTACATCGAAATCAATCACGAAGAATCCATTCGTCAATTTTTCAATAAAGGAAAAGATTTAATGCTGCTCAATATTGGCGAAAGCATTGAATTGTAATAAAGATTTAATTTTTTTGCCACAGATTTCACAGATTAGCACAGATTAATTCGCCACATAATTAGAAAATCTTTTTAATCTGTGAAATCTGTGGCATTTTTAATAATTGTTGTCGTGTTCTCATATTTGTGGAAATGAATTCCTTTATTTAGATTATCAATACTTATCAAAATGAATTTCAATAAATTATTTTTGGTGCTATTCATTAGCATTTTATCCAATGTTGTTTTTGCTCAAAAAGACGGTTATTGGGACAAAGAAAGAGCTTTCAAAAAAGAAGTTGTGGTTTCGGCAAGAGAGAGAATTGTCATTAAAACCGATGATTTGCCAGTAGGAACTACGGAAGTTGTTTTTAGAATAACACTTTTGGATGAAAACCAACAAATGGCGAGTAGTTTGGTTTCGGTCTTGAAAGCCATTCCAGATCCGTCTGGAATTAGTCAAGGTTCGGCTGGGGCAGTTTTGTTATTATCCAAAATTTCGGGAGATGACAAATGCAAATACGCTATTTTTTCGAATGCAGATTTGGCAGCTCAATACAAAAAAAACGGCACTACCGAAAAGGCTTGTTTAGAACAAGAAGAAGCCGTTAGTAAAGATGCCAAAAGACTTTCGATAGATAAATCTTTGTGTTTGTCATCGAGTTCTACTACGATGTGGTTTGGTTTCGAAAGCAAAAATTGGATTATGAACCAAAAAATTGTTCTAGAAGTTGTGCCTTGGGTAAACAGTCGTTTGAGTAGCGGTTGGACATTAGAAAACCGAAAATTCATTATCAACCAATGTAAAACTTCTGATTTGGCGAAGAAAATTATCAATTCCGATGATTTTTGTGTTTGTATCTTGAATAAAATGCAAAAGGAGTACAAGTTTCAGGAATTTGAAAAACTATTGGCAGTCGAAAAATCAAAGGCTTACAAAGATTTTGGGAATGTTTGTTACAATGAAATTGGGACTTCGAGCGAGACTAATTTGGATTTGCGCAACCAAGCTAGAGATTTGGCAAAACAAGGCAAATATGGCGAAGCAATCAATAAATTAAGTGTTGTTGTGGTCAATGGAAAAGCGAATGCTACTGATTTCAACAATTTGGGTTACGCTTATTTAATGACTAAACAATATGCAAAAGCTATTAAATCACTTAAATCAGGCGAAAAACAGGACGATTCAGAGTTGTTGATACAAATGAATTTAGCGCACGCTTATTTAATGGATAATGATTTTAAATCGGCCAAAACGATTTATAAAAAATACCAATCCCAAAATGTAACCGATAGCATTAGTTGGACTCAAAAAGTAAAACAGGATTTCGAAATTTTCAAGAAAGCAGGATTACCGAGTGGCGATTTTGACAGAGTATTGAGGTTGTTGGAGGATTAGTAAATTATTCTGTATTAATATATGAAAGTTAACATATCAAAATTATATTTTATACCAATTATGGTTTTTGCAATTTTAATTAGTTGTAAAAATTCATCTAATGAAAAAATAGAAATTGATTTAGAAACAGAATTTTCAGATTCTATTTCCAAAGACAAAGCTGAATATTTTAATTACTTATACGACGGTTTGGTTCCGCAAGAATCATACTTTGTGAAATCTAAACTTAAATATTTAAAATTTAGACATGAACCAGAATCTGGGTTTGTTGAAAGGAAAGTTTATTTTGATTTAAAGACAGGTTCGATTAAAAAATTTGTTTTAAGGCTAGTAATTCCTGATGTGAATAGTTTTAGTAATGGTGTTTATGAAAAACATTTTGATACTATTTTTGTTGTTTTTCCTAAACAAAAGTTGATGATTACATATTCTGATAATAAGATTATTGATTCAACTTTTCGAAAATCTATATTTGATGAAAACGAGGAATTTATCTATAAAATTAAATTAATTACAGAGCAAAATTATAATCAAGAAAAAACTAATAGAATTGATTAAAAATTAGTCAAATGATAAGAGCAACTGATGTGATTGCTTCGTTTTCGCAATGACATAAAAGACTAGATTCTTAAACACACAACCTACAACATTCAGCCCTTGAAAGCAACCTACCACAAATACATTCTCAATTTCAAACGACCTTCAGGAACTTCCCGAGGCATTATGACCGAAAAAGAAACCTGGTTTATTATTCTGGAAAAGGATAGTAAAAGAGGAATAGGTGAGTGTGGTATTTTGAGAGGTTTGAGTGCAGATGATCGACCAGATTATGAAGCCAAATTACAATGGGTTTGTGATAATATTAATTTAGGAGAAAACCAACTTTGGGAAGCCTTAATCGAGTTTCCTTCGATACAGTTTGGGGTTGAAATGGCATTTCAATCTTTAGGCAGTGAAAACCCTTTTTTACTCTTTCCTTCGGACTTTACTAATGGCAAAAAAAGTATCGAGATTAATGGCTTGGTTTGGATGGGAGAAGAGGCTTTTATGAAGCAACAAATCGAGGAAAAACTAGCCGATGGTTTTAAGTGTGTAAAACTCAAAATTGGTGCTATAGATTTCGATCAAGAACTACAATTATTGCGTTATATTCGTCAATATTTTACTCCAGAACAAGTGGAAATTCGGGTGGATGCTAATGGTGCTTTTGATACATATTTAGCTTTATATAAATTAAATCAATTGTCTGAATTTGAATTACATAGTATTGAGCAGCCAATTCAAAAAAATAACACTGACAGTATGGCAGAGCTGTGTAAAACCACTCCAATTCCCATTGCTCTTGATGAAGAGCTAATTGGAGTGTTTTCACTGGAAGAAAAAGAAGCTTTACTGCAAAAAATCAAGCCTCAATACATTATTTTGAAGCCTAGTTTTATAGGTGGCTTTCGAGGTACAAAAGAGTGGATTTTGCTTGCCGAAAAATACAACATCGGTTGGTGGATTACCTCGGCTTTAGAATCGAATATTGGATTAAATGCCATCGCACAATGGACGTTTTTACAAAACAATTTAATGCCTCAAGGACTAGGAACAGGAGCATTATATATCAATAATTTTAATTGTCCTTTGACTGTTTCTCAAGGGCAATTGTGGTATAAAAGAGAACTGGATTGGGACTTTAATTTTGATCTATAAATAAAAAATACCGCTGATTCAAAGTGTGAATTAGCAGTATTTTTTATTTATTTAAAACCTATTTCGTTATACGCTTTGAGGGATTTTTACATATTTCTTTTCAACATAAAAAGTAGCAAAAGGTAGTAAAGAAGCTATTAATACGATGGATAGTGTTTTAAAATCCCACTTTTGAGACTTTGTAATCAGCAATGCCAAGACTACATATCCTATGAATAAAACGCCGTGTGACATTCCTATTGGATAGAGTAAAGATTTGTAAAGTGGTAAATTGTTGGGTTTGATCAAGAGCATATTAACAAATAAAACCAAATAGGATATTCCTTCAAGAATTGCGGTAATTTTAAAAATTTTGACCATTATTTAAGTGCGTTATTGTTGATAATTCAGAATACAAAATTAAGGATTAACATTGGTTTTTTGGTGCTTTGTTTGTTAAACAAATTTACTTTTTTGTCTTTACTTTATTTAAAATAAGTTTGACTTGTGTGTCTTTTTATGGCTAGCAAATGCTTTTAGATTAATCCAATTTCTAATGCTTAAATCCTTATTTTTGCATTCAACAGAAAAAATTTATGCAGAAGTATATTGAACAACTAAACGAAGCCCAACGCGAACCTGTACTCCAAAAAGACGGCCCAATGATTATTATTGCTGGTGCTGGCTCTGGAAAAACCCGTGTGTTGACCATCCGAATTGCATATTTGATGAGTCAAGGTGTGGATGCTTTTAATATTTTGTCCCTAACCTTTACCAACAAAGCAGCTCGCGAAATGAAAAAGCGAATCTCTGATATTGTGGGTTCTAGCGAAGCCAAGAATCTTTGGATGGGAACTTTTCACTCCGTTTTTGCTCGAATTCTTCGTTCTGAAGCTGATAAGTTAGGTTATCCAACGAACTTCACGATTTATGATTCACAGGATTCTGTGCGAGCCATTTCAGCCATTATTAAAGAAATGCAATTGGATCGAGATGTTTACAAACCCAAACAGGTTTTAAGTAGAATTTCCTCGTATAAAAATAGTTTAATTACCGTAAAAGCGTATTTCAACAATCCTGAATTGCAAGAAGCCGATGCCATGAGCAAAAAGCCTCGTTTGGGCGAAATTTATCAAAATTATGTGGATCGCTGTTTCAAGGCGGGCGCGATGGATTTTGATGATTTGTTGTTAAAAACCAATGAATTACTAACTCGTTTCCCCGAAGTTTTAGCCAAATATCAAAACCGTTTTCGCTATCTTTTAGTCGATGAGTACCAAGATACCAATCATTCGCAGTATTTGATTGTTAGGGCTTTGTCGGATAAATTTCAGAATATTTGTGTAGTAGGCGATGATGCGCAGAGTATTTATGCCTTTCGAGGTGCCAATATCAATAACATTCTGAATTTCCAGAAAGATTATGACGGTGTGAAAACCTTTCGATTGGAACAAAATTACCGCTCTACCAAAAATATTGTAGAAGCAGCCAATACGATAATTGACAAAAACAAAGTCAAATTAGACAAAATCGTTTGGACAGCCAATGATTTGGGACCGAAAATAAAAGTGCATCGCAGCCTGACTGATGCAGAAGAAGGGCGTTTTGTAGCCAGTACGATTTTTGAACAAAAGATGCAAAACCAGTTGATGAATGGTCAGTTTGCCATTTTGTATCGCACTAATGCGCAATCCCGTGCGATGGAAGATGCGTTGCGAAAAAGAGATATTCCGTATCGAATTTACGGTGGTTTGTCTTTTTACCAAAGAAAAGAAATCAAAGATGTTTTGTGCTATTTGCGATTGGTTTTGAATCCAAAAGATGAAGAAGCCTTGGTTCGAGTAATCAATTATCCAGCCCGTGGAATAGGGGATACGACAGTTGAAAAGCTTACCGTTGCCGCCAATCATTACAAGCGTTCGATATTCGAAGTAATGAAGAATATTGACAAAATCGACTTGAAACTGAACTCGGGAACCAAGCAAAAATTGCAAGATTTTGTAACGATGATTGAGAGTTTTCAAGTTATTAACGAAAATCAAGATGCTTTTTTTATCACCGATCACGTGGCCAAAAAAACAGGATTGGTTCAGGAATTAAAAAAAGATGCGACTCCAGAAGGAATGGCAAAAGTTCAAAATATTGAGGAACTATTAAACGGTATCAAGGATTTCACCGAAGGTCAAAGAGAAATTGATGGAGCTCGTGGTGCGTTATCTGAATTTATGGAAGACGTAGCGTTAGCTACCGATTTGGACAAAGATACCAGCGACGAAGACCGTGTGGCTCTGATGACCATACATTTGGCTAAAGGATTGGAATTTCCACACGTTTTTGTGGTCGGAATGGAAGAAGATTTGTTCCCCAGTGCGATGAGTATGAGTACCCGAAGCGAACTTGAAGAAGAACGTCGTTTGTTTTATGTAGCTTTAACCCGTGCCGAACATCAAGCTTATTTGACCTATTCGCAATCTCGCTACCGTTGGGGAAAATTGACCGATAGTGAGCCTTCGCGTTTTATTGAAGAAATAGATAGTCAATATTTAGAATACCTGACTCCAGCCGAAAATAATTACCGTTACAAACCAATGATTGATAGTGATATTTTTGGTGATGTCGATAAATCCAAATTGCGTTTGGCAAAACCTGTTGCTGGAACGCCACCTAATTATGTTACCAGTAACGAACCAAAACCCGATATGAACATTCGAAAACTAAAACCTGTTTCGAGTAATTCGGGTTCAGGAACTGCTAATTTATTTGACAACAAACTTGTCGCAGGAAATATTGTAATGCACGAACGTTTTGGCAAAGGTGAAGTCTTAAACCTTGAAGGCGTTGGCGCAGACAAAAAAGCAGAAATCAAATTTGAAGTGGGAGGGATTAAGAAATTGTTATTGCGTTTTGCGAAATTGGATGTTATTGGGTAAAATTAGACAGATGAAAAATATATTATTTACTTTATTCTTTTTTACTCTGATTTCCTGTAATGTTGGCAAAGACGGTCGGAGAGAAATAATTCTAGAAAGAATTAAGGAATTTAATGAAGAGAAAAAGGAATGGAATAATTTAACTCAATGTATTTTAAAAGATAAAACGGTAAATTACAAGTTGGGTGAACTAATAAGTCCGAATGATTTAGATAAATCAATTGCAGATAAATTAAAAGATAGACAAATTAAATATATATCTGTTAGAAATAGCCCCGAATGTCAAGAAGTTGAATATCAAAAAGATTGGGATAATTCTATAGGAACTCAATATTTAAAATTTACAACTTGCGACACTTTGAAAACTAAAAAGGGATATTATCAATCGGATTCAAGTCCTATCGAAGTTTTTGGAATAGGAGATAATTGGTTGATTTGGATTGATAATGATCCAATATAAAAAACATTATACTTTGATAATATTATACACGATTCACGGAAAAATAATAAAATGGCACAATTCATAAAAATATACGAAGACAAACCCAGCGAAGCAGCAATAGCCAAAGTCGTGAAGGTTTTGCAAGACGGTGGTTTAGTAATTTATCCAACTGATACTGTTTATGGTTTGGGATGTGATATTACCAATAGCAAAGCTTTGGAGCGGATTGCTAAAATAAAAGGAGTGAAGCTAGATAAAGCGAAGTTTTCGTTCATTTGTCATGATTTGAGTAATCTTTCTGATTATGTGAAGCAAGTTGATACAGCCACGTTTAAATTGCTAAAAAAATCTTTGCCTGGACCTTACACCTTTATTTTACCCGGAAATAATAATTTGCCAAAAGAATTCAAAAAGAAAACAACTGTAGGTATTCGTGTACCTGAAAATAATATTACTTTAGAAATTGTAAGACAACTTGGAAATCCAATTGTTACAACCTCTATTCGAGATGAAGACGAAGTGATTGAATACACCACCGACCCAGAACTTATTTTCGAAAAATGGCAAAATCTTGTCGATATGGTTATTGATGGAGGTTATGGCGATAATACCGCTTCGACCATTATTGATTTATCAGGACATGAACCTGTTGTTGTTCGTGAAGGTAAAGGAAGTTTAGATATACTTTAAAGTTGTGTTTTTGTTTAAGTGCTTGTTGAAAATAATACAGCTAAATGTTTAAAAGCAAAAATCTTATATTAAGTTTAATTGCAAGGCAAAACAGTTTTTATTTTCTTTGGTAATACTGAAAACAATGATTTCATCTGAAAGATTTTCGTGAATCATAACCTTATCTCGAATCGAAAGTTCTCTCATAAAGTTCATTTCAAAACTCCTTACTTTTTGTTGCAGAATAATATTTTCGTCCACTACATCCATGCACCATTCTAGATATTTCACGTGATTGACATGATTTACAATATCTAAATCGGATAGAATCACTGTTTTTTCAAAAAGTTCTTCTTTCTCGGGATGAATTTCAATTTTTGAAAAACCCAGATTAGTAGCTTTCATTTCTGGAAATAATTCAAAATGTTCGTGTTCCAACATCAAATTTTCAGGACGGCGTTTCTCGGTATTGAATACAGCCCAAAAGGTTTCGGCACCGATGATTTTTTCCCCATTGCGATAAATTTCTAAAGCTCTGACAGAACGGGAATTTTCCAAAGTATTAATCCAAGTTTTAACGGTAACTGTATCTTTCCATCGTGGTAATTCCTTGATTTCAACTCGTATTCTGCTCAATACCCAAGCCTGATTAAACGCTTGCATGTCCGTAAAACTAATGCCTCCCATTTCTGCGTGTGTAGCTGCCGAAAGTTGCAGTAGATTACAAAGTTCAGTATATTTCAATCCTCCCGATGGCAAACATTGTGTAAAATTGATTTCGTAATCAAGGCTTAAAATGGAACTAAAATTAGGATCTATTGGCATTTATTTTTTTGTTTTAAAATAAGGAGAAAATAGTTTATAGTTAATAAAAACGAGAGCTAATAATATGATTCCAAAAATAATGAATTCTTTAGTATTGAGATTCTTAAGATGGGGCTCCTCAATTTTCATTGCTAATGCCATAGAATATGGAACTATCAAATATATAGTGAAAATTAGAAATACGATTTTACTTATTAGTTTTAATGTGTTCATATTAAATCGTTCTTTATATACTTAATAATATCCTTTCTATTCGTGAGATAATCAAACCATTTGGTATTTTCGTTTCTTTTGAACCAAGTGAGTTGTCGTTTGGCAAATCGTCGTGTGTTTTTCTTGATTTCTTCAATGGCAAATTCCAAGGAGATTTCGCCCTCAAAATAACGGAATAATTCTCGGTAACCCACAGTTTGTAACGCATTCAAATCTTTGTGAGGCAATAATTCTTTGGCTTCTGCCAATAAACCCTCGTTCATCATAATGTCAACTCGCTGGTTGATTCTATTGTAAATTACGCTTCTTTCGGCTTCTAAACCAATGAGAATAGGGGTGAAGTTACGCGTTTTTTTCTTTTGGTTTAAAAAGGATGAATACGGTTTTCCAGTACCAATACAAACTTCCAAAGCACGCATCATCCGTTGTGGATTTTCTCTGGCAACGACTTCAAAATAATTGGAATCTCGTTTTTCTAATTCGGTTTGCAGGTATTCGATTCCTAATTTTTCATAATTAGAAGTTACTTCCTCCCGAACCGAAGCATCAATTTCAGGAAAATCATCAAAGCCTTTTAAGACTGCATCCACATATAAACCAGAACCACCAACCATTACAGCATAATCATTGGTTAAGAATAATTCGTCCAATTTAGCAATGGCTTCTTTTTCGAAATCGCCTACGGTATAATTTTCAAAAATGGATTTATTTTGGATAAAATGGTGTTGCGCTCCTGCCAATTCTTCGGTTGTTGGAACAGCAGTGCCAATACACATTTCCTTGAAAAACTGACGGCTGTCACAGGAAATAATATCGCAATTGAAATGTTGTGCCAAGTCGATACTTAAGGAAGTTTTTCCTATAGCTGTTGGTCCAACGATGGTAATTAAGTATTTCATATTTTTTTAGCCCAGATGGAAACGGAAACCCCGCAGTTGTGAAAGTTAGTTTTTCTTGGTGTAAAAGAGCGACCAACGGAAGCTCCTTTTACAGCTTTAGAAAAACAACTTGAATAACGAGGAGTTGCAGTGTACAGCTGGAATAGCTTCTAATTAATTGGTTGTAAAAGGATAACCACAATGATAACAAAAATGGGCACTTTTATAATGATTTTCTGCGCCACAATTGCCGCATTTGTTTTTTTCTGGTTCGGTATTATCAGTATTACTAGCGTTCGTTTTTGCAAATTCAGCAGTTACAATTCCCGTGGGAACAGCAATGATTCCGTAACCTAAAATCATAACCATTGAGGCGATAAATTGTCCTAATGGAGTTCCTGGTGAAATGTCGCCATAGCCCACGGTTGTTAGGGTTACTATTGTCCAATAAATGCTTGTTGGTATGCTCGTAAATCCGTTTTCTTCTCCTTCGACTACATACATCAATGATCCAATAAGGATAGTACTAATAATGATAAAATAGAGGAAAATGGTAATTTTTCGTCTGCTGGCATCCAATGCTCTTAATAAATGCTGGGATTGCCCCATGAATTTTGGATGGTTTAATATTTTGAATAATCGTAGTAATCGCAAGGCTCGAATTACAGAAAAGACCTTTGATCCTACGAAGAAAAAGGACAGATACATGGGTAAAATAGCAATCAAATCGATAATACCGAAGAAACTGAAAATATATCTTCGAGGTGTATTGGTCGTAATGATTCGAAGGATATATTCAAGGGTGAAAAATACAGTTATAATCCATTCGAGGATAATGAGTTCATGATGGTATTTTACATCAAACCCTTTGACGGTTTCAAGCATAACACAAAAAACACTCAAGAGAATTAGTCCCAATAAAATCAGGTCAAATAATCTTCCAGCTTTTGTATCCGAACCATATATGATGATGTGGATTCTTTGCCTGAGAATGTTGAGTTTTGTTTTTGGTTGTCGCATAATGCAAATATTAGAATTTGATTATTTTCAAGGTTTTGCTTTTTCGGATATAAGCCTGAATAATATTTCGAGTATCTCGATTGTTCTCCATCGGAATAAGAATGTTTTTCAGGATTTCGATATTGGTAATTTGGTAATTCAAATCATAAAAAGCATAGCCTTTGTAAATTCCGTTTTCAATTAAAACCGCACTGTGTTCACTACTATTTCGACCTTTGTCTATGATTATCAAATTGTTGTCTTCAAAACTATTTCTATCGATAAATTCGAGTACTCTTAAATTGTATTCTTCGGGTAAAACTTCGCCAATACAAGCTCCATCACATTCTTTTGTTTTATATTGAAAACATTCTTTTTTAGTGATGTACAATCCTGTATACTTTTGGCACAAATGGTAATGCGATGTAATTCTAAACAACGCATTTTTTGCTTCTTGTAGGGAGGCGAAAGAAGTAATTTCTTTTTTTCGACCATCTGCTTTTTGCAAAATTAAATTCAAATAGCCATTTTCATCTTTCTCGGCATAAAGTGCAAATTGAAAAATACTTTTTCTTTGCGCCCGATTAAGCATGGGTTTGTTGATTTTTATCTCTTGGCTTTCTTTCAATAAAGCTATGAGTTCACTGCCCGTTTCATCATAAGTTACGGTATAAACTTCGGTTTGAATTTTTTTGCATTTGGTTGTAGTTCCTGTAAAATGCTGATTGATGCGTTTTTTTATATTTCGGCTTTTTCCAATATATATGAGCTTTCCTTTTTCGTCGTGAACGTAATAAACCCCAGTTCGTGAAGGCAAACTTTCTACAATATCCATCAGTTTAGGAGCAATTCCTTTTTTGATTTCAAATTTGATGAGTTCTTTGACGATTTCTTTGTTCAAATCTTTATCCAAAAGCATTTTGAATAACTTCACAGTTGCCATTGCATCTCCGCTGGCACGATGTCTGTCTGCCATTGGGATTCCTAAAGCTCGAACCAATTTTCCAAGGCTGTGAGAAGGTTGTTCGGGTAATAATCTTTTGGATAATTCTACTGTACAAAGTGTTTTTACATTAAAGTCATAACCCAAACGACGAAATTCCGTGCGAAGTATTCGATAATCAAAATCGGCGTTGTGTGCCACCAAAACGCAATCGTTAGTCATTTCGATAATGCGTTTGGCTACTTCAAAAAACTTTGGAGCAGAGCGTAACATTGCATTATTAATTCCAGTCAATTTCACTACAAAAGGCTGAATCGGAATTTCAGGATTGACTAAACTAATGAACTGATCCACGATTTCGTGACCATCAAATTTATAAATAGCAATTTCCGTAATTCCTTCTTCGTTGAATTGTCCTCCTGTAGTTTCTATGTCGAGTATGGCGTACAAAATAAGTGTTCGGTGTTCAGTTTTTAGTGTTCAGTTTCAGTTTGTCATTCCGTAGGAATCTTATCTTTATTAGGAT
This sequence comes from Flavobacterium eburneipallidum, assembly GCF_027111355.2. Taxonomy (NCBI): domain Bacteria; kingdom Pseudomonadati; phylum Bacteroidota; class Flavobacteriia; order Flavobacteriales; family Flavobacteriaceae; genus Flavobacterium; species Flavobacterium eburneipallidum. Next base: position 1,793,293 of record NZ_CP114291.2, read on the forward strand.
CAAATTGCCATTGATATTTATCGTCCCCCAAATATACTACTTCCTATCCGAACCATTGTACTTCCGCATTCAATTGCGAGTTGATAATCGCCAGACATTCCCATAGAAAGAGATTTCAGATTGCAGATTTCAGATTTCAGATTCTTATGATTGTCGAAAATTGATTTCAAATGCGTGAATTCTTTCTTGATTTGTTCTTGATTGTCCGTAAAAGTAGCCATTCCCATTAATCCAACGATTCGAATGTTTTTATAAATTTCATTGTTTTGAGTGATGAAACGAATAATTCCAGATAATTCATCTTCGTCTAAACCAAATTTACTTTCTTCTTCGGCGATATAAATTTGAAGCAAACAATCGATGATTCTATTGTTTTTTTTGGCTTGTCGGTTTATTTCGTGCAGTAATTTCAAGCTGTCCACGCCGTGAATCAAACTCACGAAAGGCGCCATAAATTTGACCTTATTCGTCTGGACGTGACCAATCATGTGCCATTCGATGTCTTTTGGCATCGCTTCCCATTTCTCTGCCATTTCCTGGATTTTGTTTTCGCCAAAAATGCGTTGACCAGCATCGTAAGCTTCCATCAAATCAGGAATAGGTTTGGTTTTAGAAACAGCAACAAGGGTTACAGTTGATGGTAAAGTGGATTTTATTTGGAGGAGGTTATTTTTTATTGACATTTCAAGATTTAATTTTTAATCGTCCAATTATAATTCCTTTGGGATTTATTTTGTCGTAATATTTTAATATTATTTCTGCATTTCTATATTTCCCGAATAATAGATTTAATTTTTCTTTTTTGATTTTAAAACTTAAGCGAACATCATCATAAACAGAAACGGACTGAATTATTTTATTTTCGACAATAAATTCAATTTTCTTAAACGTTTTATCGCCAAAAAAATCATAGAAAATATTAAAATTTAAACTTTTAAAATTATCGTTGAAATATATAATACCAATTTTTGATTTTTTTTCAAATTCATTACTTTTCAATAAAATTTTGTTGTCTTTGTAAAGCTGCCAATTTGTAATTGTATCAGCTCTCATAGAAAAGGATTGTATAGCTATAAAAATGAAAATTAGTTTTTTCATAACTTTAATTAAACTGCTTCGCCACTTTCTCTGCTTTTTTACTTTCACCAAAACCATAGTACTCAAGCGCAGATTTATCCAGTTTTTGAAACAAATTAAGGACAATTGGATTGATTTCAGTATTGGAATTATCAGATTCTAATAAAAAATTCAAACCAATAAGTCGTTCAGGATGCGCTATGATTTTACTTATCGAATCAATGCAATTATTTTGAGTTACAAAAATCGTATTGTGTGAACAAATTTCATTCAATTGCTTAAAAATTTTCAGTTTTAAGTCCAGATTTTCAGTGGATGCTTCAACAACCAAATCCACACCTACAACTCCGTCTTCAATATCCGTATAGGTAATTATGTTATTTAAGGTCTTGAACTTATCTTCTTCGGAAATGGTTCCTTTGGCAACCATTCGGTCTAAATTGGCAAAAATAGTTGCCATTCCTTTATCCAAAGCTTTCTCGGAAACATCAATCAGTTTTACGGTGAAGCCACTTTGTGCAAAAGTATGCGCAATGCCGTTGCCCATTGTTCCTGTTCCGATGACGGCAATTATTTTCATCTTTTATTTTTTGAAACAATCAATAATTTGGTAAGCAACACGCAATGCTTCTGTAGCTTGTTCCAAAGTCACAACAGGAGTAGTATCGTTATTGATAGCATCTGCAAAGGATTCTAATTCATCCAGAATGGCATTATTTTGCTCCACATCAGGATTAGAAAAGTAGATTTGTTTTTTAACCCCTTCGGCATTTTGCAGAATAATGTCAAAATCACCAGGGATTTCTGGTGCGTCTTTCATTTTTACGACCTCACATTTTTTCTCTAAAAAGTCAACAGAGATATAAGCATCTTTTTGGAAGAAACGTGATTTACGCATATTTTTAAGGGAAATTCTGCTCGCTGTTAAATTAGCAACACAGCCATTTTCGAATTCAATTCGAGCATTGGCAATATCAGGAGTTTCACTAATTACCGAAACACCGCTGGCATGAACGTCTTTAACTTTCGAATTCACTACACTCAAAATCGCATCAATATCGTGAATCATCAAGTCTAAAACCACAGGAACATCCGTACCACGAGGATTGAATTCGGCCAAACGATGCGTTTCAATAAACATCGGGTTTTCAATCATATCCTTTGTGGCTTTAAACGCAGGATTGAATCTTTCTACGTGTCCTACTTGGCCTTTTACCTTGTATTCATTAGCCAAAGCTATAATTTCTTCTGCTTCGGCAACGGTGGTAGAAATAGGTTTTTCTATAAACACGTGTTTGCCTGATTTGATAGCAACTCTAGCACATTTGTAATGAGAAAGCGTTGGTGTTACAATGTCAATCACATCAACAGCATGGATTAATGTGGCAATGGTGGAGAATTGTTTGTATCCAAATTCTTGTGCTACTTTTGCTCCGTTTTCATGATTTTCGTCATAAAAACCAACTAATTCGTATTTTTCAGATTGTTGTAATAATCGTAAATGTATTTTTCCAAGGTGTCCAGCACCTAAAACTCCTACTTTTAACATAAAAAAAGATTTTTAACAAATGTATAATTATTTTATTAATGGCGTAAAGTTTGAGGTTTAAAGTTTTAGAAATTCGTACTTGATTTTTGAGATTTTAAAGTTTAATTTTACCAAAATAAACTAGCCAAAATTTTGAAAGACACTGCCAAACATCAAGGACTTCGTAATCAATTAGTAACCCTTTTGAAAGGAAAAGGAATTACTGATAAAAGTGTTTTGGAAGCCATCAATAAAATTCCAAGACATCTTTTTTTGAATTCTAGTTTTGCTGATTTTGCTTATCAGGATAAGGCTTTTCCTATTGCCGCTGGTCAAACGATTTCGCAACCTTATACAGTCGCTTTTCAAAGTCAACTATTGGAAGTGCAAAAAGATCACAAAATCCTAGAAATAGGAACAGGTTCAGGCTATCAAACGGCTGTTTTGTGTTTGATGGGTGCAAAAGTTTACAGCGTAGAAAGACAAAATGAACTATTCAAACAAACCTCGATTTTATTGCCAAAATTAGGAATCAGACCCAAACATCTTTCTTTTGGAGATGGTTATAAAGGTTTGCCTAATCATGCTCCTTTTGATAGTATTATTGTAACAGCAGGTGCGCCAATAATTCCGCAGGCTTTGATGGCTCAATTAAAGATAGGAGGAAGGTTGGTTATTCCGCTTGGTGAAGAAAATCAGATTATGACTTTGCTAATCCGAAAGAATGAAACCCAGTTTGAGAAACACGAGTTTGGAGATTTTAAATTCGTCCCTTTATTAGAAAATAAAAATTAAAACAAAATCCCGCAATTGCGGGATTTTTATTGACCAATAATCGCTAGATAACGTTCTAAACTTTCTTTCTCGATTTGAGCAATAAATAAGAGAAAATCTTCTTTATTGTTTTTGGTTTGAGCGGTTTCTAGCGCTGTATAATACTGCATTCTGTTTTCGTAATCTCCTTTGATATTAGCAATTACATAGCCATTTTGCAATAGAATAAGATTCATTACCAAACGAGAAGTTCTTCCGTTTCCATCAATAAAAGGATGAATAGTAACCAAACGCTCGTGCATTTCTCCAGCCAAAACTATGGGATGTAAGCTGTTTTTATGGGTTTCATACCAAATAAAAAAATCTTCCATTTCCTTGCTAACCATAAAAGGTTGAGGAGGCATAAACGGACTTCCTTTTATCATCACTTGAACTTTGCGGTAACGACCTGCATCTTCAGGATTGATACCTCGTAAAATCAAGTTGTGAATAGATAAAACTTCTCGCTCATTTAAAGGCGTATTTTTATCCATCAAATGTTTGATATATCCAATAGCTTCTTGATGATTGATTACTTCAAGATGTTCTCGCATACTTTTTCCAGAAATAGTCAAGCCTTCGTTGATGACCAAATCTGTTTCACGAAGTGTCATAGTGTTTCCTTCGATGCGATTGCTTTCAAAAGTATATTCAAGTTCCAATGCTTGTGCAATTCTATAACTATCAAATTGACGAAATTGATTTAATTTTGCTTTCAAAATGTCAATTTCTTCTAGAATAGTCAATAGTTTTTTGGAAAGTGATTTTTTTGTAACAACATAATTGTTATTCATTTCTTCGCTTACCATATTGATAGCTTTTAGAGCAAATTCATCATTTCCAATTTCGTAAAGGATTTTCTCTTTGAGCCAAGCAACCATCAAGGTTTCAAAATCAATATCCAATAAAGAAGCCAATTTAACAATTTGATCTTTGGTTGGTTTTCTAGATCCGTTTTCGAATTTGCTGATTAGCGCTTGATCAATTCCTAAAAGTTGTGCCACTTCTCTTGTTTTCAATCCTTTTTGCTCTCTTGCATTTTTGAGTAGTGTTTTCATTTTTATATACTTTATATGTCAAGACAAATTTAGTCATAAATTTGTAATAAAAAAAATCTTTCCAAAATTTTAGAAAGATTTTTTTATTCTGTCCAAATCGCGTTTGGTGTCTTGTTCTTTCAAGGATTCTCGTTTATCGTATGTTTTTTTTCCTTTGCAAAGGCCAATTTCGAGTTTTGCTATTCCTTTTTCGTTGGTAAACAGTTTTAGAGGAACGATGGTTAATCCTTTAGCTTGAACACTTCGAGCAAGTCCTTTCAATTCACGTTTGTTCAGCAATAATTTGCGTTCGCTTCTGGATTTATGATTAAATTGATTGCCAAAAGCATATTCTTCGATATAAGTATTGATAGCGAAAAGTTCTGTTCCGCTAAATTCGCAGAAACTTTCGGTGATATTGGCTTTCCCTAAACGAATGGATTTTATTTCGGTTCCAGCCAAAACGATTCCAGCGGTAAATTTTTCGAGTATTTCGTAATCGAATCGGGCTCTTTTATTAAGTATGTTGACGTTTTTTTGCATGGGACAGCAAATGTAAATACAAATGAATGAAACACCAAAGAAATATATAAAAATGCCATAAATTTGCAATATGGAAAAGCCACAATCAAAAGATCCGCTTCACGGAATTACTTTACAGAAAATTTTGGAACAACTTGTCGATTATTATGGATTCGATACTTTAGGCGAATTAATTAAAATCAAATGCTTTACAGATAATCCAAGTATAAAATCAAGTCTGACTTTCTTGCGAAAAACAGATTGGGCCAGAAAAAAAGTAGAAGAATTGTATGTCAGAACAATTCCTAAATTTAAGAATTAATTCAGGCGATACGAAATCATCAAACCACCACGGTAAGGGATCCATTCACCACTTTTATTTCTACCTTTAGCGTGGTCAAGCTCAAATCTTTTGCCAGTTTCTATGTAATAACTGTGATAAAAACCTTGATGATTTCCTCCACCAATAAAAAAATCAAGCATTAATCTTTTATTTATTTTTTTTTCATAACCTATAGTTGCACCAAGGGTATAACCAACACCTATTTGGTGTACTCCTATATCAATATAGTTCCACTTTGTTAGATTATAACTATCGAAACCCGCATTGGCTCCTGCATAAAAGCCATTAAATTTTTCGTGAAAATGGTATCTGTATTCAGTAGTAAATGTATAAAATTCATAAGGTTTACCTTTTATAGAACTCCAGAAAGAAGCTAGTGCATCAAATTGAAATGTAGATTTTTTTCCAATACTAGTTTCAATTCCTATGTTTGGTACTAAAGCTAATGCTGTTACAGCATTTCCTTTGACATAAGTTTGCGATTGAGAATAAAATGATAGTAAAAGAAAGCTAAATAGGACTACTTTTTTCATGAATTATATTATTTGTGAAAAATCAAAATTTGCGATGCGAATATAAAGATTATAGATTGATGTAATCTAATTTTTATAAAATTTTGATGCTAAAATTACAGCTAAATGGTTTATTTGCATCCAAAAGTTGAATGGCTTCTTTTTCTAGAATATTTCCTGATGAATGAATCGTATCCGAATAACCAATCCAAGGTTCGATACATAAAAAAGGAGCATCTTTTTTTGTCCAAATACCTAGATTTGGAAAATCATTAAACTCAACTCGAAGTAATGGTTTTTCATCCTCTAAAATGGTAATATTCTTTGATTGTAATTCCTTAAAAATTAAAGCATCTTTTTCGAATAAGGAGTAAGAAAGAGGCAGCTGGTTCCTCATCATTTCAAGATTAGTGACGGTATCTGAAAGCAAATCATTTTCTAATTCATAACTGGTTAAGGTTTCAGGATGTTCAAATGCTAGAGAATAATTTTCGAAAGCTTTTGGTAATGCAAATGCTGGGTGAGCTCCAATACTGAAAGGCATTGTATGCTTATTTTTATTGATAATAGTGTATCCAATAAAGAGTTGGTTTTCGGTTAATGTATAACTGATTTGCAATTCAAATGCAAAAGGAAATACTTTAAGAGTTTCTTCTGATGAAGATAGTGAAAAGACAACAGCACTTTCAGATTGTTCTGCGATTGCAAATTCCAAATCTCTAGCAAAACCATGTCTAGATAAATGATATTCAGAACCATCATAATAATAGGAATTGTTTTTTAGTGTACCAACAATTGGAAATAAAATAGGAGAATGTTTGCCCCAAAATGCAGGATTTCCTTCCCAAATGTATTCTTTGTTTGCTGTTGTTTTTAAAGAAATTAATTCAGCTCCTTTTGGATTTATAACTGCAATTAAATGAGTATTTTGGATAGTTGTGTTCAATGAAAATTAAATTTTAGTTATTTTTTAACGTTAGTTAAACTTGGCATAAGTGTATTTTTTATTAACTTCATTATTGCTAAATTAATAATAATTAATACTTACAATTATGAATGATATTTTTTTAACTATTGAAAAAGAAGATATTCAAACTTTAAAATTTCCAACTACAGACGTACTTGATGATAAAGAAGCCATTTCTCAACGAATAAATGACTTAAATCGAGCACAAGCTTTAGGTAATTTAGAACACTCAAAAATCAAAATTTATTTTGAAGATGATTCTTCTAAAAAAGTTGTCGAAACAACAGTTTGGGCAGTTACAGACAATAACGTAGTCCTAAAAAAAGGAGTTGGAATACCTATAAACAGAATTTTTAAATCGCTTTAAAAAAAGTAAGTCATAAAAGTACAAATCTCAAAAATATATTTTTATGACTTATTTTTTTCTTCTTTTTCAAAGAACTATTCTGGAATTTGTTGACTCAAACAATGTAAAGTTCCAAAACCCCAAATCAAATCTATTGCATTAATTCCGATGATTTCTCTATCAGGAAAACAGTCGGCAATGATGTTCAACGCAATTCTATCGTTCGAATCATTAAATGTTGGCACCAAAACACAGTTATTCAAAATCAGGAAATTAGCATAACTAGCAGGTAATCGCAATCCATCAAAATCGATGCGTTTTGGCATTGGCAATTCTACTATTTTTGGAGATTTTCCGTTTTCTAATTTGGCATTTTGCAAACGTTTCAAATTGTCTTGCAAAGGTTTGTAATTGTTGTCGCTTGGATCTTTTTCTACTATGGTAATGATAGTATCTTCGTTTACAAATCGGCATAAATCGTCGATATGACCGTGAGTATCATCGCCTTCGATTCCGTCTCCTAGCCAAATTACATTGGTAATTCCCAAATATTCTTTGAAGATTGCTTCATAATCGGCTTTGGTAAAACCTGGATTTCGAACCTGGATTGTTGGGTGCATCAAGCATTCTTCCGAAGTTAGTAAAGTGCCACATCCGTTTACATCAATTGCACCACCTTCTACAATTACAGGTTTTCCGTTGTAAATTACTTGTGTAACAGGAAGTTTTAGAAATTCGCCCACTTTTGGGGGAACGTGTTTGTCTAAATTGATATTTTTATATTTTGCCCAACCATTAAAATTGAAATTCAAAGCTTCTCTTTTGGTTCCGTTTTGAATAATAATCGGACCCGAATCTCGCATCCAACTTCTGTTGGTTTTATGAATGATGAAAGAAACATTGCTCATTTGAACCGTTGCCATTTCTAGCATTTCAGTAACTTTTGTTTTTAATTTTTCATCAGCAACGACTAAAAAAACTTGCTCAAAAGTGGCTACTTTTTTGATAAATTCCACAAACGCCCATTGTATAGCCTCATATTTCCCTGGCCAATCGTTGCCATTATGCGGAAAACACAATAAAACACCTTGCTGCTTTTCCCATTCTGCAGGGAATCTTTTATTGGATGCGCTCATAAATTAATCGATTGCTCTTTTTGTAATATCTCCAAAAGCATCAATTCTCCTGTCTCTAAAAAAAGGCCAGTTCTGACGCACATTTTCTTGTAAATCCAAATCAACTTCGGCAATTAGAATTTCTTCTTTATCGTGAGAGGCTTGTGCCAAAATTTCTCCTTGAGGTCCTGCTATAAAAGATGAGCCCCAAAACTGAATTCCAGCCGTATCCGGTAAATATTGTTCTAATCCGATTCGGTTTGCGGCAGCTACATAAACTCCATTTGCTACAGCATGACCTTTCATTACATTCATCCAAGCACCGTGTTGGTTTTCACCATATTGTTCTTTTTCTAATGGATGCCAACCTATTGCTGTTGGATAAAACAACACATCTGCGCCTTGTAAAGCTGTCAATCGAGCCGCTTCTGGATACCATTGATCCCAACAAATAAGCGTTCCGATTTTTCCTTTTTGAGTAGGGAAGGCCTTGAAACCCAAGTCACCTGGTGTAAAATAAAATTTTTCGTAAAACGCGGGATCATCTGGAATGTGCATTTTTCGATACAATCCCGCTTCAGATCCGTCGGTATCTATGATATACGCACTGTTGTGGTAAATTCCTGCCATTCTTTTTTCGAAGAAAGGAACGATAATTACCACTCCTAATTCTTTTGCCAATGCACTAAAAGCAATAAAGGATGTGCTGTATAATGGTTCTGCCAAAGCAAAATTGTCCACATCTTCACTTTGACAAAAATAGTGGCTGCTGTACAATTCAGGTAGCGAAATCACTTCTGCACCTTGGCTGGCAGCATCTCTAACCCAAGATATACATTTTTTCAAGTTATTTTCGGCAACATCATTCAGATTCAATTGAATGACTGCTATTTTGTATTTATTTTTTGACATAAGGCAAAATTTTAGAGTGCAAAAATAGTTATTTTCTAACGAATTGGGGAATTTGGAAGGCAAATAAATTGTAATTTTTGTATCTTATAAATAGAATTTATTAGATAGAACAACTGTAAATAAAAAATCCTTCTTCAAGTAAATTAGATAACTTGAAAAAGGATTTAAGAATGAAATTTTGCGGTTTATTTTGAAAATTATTCTTTTTTCAATTCATTAATCACATCAGACGAAACTTTGATTACTGTTCCATGTCGAGTTCCTTTTGGGAAGCTAACTTGTTCTGAAATATCTTCCCAACCTTTAGCGGTTTGTTTTACTGCACCGTATTTCTTTTGAGTGTATTTATCAAAATAAACTATCCATTCGCCATTAATTTGGATTGCCGTTGGTCCTTCTGCCCAATACTTTCCTGTTATTGGTTCACTAGCTTTGGTGTATGGGCCTGTAAGCTTTTTGCTTGTAGCAACTTTTAAATTTTTTTGAACTGGAACTTTAGTTTCATCTTTCAAAAACATTATAAATCCATCTTTACCTTTTAGAATTGAAGAATCGATGACATTAAAACCAGGCTCGTACAATAATTTTGTTTTACTGAATTTTTTAAAATCTTTGGTAGTCACATAATAGATTCTGTGATTGTATCCATCTTCTTCCTTTGAATCAGTTTCGGTAAATTTACCTTTGATGGTAGAAGCCCAATAAATCATATATTCTTTTGATTTTTCATCATAAGTAATTTCGGGAGCCCAAGTATTTCTGGCATTTTCTTCGTGAGCCATCACTGGAATAAATTCTTGTTTCGACCAATGAATCAAATCTTTGGAAGAAGCATAACCAATGCCTTTATCTGTCCAACTCACAGTCCAAACCATGTGGTATAATCCATCGCCACCTTTGATAACACATGGGTCACGCATTAATTTGTCTTTGCCTACTTCTGGAGTCAAAAAAGAAGCGTCTTTCTTTAAAGTTTCCCATTTGTAACCGTCTTCGCTATAAGCCATGTGTAATCCGTCTTCGCCATTTCCTTTGAAATAAGTAAAAACATAACCATCGGGTTTTAAAGTGAAATTATTAGCAATCAACCATTTTTCGCAAGCGTTTGGCCAATATTGATTGGTTCCTTTTACTCCAAGACCAAAACCATGTCCACCATTTTCATAAATGTGCATTTCGGCAGGAACTTTTTGATTTTTTAATGCTAGGTAATAATTGATACTATTTTCTACAGGAACAGCTTTGTCATCTGTGGCGTGAACCAAAAAAGTTTTTGGAGTTTCAGCAGTAATTTGTTTTTCATTCGAATATTTTGCAATACTTTCTGATGAAGCATTTTTGCCTATTAAATTGTTTTTAGATCCTTCGTGTGTAATACCATTTTCCATGGAAATTACTGGATAAATCAAAATAGAAAAATCAGGACGAGCACTAATATTGTCTTTACTATCATACACTTTATCGTTGTAATGAGTAGCCAAAGTAGAAGCCAAATGGCCTCCAGCCGAAAAGCCCATAATACCCACTTTGTTTGGGTTGATTTTCCATTTATCAGCATTGCGTCTAACCAATCGGATGGCTTCTTGAGCATCTTGAAGCGGTGCGATAGATTTATCAGTCATGATGGCATCGCTAGGCAATCTGTTTTTTAATACAAAAGCATTTATGCCTAAAGTGTTAAACCATTCGGCAACTTTATATCCTTCTTTATTGATAGCCAACATTCCATAACCACCACCCGGACAAATAATAACTGCTGATCCATTAGACTTTTTTGGGTCTGCTAAATAAACAGTCAGTGTTGGCTGGCTTACATAACGAACACCGTTGGCAACACCACTTTTATCAGCATCTATTTTTTCTAAATATTCTTTAGACTGAATTTCTCCGGGAATTTTGTCCCACAAAGGGATGATTTCTTTGTTTTGAGCAAAAGACGGAATGCTCATTCCTAATACTACAAATGCTACTACAAATCTAATTTTGTTATTAGCGTTACTTAATTTTTTCATAAAATTCAATTTCTACAATGCGTAATTGTCCTGTTGCATTTACTGCTACTGGGTCTTTAAATAAGTCTAAATCTTTGTTTGCTTCTACTTCAACAATGTTGCTGAAACCATCTTTTTCGGTATTGGTTCCAATCAATTCTATTTTGATCGTTGAAGCTAAAATTGGTTTTAATGCAAGTGTAATATAGCCTAAACTTTGCGCTGTATTACCACTGTAAACTTCTTTTCCGTCGGCTAAAATACGAATTGGATAGCTTTTAGAACGCCAACCTGTTAATTTAATTACGCATTCGTTTACTATCGAAGGTTTTGAAAGGGTGTAAGTGATTGCAGCATTACTGTTGCCATTATTTTTCCATTCTGTTAATTCGTTGTCGTCATAACTTTTGAAAGTGTCGTTGTTATTAGAAAGTGATGATGCACTTGCAATAGTAACCGTATTTCTTCTTACTGTATAAGAAGGCGTTTTCGGCGTTGCTCCACGGTCTAAATTAGGACTTAAATTCACACCCGGAATCGCTGTTGAAAGTCCGTTTTGTGTTTTTATTGCTCTACTTTCAAATGTTAATTCTGCCGATTTTAATCCTTTGGCTGTAGCCAAAATTTTTATTTTTCCGCTTTGAATCATCGATTGTAAAAGCACTCTGTTGATACCATTTTCTACAGGTAAATCTTTAGAAAGAATATAGTTTTTAGGGCCTTGTGCAATTCCGCCTAACCAAGTTGCTGGACCTTCAACAGCAAATGAAATTAAATCATTGCTAATTGGGTAACGTTGACCATTTTTGTCCACTACTTCTACGTCAATTAAAGCAACATCGGCTCCATCGGCTAAAAATCCATTGGGTTGTGTTGTTAATTTTAGTTTGATTTCTGATGGTTCTCCAGCAGTTGTTTTGGAATCTTCACTTAAAATTTTTCCTTGCTCGTCGTATCCAATAGCTTTTATACTTCCTTTTTTAAAGCCGATATTTTCAAAAGTAAAAAGAAACTCGTTGCTTTGTTTTCCAAAACCTTGGGAGATTCCATTGATGAAAAGTTCTACTTTTTTGGCTGTCGAAACTACATAAATATTTTTAATAACATTTTCAGCATAGTTCCAATGTCCCATAATGTGGGTGCGGTATTTTTCGATATCTACCCAGCCATCCCACATCACCTGATGTGCCCAAAAGCCGTCTTTTGGAATTCGCATCGCATCCACTTCGCCACTGGTTCTATAATTAGATTCTCCTCTATGATGTGTATTCGAATCCGAAAAAATAATATTTACACCACCCGAATTGACTCTTTTTCCAGTTCCAGGTCTTTCTTGGTAATAATCGTTCCAGCGAATGATGTTTTCAATCGCATGACGATCTTGGTTGTGGTTGTAATCTTCGGCAGGTTTATCACGATATAATGGACCGAAACCTTCTTTATGAAAAGGAGGAGAGAATTCGTCCCAATATTTTCGCATGCCTTCGTCTCTGGAATATTCGGTTGCCCATAATGGAATATGAGCACTTTTATTTATGTACAGCATTTCGCCACCATATTCAGCTACTTTGCTATCCAACATTTCACGAGACCCAATCGCTCTTCCGCCATTCGGATCATACAAATTTCGAATGTCTTTCATTTCTTGCATGTGTTCCTCGCTGATGGATTCATTGCCACATTCGTAGAAAATAATACTTGGATTGTTTCGGTTGTAAATAATGGCATCACGCATTAAATTAATTCGCTGAATCCATTGTTCGCCTTTGGCATCTTTTTCGGCATCGCCAGCGGGCATGGCTTGTAATAATCCCACTCGGTCGCAGGATTCTATATCTTGTTTCCAAGGCGTAACGTGCATCCAGCGCACTAAATTCCCATTGCCTTCTACGATTAATTTATTACTAAAATCACTCAACCAAGGCGGAACCGACATTCCGATTGCTGGCCATTCGTTGCTGGTTCTTTGGGCATAACCTTTTACTTGAATCACTCGGTCATTCAACCAAATTTCTCCATTTTTGAATTCCGTTTTTCTGAAACCAGTTTTGGTAGAAACTTCATCAATTACTTTTCCATCTACTTTTAAAATGGTTTTTACCGTGTATAAATAACCGTAACCCCAACTCCAAAAATGTAAATTATTGACCAAACTTTGAGCTTTAATAATTTTAGTTTCGTTGGGCAAAAGCGTTGTTTTTTCTCCTGAAAAAGAAGCGATTTTTTTGCTATCGATATCTTCAATTTCGATATTATATTCTATGTTTTTAGCCGTTTCAAATTCATTTCTAACTTCTGTTTCAGCATGGATAATGGCATTCTGATTCTGAATGTTGATGTCAGATGGATAAACATAAACTCCAGTCGTTTTTAGGTTCGAATAGAGTGGAAGTGTCTGATAAACTTTGCTCGTAATATGAAGAAAAACATTTTTTGGAATTCCACCATAATTAGCATTAAAATTGGTGTTGTTCCATTGATAGGTCGAGTTTGTGGCTATTTCTCGGTATTTCCAGTCGTTGTCAATTCGTAAGGCAATGGTGTTTTCTTCAGGAAAGGGTTTTACAATTGTAGAAATATCAAAGCCAAAACCCATTACGCCATTTTCATGAAGGCCTACTTTTTGTCCGTTTACATAAATAACGCCGCCTTGACGAATGCCTTCAAATTCTATAAAAATCTTATGGTCTTTGATTCCTTTTGGAAGTTTGAATTTTTTTCGATACCAAACAATTCCAGTGGTATGATTATCGATATCTTTTTCGAAAGCTTCTTCCTGATTGTAAGCATGCGGAAGCGTCACTTTTCTCCAGTTGGTATCATCAAAAACAGGAGATTCCGCATGTTGGGAATCTCCTGTTTTTAATTTCCAATCCGAATTGAAATTGTATTTTTCTCTTTTAAATTCTTGTGAAATAACAGCCGAACTAAAAAGTAGATAAGCAAAAAGCAAAAGGATTTTTTTCATGAATTTTTATTTCATTTTATAGATTTCATAGCCAGCTAATAAGTAGCAACCCAATCCATAATCTTCGAAATCAGGAATTTTATCATAGGATAATGGTTGTCCATCTTTTGGTTCTTTTCCGGTAGATTGTAAAAATCCTAAAAACCCATTATCGTGCAAAGCATCTTTGTTTATAGCATTCCACGCTTTTTGAATCACTGGTAAATAAGTTTCTTTTTTCAAAATTCCGCTGTTGATTCCATAAGCCATACCGTAAACGAATAAGGCAGTTCCTGAAGTTTCTTTTTCGCCAAAATGTGTTGAATCGTGTAAACTTACATTCCAAAAACCATCAGGACGTTGTACTTTTACTAAAGCGGCTGCCATTGCTTTTAAATCATTAACATATTGTGCTCTGTGAGGTGCATTTTCTGGAATAATGGTCAGCACTTTTGCCAAAGCGCCAATTACCCAACCATTTCCACGGCTCCAGTAACAATCCTCGCCGTTTGGTTCTTTGTACGGAGGATCAAAATCGGCATCACGCCACCACAAGCCATCTTTTGGGTTGTAAAGTCCGTGATCGCCATGATTATTTCTGGAATACATGTACATTTCATACATTTTTTCGAAATAACGGTTGTCTTTTTCAAGAACACCCATTTTAGCAAAAACTGGCATTCCCATTTGAATAGCATCAATCCAAGACCAATCGTCTAGTTGAGGCGTATTCAAAAGCATGTCCATATTGGCTTTTGTGTTTTTTAATTTTTTTGCATCTGGTTCTAATTTGTACAAGTCAATATAGGTTTGTGCAGCGCAATAGTTATCGGCATTGCGGGTGGTATTTCCGCCATTAAATCCCCATTTGTGAAATTCAGCCCAATCGTAAGCATACTTGTAATAGGCTTCTTTCGGGAAAATTTCATGCAAAGCCATTAGTCCTTCATAATAAACGCCACGTGTCCAAATATTACTTGGGCGTTCTTTGTTAGTAATAATTGTTTTACCAGTTTCTGGCCATTTTTGCATGAAATAATCATTGGCAAGCATCATTTGTTTTAGCACTAATTTTTTATCGAATGGCTGTTGTGCATTCGATTTTGTAGCTGTAATTAAGGCTATAGCGAAAAATAAAACTAACTTTTTCATTTTTGAGTATCGTTGTTTAGTAATTAATTTTGTTGTTTTAAAGGTGTAATTGTAATTGGACCTAATAATCCCGAAGGCATTGGAGCCCATTTTGTAGCGTCGAATTTTTTATAATCTTTGTCAACCATATTGATTTCGTAGAATATTTTCCATTCTTCGCCTTTTAATTCTTTGTTGCGAATTCTGTTGGCAGAAAGATTGGTTACCTGAATTTTTAAAGTGTTTTTTCCTGATTTTAATTTACCAAGATTCAATTGATAAGGAACTGACCAAGCTGTTCCAACATAAACGTCATTAATCCACACTTTAGCACTTTCGCGAACATCGCCTAAATTCAATTGCCAATTTTCAGTTTTGCTATTTGGATTATCAAATTGCAAGGTATAAGTTGCGCTTCCTGAAAAAGCTTCGGCTTGCGGACTTAATTTTGTCCAAGACTCTAAAGTAGAAACGGTTGCAGTTGGAGGCAATTCTGGTCCACCTTTATCAAAATTGATTTTCCAATTTCCTTTTAACGGAATAGAAGCTGCAACAGGTTCAAAATAATTCCATTTTTTTTGCGAAGCTGTATTTTCAGTTTTCAAAAAGTACGATTGTCCTGGTTCTATTTTTATTTTGACCAAAGTGTTTTTGGCCGATTTTTGAACGATTGCATTTCCAAAATCTCTGTTTAAAGGGTCAAAAATTATTACTTCTTTGTTACCAACTTCTATCGGAATAAAAGTATCAATGGTTTGAGGCGTGTGGTTTACTAGATAATACACTTTTTCGCCATCCACATTTCTTCTGATGTATTTTAAACCAGTATTAACTAATGTTTCAGGATAGATTTGAGCTTCTTCTAGAGTTTTGAAAATATCCGAAGTAGGTTGAACTAATTCTTTGTTAGATGCTAAAAGCGCTTTCATTTCGGCTTCTTGTTTTTGAAACTCATTAAATCCAGGAACCGATTCTGGTAAGCCTTCAAAGATGATTTTAGCTCCTGCTTTTTGTAATTCGATTAGTTTTTGCAAAGTAGCCAAAGGCATTTTTTGGCAAGCAGGAATCACTAATGATTTGAAAGTTCCACCTGGTAAAATGATTTTTCCGTCAATCACTTTGGCTTCTAAAATGAAATTATCAGAAATAAAATCGACTCCATATCCTTTTTTCATAAGGTTTCTGGTACTGTCATAAAAAGCAGTTCCGTGCAACCATTGTGATAATGAATGGATTTTATATTCAAAAAATAAAGTGCCTTTTTGGTATTTGTCCCAAGTGTCAAAAATTGGCCAGTACAACAATATTTCATTGTCAGGTTTTCCTTGTTGTAACATTGATTGGCAGTTGGCAATATACGAAAACAAGGAAGGAGCATCTTCCCAAATGTTATTATTAGCATTAAAATTTACTGATGCGTAAAATTGCCATCCCGGCCAAACGGCTCTTTCAGGCGAATAGGTAGAACCGTGAAGAAAAATATGATTGATTCCGTTTAGCATCAAATCTTCGGCTTCAGGCTTGCATTGTGATAAAGCGGTTTTGAAATGCTCACGCAACCATGTAAAAGTTTCTGAAGATACCAATGGTTTTCCTGAAATATGAGCAGCAGATGAAGAGAATTTCAACATTACGGCATCGGCATCACCTTCACGAACGTCTTCTTTTTCGCGTCTAAAACCTGGAATATCAAAAGGCATAGAGCCAAAAGTTTCGCATTCTGGAATATCAGCAGATGCGTATAAGTCAATTAAATTTCCTGGAGATCCATGGGCTTGTAATTTGGTTTTGGAGCCTTTGTTATTTGCCCATTTCGTCCAATTTTTGTCAAATTTATTCAATAATAAATCGGATAGGGTTTGTCGGTAATCACTTCTTATTCTATTACTGATAGCGTCATCAGTTTCGTTTAGTAAACGAGGTAATTGTTGTTTTAAATCATACCCTCTTCTGGCTTGGAATTCTTCGAAAAATTTAGGGGTAAAATCCGTTCCATAAACTTCATAACTGTCGTTAAAAATAGCTCTAATTTTTCCTTCACGTCCTTTGAATGCTTTGTCAAACGGAACAACATAATCATTTAATGCTTCGTCAGAATAATGGTCTAATGTATAACCGCTTCCGCCCGGAGCTGCTCTTTTAACTTGTTGACCAGTTTTGCCACTAAAAACAGCATAAATCGTATAATCTGTTTTTTTAGCTTTCCATTTTAGTTGATTGGGTTTTGCTGAGGATGGTATTGAAACTGTTGTTCCATCAATTCCTTTGTCATTTACTTTTATCGGATCGTTTTTTAATTGATTAGTAAGATTTACATACGAACCATCATTTCCATACGCTACAACATATAAAAGTTCTGCTGGTGTTTTTTCTTTTTTATTTTCTACAACAATGCTTTTGTCAAAGGTTTCGTTTTTTTTGACTTGGTATTTTTCTACAATTAATTTGGTAGCTGCGTGTGGTAAAGTAACATGAGAACCACCATAAGGCCAACCTGTTCCTAAAACCATATCCACCTGCATGTGTAAACTATCAGCAGTTTTTATGGTATAATCAAGCATTTCTAAATATTTTGGAGAAAGAAAATCGATAAAATTGTTTTCTTCTCCTTTTACACCATATATAGGAGTGATTTCGACACCGCCAATTCCTACTTTATGAAAATCGATTAAACTTTTCTTTAAATTAGGTTTGTCCACAGCACTTCCCATCCACCACCAGCGAGCCCATGGTTGATTGGTATTGGTTGATTTTGGCCAAGGAGAAGGTGTAGTTTCTTGAGCAAAAGCGTTGCAAGCAAGTAAAATTGCTAATGCTATGAAAGAGGATTGTTTGTTATGTTTCATTTATAGGGAATTCAATAGTATGACGAATGTGGTTTTTTGTGTTATAAAACTTATTTTATTGTTGTATTAATAGCAATAAAGTAAAAGTATTAGTTGTTTGTGAAATCGCTATCCTGTTGCGTCCTGTTTTTTGTGTAATTCAAAACAATCGTTAATCAATAAGTATGCCTTTTTTTTAAATAATATTTAATTTTAAGTTCAAAAAAATAAAAAATACAAATAAATAGATATGTTAAAATTTAGATATTACAATTTCTACTTTTGTGGCATTTTTGTATTGTGAATCAAGGGGTTGGGGATTTCTTTGAGTGAAAAAAAGTAAAGTGATATATAAGTTATTGATAATTAACAGGATGCTACAGGATGCTGTAGCTATTCTATATGGATAAATTTGATTAACTAAATAATTAACTTAATTTAACTTTTTATGAAAAACAAATTTAGCCTTTTGCTGGTTATAGCCTTGTTTACATTATTTCATGTATCGGGTTATGCGCAGAACAAAGTTGTTAAAGGTACAATTACAGATATTTCAGGATTTCCTATTCCTGGAGTAAATGTAATTGTTAAAGGCACTTCAACAGGTGTTAGTTCTGATATTGATGGTAAATACTCGATACCTGCTGCTCCGGGGCAAGTATTAGTGTTTAGTGCTACAGGCTCTAAAACAGTAGAAAAAACTGTTGGAACAACTGGAGTAGAGAATGCAATTCTTACAGACGATGTAGCTCAACTAAATGAAGTTGTAGTTGTAGGGTACGGAACTGTAAAAAAATCGGATGTAACAGGAGCTATTGCAAGAGTTAGTGCTGAAGAGCTGACTTCACGACCAGTAAATAATGCTCTGGAGGCTTTACAAGGTAAAGCAGCAGGTGTTGATATTACAACAAACGAACGTCCCGGACAAATAGGAACTGTTCGTATTCGTGGTCAACGTTCCTTAACAGCTAGTAGCAGTCCTCTTTATGTTGTTGATGGGGTGCCATTATTATCGTCATCTTCTATTGAAACTCTTAATCCAAGAGACATTGAATCTATTGATGTATTGAAAGATGCTTCCGCAACTGCTATTTATGGTTCTCGTGGAGCTAATGGGGTAATTATTGTTACTACTAAGCAAGGTAAATCAGGCCAATTTACATTGAATTATGCAGGTACAATCAGTACAACTGATATTGTAGATCGTGCACCAGCAATGAATGCTGGAGATTATGTAACTTTTAGACGTTGGGCTGCTTACAACCTTAATCCTACTCTATACCCTCACCCTGATTCACCAACTTTAGCAAATGACAGAATTCTTTTCGATAGTGCTCTTGACGGTCAAACATCAAGGGATAATGTCTTGAAAGGATGGGCAAGTGGAACATGGGATCCTTCTAAAGTTACTAATACAGACTGGACAGATTTTGTTACTCAAACAGGTATTATGAATGAACACGTTATTAGTGCTAGTGGAGGTTCTGAAAAAGTAAATACCTACGGGTCAATTGGTTATTTAAGTAACGAAGGGACTCAAAGGGGACAAACTTATGATCGTTATACAGCAAAGATTAGTAATAATATAACTCCTGTAGATTGGTTTAAGTTCAATAGCTCTTTGAATGTTTCTTGGAGCGAACAAGATTTTGGTATGTCAACTCTAGGTGGACGTAGTGGTTCTGTTCCGAATGCAATTTATGGAGCAGCAAAATCTGTTTTTAACATTGCTGTTCCTTATGATGCTAATGGTAATTTAGTTATTAATCCAGGTGGCGAAACAGGTGTTTATACTATTATGGACGAATGGAAAAAAAGCACTCAATTGTCTCAAACCATGCGTATTTTAGGGAACTTCTCTGCTACTTTTGATATAGGTAAAATAACTAGTCCAATGAAAGGCTTGAGTTATAAAGTAAGTTTCGGTCCTGATTTTCGTCATTGGAGAGAAGGTGTTTATATTGATGGAACTTCATCACATAGAATCAATTCAAATGGTACTGCAGGAAGAAACTTTGCACGTCTTAACAATAATCGTGATTTCTCATGGACTTTTGACAATATGTTGACTTATGATAGAACTTTTGCTGACAAACATAAAGTAGGAGCTACTTTGCTGCAAACGGCATCGGCTTGGAATATAGAAAGTTCTACTATGAGTGCTAGTAATATTACGAACTCTTCTTTCTTATGGAATGCTTTTGGAGATATTGATTTAAGTAATCCTAACAATAGTCCTAGTATGGGATCTGATGTTGTAAAACGTCAACTTAATTCTTATATGGCACGTTTTACTTATGGTTATGATAACCGATATTTGTTAACCATGTCAGGTCGTTGGGATGGTGCTTCTCAATTAGCAGATGGACATAAATGGGACTTTTTTCCATCAGCTGCTTTAGCTTGGCGTTTGGATCAAGAAGAATTTCTTAAAAAAGTTACTTGGGTTGATAATTTAAAACTTCGTTTTGGATTGGGAACAGTAGGTAACTCATCTATAGATCCTTATGCAACAAAAGGCGCCATTAATGATATTTTACTCCCTTTTAATGGGCAGTCCAATCAAATTGGATTTACTACAAATGAACCATATTACACAGCTCCAGGCGATTTAGTGGCTATGCCTAATCCTACTTTAGGATGGGAAGTTACAACACAATATAATCTTGGAATAGATTTTGGTTTCTTCAAAAATAGAATTAATGGTAGTATTGAACTTTACAAATCAAATACTGATGATTTGTTGATGTTAGTTGCGATTCCAACAATTCTTGGATATCCTAATACTTATGCCAATGTTGGTAAAACTAGTAACAAAGGAGTTGAAGTTACCCTTAATTTCACACCAATAGAGACTAAAGGTGGGTTTACATGGGAGACCAACTTAAATGGTGCTTGGCAAAAAGATAGAATAGATGGATTAGCTTATGGTAAGAATGATATGCCAGACAACTCATGGTTTATTGGACAATCCATAGCAGTTCGATATGGTTTTGATAATGAAGGTATGTGGCAAAATACACCAGAAGATTTAGCCGAAATGGTTCTTTGGAAAGCAAATGGTTATAACTTTACTCCAGGTAATGTAAGACCTAAAGATCAAAACGGTGATTACAAAATGGATGCTACTGATCGTGTAGTTGTTGGTAACAGTAATCCGAATTGGACAATGGGATGGAACAATACCTTTGATTACAAAGGATTTGAATTAGGAATAAATCTTTATGGACGTATGGGGTATACGGCTTCATTAGGAGGAGAGGCGTTAACGGGTCGTAGTAATCAACGTGAAACGGATTATTGGACACCTACTAATACTGATGCTGAATTCCAAAAACCAATTTTAGGTCAAGCTTCTTCAGGATCACAAGATGCTTATTCAGGACTTCTTGGATTTACAAAAGCATCATTCGTAAAAATTCGTAACATTTCTCTAGGATATAACTTTCCAAAAGATCTTGCTTCTCAAATTGGATTTGCTAATCTGAAATTGTATGCACAGGCTGTAAATCCAGGTAGTATATATCAATCTGTAGATTGGTATGATTTTGATACAAGTGCCACTTATTTCAACCGTAGTTTTGTTATGGGAGTTGAAGTTGGATTTTAACACAAATAAGTTATAACGAATTATAAAGTAATAACATTAAAATATAGTAAAAATGAATAAATTTAAAAATATAGGAATTGGTCTTCTTATCCTAACAGGATTATCTTTTGGATCCTGTTCAAAAGATTTCCTTGATGAAGAACAATCAAATCGATACACGGCAGATTATTTTCAAACTCCCGAAGGACTTCAAGCATTAACGGTTTCTTTATACGGAAACATCAGATGGCATTTTGGTTTTGAATGGTCATATGGAATCACACTTTATGGTACAGATGAGTTTACCAATGCTAATGATTTAACAAATGAATTATGGAATACTTATGACAGACGATTAACGCCTTTTAGAGCAACTACAGCTTTAGGAGCTGCTAATGGAAATGCTACTGGACCAGAAGATCTTTGGAATCAAATGTATTATGGTATTTCTTCTGCAAATCTTATAATAGCAAATGCTGATAAAATTTCAGACTTAGCTATAAGAAACCGTTGCTTGGCTCATGCTTATTTCTTGCGCGGATACAACTACTATCGTCTTACGGCTCAATATGGAGGTGTAGTTTTACAGACTGCGCCTGTTGTAGGGGTAGTGCGTAATTTTACTCGTTCAACTGAAGAACAGTGTTGGGAACAAGTAATTTCTGATTTCCGTAATGCTTACAATCTTTTTCAAGGTGAAATTTATACGTATGGAAAAGGAGTTACTTGGACTAAAGCTACTGCAGCTCACTTTTTAGCTAAATCGTTATTGTTCCGTGCTTCTGAACGCAATGATGCTTGGAACAGTTCATATAAAGATGCTGATTTAAAAGAAGCTATCGCAGCTTGTACTTATGCAATTACGGCACGTGGTCCTTTGACTAGTAATTACAGTGATTTATATGCCAACTGGACAGGAGTAGATTCTGCTGCTGAACAACGAGATGAAATCTTAATGGCTGCTGGTCATAATGCAGATCCTATTACAAATGGTCGTTTTGGAAACAGAACTTACAACTATTTTGCCCCTCAATTTTCAAGCTTTGCAGGAGGTTGGGTAAGACGTGGAGTATGGATTGGAAGTATGGATTTTCAACGTTGTCGACCAACAGAATACAGTTATGCTGTTTTCAACCACGTAAATGATGCTCGTATGTGGAAAACTTTCAAAACGGTTTATGGAGCTAATACTATTATAGCTCCTAATTCTAGAGGACTTGCTCTAGGAGATCCGGCTATAGTTATGATCTTGAATACAAAAAATGACAATACCTACAACGGATATACTTTTGGAGCTGCAATTCAAAACCCAACATGGAAAGATGATTTTAGTCGTTTGCCAAATTGGACTGTTGGATCTCGTCAAACGCCAACCTCTGGTTCTTTGACAACAAAAGTAGGGCAGTCATCACCTAATTCATTAGTGTTGTACCAAAATGGAACGTATGTTGCGCCCAACTTTAAGAATCAACCTATTTGTAATTTCTTTGCTGGTATTAATAAGACTGATGATGGATCTCGTCAGGCAGAAAGAGGAGATTCTCGTCGTGATGTAACTATGGCTCGTCTAGGAGAAACTTATTTGGTAAGAGCTGAATGTTATGTTCGTTTAGGAGAATATGGTAATGCAATGGCTGACATCAATGTGGTTCGTGCTCGTGCGCAATGGAAAAATGGTGAAAACAGGTCTTACTATAGTGACGGTTCTCAAGCATTTGCTACTAATGCTTTGAATACAGGTGCAAACGCAACAAATTATATCAATTCAAATTTGAATATGAATACCTATTATTTGTCTAACCCAACACAACCTGTTACTACAGCAGCATCTAATTTGACATTAAGCACATTTCCAGCTAACTTACCTCCTGAAGACGAAGCTATTATTACACAAATTGGAGCTTCTAGTAACTATCAACGTGCATTGCACTTTATCCTTAACGAACGTACTCGTGAGTTACTAGGTGAATGGCAACGTTGGGAGACTTTATCTCGTACAGGAACATTAATTGCTCGTGCAAAAGCATTTAACCCTGAAGCAAGAACAAATATTACTGCAAACAAACATGAATTGCGTCCAATTCCACAATCCTTCATTGATGGTTTGTTAAATGCTGATGGAACAAATTTGACAACAGAGCAAAAGAATGCTTGGCAAAACCCAGGTTATTTTAATTAATTTGTTATTTGTTTATTAAAGAAAGCCGTCTCATAATAAAATATGAGGCGGTTTTTTTTACTGCTCAAATTAGAAAGATGTGATGAGAATATTAGTATTTCTTTTAGTTTTTATGATTCTAAAATAAAAAATTAACAACTATTTTTGACCACATTACCCTTTAAAACAAAAAAAAGGTGTGAAAATTTAATTCACACCTTTTTTTATGTTTCAAAATCAATTTCTTTTTACAAAGAAACTCCTCTTTTCCAAGGAATAAAATCGTTTTGATTTAATATTGCTGCTTTAGTTTTGATATCTCCACTTGCTACATTGATAATGAATTCTAACATTTCGTCTGCTGTCTCTTCAATTGATTTTTCACCTGTGATAATTCCACCTGTGTTAAAATCGATAATGTCAGACATTTTTGTAGCCAATTGAGTGTTTGAAGATACTTTTACAACTGGTGCAATTGGGTTTCCTGTTGGAGTTCCTAATCCTGTTGTAAACAATACCATGTTTGCTCCAGAACCTACCATTGCAGTTGTACATTCCACGTCATTTCCAGGGGTACATAATAAAGTAAATCCAGGCTCGTTGATGTATTCTCCATAATCGTAAACACCTACAATTGGAGAAGTTCCTCCTTTTTTGGAAGCACCAGCAGATTTCATTGCATCAGTAATTAAACCGTCTTTGATGTTTCCTGGAGATGGATTCATGTCGAACCCTGAACCTGCATCTACAACTGTTTTTTCATACCATTGCATTAATTCCAAGAAACGCTTTCCGTCTTTGTCATCTACACAACGGTTTACTAATTCTTGCTCTACACCACATAATTCTGGGAATTCAGAGAGAATAGTAGTTCCTCCTAATGCAACCAATTTATCAGATAAAACACCTAATGTTGGGTTAGCCGAAATTCCAGAGAATCCATCAGAACCACCACATTCTAAACCGATTGTTAATTTTGACAATGGAGTAGGAGTTCTTTTAATTTTATTAGCTTCTTTGATTGCAGCGAAAGAATCTTTTACTACAGTACTCAACATTTCTTCGATAGTTCCAATTTGTTGTTGGTCGTAAATCAAAACAGGTTTGTCGCTGTTTGGATTAATAGCTTTCATTGCATCTTGAAAAATCGAGATTTGCAAGTTTTGACAACCTAAACTCAAAACAGTAGCACCCGCCACGTTTGGATTGTTTACGTATCCAGCCAACAATTTAGCCAAGGAGTGTGAATCTTGACGAATTCCAC
This sequence comes from Flavobacterium eburneipallidum, assembly GCF_027111355.2. Classification (NCBI taxonomy): domain Bacteria; kingdom Pseudomonadati; phylum Bacteroidota; class Flavobacteriia; order Flavobacteriales; family Flavobacteriaceae; genus Flavobacterium; species Flavobacterium eburneipallidum. The sequence goes on from NZ_CP114291.2 coordinate 1,818,370, forward strand.
CACAACCACCTTGATGCTGGATGAATTTTACTTCAATGTTTTCAAACAAATCAACTTCAGTTGATTTTGCAACTGCGTCTTCAGCACCTTTTTCAGAATTTACCAAAGAACGAAGTAACAATTGGTAATCGTTTTCTTTTGGTTTTTTCAATTCTTTTTCGAAAATACCTTTTAAGATTTCAATGTTTCTGTTTTCACAAAAAACTAATGGAAAAAACAACCAAACATTTTCAGTTCCTACTTGTCCGTCTGTTCTATGGTATCCCATAAAAGTTCTATCTTTCCATTTCGATACATCAGGTACAGTCCAACCGATAGTTTCTGTTTTTCCTGAAACTTTTGCGCTTTCGTGTTTTACATTAGTCGTAGCAATAACATCACCTTTAGCAATCTTTTGGCTAGCTTTACCTACGATTACACCGTACATATAGATTTTGTCTCCAGGCTCAAAATCCACCATTGCAATCTTGTGCTTCATTTTAGTATCCGATAATACTAAAACATCTTCTCCTTCAAAAGTGATTTTTTCTCCAGCAGTTAGGTTTACTAATGCTACAGCCACATTATCCGAAGGATCTACTTTTATTAATTTCTTTTGCATGATATTATAAATTTTAAAAAAGTTTTAATTAGTTTTTTGAGCTGAAATTAGCAAAGCCTTTTTCAATTCCGTTAGCTTCAATTTCAGTTAAAGCTACTACTAATGCTTCTGATAAACCGTTAATTTTTGTTAAATCTTCTCCCCAGAAGTCGGTGTTAGCTAAAACTGTAGCCACAACTGAATCTAAATTTTCTAATTCCCAAGCTTTTTTAAATGCTTCAACTAATTCCGGAGTATCTTTTACGGGTAAAGCTTCGTTGTTCCAAGTTCCTTTGTAGAACTGGATTAAACAAGCTAATGAAAAAGTTAAACTAGTAGGAAGTTCTTTTTTCGCATTATAATATCCTAATAAACTAGGTAAAACTCTTACTTTGAATTTTGAGATAGAATTTAAAGCAATATCAGCCAAAGCGTGTTTGATAAATGGATTTTTAAAACGATCCATTACCTCTTCAGCATAAGCAGTAATTTCGTTTTTATCCATTGGAAGCGTTTCACTAATTTCGCTGATAACATTATCTACAAACGGTCCTGTAAAACCTCCATTAACAGTTTCCATTACTAATTTGTTTCCAAATAAAAGAGAAACAGGAACCATTGCGGTATGTGCACCATTCAAAATACGAACTTTAATCATTTTGAAAGGACGAATATCGTCAACAATTTTTACATTCAAATCTGTTTTATGGAATGGTAGTTTTGCTTTCAAATCATCACCTCCTTCGATTGCCCAAAGGAAAAATGGTTCCGCAGCAACAATTAAATTATCTTGATAATCTAATTTACTGTTGTAATCATCAATTTCAGCTCTTGGATATCCTGGAACAATTCTGTCAACCAAAGTACTGTGGTACGTACAAGCATCAGAAACCCAAGTTACAAATGCTTCTTCTAATTTCCATAATTCGCAATATTGTAAGATACATTTTTTCAATGCTTCTGAATTGTAATCAATCAATTCGCAAGGAATGATCGTCACAGCTTTAGCAGCATCTCCATTAAAATGTTTGAATCTTTCGTGTAATAAAACCGTTAATTTTGCAGGAAATGAAGTTGGTGGCTGCATATCAGGCGTATCCGTTCCTACGAATTCAATTCCTGCTTCAGTAGTGTTTGAAACAATAAATTGCAATTCTTCTTCTTTGGCTAAAGCTAAATAATCAGCAAAATCAGTATAAGGATTGATTCCTTTTACAATATTAGTAATTAACTGAATGTCTTGAATTTTCTCCCCTTTTTTGATTCCGTTCATAAACAAGGTATAAAGACCGTCTTGGTCGTTAATCATGTTTACCATACCACCTGCCAATGGCTGAACCATCGCAATTCCAGCATTAAAATCAACTTCATTATTTAATCTTTGAAAAGCGTAATCCACAAAAGCTCTCAAGAAATTACCTTCTCCAAATTGTACCACTTTAATTGGAAACTTCTTTTCTAATCCTTGGCTTTTTCTATTTAATTTTTCCATTTTTTATCTTGTTATTATTTTAAAATATAAAAATCAACAACTTTAGAGGTTGCTGATTTTTATGGTGTTTTTACTTAATTAATCCTTTTGCAGGGAAATTGAAATATTCTTTGGCATTATTATAACTGATGTCAGATACCATTTTACCAATCCATTCCATGTCGTTTGGCAATTCGCCTCTTTTGATTTCATCTCCTAAAAGATTACAAAGAATACGTCTGAAATATTCGTGTCTTGGGAAAGATAAGAAGCTTCTTGAATCGGTCAACATTCCGATAAAACAGCTAATTAAACTCATATTTGATAATGCGTTCAATTGTTTTGTCATACCATCTTTTTGATCTAAAAACCACCATCCTGAACCAAATTGAACTTTCCCTTTAACACTTCCGTCGTTGAAGTTACCAATCATGGTAGCCATTACTTCGTTGTCCGCAGGATTCAAGTTGTAAATGATTGTTTTTGTTAATTTATCTTTAGTATCTAATGAGTTCAAGAAACCAGATAATTTTTGCGCTTGAGGATAATCTCCAATAGAATCCCATCCTGTATCAGGACCTAAAATACTGTGCATCCTAGCATTGTTGTTTCTTAATGCTCCCAAGTGAAATTGCTGTACCCATCCAAATTCATGGTAGGTTTCGCATAAATATACTAAAATAGCACTTTGGAATTTCAAAGCTTCTTCGTTAGTCAAAGTTGCTTTTTCTCTTTTCTTTTTGAAAATTGCGTTTACTTCAGTTTCCGTATAGCTTTCGAAGTAAATTTGGTCTAAACCATGATCCGAAAGTTTAGAACCATTTTTAGTAAAATATTCAATTCTGTTTCTCAAAGCCGAACATAAATCTGAATAAGTTTCGATGTTTATACCAGCAACTTGACCTAATGTGTCAATGTATTCGTTATACCCATCATTCGAAATTAAGATGGCTTTATCAGGACGGAAAGCAGTACTCACTTGAGTTTTGCAATCGCTTACGGCTAATTTTTGGTGCCATTCTAAAGTATCAATTGGATCTTCAGTAGTACAAACAAATTCAGCATTAACTTTAGTCAATAAGTTTCTAGTGCTGTATTCGGCAGAATTTATTTTAGCCGATGCTTGTTCGTAAATGCTTTTTGCTGATTTTTCGTTTAATAAGTCGGTGATGTCAAAATAACGAGCTAATTCTAAATGCGTCCAGTGGTACAAAGGATTACGCATCGTGTACGGAACAGTTTTTGCCCAGTTTAGGAATTTGTCTTTATCAGAACCATTTCCTGTGATGAACTGCTCATTGATTCCCAAAGTACGCATCGCACGCCATTTGTAGTGATCTCCGTTAATCCAAACTTGTGTGATGTTTTCGAAAATTTTATCCTCGGCAATAAATTGAGGATTCAAGTGATTGTGATAATCTATAATAGGTTGATTTTTAGAATAATTGTGATACAACTCTTCTGCAAATTTGTTCTCTAATAAAAAGTTATCGTTTATAAAAGTGCTCATTATAATTTACTTAAAATATTAATTTTCATTTGATGGTTTACCAATGGTAGCCAAGATTCCACCATCAACATAAATAACTTGTCCGTTAACAAATTTACTGGCTTCCGAAGCCAAGAATACAGTTGCTCCAGCCAAATCTTCAGGATCTCCCCAACGACCAGCAGGTGTTCTGCTGATGATGAATTCGTTAAAAGGATTTCCGTTTACACGAATCGGTTCTGTTTGCGAAGTAGCAAAATAACCTGGTCCAATTCCGTTTACTTGAATGTTGTATTTTGCCCATTCCGTAGCTAGATTGCGCGTCAACATTTTCAATCCGCCTTTTGCAGCAGCATAAGCAGAAACGTTTGTTCTACCCAATTCGCTCATCATAGAACAAATATTGATAATTTTCCCTGATTGACGTTCGATCATTTGTTTCGCTACTAATTGCGACATAATAAATGGTCCAACTAAATCCACTTCGATTACTTGTCTAAAATCACTTACGGGCATTGTGATAGCCAATTCTCTTTTAATAATCCCTGCATTATTAATCAAGATGTCGATTGCTCCTAATTCTTTTGTGATTAATTCTACATTTTCGGCAGCCGCTTTTTCATCAGTTACATCAAAAATATAACCTGCAGCGGTGTAGCCTTTGCTTTTGTAATAAGCTAGAGCATCTTCCATTTTAGAAGGTGTTGTTCCTGTAATTACAAGTTCGGCACCAGCTTGAGCAAGACCTTCAGCCATGGCTAATCCTAAACCATGAGTTCCTCCAGTGATAAGGGCTCTTTTTCCTTTTAAATTAAATAAATTCATGGGTTATCTTAATTCGGTTATTTTACAAACATCCATATCTCCGTAGTCTAGATTTTCTCCAGCCATTCCCCAAATAAAAGTATAATTTGAAGTTCCAGCACCAGAGTGAATAGACCATGGTGGAGAAATAACCGCTTGATGATTGTTCATCCAAATGTGTCTTGTTTCTTGTGGTTCTCCCATAAAGTGACAAACCGCTTGGTTTTCTGGAATGTCTAAATAGAAATAAACTTCCATTCTGCGATCGTGAACGTGAGCTGGCATAGTATTCCAAACGCTTCCTGGTTTCAATTCGGTCATTCCCATTTGCAACTGGCAAGTAGTAACAATTCCGCCAATAATCATTTGGCTTACCGTACGGTGATTAGCTGTTTCCATTGTGCCCAATTGCAATTTATTAGCTTCTGCCAAACTTACTTTTTTGGTAGGATAAGTGGTGTGTGCAGGAGCAGAGTTGATGTAAAATTTCGCTGGATTTTTTGCATCATCACTTTTGAAAATTACTTCTTTATTTCCGCTTCCAATATACAAAGCATCTTTGAATCCTAAATCATAAGTAGTTCCGTCAACAACTACAGAACCATTTCCACCCACATTGATGATTCCCATTTCTCTTCTTTCTAAAAAATAACTAGATTTTAAAGGATCGATAGTTTCAAGTGTTAGTGGTGTTGTTGGTGTGGCAGAACCTGCTATGTATCGGTCATAATGAGAGTAGGTTAGAGTGATTTCTCCTTCTTTCATCAAATTATCAATTAAGAATTCAGATCTTAATTGTGCTGTGTTGTATTCTTTTACTGCTTGTGGGCTAGAGGCGTATCTAGAGCTATAGTTTATCATAATAATTAGGGTGTAATGTAATCGATTACGCAAAAGTAATTTTTAAATTTTAATTAGCAATGCTTTTTTAATTCATTTTTTGTTCATTTTGCAATATAATATTTCTTTTTTGTGTATATCATAACTTTTAATAAAGAAAATTGTGTTTAAGTTAGTTTGTAAGTCTTTTGTTATTGAATTTAGGATTACAAAGATGATGATTTTTAAACTAAAAAAAAACAAAACAAATTAATTTTGAGTGAAGTGCAAACAAATTAAAGACTTATGGGTTTAAGGTTTTATTTTGTTTGTAAAATATTGACATTTACACTCCTTTTTTTTATATAGAATATGACTGAAGTTTGTTTTTGAAAATAAGATTTGTTATTTGAATGTGTCTCTAATTTTTCAAAATAAGATGGAATACAAATTTTTAAATACACAAAATAAATTCTACTTTAGCCTACTTTAAATTTCTTCTAAAAAATGATAAGCAAAATACAATTCGAAAACGAATTACAAATCATAATACAAAACGGAATACGAGAAGATATTGGTGAAGGTGATCATAGTTCTTTAGCCTGTATTCCATCATCAGCAAAGGGAAAAGCAAAATTATTAGTCAAAGAAGATGGTATTATTGCTGGAGTAGATTTTGCTAAAATGATTCTCGAATATGTGGATCCTGATTTGCAAATGGAAACGTTTATTCAAGACGGAACTCCTGTAAAAAAAGGAGATGTAGTTTTTCATGTTGAAGGAAGTTCGCAGTCAATCTTGAAAGCAGAACGTTTGTTGTTGAATTCGATGCAACGAATGAGTGCTATTGCGACCAAAACCAAGAAATACGTAGATTTGCTCCAAGGAACAAATACAAAGATTTTGGATACTCGCAAAACAACTCCAGGATTCAGGGCTTGCGAAAAATGGGCAGTGAAAATAGGCGGAGGTGAAAATCATCGTTTTGCGCTTTATGATATGATTATGCTCAAAGACAATCATAACGATTTTGCGGGTGGAATTACTTTGGCAATTGCTAAAGTTAAAACCTATCTCAAAGAAAATAATTTGGACCTAAAAATTATTGTAGAAGCAAGAAATCTGGAAGAAGTTGAAGAGATTTTGAAAAGTGATGGAATTCATAGAATTTTGATAGACAATCTTAATTATGAAGATACCCGAAAAGCAGTTGAATTAATTGGGAATAAATGTCAAACGGAATCTTCTGGAAATATCAACGAAAATACTATTCGATCTTATGCAGAATGTGGAGTCGATTACATTTCTTCTGGAGCATTGACACATTCCATTTATAATATGGATTTGAGTTTGAAAGCTTTTTAAATTCAAAAAAGATGAGCAAAGAAATAGAAGCTAAAATTGAAACAATTCCGGTATTACGCAATTTAGTTCGTCCTTTAAAAAAGATAAAACTATCGTGGTTAGAAGGCAAATCGTTGTATGATTTGTTGGAATTTTATGCCGAGGGAATTGCAAAAAGTGCGTTTTCGTATCACGCAAGTGCTATTGCATTTAGTTTTTTCATGTCGTTATTTCCTTTTGCTTTATTCATTTTAAACCTAATTCCTTATATTCCTATTCAGGGTTTTCAGGACGATTTTTTGGAGTTTGTAAAGGATGGAGTTCCGCCAAATACGTATGATGCCATTGCTACTATTATTGATGATATTTTGAATAATAGTCATTCAGGATTGTTATCTACCGGTTTTTTCTTGTCTATTTTCTTAATGGCAAATGGATTGAATGGAATTTTAGGAGGCTTTGAGTCTTCCAAACATGTGATTGTTAAAAGAGGTTTTTTGCGTCAATATATTGTGGCTTTAGGAATGTCTTTGGTTTTGTCGTTTCTATTGTTAGTAACCGTTGCTATCATTGTTGTTTTTGAAGTTTTAATACAAAAAACAATCATCCAAGATGTGTTGAGTGATCGAATTCCATTAATTAGTTTGGGAAGGTATGTGTCTGTCATATTTATGATTCTTATTACTATATCCATACTTTTTAAGTTCGGAACAAAACGTGACAAAACGAGAGCGTTTATTTCTATAGGTTCTGTTTTTACGACCATTCTAATTATTTTAGATTCCTATGGATTTGGGATTTGGGTATTGCGATTTTCAAAATACAATGAACTATATGGTTCTATTGGAACCTTATTGATTGTGATGTTTTATATTTGGATCAACTGCGCCATATTACTTTTGGGTTTTGAGTTGAATGCTTCTATAAAAAAATTAAGAGAAAAAAAGGAATCCTAATTATTAGGAGAAGCACAGAATTAATTTTTTAATAAAAAAATCACAATGTATTTCGTTGAAGTAATTTTACCGTTGTCGCTAGCCAAAACCTTTACGTATAGTATTTTGGAAGCCGAGTATAATTATATCCAAAAAGGAATGCGAGTGGCAGTTCCTTTCGGCAAAAGTAAAATCTACACCGCTTTGGCAATCGAAACCCATGAAAATCAGCCTACTTTATACGAAGCCAAAGAAATTCATCAAATTTTGGATGAAAAACCCATTGTAACCGAAATTCAAATCGCCCATTGGCAATGGATTGCTACCTATTATATGTGTGCTATTGGCGATGTGTATCGTGGTGCAATGCCATCGGCACTTTTGCTGGAAAGCGAAACAGTTATTTCGCAAAAACAAGAAGGCTTTGTGGATGAAAGTTTGCTTTCGGACGAAGAATATTTGGTTTACGAAGCCTTGCAGCAACAAAGTTCTCTAAAAGTTCAGGATATAATGAAAATTTTGAACAAGAAGAATATCTTTCCAGTGATTCAAAAATTGGTGGACAAAAACATTTTAGTACTTCAGGAAGAAGTGCAAGAAATTTATACGCCTAAACTCATTCGATACGTAAAATTACATTCCAAATACGATTCCAATGAAGGTTTGAATGAATTATTAGAAACGCTTAAAAAAGCCAATAAACAAAAGGAAATTGTTTTGAGTTATTTCCAATTGAGTGCTTCGGAGAAAAAGCCCATTACAGTCAAAAAACTCATTGAAGTTTCTAATTCTACGGGTGCAATCATTAAAACTTTAATAGAAAAAGAAATTTTCGAAGAATACCATCTTCAAGTAGATCGAGTAGATTTTTTAGGAAAAAGTAAAGAAGAAGCCTTGCAATTAAGCGATGCTCAACAAATAGCTTTCGAGCAAATAAAAGAAAGTTTTATTAATAAAGAAGTTTGCTTGTTACACGGAGTAAGTTCCAGCGGAAAAACTGAAATCTACACCAAGCTTATTGAAGAATATCTTGCTACAGGAAAACAAGTCTTGTATTTATTGCCTGAAATTGCTTTGACAACTCAATTAGTTGGACGATTGCGAGATTATTTCGGAAATAAAGTGGCTGTTTTTCATTCGAAATATAGCAATAACGAAAGGGTAGAAGTCTGGCAACAAGTATTAACAGCCTCACCAAAAGCACAAATTGTCATTGGTGCGAGATCGGCTTTGTTTTTGCCATTTTCTAATTTAGGATTGGTAATTGTTGACGAAGAGCACGAGCAAACTTTTAAACAAGCAGATCCCGCTCCCCGTTATCATGCTCGTGATGCTTCGATAGTTTTGGCAAATAGTCATAAAGCAAAAGTTTTGTTGGGTTCAGCAACTCCAAGTATTGAAACCTATTTTAATGCACAATCTGGAAAATATGGTTTTGTGGAAATTACCCAAAGATATGGTAATGTCAAAATGCCTGAAATTGAGTTGGTTGATTTGAAAGACAATTATTTCCGCAAGAAAATGACAGGTCATTTTAGTGATAATTTGATTGAAAATATTTCTAAAGCCTTGTCTTTAGGTGAACAAGTTATTTTGTTTCAAAATCGCAGAGGTTTTTCTCCTATTATAGAATGTATGACTTGTGGCCATATACCACAATGTCCACAATGTGATGTGAGTTTGACCTATCACAAATTCAAAAACCAATTGCGTTGTCATTATTGTGGCTATTCCATGGCTAAACCAACTAATTGTCATGCGTGTTCCAGTATCGATTTGACAACAAAAGGTTTTGGGACCGAACAAATTCAACAGGAATTGGTAGAGCTGTTTCCAAATGCCAAAATTGGTCGAATGGATCAGGATACGACTCGGGGTAAATTTGGTTTCGAAAAAATTATTGATAGTTTCAAAAATCGAGAAATCGAAATTTTGGTAGGAACTCAAATGCTTGCCAAAGGTTTGGACTTTGATAATGTTAGTCTGGTAGGAATTATGAATGCCGATAATATGCTGTATCATCCCGATTTTAGAGCTTTTGAAAGAAGTTATCAAATGATGATACAAGTTTCAGGTCGTTCGGGTCGTTCCGAAAAGCAAGGAAAAGTAATTATTCAAACTTACAATGTGAATCATAATACAATTCAACAAGTAGTTCGCAATGATTATGAAGGGATGTACAAGGAGCAATTGTATGACCGACAAATTTATCATTATCCTCCTTATTTCAAACTCATCAAACTGACATTGAAACACCGTGATTTCGATAAACTAAAAGAAGGTTCGATGTGGTTGTATCAGGTAATGAAGCAAAATTTTACTATTCCAGTTTTAGGTCCAGAAGAACCGCCAATTTCTAGAATTCGAAATGAATATATTAGAACGATAATGATAAAAATCCCAATCAATCAGTCATTGCAAGGCACAAAAAAAACTATTCAGAAAATGCTGAATAGTTTTGAAGCAGTTGCACAATACAGAGCTATTAAAGTGTCTGTAAATGTTGATTTCTATTAGTTAATAGCTAAAGCTCTAACTAAATCTTCTTTTTTATGTCGGCTTAATGGAATTTTAGTAACTCCAATTTCGGCAAATCGACTGTTAAAACGTTCTACTTTATCAATATTAATAATGTAGGATTTGTGAACTCTAACAAACTTGTCTTTCGATAAATCCTTTTCAAAAGACTTCATTGTAGAAAGAACAAGGTTGCTGTCGTCTTCGGTTACTACTTTTACATAATCGCCAAAAGCTTCAATCCATTTGATTTTAGCAGTAAAAATTTTTAGCTTTTTAAGATTGCTTTTGATAAAAATGTGTTCGCCGTCTTCTTCGTGAGTTTCAGAGCGCAACATTTGCAAATCGATTGCTCTTTTTACAGAAGCATTGAATCGATCAATGGCAATTGGTTTTTGTAGGTAATCCGTAGCATCATAATCAAATGCTTTCATCGCATATTCTGCTTTGGAAGTAATGAAGATGATTTGAGGTTTAGTTTTTAAACCATCCAAAAAATCGAAACCGCTTATAACGGGCATCTCAATGTCCAAGAAAATCAAGTCCACATTGTGAATGGTCATGCAGCCTCTTGCTTCAATGGCATTGGAAAAATCTCCAATTAAGTGTAAGTTTGGATGATTATTTACTAACTTTGTGATGATCATTCTTTGTATAGAACTATCATCGACTACTACACAGTTTAGTTTCATAATATTGTATTATTAATGATTTGGGATAGTAAATGTAGTACGCTTAAATGAGAAAAACAAATCTTTATCGGTTTTTTTTGCATTACAACGAATTAAGTGTAATTATGTTTGTTTATTAAAAAATAATAATTACTTTTGCGCCCAAATTAACATTTAAATAAATATTTATGAATCATTATGAAACTGTTTTCATTTTAAATCCCGTTTTATCTGAAGTTCAGGTAAAGGAAACAGTAACGAAATTTGAAGAATTTCTTACGTCTAGAGGAGCAGAAATGGTGTCTAAAGAGGATTGGGGTCTGAAAAAAATGGCTTACGAAATCCAAAACAAAAAATCTGGTTTTTACCACTTGTTCGAATTTAAAGTATCAGGAGAAGTTCTTATCGCTTTTGAAACTGAATTCAGACGTGACGAAAGAGTTATGCGTTTCTTAACTGTAAGTCTTGACAAACATGCTATCTCTTGGGCTGAAAGAAGAAGAGCAAAACTTAAATCTCAAAAAGCTTAATTATCATGGCAACATTACAACAATCTGCTTCAGGAAAAAAAGACGGAGATATCAGATATCTTACTCCTTTAAATATAGAAACTAACAAAACTAAAAAGTATTGTCGTTTCAAAAAATCAGGAATCAAATACATCGATTATAAAGATGCTGATTTCTTATTGAAATTCGTTAATGAGCAAGGGAAAATTCTTCCTCGTCGTTTAACAGGAACTTCATTGAAATACCAAAGAAAAGTATCTGTAGCTGTAAAAAGAGCTCGTCATTTAGCTTTAATGCCATACGTGGCCGATTTATTAAAATAATATAAAATAACAGTTGTTGTTCCGATTCATCGGGACTAACTTCTATAACAAAGGACATCAACATGGAATTGATTTTAAAACAAGACGTTCAAAATTTAGGATTTAAAGACGATGTAGTAACTGTAAAAAACGGATACGGTCGTAATTACTTAATCCCACAAGGATTTGCTCAATTAGCTACACCTTCTGCAAAGAAAGTATTGGCTGAAAACCTAAAACAAAGAGCGCACAAAGAAGCTAAAGTAGTTGCAGATGCAAAAGCGTTAGCTGAAACTTTGAAAGCATTAGAAATTAAAATTGCTGCAAAAGCAGGTGGAGAGAAACTTTTTGGTTCTGTTACTAACATCGACATTGCTGAAGCTTTAGAGAAATCAGGAAATGCTATCGACAGAAAATTCATCACTAGTGGTATCGTAAAACGTACTGGTAAATATGCTGCAAGCATTCGTTTACACAGAGATGTAATCGTTGAATTAGCTTATGAAATCGTTGCTGAAAAAGCATAATTTCTACATACAATAGATTAAAATCCCGATGAAAGTCGGGATTTTTTTGTTTAATATAGAATCTAAATACAATATAGAATGAAATATACCCGATTAACCAAAGAGCAATTCGAAGAATTAAATCAAGAATTCAGTACTTTTCTTGCTACGCAAACTATTGACAAAGCCGAATGGGATACATTAAAAGCAGAAAAACCAGAAGTAGCAGAACAGGAGTTGGATGTTTTTTCAGATTTGGTTTGGGAAGGTGTTTTAAGCAGAGCCGAATATTTGGAACATTTTTCTAAAAATCATATTTTTCTTTTTCAATGTTTTGATACTTACGTACAATCTATTGTGTTGAAATCACTGGTTCCGGAAACTGATTTTTTGACTAAAGACGGATTACAATGGTTAAGTGACAATATGTTTACCGAAACTATCGAAATGAAAACTGGTAAAAAAGTATTCACTGAAGAACGCAATAGTTCTATTTTTCAATTGATACAACAAGGCGCATTTTTGAGCGACGGACAATTGTACAAACAAATAAATTCAATAATTGAGTCTTAATTGAGTCATTTTACTATTTAATTGGTTATTTTAGTCTTTTGTTTTAAAAACTAAAATAGCCACTTTTTTTTCTATGGAAATTCAAAATACCATTCAAGCATTGCGAGCCGAATTAAACCAACACAACTATAATTATTATGTGTTGGATAATGCTACTATTTCGGATTATGATTTTGATTTGAAGTTAAAACAACTTCAAGAATTAGAAAATAAACACCCTGAATTTTTTGACGAAAATTCCCCAACACAGCGAGTTGGAGGAACAGTAACCAAAAATTTCAAAACTATTGCGCATCAATATCGTATGTATTCTTTAGACAATTCTTATTCCAAAGATGATTTGTTGGATTGGGAAACTCGAATCCAGAAAGTATTAGGCAATGTAGATTTACAATATACTTGTGAATTAAAATATGATGGAGCATCAATAAGTATTACTTACGAAAACGGAAAATTGATTCAGGCGTTAACTCGTGGTGATGGTTTTCAAGGGGATGAAGTAACAAGTAATATCAAAACTATAAAGTCTATTCCGCTACAACTAAAAGGAAATTATCCCGATAAATTTGATATTCGTGGCGAAATTATTCTGCCATTTGCAGGTTTTGAAAAAATGAATCAGGAATTGATTGAAATTGGAGAAACACCCTATTCAAATCCTAGAAATACAGCTTCGGGAAGTTTAAAACTGCAAGATAGTGCAGAAGTAGCCAAGCGTCCGCTGGAATGTTTGTTGTATTTTGTAGCTGGCAATAATTTGCCTTTTTCATCCCAATTTGAAGGTTTAGAATCGGCTAGAAATTGGGGATTTAAAGTGCCTAAAGAAGCAAAGTTGGTTAATAATCTACAAGAGGTTTTCGACTTTATAGACTATTGGGATTTACACCGTCATGATTTACCTTATGAAACGGATGGTGTTGTGATAAAAGTTAACAGTATTCAGCACCAGGAAGAATTGGGTTATACGGCAAAATCGCCTCGTTGGGCAATGGCTTACAAATTCAAATCGGAACAGGTTTCTACGGAATTAAAATCAATTTCCTATCAAGTTGGGAGAACGGGAGCTATTACTCCGGTTGCTAATTTAGAACCAGTACAATTGGCAGGAACAGTTGTAAAACGAGCTTCTTTACACAATGCAGATCAAATTGAAAAATTAGATATTCGTATTGGTGATACTGTTTTTGTAGAAAAAGGAGGAGAAATTATCCCGAAAATTATAGCAGTTGATTTAGACAAACGTCCAGAGAATTCAGAAGTTACAAAATACATTACCCATTGTCCGGAGTGTCAAACCCAATTAGTTCGAAATGAAGGCGAAGCCAATCATTATTGCCCTAATTTTTATGGTTGCCCTCCGCAAATAATTGGTAGAGTTCAGCATTATATTTCCAGAAAAGCCATGGATATTGAAGGTCTTGGTGGCGAAACTGTGGCTTTACTTTTCAATAACGGATTGGTTCATAATTATGCTGATTTGTATGAGTTAACGGTGGAGCAAATTTTGCCTTTGGAACGAATGGCTCAAAAATCGGCAGAAAATCTGGTAAACGGCGTTGAAAAATCAAAAGAAATTCCGTTTGAAAGCGTATTATTTGCGCTTGGAATTCGTTTTGTTGGTGAAACAGTAGCTAAAAAATTAGCCAAGCATTATGCAACTATTGATGCTTTAAGTAAAGCTAGTTTAATGGATTTAATTTTGGTGGATGAAATTGGAGAACGAATTGCCAAAAGTGTTATCGAGTTTTTTGAGAATGAAGAAAATCAAAAAATTATTGAACGTTTAAAAAGTTATGGCGTTCAATTTGAAATTGTTCAAAAAAATAATCCAAATGCAACCGAGAAGCTTTTAGGTAAAACATTCGTTGTTTCTGGAGTTTTCGAACAATTTTCGAGAGACGATTTAAAAAAAGCTATTGAAGATAATGGTGGTAAAGTAGGAAGTTCTATTTCTGCCAAAACTCATTATGTTGTGGCTGGAGCCAATATGGGACCAGCTAAATTAGAGAAAGCAGTTAAGCTAAATATTCCAGTAATTTCAGAAAATGATTTTATAAAAATGCTTGATGAAACCAAATAATCCGTCTTTTATTTTATACTTTACAATATGTATATTGATTATTTTTTTCAAAATTATACAATCTGATGCGATAGTACTCTATTTAAAAGCCGTTCTTGTACCTATTGTATTTATTTATTATTTGATTACCAATAATTATAGAATAAATAGTAGTAAGTCTTTTATTTTTCTGTTTTGTTTTGCTGGGGATTTGTTTTTGCTTTTAAACTTGTTGGATTCAGTGATTGGAGGGTTATTATGTTTTTTAATTGTTTATTGTTTGTTGTTGAAATTGTCTTTTGATAATTTTAGAAAATTAGATTTTAATAAGAAAGACCGATTACCATTATTGGTTTTAATGATTTTTGTTGGCGCAATTTGTTTTACAATAATGAGTTTGAAGTTTGAACAAATAAACCCTGATTTTTATTTATTTTTAATTTATGCTATAGTTTTAAGTCTTTTGTGTTTTGTTTCTTTTTCAAATTATATAAAAAAAGGAATTCCTGTTTTTTTTAATTTGGGTGTTATGTGTTTATGTTTAGCCGTTTCAGACATCTTTTTCATTGTAGATAATTTTTACTATGATCTTTATGCTTTTGAATTTGTGAATGTTTTTGCGAAGATTTTTTCCTATTATTTTATGGTAACTTATTTCATTGAAAATGATAAAAATTTTCAGAAAATTATTGAAGTATGAAAGTTGTTAATTTAAAATATAATCCTGAAAAAGTATTTACTATCCTGTATTTTTTAACAGCTATGTTAGAAATTATTGCGGAATTTTATGGCAATAAACCCATTCTATTTATAGTAAAGCCTTTGGTTTCTATTTTTTTAGTTTTGCTTTATTGGATTGCTTCAACTCAAAGAAACATTCTTTTTTTTATTACAATTGCTTTTTTATTAATTGTAAAATTGTGTCGGATATATATAAGTGAGGAGTTATTACTTACAGGAATGGCTGTCTTTTTTTTGCATCGATTGATACTCATTTATTACATAAGTAAGTTGATCCATCTTCAAGATTATTTTCCGTTATTTATAGCCACAATTCCTTTCTTGTTTTTTTTCTTTTATTTGTTGTCCATTACGAGCGATATTAAACCAATAATTTATGTAGGCTTGATGATTCAATGCTTTTTAATGTCTATTGTGGCAGGTATTACTTTGTCGCATTATGTGATGAATGATAGAAAAGAGGTATGGCTACTTATTTTCGGATTATTGTCTATTGTGCAGTATTTTATTATTTTTATCGATAATTTTTACTTGGTAGATTCTTCACCTTCTGTATTAAGAAAATTAGGAGTTTTGTTGACCGTATTTGCTACTTATGCTTTTTATCAATTTGTGATAACTACAGAGAGAAAGCTTATACAATAATTGATTTTCCAGTTGCTGATTTGGATTTATTATCAAAATAAAAATCAATCCGTCCCAAGTTAATTCCGTAGCAGCCCACTTGATTGACTAAAACTTCTTTTCCTTCAAGATTTTTCATTACTGTTGGTTTGTCCAGAAAAGTATGGGTGTGACCACCAATAATTAAGTCTATATCTTTAGTAAGTGCAGCTAATTTTAAGTCGCAAATTTTATCTGAATCTTCTTTACCATATTTGTATCCAAGGTGCGAAAGACAAATAACCAAGTCACATTTGTTTTCCTTTTTTAGAATTCGAACCATATCTTGAGCGACTTCTACAGGACTGTGCCACACGGTTTCTTGAGACATTTTTTTGTCAACTAAACCATTCAATTCAATTCCGAGTCCAAAAACGCCAATTTTAATCCCGTTTTTATTAAATATTTTGAAAGGTTTTACAAAACCATCCATCGGAGTATTTTTGAAATCATAATTAGCCGATACAAATTCAAAACTAGCATGAGGCATTTGTGCAGCTAAACCTTTAACACCATTGTCAAAGTCATGATTACCAATGGTGGATAAGTCATATTGCATCATACTCATCAATTTGAATTCTAGTTCACCACCATAATAATTAAAATAAGGCGTTCCCTGAAAAATATCACCAGCATCTAACAATAATACATTTGGATTCTCTTGACGAATGTTTTCAATCAAAGCAGCTCTTCGGGCAACTCCACCCATATTGGGATTTCGTGGATCATCTGCAGGAAAAGGATCAATACGACTGTGCACATCATTTGTGTGGAGGATTGTTATTTTTTTTATATCTGACGAAAAACTACTCAACGAAAGGCCTAAACTTAACAAAGCAGTACTGGCAGTAGTTTTTTCTATAAATTCTCTTCTTTTCATTTTGCCGTTTTTTTTGCTAAAATTATCAGCTATTTTTATTCTACACTAACTCTAACATCGTTTATGACAGGAATTGTATCTACTTTTTTGAAATAATCAATTAGTATGTTTCTCAATTTATAATCGAGGTCAAATTTTGCTATTCCTTTTTTAAAGAAATTCATATTGTCACCACCATTAGACAAGTAATCATTGGTAGCAACATAATAAATAGTGTTTTTGTCAACCGCTTTACCTTGGATCAATATGTTTTTTCCCAAGTTATCTTTAGTTATTGTAAACGTAATTCCAGACACGGGATGTGGTTTTTGTGAGCTAATGAAATAATCCACAAGTTCCAATATTTGTTCTCCTTTTAAGGCAATAACTACCAGACTATTTTCAAAAGGCATTATTTCGTAAGCTGTTCGGGCAGTCACATTTCCTTTAGGAAGTGTAGCTCGAATGCCTCCGTGGTTTAGAATACACATGTCTATATTCTTTTTTTCGCGATACAAAAACACGGTATTTCCACCTTGTAAAGTAACATCAGCCATCAAATTTCCTATGCTAGTTTGCCATTTTCCATTACTTTTGTCCAAAGTTTCTGGGCAATAAGCTAGAACGTTGCTTAAATCTTGGTCAATATGTTCCCGGTAGGGTTTGATAAAAGCTTCAATATCTGGGTTTTGTTTTTCTGAAGCTGTAATTGGAATTTTTTTACCTTCTATCTTGGTAACATTGTAAGTCTGTTTTCCGCAAGAAGCGACTAATAAAAATGTTAAGAATATAACAAAAAGTTTTAAAACATCCTTATAGTTTTTTAGATTTACCATCTGTTATGCGACTTAAATTAAGTAATTTTGTGACAAGGTAAAAGTAATATGTTTTTAAATTATATAAAGGATTATTTTTTAAAAAGGATATTAAAAAATAGTTTACACAACGTTAAGACTATTCCTTCGACTGTTTCGATACAAACGGTTGGTTTACTTATAGATGAAAGTTATTTTTTAGAAAAAGAAGCCTTAATAAAGGAATTAATAGCTAATGGAATTGTCGAAAATAATATCAAAACAATTCTTTACAGCAATAAATTAAAGAAAAGCGAATCAGATTCGCAATTAAATTTTTCTACAAGAGATATTAATTGGAAAGGAGAAATTACAAATCCAGCAGTTAATGATTTTATTCTAAAGAACTTTGATTTATTGGTAAGTTATTACGATGTGGAAAGAGCTATTTTATTGCATATTTCCCATAATTCTAAAGCATCTTTCAAAGTTGGTTTTTCATCAATTGACAAAAGAGTGAACCATTTGATGATTCAAACAAATGCCGAGAATTATTCCGTTTTTGTTCATGAATTATTCAGATACTTAAAAATATTAAATAAAATTTAAAATAGATTATGCAATCATTAATAGGTACAGGTGTTGCTCTTGTAACTCCTTTTAGAGAAGATTTATCAATAGACACTGACGCATTAATAAAAATAGTAAATTTCTCTATCGATGGAGGAGTAGAATACCTTGTAATATTAGGTACAACAGCAGAAAATGCTACAATGACCCAGGCCGAAAAAGAATTTGTAATCCAAACTGTGGTTGATACTAATAATGGAAGATTACCGTTAGTACTTGGCGTAGGAGGTAATAACACTATGGAAGTAGTTGCAGAATTGAAAACTAGAGATTTTTCTAAATTTGCTGCGATTCTTTCAGTTTCACCTTATTATAACAAACCAACGCAGGAAGGAATTTATCAACATTTTAAAGCGGTTTCAGAGGCTTCTCCAATTCCTGTAATCTTGTACAACGTTCCGAGTAGAACAGGAAGCAATATGTTGCCATCAACTGTCATGCGTTTGGCAAATGATTTCGAAAATATTGTAGCTATTAAAGAAGCTAATGGAGATATGGTACATGCGATGCAATTATTAAAAGATAAACCAAAAGATTTTCTGGTACTTTCTGGTGATGATATGATTGCTTTGCCAATGGTTTTGGCTGGTGGTTCAGGCGTTATATCTGTTATTGCGCAAGGTTTTCCAAAAGAATTTTCAGAAATGATTCGTTTGGGATTAAATAGAAAAGTAGATGAAGCCTATAAAATACATTATCTTTTTTCAGACTGTATCGATATGATTTTCGAGCAAGGAAATCCAGCAGGAATCAAACAAGTCTTTCAATCATTAGGAATAGCAGATAATACAGTTCGATTGCCTTTGGTAGCAGCCGATCAATCCTTGGCAAATAGAATCGGAGCTTTTGTCGATAAAATCAATAAATTAGCTTAAAAAAACACCTTGTTTTAAACAAAAAAAATATATTTTGAAGTGGCTGAATTTATAACTAAATTTGCCACCGAAACTTGGGTATTGTTTTTTGAAAGTCAAAACTTTCAACAGCGTTATAAAAGTAAATAAAAAATGAAATCGAAGATTCAAGATGCGAGTGTTAGCAAATGGGCAAAGCAATTCCAAAAAAACAAAAATAGTATAATGGTGGGTAAAAAAATAGTATCGTTATTGCTTCTTGTTCTCCTTTTGGGTTCGTGTAGTGAATATCAAAAAGCATTAAAGTCTGAAGATCCTGGCGTTAAGTTTGAAATGGCAACTCAATTATATGATGCAGGCAAATACAATGATGCCATTCGATTAATAGAACAAATTGCTCCAGCTTACAGAGGAAAGCCACAGGCAGAGAAATTATTTTATATGTTTTCAATGTCTTATTATAATACCAAACAATATTATCTAGCGGCTTATCAGTTTGATAGTTTTGTTTCAGGCTATCCTAAAAGTGAAAAAATAGAAGAAGCAGCCTATTTAGGAGCGATATGTTATTCAAAACTATCACCGTCTTATAGTCTAGATCAAACAGATACTTTTAAAGCAATAGATAAATTGCAACTTTTTATAGATTCATATCCTAATTCAACTTATTTGCCAGAAGCCAATAAAACACTGAAATTATTGAATGAAAAAATAGAGCAAAAAGTGTACGAAAACGCTAAAGGATACCATACCATTATGGATTATAAATCAGCAATGGTAGCTTTAGATAATTTTGTTTCAGATTATCCAGGAACATCTCTTAAAGAAGATGCTCTTTTTTATAAATACGATTGCGCTTACCAAATAGCAATTAATAGTATTCCTTCTAAAATGGAAGAACGTTTGAATATTGCAAAAACAGCATACGGCAATTTAATTAAATACAAAGCCGATACTAAATACAAAAAAACAGCAGAAGAAATGGCTGCTAGAATAGAAACCGATTTAAAAAATTTCACTAAATAAATAAAAGTCATGGATTTAAGAAAGACAGTTGCTCCAGTAAACACAATAACTTACAACAAAACAGTTATCGAAGAACCTACAGGAAATGTGTATGAAGCGATAACAATTATGGCTAAAAGAGCAAACCAAATCAACTCTGAAATCAAAAAAGAATTGACAGAAAAGCTAGAAGAATTTGCTACTTACAACGATAGTTTAGAAGAAGTTTTCGAAAATAAAGAACAAATTGAAGTGTCTAAATTTTACGAAAAATTGCCTAAACCACACGCTTTGGCTGTGCAAGAATGGCTTGATGGTAAAATCTACCACAGAGACGGAAACAAATAATATACAATGTCAGTTTTAAGCGGAAAGAAAATTTTACTAGGTATTTCTGGTGGAATTGCAGCTTACAAAACAGCTACATTAGTTCGATTATTCATAAAAGCAGGTGCACATGTCCAAGTGATAATGACACCTGCTTCTAGCGATTTTATAACTCCGCTAACCTTATCGACTTTGTCTAAAAACCCAGTGTATTCTAGTTTTTATGACAAAACAGATGACAACGAAAAATGGAATAACCATGTCGAATTTGGACTTTGGGCCGATTTGATGGTTATTGCTCCTGCAACAGCCAATACTTTGTCAAAAATGGCCAATGGCAATTGCGACAATCTTTTAATAGCCACTTATTTATCGGCAAAATGTCCTGTTTATTTTGCACCAGCAATGGATTTAGACATGTACATACATCCTTCTACAATCGAAAGTTTTAAGAAATTGAAACAATTTGGAAATACCATGATTCCTGCTGAAAGTGGTGAATTAGCCAGCGGTTTATCAGGCGAAGGAAGGATGGCTGAACCCGAAAATATTCTAAAATTTCTTGAAGCTGATTTAGAAAGCAAATTACCGCTCAAAGGAAAAAAAATACTAATTACTGCTGGGCCAACATACGAAGCCATAGATCCTGTGCGTTTTATAGGCAATCATTCTAGTGGTAAAATGGGTTTTGATATAGCGCAAAGTGCAGCAAATTTGGGAGCTTCGGTAATATTGATTTCAGGACCTACTCATTTCAAAATAGAGAATAGTTTGGTAAAAATTATTCGGGTTGTTTCGGCTCAAGAAATGTATGAGGCTTGCCATCAGTATTATGATGAAGTGGATGTAGCCATTGCTGCTGCTGCCGTTGCGGATTACAAACCAAAGAATGTTGCACTGAATAAAATCAAAAAAACAGCTGATAATTTTAGTATTGAATTAGAAAAAACAAAAGATATTCTAGCTTCTTTAGGCAAAATCAAGAAAAAGCAGTTTTTAATAGGATTTGCATTGGAAACCGAAAATGAAATTGAAAATGCAAAGCTGAAAATTCAGAAAAAAAACCTAGATTTGATAGTTCTTAATTCGTTGCAAGATGAAGGGGCTGGTTTTGGAAAACCTACTAATAAAATCACTTTTATTGATAGTAATTTCAAGGTAGAACCAATGAAATTAAAATCGAAAGAAGACGTTGCCGATGATATTCTTAATAAAGTAATAGCCCATTTTTATGCGTAAAATAATTGTTTTTTTCTTTTTGTTGACTTTTGGTTTCACTCAAGCTCAAGAGTTGAATTGTGTGGTTACCATAAATACAGAAAAATTGCCCAATGCCAATCAGCAAATTTTTAAAACTTTGCAAACAGCTTTGAGCGAATTTATCAATAAAACGAGTTGGACTAATCAGGTTTTTAAACAAAACGAAAAAATAAATTGTTCGATGTATATTACGCTTTCATCGAATAATTCCGATCAATTTGTTGGTACCATTCAAGTACAATCTTCAAGACCTATATACAATTCAACTTATGCCTCGCCAATATTAAATTTTAACGACAAGGATTTTAGTTTTAGATATGTAGAATTCGAAAATTTAATTTTTAATCCAGCTGAATTCGATTCTAATTTAGTTTCCGTAGTTGCTTTTTATAGCTATATGATTTTAGGATTAGATGCTGATAGCTTTGTTGCAAATGGTGGTGATTCTTATTTTGACACGGCTCAAAACATTGCTAACGTAGCGCAACAAAGTGGTTATAGAGGTTGGAGTCAGTCTGATGGTAACCAAAGTCGCTATTTTTTGATAAACGATTTGTTGTCACCAACTTTCACCGAAATTCGTCAAACAGTGTTTCAATATCATTCAGGTTTAGACATGATGAGTACTGATTTGAAAGCTGCCAAAGAGAAAATAAAAGCATCTATACTTAACTTGACCAAAGTAAATTCAGTAAGACCTAATGCCTTTTTGACTAGAGTATTTTACGATGCAAAATCAGACGAAATTGCCTCTGTTTTTTCAGGAGGTCCAAGTGTGACTATTAGCGATTTAGGCGATGTTCTGAATAAAACTTCTCCTCTTAATTCCAGTAAATGGGCTACCATTAAGTATTAATTAAAAAACTAGAATTTTACTCAAATTTCCGGCTTACTTCCATAAATACAATAGAAATGATAACTACACTATCGATAAAAAACTATGCATTAATTGAAAAATTAACTATTGATTTTTCTACAGGTTTTTCGATTATAACGGGAGAAACTGGTGCTGGAAAATCAATAATATTGGGTGCTTTAGGATTGGTTTTAGGAAAAAGAGCCGATTTGACTTCGCTTAAAAACAAAGAAGAAAAATGTATAATCGAAGCCCAATTTGAAATCTCAAAATACAATTTAAAAGATTTTTTTCAGGACAATGATTTGGATTATGAAGACGAAACTATCATTAGACGTGAAATTTTACCTTCTGGAAAATCTCGTGCTTTTATCAATGATAGTCCTGTAAATCTTCAGGAATTGCAAGATTTGAGTTTGTTTTTAATTGATATTCATTCGCAACAGCAAACCCAAGAATTATCAGATGAAAATGTGCAATTTAAAATTATCGATGCCATTGCTAATAATTCCGAAGTGATAACTTCTTTTCAAAAGCTTTTAAAAGAATACAAATCAGATAAAACAAAACTGAATGCTTTGTTGAAAAAACAATCGGAAGCTGGTAAGCAACAAGAATACAATACTTTTTTACTAGAAGAATTAGTTGCTGCTAAATTAAAATCAGGAGAACAAGAAGAATTAGAAGCCGATTTTGAAAAGCTGAATAATGTTGAAATCATCAAAGAATCGATTGATAAATCTTTAGCAATAGCCAATGAAGAACAATTTGGCGTTTTTCATAATTTGAATGAAATCAAAGTAGCATTGCAAAAAATAGCATCTTTTTCACCAGAATATCAAGCTTTGTTCGAAAGAATTACAAGCATAACCATTGATTTTGATGATGTTTCAAAAGAATTACAAAATTGTTCCGAGAAGTTATTAAACGATCCAGCTCAATTAGAATTAATCAGTCAAAAACTGCAATTAATTTATAATTTACAAAAGAAACATCAAGTTACTTCGGTTGATGAATTATTGCAAATTCAAACAAATCTCCAAAATACGGTTTTAGAACTTGAAAATATAGAAGAAGAAATTGCTGTTTTGTCTAAAGCAATTGAAGAAAAAACACAGGAATTGGATACTATTTCGGCTACTATTCATCAAAATAGAGCTGATGCTATTCCTGTTTTATCCAATCAATTGATTTCGATTTTAGAAACTTTAGGGATGCCTAATGTTCGTTTTAAAATGGAATTAATTCCATCTGAAACCTATTTCCAAAATGGAAAAGACGAATTGCAATTTTTATTTTCTGCCAATAAAGGAACTGATTTTGGCTTGTTGAAAAAAGTAGCTTCAGGAGGAGAAATGTCCAGAATTATGTTGGCTGTAAAAGCTATTTTAGCACAATATTCGAAATTGCCAACTTTAATTTTTGATGAAATTGACACAGGAGTTTCTGGAGAGATTGCTAATAGAATGGGAGAGATTATGAAAGGAATGAGTAACAAAATGCAAATTTTTGCCATCACGCACTTACCTCAAATTGCAGCCAAAGGCGATTCGCATTTCAAAGTATTCAAATCGACAGTAGATGAAGATACCCAATCGGAATTGAAACTTTTATCTTCAGAGGAAAGAGTGGTTGAGATAGCCCAAATGCTCTCAGGAACCGTGATTTCTGATTCAGCATTAAACCATGCAAAAGCCTTGCTGAACTAAAGAAATGGCTTATATTTGTTACCTTAAAAAAAATAAATAATCGAATAATAGTATAGAATTATGATCATAGAACCAAGAATGAGAGGATTTATTTGCTTAACAGCGCACCCAGCGGGATGTGAGCAAAATGTTGAAAATCAAATTGAATATATCAAATCAAAAGGAAAAATAGAAGGTGCCAAAAAAGTATTAGTAATTGGTGCTTCAACGGGTTTTGGGTTGGCATCTAGAATTACAAGTGCTTTTGGATCGGATGCTGCAACTATTGGAGTATTTTTTGAAAAACCAGCTGCTCCAGGAAAAACGGCTTCTCCAGGCTGGTACAATTCAGCCGCTTTTGAAAAAGAAGCACACAATGCAGGATTGTATGCCAAAAGTATCAATGGAGATGCTTTTTCTAATGAAATAAAAAGACAAACTTTAGACTTAATAAAGGCTGATTTAGGTCAGGTAGATTTGGTGATTTACAGTTTGGCTTCTCCTGTACGTACTAATCCCAATACAGGTGTTACACATCGTTCGGTTTTGAAACCAATCGGTCAAACGTTTACGAATAAAACGGTTGACTTTCATACCGGAAATGTTTCTGAAGTTTCTATCGCTCCAGCTGTTGATGAGGATATTGAAAATACAGTTGCTGTAATGGGCGGTGAAGATTGGGCAATGTGGATGGAAGCTCTTAAAAATGAAAATTTATTAGCACCAGGAGCTACAACAGTGGCTTATTCTTATATCGGACCATCATTGACAGAAGCGGTTTATCGTAAAGGAACAATTGGTCGTGCCAAAGATCATTTGGAGGCAACAGCATTTACTATTACAGATAGTTTGAAATCAGTAGGAGGTCAGGCTTATGTTTCGGTAAATAAAGCATTGGTAACTCAAGCGAGTTCAGCTATTCCAGTTATTCCTTTGTATATTTCTTTGTTGTACAAAATTATGAAAGAAGAAGGAATTCACGAAGGTTGTATCGAGCAAATTCAACGTTTGTATCAAGATAGATTGTACACAGGTTCTGCAGTTCCTGTTGATGAAAAAGGAAGAATTAGAATTGACGATTGGGAAATGCGTGAGGATGTTCAGGCAAAAGTAGCTCAACTTTGGTTGGAAGCAACTACTGAAACTTTGCCAGCAATCGGTGATTTAGCAGGGTATAAAAATGATTTTAATAACCTGTTTGGCTTCGGCTTTGAAGGTGTAGATTATTTAGCAGATACAGATGAAATGGTTACTGTTTCTAGTATTGCTTAAATTTTATGCTATTATAAAAGTTTCATAAACCATCACTTTTTTCGTGATGGTTTTTTTTTGTAATGATTGGTAGTTAATTTACATGAGTAATTTTACAAGATATTTTGTAAATTGTATAAATTATTTTGTTTTTAATTCAAGAAGTTTGTTAGAATTATTTGGTGTTTTTTATAAATTAAAATTCAATACGATGAAAAATATAATCTTTCTTATTTCACTATCTGGTTTTTTTACGGTTTTAAGTTGTTCTAATGACAAAAAAAATCCGACTCCAATAGCTATAATTACAGATCCAGTTGAAACCAACACTCCAAATACCGCTTACAGTCCAGCATTTTCAGGACAAACTCGAATTAGCGGTATTAAGACAAAAACCAGTTATGAGTCAGTTGTAATTACTACTAACTTAACAAATCCTTGGGGAATAAAAAGTCTTCCTGATGGTAGGTTATTAATCACCGAAAAAGCAGGGCAAATGCGAATCGTTACTACAACTGGAATTGTGAGTAGTCCAATTACAGGAATTCCTGCAGTTAATTCAGGAGGTCAAGGAGGTTTGTTAGGCTTATGTCTAGATCCGGATTTTACGTCTAACCGTATGATATATTGGGTTTTCGCCGAAGCTACTACGGGAGGAAATAATACAGCAGTAGCTAAAGGAAAGCTTTCTACCGATGAAAAAACAATAGAGGGAGCAACTGTAATTTATAGAGCAAAACCAGTCAATTCCAGTACGCTACATTATGGTGGACGTATTCTTTTTGATACTACAGGTAATCTTGTGGTAAGTACAGGAGAGCGTTCTGTTATAGAAACTAGACCATTGGCTCAATCTGTTTCTTCGGGTCTTGGAAAAGTCATTCGAATAACCAAAGACGGACAACCTGCATCTGGAAATCCAACTTTTAGTGGAGTTGGCACATTGCCTGAATTGTTCAGTATTGGTCATAGAAACCCTCAAGGATTAGCACTTCATCCTGTTACTGGCGAAATATGGTTAAGCGAACATGGACCAAGAGGAGGTGATGAAATTAATCGTTTGCTAGCGGGAGCTAATTACGGATGGCCTACAATTACTTATGGTATAGAATATAGTGGTACCAAAATAGGAGCAGGAATTCAGCAACAAACAGGTATGGAACAACCCGTCTATTATTGGGATCCTGTAGTTTCGCCAAGTGGTATGACTTTTTATAAAGGAAACCGAATCGCCGAATGGGAAAACAACCTTTTTATAGGAGCTTTGAGTGGGATGCATATTGTTCGTTTGGCTATCGAAAATAATAAAGTCGTAGGAGAAGAAAGATTATTAGCATCCGAAAATCAACGATTTAGAGACGTAACTCAAGGAACTGACGGTGCTTTGTATGCTATAACAGATCAAGGAAGACTTTATAAAATAGATAAAAAATGATTTTTTTAAGTAAACTATTATGTAATACTTGTGCTTGCATATTGAATCTACAATTGATAAAGATTATCTTTGCAGCAATTTTTAATAAAAGTTTTACTTCTTAATTTTCGTTATGTTATTTTCTCTAATCATTCCTGTTTATAATCGTCCAGATGAAGTGGATGAGCTATTAGAAAGTTTGTCGCAACAAGATTATGCCAATAATTTTGAAGTGGTGATAATCGAAGATGGATCTACTTTGCGCTGTGATAATGTGGTGCGTAAGTATGCAGGGAAATTACATTTGGCTTATTGTTTCAAAGAAAATTCAGGGCCTGGAGATTCTAGAAATTACGGAATGAGAAGAGCCAAGGGGAATTATTTTATTATTTTTGACTCTGATTGTATTATTCCAAAGAATTATTTAAGCGAAGTTGCAAAAGCTTTAAATGAAAATTACGTAGATTGTTTTGGTGGTCCAGACAAAGCTTTGGATAGTTTTTCAGATATTCAAAAAGCCATTAATTTTGCGATGACTTCTTTCTTGACTACTGGCGGAATTAGAGGTGGATCAGAGAAAATAGACAAGTTTCAACCACGAAGTTTTAATATGGGATTGTCCCGAAAAGCCTTTGAAGCTTCTAACGGTTTTGGAAATATTCATCCAGGAGAAGATCCAGATTTATCCATAAGATTATGGAATTTGGGCTTTGAAACCAGACTTTTTTCGAAAGCATTCGTTTATCACAAAAGAAGAATTGATTGGGAAAAATTTACTATTCAGGTTAATAAATTTGGCAAAGCCAGACCTATTTTGAATAGCTGGTATCCGCAATACAACAAGCTTACTTTCTTTTTTCCATCGGTTTTTATCATTGGGTTTCTATTTTCTATCGTTTTGTTAATTTTTAATTACGATTTTTTACTTAAATTTTACTTTTTGTATTTTTTGGCACTTTTTTTGTTGTCTTCTTTTCAGAACAAAAGTTTTAAAATTGGAATTTTGTCTGTTAAGGCGGTTTGGAAACAATTTTTTGGTTACGGAGCAGGTTTTTTAGAGTCTTATATCAAAATTATTATTCTGAATCAAAAACCGCAAGAGGCTTTTCCAGAGTTGTTTTTCAAAAAATAATATGACAAAAATAATCGGATTAACAGGAGGCATTGGGAGTGGAAAAACGACTATTGCCCGTCTTTTTATGGCAGCTGCTGTTCCAGTTTATATTGCTGATGATGAAGCAAGGAAACTCATGCAATCCGAAGAAATTATTCAAGAAATCAAAGCGAAATTTGGCACAACAATTTTTGAAAATGATGTTTTGAATAGACAAAAACTCGCCGAAATAGTCTTTAATAATCCCGAAAAATTAAAATTGCTTAACGGTATCATTCATCCTGCGGTTAAAAAGGATTTTGATGTTTGGGTTTTAAACCAAAAACAAGCTTCTTTCGTAATTTATGAAACAGCCATTTTGTTCGAAAGCGGAAGTTATAAAAATTGCGACCATATCATTGCCGTAACAGCACCTATAGAAACAAGGATTCAAAGAGTAATGCAACGAGATAATGCCTCTCGCGAGCAGATTATGACTAGAATCAATTCGCAATGGACCGATGAGCAACGCATTGCCAAAAGTGATTTTGTGATAGAAAATGATACTGTAGAAACCACTAAATTAGAAGTGGATAAGATTCTTAAAATTTTGAATAATTGACAATCAAAATCTATTTTGTTAATGTTGGGTTAAATTATTATTATTTATATTGTTAAAATATTAGCTTTGTATCGATGAATAAATTATTTTTTAGATTGTTGGTACTATTGATGAGTTTGTCCCTAATTGGGATCATACTGGTTCAGGTATATTGGTTTAATTCCTCGTTTCAAAACAATGACGAGCAATTCAAGTTTCATGTAAAACAAGTGATTGGAAATGTTGCTGATAAGTTGCAAGAACAAGAAGCTTACAGTTTTTATGATAAATACAATAAGTACAAAGATAGCACGGGTAAAATTCCTCAAAAGGTAGATTTGTTAGAGTTCTATTATGTTCAAAAAAATCATGAAACTAACACAACAACCGTTTATTCAAGTACCATAAAATCAGAAGATTATAATATATCTTCAACGTTCTTTGATAAAAAATTAGATAGTGTAAAGTTTAAAAGTTTCAATTCTAAACGCACTACCGAAGTTTATAACAACAATAAAATTGATGTTTCGTCCAATCAGCAAAAATTGATTCCCGATGTTAAGATTGAAAAATCTGGAAATTTAGATGTTTTAGACAATGCTCAATTTGAAATTTTCTTTAAAGACATTGCCTCTACAATGCCTTTGCAAGAAAGAGTTACTAAAGAAGCTTTGCAAAAATTGTTGAAATCAGAATTAGTAGAATATGGTGTAAACACACCTTTTGAATTTGGAATTTACAGCAACGGTTTGGCTACAAAAGTAAAATCGGATGGGTTTGAATATGATAAAAAAAGCACCTATTCCATTCCTGTTTTTACCGATAATGAAGGCAATCACAAATACCAATTATTAGTTTCATTTCCGCAAAAGAAGAAGTTTTTGCTAACCGATTTGATGGGAATTACGTTGTTGTCTATCATTTTTACGCTCATTATTATTATTGCTTATTCCAGTGCGTTGAACCAATTGATTCGTCAGCGTCATATATCTGAAATAAAATCGGATTTTATTAATAATATGACTCATGAGTTCAAAACACCAATTGCCACTATCAATTTAGCCTTGGATGCTATAAAAAATCCAAAAATTATTGAAGATAAAGAAAAGGTTTTCAAATATCTTCAAATGATTAAAGATGAAAATAAAAGAATGCACGCACAGGTGGAGAATGTGTTGAGAATATCTAAATTAGAGAAAAAAGAATTAGATATTGCTAAAGAACCTGTTGATATTCAGGAGATTATTGATGATGCAATTGAACACGTAAGTTTGATATTAGAAGATAGAGAAGGATCAATTACAAAGGATTTTAAAGCTGTTCGCACAACCGTTTTGCTCAACGAAGTTCATTTTATAAATGTAATTGTAAACATATTAGAGAACGCCATAAAGTACACACCTAATGTTCCTAAAATTGAAATTCTTACAGAAAATGTAAAAGAATTTTTGATTGTCAAAGTAAAAGATAATGGAATTGGGATGAGTAAAGTGGCTCAAAAAAGAATTTTCGAAAAGTTCTACAGAGAACACACCGGAGATTTACACGATGTAAAAGGTCATGGTTTAGGCCTAGCTTATGTCAAAAAAATTATTGACGACCACAATAGTCAAATATACGTAGAAAGCGAAAAAGGGAAGGGAAGTACCTTCATAATAAAAATACCATTAATAAATTAAGATATGGAAAATGTAAATAAAAGAATCCTTTTGGTTGAAGATGACCTTAATTTTGGAGCAGTATTAAAAGATTATTTAATGCTAAATGATTTTGATGTCACTTTGGCAAAAAACGGAATGGAAGGTTTCGAAAAATTCAAGAAAGATCCTTATGATTTGTGTATCCTAGACGTGATGATGCCATACAAAGATGGATATACTTTAGCTAAAGAAATCAGAGAGAAAAATGCTGATGTGCCAATCATCTTTTTAACAGCAAAATCGATGAAAGAAGATGTGCTTAAAGGTTATAAAGCAGGAGCTGACGATTATTTGAACAAACCTTTCGATTCTGAAGTTTTGTTGATGAAAATTAAAGCTATCATTCAAAGAAAATCATCTGCTACACAAGCAGAGCCTGTTCAATTTGAATTTAATGTAGGTCAATTTCATTTGAACTCAAAACTTCGATTTTTATCTTACGGAACTGAAGAACCAGTAAAATTATCTCCTAAAGAAAATGAATTATTAAAAATGCTTATTCTTCACGAAAATGACTTAATGCCAAGAGAATTGGCTTTGACCAAAATTTGGAGAGACGACAACTATTTCACTTCCAGAAGTATGGATGTTTATATTGCTAAATTAAGAAAGTATCTTAAACTAGATCCAAACGTGGAAATCTTGAATATTCACGGTGAAGGATTTAGATTAGTGGTTAAGAAATAATTACGGTCAATAAACAAAAAGTCCCCAAAAGAGTTAATCTTTTGGGGACTTTTTTTATGTGTTACAATGTATGATTTATTTCTTCTGTAGAGGACTAATAATTTGAACATTTTGAAAAGCGATGGCTCCTTTGACAACTCCAGAAATTGTAGTTCTTAAAGCATCAATAATGTGGATTTTCAATTCGTTTTTAGGATAAATTAAACTGACTTCTCTGGCTGGTTTTGGCTCTTTGAAGTGTCTTAATTTTAATTGGTCTTTTTCTTTTAAATCCAAAGTATGTAAGTAGGGAAGTAGCGTAGTTCCTAGTCCTTCATCTGCCAGTTTTATCAAGGTTTCGAAACTACCACTTTCTAATTGAAATGAATTTTTAGAAACTACACCTTGATTTTTACATAGATTTAAGATTCCGTCTCTAAAACAGTGTCCGTCTTGTAATAGTAAAATCTCATCCAAATTTAAGTCTGAAACTTCTATTTCGGTTTTGTTAGCAATAGCATTGGTTTCAGGAATATAAGCCACGAATGGCTCGTAATACAATACAATTTCTTTTATTTTTTCATCTTCTAATGGTGTTGCGGCAATAGCTGCATCCAGATGACCATTTTTTAAACGAAGGATAATTTCATCGGTATTCAATTCTTCGATGATGAGTTTTATTTTTGGATATTTCTTGATAAAATTATTCAAAAACATGGGCAAAAGTGTAGGCATAATCGTTGGAATAATTCCCAATCGGAATTCCCCACCAATAAATCCTTTTTGATGTTCTACAATATCTTTGATTCTATCTGCTTCAATGACAATATTCTTGGCTTGATTGACAATTTTTTGACCAATATCAGTGAGTTGAATCGGCTTTTTACTTCTGTCAAATATTTGCACATTTAATTCTTCTTCGATTTTCTGGATTTGCATACTCAATGTAGGTTGAGTCACAAAACATTTTTCGGCAGCAAGCGTAAAATTTTTATGTTCGGCTACAGCCAAAACGTATTGTAGTTGAGTAATTGTCATTGTATAGTATTTTGTGATGCAAATATAAAAACAATCAATTTAATTTATAACGCAAAACTTCATTATTTTATAAAAATCATTTAGATGCTCAAAGCTTGGTAACAAGATTAACAATATTATCGATTTTTGTACGGATTATATTTCCTATTTTTGGAAAACATAATACATACAACAATGAGCGACTTTTATAAGAAAATATTAGAGAATAATAAAAAATGGGTTGAAGATTCATTAGCATTAGATCCTAATTATTTTCAAGATCTTGCCAAAGGACAAACTCCACCATTGCTATGGATTGGTTGTTCAGACAGTAGAGTTCCTGCCAACGAAATTATTGGCGCAAAACCAGGAGAAACTTTCGTGCATCGAAATATTGCCAATATGGTTATTCATTCGGATATGAATATGTTGAGTGTTTTGGATTATGCTGTAAATGTTTTGAAAGTAAAACACGTATTGGTTTGTGGTCATTATGGTTGTGGCGGTATAAAGGCCGCTATGGGCAATGATTCAGTAGGTATAATAGACAACTGGATTCGTCATATAAAAGACATTTATCGCCTGCATCATGTAGAGTTAGATGCTATTGAGGAGGAAAACGAAAGATTTAACAGATTTGTAGAATTAAATGTTATTGAGCAAGTATATGATTTGGCCAAGACCTCAATTGTTCAATCAGCCTGGAAAAAAGGACAAGAGTTATCCATCCACGGTTGGGTTTATGGTCTGAATTCAGGATATGTAACTGACTTAAATGTGAATTTTAGCTCTGATAAAGATTTAGACGGTGTGTATCAATTGAAGTTTTAAAAGAAATTAAGTATAGATAGCTGGTAACTTTTTCAGTTATCAAACAAATAAACCGCAAATTCACAAATCAAAAACCCTGACTGGAAAAGGTAATTTGCGAATTTGCGGTTTATTTTTGTGAATTTTCGTCTTATTCTAAATCTTCTTCATCTAAATTTTCATTAAAAGCCGAGGGTAAAAATTTAGGTATAAATTTGATAAAAATAGGGAGTAACAAACTTCCTCCAGGCAATAAAAAAATAGCCAGCGAAGGAACTGTTTTGCAAATGTCTAATAGCTGTTTTCGTACTTTTTTCTTTTCCTTTTCGTCCAAATCTCTTCGGGTAGAATAGGCTAATAAGAGCATTAGTTCCTTGCTTTGCACAATTTCTTTGACCAATCTGTTTTTATTGCGAGTAATCAATGTTATGACCGTTTGTGTGGTTTGGTCGTAAAAATGTTTTACAGGATTAGAGTATTTAAAATAAGGAATTTCGTTTTTGTATTGGGTGATAAATTCATTTGTTTTGTCAATACTTTCGGTGACAAAAACATCAGGAACGTTCATTAATTCAGCTAGTTTGTGCAAAAAATAAGCTTCGTTATTTTCTATAATTCCATCGCTCCACAATGCCATTCCAGCCATATCTATCAGATAACTTTGTTCCAATTCGTTGGTAAAAAAATCTAATTTTAATTCTTCTAAATTCTTGATATTTACTTTCGAAAATTTGCTGTAGCGCACTGAAGATTCAAAAAGTTTGATCAATAAATCGTCGTATTTAGATTTAGTAGTTTTGGTTTTTAATGCCAGTGAAACGATACTAATAATAGTTTCCTCAATTTTTTTTAAATATTTTTCTGGAATTTCTCCATGAACTAAATATTGGCGAAAAGCCAAAACATCTATAAAGAGTAGCGCATTAGTAACAATGTGAGAAAAGTTTTTGCTGATGATATCAATATTGGTTTGAACCCTGCTGTCTATAATTTTTTCCAAGTTCAATGAAGGAGAATCATTGGGCAATATTTTTTTGAAAAGATTGAATCCTTGCGGGTTCATTTCATTATAAAAAGCAACTGTTTTTGGAATAAAAATTTCAGGATTTTTTTCTTTTGAAGTTAATATATAAACTCCAAATAAGGTATTAAGCAACGCTACTTTTGATATTTCGTTCGTTAGCCATCCTTTTGTTTTTATGGGGAAATCGGTATCAAAAGAAACGATATGACCGTAGATAAATCCAGTTTTTCTAACTTTTGTATAAAACTCATTAGGCTGTATAGAAACGGGGAGCAAAGAAGGTTTTTGCTCTAAAAAAAATTTGTCTATCCAACCAATTGCCGAGGGATTAATCATGCTGTTATTTTGAGGTGTAAATTTATGGTTTTTTATGAATTTGTATTGCTGTTAATCTCTGGATTTTTTGTTTTGGTAACACAAATTTATGATTTGAGTTATTCTATTGTTTCGCGTTTCTTCTCTCTTGGCTTGATAGAGCCAATACAAATAATTTTTTCGATAAGAAGGACTGAAATTTTGATAATTTTCAAAAGCGATTTTGTTTTCATCAAAAGCAGTTTTCAAATCTTCGGGTATGATCAAATCTTGTGCATCATCTAAAGATGTCCAAGAACCATTTTGCTTGGCGATTTCAATTTTGGCTAATCCGCTTTCGTGAATGAGGTTTTCTTTCAGAAGTCTTTCGACATACGATTTGTTGAGTTTGCTCCAAACGCTTTTGTTTTTCCGTGGAGAGAAAACTTGTATTCGGCGTTCATCATCAAGTTTTCTTACCGTAGAATCTATCCATCCATAACAAAGCGCTACTTGAACGGCTTCTTCCCATCGCATACTTTCAAATTGGCTACTAACTTTATAAAAAATCAAGTAAATACCTGTAGATGTATTATGATTTTGATGCAACCATTCTCGCCATTCGTTAGCATTCTTAAAGTAATGCTGTTCTTTTTTGTCCATTAAATAAACTTTAAAATTATTCTATGGTCATTGATTTTAGCTTTTTTCTATAGGCTTCGAGTGCCAAAGCTTTAGAAATAAAACCATAATATTTTCCGTTTTTGAGTACGGGTAAGAATACGACTTTTGCCTTTTCGATTTTATTCATTACAATTTCCATACTGTCTGTTGGGTAAATAACATCAATAGGGGGTGACATTATTTCTTTGACTAAAGTATATTTTACCCGATATTGATTGAAAATAATTTCTCGAATATCGTTAAAATGGACTACACCCAACATTTGATTTTCTTTGTTGACAACAGCAAAAATAACTTGATTGGAATGGGATATTAAATCGACTAATTTTTCTAAATTTTCATCTGGAGAAACCGTCAAATAATCCGTTTGAATAATAGAATTGGTATCTAAAGTAGAAAGAATATTGGTGTCTTTGTTGCTCGTAAAAGCGTGTCCTTTTCTTGCCAAATGCTTAACATCTAGTGAATGTTTTTCAAAACGTTTTGATAACGCATAACTAATAGAAGCAACAATCATAAGTGGAATCATTAGGTCATAACCTCCTGTTATTTCTGCAATTAGAAATATAGCAGTCAACGGAGCGTGAAATAAACCGCTCAAAATACCAGCCATTCCTACCATTGTAAAATTACTTACAGGCAATTTTGTAAGTCCAGTTAAATTTAAAAGTGTAGAAAAGAAAAAACCAACATAAGAACCTAAAAACATAGATGGAGCAAAATTCCCACCATTTCCGCCACTTCCCAAGGTGATTCCTGTAGCAAATGCTTTGAGCATCATGGTTAAACCAACAAATAATAGTAGTATCCAGCTGTTGTTTCTAAAACTTTCAAAGAGTGTGTTTTCTAGCAATTGTCCAGGGTCATTTTCGGATAAAATCTTTATGCTTTCATAACCTTCACCAAAAAGCGTGGGGAAAACAAAAATTAATAAAGACAAAATCGAAGCTCCAATGAAAGCTTTTTTGTAAGGAGAAAATTTTAGCCTAGTAAAAATATGTTCCATTCTTTGAAAATTTCTAGAATAATAAACGGAAATAAGACCAGTAAATAATCCTAAAAAAACATAATAAGGAATGTTATGATAATCAAAGGTTTCTTGTTGTTTGAATGTTAATAAAATAGTTTCATCGAGTGCAATTTTTGAAACTAAAGCACCTGTTGCAGCTGCAATCATAATGGGCGTAAAAGCAGAAATGCTAACATCAACCAGTAACACTTCGATAGCAAACAAAACTCCTGCAATTGGCGCATTAAAAGCAGCTGCAATTCCAGCTGCAACACCACAGCCAATAAGCAATGTTCTATCTTTGTAACTTAATTTATAGCGTTGTGCATAATTAGATCCAAATGCAGCACCAGTTATTACAATTGGACTTTCTAATCCTGCTGATCCTCCCAGACCAACGGTAAGTGAGCTAGTAATAATTTGGGCATACATTTGTTTTTTAGGAATAATACTTGCTTTTTTAGCTACTGCATATAAAATTTGTGAAGTACCTTTTTCTATTGTGCCTCCTAAAAATCTTTTGATGACCAAAACAGTAAGCAAAATTCCAATGATAGGAAACAACCCTTTTATAAATCCGTATTTTAAAATACTTGTTACATAAGTAGCAAAAGTAAAAATATTGTGTGCAAAAGTTTTTAATACAATTACCGCAATAGCAGCCGAAATACCTACTAAAACACTGGATAAAAATATAAATTGTTTGTTCGTGATTTTATCTCTTGACCAGGCAATCAGATTTTCAAGTTTATAAAGATATTTTTTGAACATTTTTTGCTTTTTTGGAGATTACAAAAATACTCTATTTAGAAATCAAAGAATATGTTTTAACGCTTCTTTTTTGCTCAAAGGTTTTAAATTTGTGTTAGCCACATAGTTTTTTACTGCTTCAGGATTGGTTTTGGTATATTCTCGTAATGCCCAGCCAATGGCTTTTTGAATGAAAAACTCGTTCGAATTTTTATGTTTTTCACATTCGGATTTCAATAAATCGAAATTGGTTTTTTGTTTGTAACCCAATTGAAAAAGAATAGCACTTCTATTAAGCCACATGTTTTCCGAATTCGAAAAATGTTCAATTACTTTTTCAGTTTGCAAAGGGTGTTCTAATAAATATTCTCCCAACAGATATTTGGCAATCGTATCCACGCTGTCCCACCAAGAGTTGGTGATAATCATTTTTTCGATAAGTTGAATATCCTCTTTTTTATAATTTTTTTTGAGTTCTTTTATCAGTATTTCGATCCCACAATAGTGTAATTCTCTTTGCGGTTTGGTAAAGAGTTTCCAAGCAATTGCTCTGATATTTTCTGAAACTTCTTGTTGATTTTCTTTCCAAATGGTTTTGAAAATCAATCTTCGGTCAGTTGTTTTTAGTCCAAAAAAAGGAAAGTGATTTCGCATGTACTTCGCCATCTTCAACCCATTTTCAGGATTACTATTTTCGTTAAAAGAGGTTTCTAATGATTTGATGAAAGGCATATTTTTAATTTTTAGTAATTAGTGAATAGTCATTAGTGATTAGCCTTGAAATTTGTTTAAACAAAAGCTAATTACTATTCACTAATTACTATGGACTTAAATCAGTTTGTATTTTCTGTTTTGAATGTGTTTTTATTTCTTCGAAAAAAGTAGTGAATTCCATTTCGAATTCCGAGTAGAAAGTTCTTAATTCTGCGATACCCAATTGCATATTCGAATTGTGTTTCATTCGGTTGTCCATTTTTTGTAAAATGATTTCGATTCCTTCAATCGTTTGGTAACTTAACAACCAGTTTTGAGCAATTAAATACGGCACCATCTTTTGCGTTTTCTCATTCAAAAATTCATAATTGTCTCGCAACGATTGGTAAAAACGTTGAGTAAAACTTTCTAATGTTTCGTCTGAATAATTACTCCAGTTTTTGGCCAAAAAATGATCGTAAAAAATATCCACGATGATGCCAGAATAGTGATGATAATTGGCGTGCAAACGTTTCGTACTTTGACGAAAAATCGGATGTGCATCCGTGAAAGTATCTATTTCACGATGCAAAATAATTCCTTTTTGTATCTCGATTGGAAAAGTATCAAAGTTTTTTCCGTGAATACCATCAGCCATAAAATTGCCAATTTTCATCAAATCGTTGTCTCCAGAAAGGTATATGTGGGCTAAAAAGTTCATTTTAGATTTCAGATTTTAGATTTCAGATTAGACTTTATTACTGGAATAATGAATTTGATTATAATTTTAAAGTCGTAGTCTGTAATCATTTTTATAAAGATATAAAAAAACACGAACCATCGAATTATTTAAAAGAAATAGTAACTTACATTTTACGTCTTATTAAATACATAACTTTTTTATATTTGCATCCAAAATCTGCAATCTAAACTCTGCAATCTAAACTCTAAAATCAAATGACTTTAATAAAATCTATATCGGGAATTCGAGGAACTATTGGCGGAAAAGTAGGGGATAACCTGACTCCGGTGGATGCGGTAAAATTTGCTTCGGCTTATGGAACCTGGTTGAAGCAAAATTCCAAAAATGAAATTCCAAATTCCAAATTAAAAGTTGTAGTTGGTCGCGATGCCCGTATTTCTGGTCCAATGATTCATAATTTGGTGGTAAACACATTAATAGGTTTAGGAATTGATGTGGTCGATTTAGGACTTTCTACGACACCTACAGTTGAAGTGGCTGTTCCTTTGGAAAGTGCTCATGGCGGAATTATTCTTACCGCTTCACACAATCCAAAACAATGGAATGCTTTGAAATTACTGAATGAAAAAGGAGAATTTCTAAATGGTATCGAAGGAGAAAAAATCCTTCAAATTGCCGAAGCCGAAGCATTCGATTTTTCGGATGTGGATAGTTTAGGCGAAATCCTTGAAAATGATGCTTATATGGACATTCATATCGACGAAGTTTTGAACTTACCTTTGGTAGATATCGAAGTGGTTAAAGCCGCAAAATTTAAAGTTGTTGTGGATGGAGTAAATTCATCAGGAGGAATTATTATTCCAAAATTATTGGAATTAATGGGTGTTGAAGTTGTAAAATTATACTGTGAGCCTAACGGACATTTTCCTCACAATCCAGAGCCTTTGAAAGAGCATTTAACAGATATTTCAGAATTAGTTGTAGAAGAAAAAGCCCATTTAGGAATTGTAGTTGATCCCGATGTAGATCGTTTGGCTTTTATCTGTGAAGACGGCGAAATGTTTGGCGAAGAATATACTTTGGTGGCTTGTGCTGATTATGTGTTGAGCAAAACGCCAGGCAATACGGTTTCGAATATGTCGTCTTCCCGTGCTTTGCGTGATGTGACGAATTTGCATAAAGGAAGCTACGAAGCCAGCGCAGTAGGTGAGGTGAATGTAGTGGAATTAATGAAGAAAAACAATGCCATTATTGGTGGAGAAGGAAACGGCGGAATTATTTATCCTGAATTGCATTATGGTCGCGATAGTTTGGTAGGTGTGGCTTTGTTCTTGACGCATTTGGCGAATAAGAAAATGAGCGTTTCAGCTTTGAGGGCTTCCTATCCTGAATATTATATGAGCAAAAACAAAATCGAATTGACTCCACAAATTGATGTAGATGCGATTTTGGTAGCCATGACTGAAAAATACAAAAACGAAGACATCACAACCATTGACGGAGTGAAAATTGACTTTGCCGAAAACTGGGTTCACCTTCGTAAATCGAATACCGAACCGATTATTCGTATTTATACCGAAGCGGCTTCACAAGAAAAAGCAGATGCTTTGGCGTTGCGCATTATTGACGAGATTAAATTAATCGCTGGAATTTAAAAAGCTAGTTTTATAAATGAAAAATCCTTTCAGAGAGTACTCTTTTAAAGGATTTTTTTTATGAATTATATTAACTTAATACTTGATTTAAGAATTGGTAATTAATTTAATACCAGCGTTTTTTATTTTGTTTTGAAGCGTTAGATTTTCTAGATTTTTGTTTTTCGCCACTTCGGTTGGAATTGTTTGGTTTTGTAGATCCACCTGTAGCTGTTTCTGGATTTCCAGAATGCCAAGGATACGGATGATCGCTTACAATTTTCACATCCACTTTTATTAATTTTTGGATGTCTTTCCAATATTGATGTTCGTCTTTACCACAAAAAGAAATCGCAATTCCTTCATTTCCTGCACGACCTGTACGACCAATTCGGTGAACATAAGTTTCAGGAATATTAGGTAAATCAAAATTGATTACGAAGGGCAATTGGTCAATATCAATTCCACGAGCGGCAATATCTGTAGCTACTAAAACACCAACTTCTTTGTTTTTGAAGGCATCTAAAACGCGTTGTCTCGCATTTTGTGATTTGTCTCCATGAATGGCTTCGGCAGGAATATCTTTTTTGCGCAATGCTTTTACCACATTATCTGCTCCATGCTTGGTCCTAGAAAACACCAATACATTCGATAAATTTTCATTTTTTATCAAATGATATAATAGGTTTCTTTTTTCGCCTTTCTCTACAAAATAAACCCGTTGTTCTACACTTTCGGCAGTTGATGATACGGGAGAAACTTCTACTTTTGCTGGATCCTTCAAAAACATTTCGGCTAATTCTCGGATAGCAATGGGCATGGTTGCCGAGAATAATAAAGTTTGTCTGTTTTTTGGCGTAAGCTTTACAATTTTTTTGACATCGTTGATGAATCCCATGTCTAACATTTGATCGGCTTCGTCCAAAACTAGTGTGTGTAAACTATCTAAATTGATAAATCCTTGTTTGTGCAAGTCTAATAATCTTCCGGGTGTTGCTACAAGTACATCAACGCCTTTTTTCAAAGTATCTACTTGAGGAACTTGAGAAACACCACCAAAAAGAGTGAGTTGAACCAAGTTGGTATATTTTCCGTAAGTGTCAAAACTTTGACCAATTTGTACGGCTAATTCTCGAGTTGGAGTTACGATTAAAGCACGAATTTCTTTGGCTTTTTTAGATGAACCTACAATTCGATGCAATTGATGTATGATTGGAATAGCAAATGCTGCTGTTTTTCCTGTTCCTGTTTGTGCGCAACCTATTAAATCTCTGCCAGATAAAACCAGCGGAATAGATTGTTCTTGAATGGGTGTAGCTTCAGTATAGCCTTCTTCAAATACGGCTTTTTGGATACTTTTTGAAAGTGATAAATCTTCGAATAACATATATTTTGTATTAAATATCCTGTGATAAGTACAAGGATAGTGGCGCAAAGATAGGTTTTATATTTTTGATGCGAATTAGTTCAGAATGTCAACAGGGCATTCGCTTTTAAAACCAGTAGACACGAATTTCACGAATTAAAGATTGCTAAAGTTTAATTGTCACTAATTTTAAGCGTTATTATGATTTTGTAAAATTTTTAAAGTTTACTCTTCGTGCAAATTTGTGGAATTCGTGTGAAATTTTTTAAATGCGAATGCCGTGGAATGTCAATATTTTAATCTTTAAATTTGAGGATGAATACTATTTTGTGATTTCATAAAATCAGTAACCAAATAACCAATCAATTTTCCTATAAGGTGTGTGTTTTTGTCTTCTCCCAAGTCTGGAGCACCTTCGCTAATATGCAAATATGCTGCATTTTTATTTTTTCCAAAAAAGGAAACAAACTGCCTTAATTCTTCGACAGAAAATCCACTCAAAGTCATGGCACTACTGGCAATATTTGGTATGGCATCAAGATCTATTTCGATTCCATAAAAATCGGTTTGAACAAACTCTGCTGCCGAATGTAGTTCTAGGTTAAAATCTTTTTCTTTTCGGATTTTTATGCTGTCATAAGTGCAATATCGTACCCTATTTTCGGTTTTTTTAATAATATCCAACACGCTTTTGGAGGTGTAGTTTTCGTGTAAACCAAAAATAAAATATTTCTTTAAAAAACCTTCTTCAAAAGTATAAGAAAAAGCATTTCCGCTATGTCTTCCTTCTAGAATTCGAAAATCAGAATGGGCATCAAAATTTACTGCATTTATCGGTTTTCCTTTTGCCAGTGCCGTTCCTTTAATATTTCCATAGGCGTTATTATGTCCACCGCCAATAATGATAGGTGTTTTTCCTGCTTTTATGATATTGAAAATAATATGAGAAACTTCTTTATCAATTTTTTCTACTAATTGACTTAATCTGGTGCGATCATCAAATTTATGAAAATCTAAATGTTCTACTTCCTCCATCTCCTCACTCACATCGAGGTGTCCTAAAACTAAAATCTGATTGCCTTTAGCAAATCGATTGTGCTGGATATTGGCAATACTAGCTATAGCACTTTCCCATGCAGAAGCTGTTCCGGGTCTGCCATGATTGGCTCTAACGCCAATGTCTTCAGGTATTCCAAACAAAATAAATTTGGCTTCTGTTGTTTTTAAAAAAGTAGCCACATCAATTCCTTTTGGAAGCGTTAACATTTTTTCGCCAAATTTTATTTCACCACTTCTATGATTGGTTACTTTAGCAAGATCCTTGATTGAAAAAGGGATTAGTTTTTTTTCCATAAAAAAAATTAAGCTCCAAATATAATATAATTGTCGATAATACGTTTAAAGCTCAAATTATATTAATAAATTTGTATTTAAAAATAATCATAAAATGGAAGAACAACAAAACAATTCGAACTCAAGTTTAAAGATAATTATAGGAATTTTAGCCTTACTACTAGTGGGTAGTTTAGGTTATATCTATAAAATCACTACAGAAGCTAAAGAAGTACAAACCGAGATGACCAAAATTGTATCTGAAAAAGATTTGGTTTTGAAAGATTTAGAAGAATTAAAAACAACTTATGATGCTGCTATCGCTGAAAATACTTCAATGTCTGAAGAATTAATTGCAGAAAGAGATAAGGTGGTAAACTTGATTAGTGAAGTAAACAAATCAAAAGGAGATGTAACAAAATACAAATCTCAATTACAGAATTTGCAAAGCAATATGAAAGTTTTGATTGCTGAAAATGATAACTTAAAAAAGCAAAATAAAACCCTGACTACTCAACGTGATAGTACTATTGTCGTTTTAGGAGAAGCAAGAAAATACAATGAAGTTATTGTTGGTCAAAACGAAGAATTAGCAAAAACGGTTGAAAAAGGGTCTAAATTGTCAGTTTTGAATTTGAAAACTGCAGCTTTTAAAGTAAGAAGTTCAGGCAAACAGATAGAAACCGACAAAGCAGGAAGGGCTGATGTTCTTCGAATTAGCTTTACCATTGCCGAAAATCAAATTGCAAAATCAGGTGATAAAGCCTATTATGTTCAAGTGATTGATAGTAAAAATAATGTTCTTGGTGATAAACAAACTGTTAATTTTGACGAAAAGTCATTGACTTACAGTTTTATTTCTAATGTGAAATATGAAAATAAAACAGTTCAAGTTTCACAAGATTTACCAGGAAAAGATTTTGCAAAAGGAACTTATTTTATCAATGTTTTTGATAAAAACGAATTGGTTTCTAAATCTAGTTTTAGCTTGAAATAATTTTTAGGATTTTCATATAAAAAAAGAGGAGCAATCGCTCCTCTTTTTTTATGCTTATTAGTGGTCGTTTTTAAATTATTCTGAAACTTTAATTTCGAACATTTTGTCCCAATTTTTTCCCGTTACAAAAATGGTTTTAGTTTTTGG
Source organism: Flavobacterium eburneipallidum (assembly GCF_027111355.2). Classification (NCBI taxonomy): domain Bacteria; kingdom Pseudomonadati; phylum Bacteroidota; class Flavobacteriia; order Flavobacteriales; family Flavobacteriaceae; genus Flavobacterium; species Flavobacterium eburneipallidum. The sequence continues at coordinate 1,861,811 of NZ_CP114291.2, forward strand.
GTTGTAAGCAATTCCGTTGAGTACCTCCGCATTTGGATAAGTAAGAAACTTTCTTAAGCCTGACATATCTAGAATTCCTTCTACAGCTCCAGTGGCTGGATTTACAACCGCAATAGCATCTTTTTGCCATACATTCGTATAGATTTTGCCCTCAATCCATTCCAGCTCATTGATACTCTCAATTTTAGCATTTCCAGAATAAACATTCACATAATCAATCATCTTTTGTGTTGCAGGATCCATTTTCCAAATTTTTTCAGTTCCATCCGACTGATAGATATAATTACCATCATTGGTCATTCCCCAACCTTCAATTTCTTTGTCGTATTTAAAGGTTTTTTCGAGCTTCCAAGTATCGGCATTGTATATAAAACCTATTTTTTCCTTGTATGTAATTTGGTAAATTTTATTGTTTACAATAGTTATTCCTTCGCCAAAATATTTCCCTTCTAAATTTTGACTTTTGTATATTTTTCCCGTTTTGTAGTCGGTTTTCAAAAGTTTCGATTCGTTATAATTTCCTGTTCCTTCAAACAAAGTATCTTTATAAAACTCTAAACCTTCTGTAAAAGAAGAGATATCGTGCGGATACGTATTTAGAATCGTATATTTTAATAATTTAGGTTCAACATTCGAAACCAATTCTACTCTGCTTATAGCCAAAGCATTTTCACCATTATAATAAACAATAGCTTTTAGATTTTGATAACCTAGTTTTTGGTTTTTAAACTGGAAAGACAATTTTTCAAGACCTTTTGTTGTTCCAATTTTTAAGTCGTTTATGTAGTAAGCAACGCTATCTACTTCTTTGGATTCAGGATTTAGAACACCAAGCTGAATACCGTCTTGTGGTAAATAATGCGCTTGAAATTTAGATTCGTCAAAAGAAAATACACTGTTGTTAGTTTTTTTTGTGTCGCCACAACTTACTATTGTTATTCCTAATAAAATGATAGATAGGAAGTTATATTTTTTCATAAATTAAAATTTTAATAATGCAATATACAACCTTATTTATTAGTCGCAAACCGCTTGCAAAAATATAAAAAGAGTGTATATTTGCACTGGCAAGTCCTACACGACCAGCTCCTGCAGAATCCCCCAGGATGGGAACATAGCAAGGGTAAGCGGTTGAGCGGTGCGATGTAGGTCGCTTGCCATTTTTTATTTTATAAATAAAGTAGTCTTCCTTATGGAAGATTTTTTTATTTTTACCCCAGTCTAAATTCAAAAAATGAGCAAAGTAGTTTTAATTACAGGCGGTTCTTCGGGAATAGGAAAATCTATTGGAGAATTTTTGTATCATAAAGGTTATATCGTTTATGGAACGAGCCGAAATCCAGAACTAGTTTTGAATTCTGTTTTTCCGTTAGTTGCACTAGATGTTCGAAATGTAGAATCAATTCAGGAGGCTGTTTCCAAAATTATAGCTACAACAGGCAAATTAGATATTGTAATTAATAATGCAGGAGTAGGAATCACAGGAGCTTTGGAAGAAATTCCAACCGAAGAAATCAAAAATAATTTCGAAACTAATTTCTTTGGTCCTATCGAAGTAATGAAAGCTGTTTTGCCTCAAATGCGAAATCAAAAATCAGGATTAATCATCAATATAACATCTATTGCAGCCTATATGGGTTTGCCCTATCGCAGTGTGTATTCCGCATCAAAAGGAGCTTTGGAACTGATTACAGAAGCCTTGCGAATGGAAGTAAAATCTTTCGGAATTAAAATTACCAATGTAGCTCCAGGTGATTTTGCAACTAATATTGCTTCGGGACGTTTTCATGCTCCTTTGGTTAAAGGATCTGCTTACGAAATTCCGTATGGAAACACACTCAAAATGATGGATGAGCACGTAGTTAGCGGAAGTAATCCAAACGAAATGGCAACAGCGATTTATAAAATTATCAATGCCAAAGAGCCGAAGATTCACTATAAAGTAGGGATTTTTATGCAAAAATTCTCCATTGTTTTAAAACGAGTTCTGCCTGATAAAGTTTATGAAAAAATGTTGATGAATCATTATAAATTGTAAAAAAAGAGAATACTTTTGGTATAAATTTTTTAATTGTATTTTTTACACTTATCTTTGTCGTTTAAAAGTTATTCCTAAAAACAGTAGTAAGATAAAATTGCAAATGTTTAAATTATAGAAATGGATTCAAAAAATATAAATTTTGTTTCTGATTTTGAGCAAACTATAAAACGTATTAATTAAACACTAAATATAAAGACATGAAATTTTTTATTGACACGGCTAATTTAGCCCAAATTAAAGAAGCGCAATCACTAGGCGTTTTAGATGGTGTAACAACAAATCCGTCATTGATGGCGAAAGAAGGTATTACAGGTAAAAACAACATTTTGAAACATTATGTTGATATTTGTAATCTTGTGGATGGAGATGTAAGTGCCGAAGTAAACGCACTTGATTTTGAAGGAATGGTGAAAGAAGGAGAAGAGTTAGTAGAATTGCACGAACAAATTGTAGTGAAATTGCCTATGACTAAAGAAGGAGTTATGGCTGCTAAATATTTTTCAGACAAAGGAATTAGAACCAATGTAACTTTAGTTTTCTCGGTTGGGCAAGCTTTGTTAGCTGCCAAAGCTGGAGCAACTTATGTTTCTCCGTTTGTAGGTCGTTTGGATGATATTTCTACTGATGGATTGAACTTGATTCAAGAAATTAGAGAAGTGTATGATAACTACGGTTATGAAACTCAAATTTTGGCAGCTTCTGTACGTCATACAATGCATATTGTAAACTGTGCAAAAATTGGTGCCGATGTTATCACTGGACCACTTTCTGCTATCCACGGTTTGTTAAAGCATCCTTTGACTGATATTGGATTAGCACAATTTGTGGCTGATTTCGAAAAAGGAAATAAATAATTTAAGGATTATTTTATAAGTTCAAAACCCTGCAAAATATAATATTGCAGGGTTTTTTATTTTTTGGTAGTACAATTTTCTTGTACAATAATTTCCAAAGGCATGTATTGTAAGTCTTCAACAGGTTCTTTTAGGACACTTTTTTTATACAAATGGTTGATGCCTAAATAGCCTTGATCTTCTGGTTTTTGATGAATAAGAAAGTCAATTACTCCATCTTTTAGGTATTCTAAATTTTGTTTCAATAATTCGTAGCCTACTATTCGAATGCCTTTCAAAGTATTTTCTTTAATGAATTTTGCAACTACATAAATCCTTGAATTGGGTACAAAAACACAATCAATTCCCTCGAACATAGTAGTTGTTAGTTGATTTTCGGTGTCGTATTTGATGCTAACTTCGGTGAAATTAAATTTCGGAAGATGGGTTTTATCTTTGAAATAAGAGTAAAACCCTTCAATTCGTTGCAAATAGACATTGGTTCTTGTAGTACTTTCAATATTTCGAGTTATTTTTAGTATCAAAACATTACTTTCGGTTTTGATACCATAACTTAATAGTTTTCCGCCCAAATACCCACTCTGATAAGAATCTTGCCCAATATAGGCTATGTCTTCAATTTCCTGTAAATTAGAATCGATTAATACGATTGGAATATTTTTTTTCTTGTATTCCGTCAAAAAAGAAATAGATTCTTCGTAAAAAATAGGAGCAAACAATAAGCCTTCATAATCCAATTCTAGTATTTTTTTGGCTGTTTTGTTAAACGAAGCAGTGTTGTAATCAAAAAAATGATAATCTACTGTAACACCAAATTTAGTCAGTTCTTCGGCTGCTTTTTTGATACCAATGATAGGAGCTTGCCAGTATTCGATACTTTTGTTTTTTGGCAAAAAAACAGCAAATTTGAATTTCTTATTAAAAGCTAAATTACTGGCAAAAATATTTTTTTTATAGCCATATTCTTTAATGATGGCATTTACTTTTTCAATATTCTCTTCGGTAACTTGTCCACGATTGTGAATAATTCTGTCAACAGTCCCAACAGATACATTGGCTATTTGCGCTATTTTTTTTATTGTTATGATGGTGCTTTTGTTTTTGAATAAGGTGTAAATTTATATTTTTTTAACATTCCAGCACTATGTTTTTTATTTTTTTTGAAGCTCTTGTTTAACCTAACTTTTTTTTTATATTTGCAAGATGCGTGTGCGAACACGAAAACAAACAGCGCTATGTCTAAACGAATCGTAACATTCGGAGAAATTTTATTAAGACTTTCTCCTCCAAGTCATTTGAGGCTTACTCAAGCTACCTCATTTGATTTGTATTATGGTTGCGCAGAAGCGAATGTTGCAGCGTCTTTATCTAAATTCGGATTACCAGTTAAATTTATAACTGCTGTACCACCAAATGAATTGGGTGAATCTGCTTTGAGTATGCTGCGTTCTTTTGGTGTAAATCCTGTAGCAGAAACAGTAGGCAAACGATTAGGTATTTACTATTTTGAACAAGGCGCGTCAGAAAGACCAGGCAAAGTGGTTTATGATCGTGAAGATTCTTCTTTTTCTACTTTAAGAACAGGAATGATCGATTGGCGAACTATTTTTAAAAAAGCACATTGGTTTCATTGGTCAGGAATAACGCCTTCATTATCTCAAGATTTAGCCGATTTATGCAAAGAAGCATTGGAAGTAGCTACTGAAATGGGATTGACGATTTCAGCCGATTTGAATTACAGACCAAAATTGTGGCAATACGGTAAAAAAGCCAACGAAATAATGCCTGATTTGGTAAAACATTGTGACCTATTATTAGGTGGTGTGGATGAGTCTGAAAAAGTTTTAGGTGTACCAAAGAACGAAATCGATAGCGAAGAAATTGTTTTTGCCAATTGGATGAAAGCTTTTCCGAATTTAAAAAATATAGTTTCTACACATCGAATGGATGCCAATGCTTCGTCTAATGGTATTAGTGCCTCGTTGTGGAACGGAAAGGATTTACTAAATTCTCGTAGATATAACATTTCTCATATTATTGATAGAATTGGTGCTGGAGATGCTTTTATGGCAGGAATGATCTACGGATTAATTACTTGGCCAGAAGATCATCAAACGGCTCTTGAATTTGCTGTGGCCGCTACTTGTTTGAAACATTCTATTTCGGGTGATATTAATTTGGCTACTGTAGAAGAAATAAAAGCACTGATGGGAGGTTCCGGAGGAGGAAGAGTTTCTAGGTAAACAATTAAAAATTTAGAATTAAAAATTAAAAATTTGACACTTAACGTTTAAACAATTTTAAACGCTTAAACAATTTAAACTGTAAACGATTAAACAAATAAATAAACAATTAAACAAACTAAAAAATGGGAAAAAGAGTAGTAACGTTTGGTGAAATTATGTTAAGATTAGCACCACAAGGATTTTTAAGATTTTCACAAGCAGACAATTTTGATGTTGTTTATGGAGGTGGAGAGTCTAATGTAGCTGTTTCGCTTGCAAACTATGGTATTCCAGTTGATTTTGTAACACGTTTGCCAAAAAATGATATTGGAGAATGTGCTATGATGGAAATGCGCAAAAGAGGAGTTGGTGTTGATAATATTGTTTGGGGTGGAGAGCGTTTAGGAATCTATTTCCTTGAAACAGGTGCTGTATCTCGTGGAAGTAAAGTAGTTTACGATAGGTCACACTCTTCTATGTCAGATATTCAGCCAGGTATGATCAACTGGGAAAAAGTTTTTGAAGGAGTGGAATGGTTTCACTGGACTGGTATTACTCCAGCAATCTCTCAATCTTCTGCTGATGCTTGTTTAGAAGCTGTAAAAGCGGCTAGCAAATTAGGAGTTACTATTTCAACTGACTTGAACTACCGTGCAAAATTATGGAAATACGGAGGAGATCGTGAAGCTATCATGACTGAATTGACATCTTACTGTGATGTAATTTTAGGAAACGAAGAAGATGCTGAAATGCACTTTGGTATCAAACCAGAAGGAGCAGCAGTTCAAACTCACGGACATGATGTAAAAGCTGAAGCTTTCTTATCTGTTTGTCAACAAATGATGGAAAAATTCCCAAGAGCTAAAAAAGTAATTACTACTTTAAGAGGTTCTATTTCTGCATCTCATAACACATGGGCTGGAGTTTTATACGATGGAAAACAAATGTTGCAAACGCGTCAATACCAAATTACAGATATCGTTGATAGAGTAGGTGGAGGAGATTCATTCATGGGAGGTTTAATCTACGGATTGTTGACTTACCCTGATAACGACCAAAACGCATTGGATTTTGCAGTTGCAGCTTCTTGTTTGAAACACACTATTAAAGGTGATGCTAACTTGGTTACTGTTGACGAAGTTAACAAATTAATGGGTGGTGATGCTTCTGGTAGAGTTGCTAGATAATTTATAGTTATGATATTAGATACACTAAAAAACGGATCACAATACACTAGCTTACATCCTTTGTTTGCCAAAGCATTTGACTTTATGAGTCAAAATGATTTAGCCAACTTGGAAGATGGAGTAATCCAAATCGAAGAAGGTTTAAAAGTAATCGTAAGCAAAGCAAACGGAAAAACAGCAGAAGCTAGTTTGACTAAATTTGAATGCCACGACAAAAACATAGATATTCAAGTTTGTGTTAGCGGATTGGAAACCATATACTGGAAACCAAGAGAGAAATGTGTAACTCCAAACGGAGATTACAATCCTGAAAAGGATGTACGTTTCTTTAATGACACTCCAGATATGAAATTTCAATTGACAGACGGACAGTTTGTAATATTCTATCCAGGCGATGTTCACGCACCAATGATTGGTGAAGGTGAAATCAAAAAATTGGTATTTAAAGTTAAAATCTAAAAAAAATGAGTAAAATTCAAGAAGTTACAGATGCAATTATAGCTCAAGGGATGCTTCCTTTGTATTTCAATGCAGACGAAAACGTAACAATAGAAGTATTAAGAGCGATTTACAGAGCTGGAATCAAAGCGGTTGAATATACAAGTCGTGGAGAAACTGCTTTGAGCAACTTCGCTAAAATGGTAGAAGTTCGTAATGCTGAAATGCCTGATTTATTATTAGGTATCGGAACTATCAAAAACAAAAAACAAGCTGAAGATTATTTAACTGTTGGAGCTGATTTCTTTATCAGTCCTGGGTTTGTTCCTGAAGTAGCTGAATTATTGAATAGTAAAGGAATTTTATACAGCCCAGGTTGTATGACGCCTACTGAAATTATTGCTGCTGAAAATGCAGGAGTAAAATTCATCAAATTGTTCCCAGGCAATATGTTAGGACCTGATTTCTTAAGCGGAATCAAAGATATTTTTCCTAACCTTGTTTTCATGCCAACTGGTGGAGTGGATACAACTGCTGAAAGTATTGGTGGTTGGTTCAAAGCTGGAGTTTCTGCAGTAGGAATGGGAAGTAAATTAATCAGCAAACCATTAATGGCTGCTAAAGATTATGCTAAAATCGAAGCGGATACTAAAGAAGTTTTGAGTTTAGTACATTCTATTTCAAAAAAATAATAATGAATACATTGTTTAATCTTGAAGGGAAAGTAGCACTCATTACAGGTGGCGGCGGAGTTTTAGGCAGTAATATGGCTAGAACCTTGGCAAAACATGGAGTAATTACTGGAGTTTTAGGAAGAAACATAGAAAATGTAGAAGCTACCGCAACCTCCATTAGAAATAATGGAGGGGAAGCTTTTGCTATTAGTGCCAATGTGACTAATAAAGAAGAACTGGAGAAAGTTCGGGATTTTATTATAACAAAATACGGACGTTTGGATATATTGATTAATGGAGCAGGTGGCAATATGCCTGGAGCTACAATTCAACCAGATGGAGCTATTTATGATATGCAATCCGAAGACTTACAAAAGGTTTTAGATTTGAACATCATTGGAACCATATTACCCTCTCAAGTTTTTTCCGAAGTTTTTTCCAAACAAAAGTCTGGAGTTATTATCAATATTTCTTCTGCAACTGCTGAACGACCTTTGACACGTGTGGTTGGTTACTCTGCGGCTAAAGCAGCTATTGATAATTTTACCAAATGGATGGCGGTGGAATTAGCAGGAAAATATGGAGAAGGCATTAGAGTCAATGCCATTGCACCAGGTTTTTTTATTGGTGAACAAAATAAGGCATTATTATTGCTACCTGATGGAAATTTGACATCAAGAGGTGAAAAAATTATTGACCACACTCCAATGGGGCGTTTTGGTCAGCCACAAGATACTGATGGAGCATTACTTTTTTTATGCAGTGATATGTCAAAATTTGTTACAGGTATCATCATTCATGTAGATGGAGGATTTGGAGCCAAAAGCATCTAAATCAATTATGAATTACAAATTACGATTATCGACAAACGATTATCGATCATCGACAAACGAATTTAAAAAAAATGGAACAAACATTACGTTGGTTCGGGCCTAATGATCCCGTATCATTATCAGATATTGCTCAAGCTGGAGCAACAGGTGTTGTTACTGCTTTGCATCACATTCCAAACGGACAAGTTTGGGAAATTGATGAAATTCAAAAGCGTATAAACACCGTCAAATACAAAGATGGAAATCCAAATAATGGGTTGACTGGTTTAGAATGGACAGTGGTGGAAAGTATTCCGGTACACGAAGACATCAAAAAACAGTCAGGCGATTATTTACAATATATAGAAAACTACAAACAAAGTATCAAGAATTTAGCTGAATGCGGAATTCACTGTGTTTGTTATAATTTCATGCCTGTATTGGATTGGTCTAGAACCGATTTGTCTTATGAATTGGCCGATGGTTCCAAAGCATTGCGATTTGATATTAATGAATTTGCTGCTTTTGAATTGTTTATTTTAAAACGTCCAGGAGCTGAAAACGAATATACTGATGCTCAAAAAGAAGCTGCCAAAAAATGTTTTGAAGCTTTGACTGACGAAGCAAAAGTAAAACTACAACACAATATTCTTGCAGGTCTTCCAGGAGCTGAAGAAGCGTATTCTGTTGAAGATTTTCTGGTTACTTTAAGTGGTTATAACGGAATTGACCGCAATCGTTTGAAAGAAAATTTATTTCACTTTTTGAGAGAAATTATTCCTGTTGCCGAAAGCAAAAACGTATTGATGGCAATTCATCCTGATGATCCTCCTTATCCTATTTTAGGATTACCAAGAGTAGTGAGTACAGAAGAAGATTTGATTGATTTAATGGGAGCAATTGATTCTAAATCAAACGGATTCACGATGTGTACAGGATCTTATGGTGTAAGAGCTGACAACGATTTACCAGGAATGGTAGAACGTCACGGTGATAAAATGAATTTCATTCATTTGAGAAGTACCCAAAGAGATGCAGAAGGAAGTTTTTATGAAGCCAATCATTTGGAAGGCGATGCTAACATGTATGAAGTAGTAAAAGCGATTCTTGCAGTTGAAAAGAAAAACAACAGCAATTTACCAATGCGCCCTGATCACGGGCATCAAATGTTAGACGATTTAAAGAAAAAAACAAATCCTGGCTATTCTGGAATTGGTCGTTTGCGTGGTCTAGCTGAATTGAGAGGATTAGAAATGGGAATAAAAAGAAGTTTATTTTAAATCAATAAATAGTTATAAATTACACCAAAAATTAGTCAAAGGATAGTCTTTTTCTAACCAACATTAAAAAAAACCGAATAAATGGACAAAACAAAACAATCGATGGGGAATTACCGCTGGTCAATCTGTGGTTTACTCTTTTTTGCAACTACTATCAACTACTTGGACAGACAAGTACTTTCTTTGACTTGGAGTGATTTTATCGCACCAGAATTTCACTGGACGAATAATGATTATGGAAATATCACCGCTTTATTTTCTATTTTCTATGCAGTATCGTTATTATTTGCAGGGAAGTTTGTAGATTTTATGGATACCAAAAAAGGGTTTCTTTGGGCTATTGGAGTTTGGTCTATTGGAGCTTGTTTACACGCTTTTGCAGGAATCGCAACATCAGGATGGATAACTGGAAACTGGTTTGTAGGTTTTGAAGGGGCAAAAGAAGCTATTCACACTGTCGAGGATACCGCTTTGGTAATTAATGTGAGTGTAACTTTATTCATATTTGCTCGTTTTGTTTTGGCAGTTGGAGAGGCAGGAAATTTTCCAGCAGCGATTAAAACCACAGCAGAGTATTTTCCTAAAAAAGACAGAGCTTTCTCTACTAGTATTTTTAATGCAGGAGCAACAGTTGGAGCATTAGCAGCACCAATCACAATTCCTTTTATTGCAGAAGCTTTTGGTTGGGAAATGGCTTTTATCATTATCGGAGCTTTAGGTTTTGTTTGGATGGGATTTTGGATTTTTATGTATGACAAACCAGAAAGACATCCAAGAGTCAATGCGGCTGAATTAGAGTACATCCAACAAGATGATATTGCTGATAGCAAATTAGTAGGCTATGTTCCAGAAACAGCTACGAAAGTAACATTCAAAGAATGTTTCAGATACAAACAAACGTGGGCATTTGCTTTTGGTAAGTTCATGACTGATGGCGTTTGGTGGTTTTTCTTATTCTGGACTCCAGCTTATTTAAAATCGGTTTATGGTATGGATTCTACACAAGCAGCTTTCCCTTTATTTGTTCTTTACATGATTACTTTACTTTCTATCATTGGAGGTTGGTTGCCTACTTATTTTGTTGATAAAAAAGGCATGAATCCTTATGAAGGAAGAATGAGAGCGATGTTAATTTTTGCATTTTTTCCATTATTGGCATTAGTAGCACAACCTTTAGGATATATTAGTTATTGGGTACCCGTAATTATTATTGGTATTGCTGGAGCGGCTCATCAGGCTTGGTCTGCTAATATCTTTACTACTGTTGGAGATATGTTTCCTAAAAAAGCCATTGCAACCATTACAGGAATTGGAGGTTTAGCAGGAGGTTTAGGCTCTACTTTAATCAATAAAGGTTCTGGAGTATTGTTTGATTTCACGCATAGAAATTGGACTACTGTAGATGGTCAACCATTTTTAGAAAAATTTCCACAATATGTAACAGAGCCAATACCAGAAACTTTTTTTGCAGAATTAAAGAAAACAGGAGTGGTAATTTCTGATGGTATTGATACAGGATATATGATCATTTTCTCAATCTGTGCCGTTTGTTATTTGATAGGATGGGCAGTAATGAAGTCATTAGTACCTAAATATGCTCCAATTACAGATTTGTAGTTTTATCATTTTTAATATATTTAATAACCCCGAAGTTGTTGCTTCGGGGTTATTTTTTGGAAAAACATTACTTATTGTATGTTAAACAACTTAACAAAAATTTTAAAATCAGAAACAATATTCGTTTTCCATAACTAATTTATTGGTAATCATTTCTCTTAATCCAATAATGTTAGGCATATTAGTGTATTTTGTAAAACGACGTAAACCCATCAGCATCATGCGTTGTTCATCGCCTACGGCAAAAGATATAATACTTTCTTTTCCTTTTTGAGTAATTACATCAACAGCTTTGTATAGATACAATTTTGCCATAGCAATTTGCTCTTGAGCTTTTTCTTCGCCAACTTTTTTAGCTAATTTTTCAGTTCTCAAAACGGTTGATTCAGCCATATAAATTTCGATCAAAATATCAGCAGCAGCCATCAATAATTGTTGGTGACCTTCTAAATCGGGACCATATTTTTGAACAGCACCACCAGCAACCATAAGAAATGCTTTTTTGAGTTTGGCTATCATTTCTTTTTCTTCGGCAAACAATTCTGAATAATCAGGTGTGTCAAAAGACGGAATACCCATTAATTCTTCTTGAACTTTAGAGGCCGGTCCTAATAAATCGACGTGACCTTTCATTGCTTTTTTAATCAACATTCCTACGGATAGCATTCGGTTGATTTCGTTTGTGCCTTCATAAATTCGGGCAATTCTCGCATCACGCCAAGCACTTTCCATTGGTGTGTCTTCTGAAAATCCCATTCCACCAAAAATTTGAATGCCTTCGTCAGCACAATTCTGAACATCTTCGGAAACAGCCACTTTCAAAATAGAACATTCTATGGCAAATTCTTCCACACCTTTCAATTCTGATTCCTGATGCGATACACCTTCCGATTCTCTGATTGCTATTCTATCTTCAATATCTTTAGCTGCTCTGTAAGTGGCGCTTTCACCAGCATAACAAGAAGTTGCCATTTCGGCTAATTTTAATCGAATAGCTCCAAACTGGGCAATAGGAGTATTAAATTGTATTCTCTCATTAGCATATTTTACAGATCCAGCAATCACTCGGCGTTGCGCATCAATACAGGCTGCTGCCAATTTGATTCGCCCCACATTTAGGGCATTCATAGCAATTTTGAAGCCGTTTCCTCTTTCAGAGAGCATATTTTCGACAGGAATTTTAGTGTCTGCAAAAAATACCTGACGAGTAGAAGAGGCACGAATTCCGAGTTTGTGTTCTTCTTCGCCAAACGAAATTCCGTTGCCTTCAGTGTTTTCCAATATAAATCCAGTGATATTATTGTCGTCTTCAATTCGGGCAAAAACGATAAATAAAGAACAAAATCCAGCATTGGAAATCCACATTTTTTGTCCTGTGATTTTATAATGCGTTCCATCTTCGGATAAAACTGCTTTGGTTTTTCCTGAATTGGCATCACTTCCAGCACCTGGTTCGGTCAAACAATATGCTCCAAACCATTCGCCAGAAGCTAGTTTAGGAACATATTTTTGCTTTTGCTCTTCAGTTCCATATAGCGTAATTGGCATGGTTCCTATTCCAGTATGTGCTCCAAAGGCGGTAGAAAACGATCCCGTAGCTCCCGAAATATAATCGCAAACTAAAACGGTATCTACAAATCCCATTCCCATTCCGCCATAAGCCTCCGGAACAGAAATACTCAAAAAGCCTAAATCGCCCGCTTTTTTCATACATTCTTCGGTAAAGGCGTAATCCTTGTTTTCGAAACGGTTTTTGTTAGGCCAAATTTCTTTGTCCACAAATTCTTTTACCGTATCACGCATCATAATTTGCTCATCGTTAAAATCTTCGGGAGTGAAGATGTTTTCGCATTTTGTTTCTTTTACGATGAATTGACCACCGCGAGTTGTATCGTTCATAACTTTTAGATTTTGAGGTTTTTTAGATAATAGAGTATAGAAAAAAGAGTAAAGAATAGAAAAAATAGAATCTAGATTTAGGATTTATTTAATCCATTTTGGAAACCCATAGTCATTCTTTGAAATTCTTCTATTTTTTTTTCTAATAGGTTAACTGTTTGTTCGTTTATATATTTTCGATGTTTTGCTACTATTAATTGGGTGTTTAGTTCAAATGAAGAACCTAAAGAAATATCTAAAAAATGACTTAAAGATTTATCCGTTCTCGAAGAGCCTTCCGCAAAATTACTAGGAATAGAAACTGAACATCGACTTAATTGAGAACTTAAATCATACCTCTCGTGTTTTGGAAAGTCTAATAAGATGTCCGAAATGTCATTTGCTATTTCTATTCCAAGTTGCTAAATTTTTAAGTTGTTATAATTATGACGCATAATCTTTTTTATTTCAGTCTATATTCTTTGTTCTCTTCTCTATTTTCTTCTACAATAATTCATAAATACCCGCTGTTCCTTGTCCTGTTCCCACGCACATACTTACAATTCCGTATTTGTTTCCACGACGTTTCATTTCGTCGAATAATTGTACAGACAATTTTGTACCCGTGCAACCTAAAGGATGCCCTAATGCGATTGCTCCTCCATTGACGTTTACAATATCAGGGTTTAATCCCAATTCACGGATTACGGCCAATGATTGTGAAGCAAATGCTTCGTTTAGTTCGATTAAATCAATGTCTTTCAATTCTAATCCCGCTTGTTTTAATGCTTTTGGAATGGCTTTTACTGGACCTATTCCCATGATTCTGGGTTCAACTCCAGCAGATGCAAAACCAACCAAACGGGCAATAGGAGTGAGGTTTAATTCTTTGACGATATCTTCACTCATAATCAAAACAAAAGCCGCTCCATCGCTCATTTGCGAAGCATTTCCAGCAGTTACGCTTCCATCAGCAGCAAATACAGGTTTCAAATTGGCTAATGCCTCTATAGAAGTTCCTGCTCTTGGCCCTTCGTCTTTGTTGACAGTGTATGATTTGGTTTCTTTTTTTCCGTTTTCATTGATAAAAGTCTGCTCCACAGTTATTGGAACAATTTGTGAATCGAATTTGCCTTCGGCTTGAGCTTTCAAAGCTTTGATATGGGAATTGTAAGCAAAAGCATCCTGATCTTCTCTCGAAATATTGAATTGTTTGGCAACGGCTTCTGCTGTAAGTCCCATTCCCCAGTAATAATCTTCGTTTCCTGCTTTGGCAGAAGCATAATCAGGCGATGGTTTGTAGCCACCCATTGGAATAAAACTCATACTTTCGGCTCCACCCGCAATGATGCAATCCGCCATTCCCGATTGGATTTTGGCAGTTGCCATCCCGATCGTTTCTATTCCAGAAGCGCAATATCTGTTGATGGTTACACCCGGAACATCAGTTACTTTTAATCCCATTAAGGAAATTAATCGTCCAACATTTAATCCTTGTTCGGCTTCTGGCATCGCATTTCCAACCATTACGTCGTCAATGCGTGTTTTGTCGAAATCAGGCAATTCATTCATCATGAATTCGATGGTTTCTGCCGCCAATTCGTCTGGGCGTTTGAAACGGAATACTCCTTTTGGGGCTTTGCCAACGGCGGTGCGGTAGGCTTTTACTATATAGGCTGTTTTCATTTGTTTTGTTTTTTAAGACCATAGACGGATAGATAATAGATGATAGACTTTTACTTGTTACGGATTTTGTCTATCATCTATCCGTCTTTTATCTAATTTCTTAATGGTTTCCCTTTCGTTAACATAAATTGAATACGTTCTAAAGTCTTACGTTCCGTACAAAGCGACAAGAAAGCTTCTCTCTCAATATCCAATAAATATTGCTCGCTTACTAATGCGGATTCTGATAAATCGCCACCAGCCATTACATAAGCCAGTTTGTTGGCAATTTTCTTGTCGTGTTCCGAGATGTATTTTCCAGCCAGCATTTGGTCGGTTCCAACAAGGAACATTCCCAAGGCTTGTTTTCCCAAAACTTTAATGTCGTTTCTACGAATCGGTTGGGTGTAACCGGCTTCCGCCATTAGTAGAGCGTGCTTTTTGGCTTCCGCAATCTGACGGTCTTTGTTGACTACAACTATATCTTTTCCGTGTTGTAAAATACCCAAATCAAAGGCTTCGTGTGCTGAAGTTGAAACTTTAGCCATTGCGACAGTAAGGAAATATTCTTGCAGCACATTCAATTCCACATCGTTTTTTCGGAATAAATCCGAAGCTCTCAAGGTCATTTCTTTGGATCCACCACCACCAGGAATTACACCAACTCCAAATTCGACTAATCCAATATATGTTTCTGCGGCAGCAACCACTTTGTCGGCGTGCATACTCATTTCGCAACCACCGCCCAAAGTCATCCCGTGAGGCGCAACCACAACAGGAATTCCGGAATAACGCACCCGCATCATCGTGTCCTGAAACATTTTGATAGCCATATTCAATTCGTCGTATTCTTGTTCGACTGCCATCATAAATATCATTCCAATATTGGCACCAACAGAAAAATTGGCTCCTTGGTTTCCAATAACTAAACCTTGGTATGCTGCCTCAGATAAATCGATGGCTTTGTTAATGGCTTGTAAAACATCGCCACCAATAGTATTCATTTTGGATTGGAATTCTAAATTTAAAATTCCATCGCCTAAATCTTGGATAATCGCTCCGCTATTGCTCCATACTTTTTTGCTTTCACGAATGTTGTTCAGGATGATAAAAGCATCTTGTCCAGGAACTTTTTCCTGTGTTTTATTTGGAATGTTGTAATAATACGTAGCACCCTCTTTAATAGAATAAAAACTAGAAGTTCCAGAAGCTAACATATCAGTAACCCAAGTTGCTGGAGTTAAACCTTCTGCTTTCATTATTTCGATTCCGCTAGGGACACCAATGGCATCCCAAATTTCGAAAGGACCATTTTCCCAGCCGAAACCTGCCTTCATAGCATCGTCAATTTTGTATAATTCGTCCGAGATTTCGGGAACTCTATTGGAAACATAAGCGAACAATCCAGCAAAACTTTTTCTGTAAAAATCACCAGCTTTGTCTGTTCCTTTGACCAATACTTTGAAACGATCAATAGGTTTGTCGATGGTTTTTGTGAGTTCCAAAGTGGCAAATGAAGCTTTTTTGGCTGGACGATATTCTAGTGTATCTAAATCTAAAGAAAGAATATCGCTTCCTACTTTTTTGTAAAAACCTTGTCCTGTTTTACTTCCGAGCCATTTGTTTTCCATCATTTTTGTGATGAAATCTGGCAATTTGAATAGTTCGTGAGCTTCATCATTTGGACAATTTTCATAAATACCATTGGCAACGTGAACCAAAGTATCCAAACCAACAACATCGACCGTGCGGAAAGTCGCTGATTTAGGTCGTCCAATTACTGGACCAGTCAATTTATCGATTTCTTCAATCGTTAAACCTAATTCTTTAACCAAATGAAACAAACTTTGGATGCCAAAAATTCCGATTCGGTTTCCAATAAAGGCTGGAGTATCTTTGGCTACAACCGAAGTTTTACCCAAGAATTTCTCTCCATAGTTAGTTAGAAAATCCAATACTTCGGAAGAAGTTTGAGGACCAGGAATAATTTCGAATAATTTCAAGTAACGTGCAGGGTTGAAAAAGTGGGTTCCGCAGAAATGCTTTTGAAAATCTTCGCTTCGTCCTTCGCTCATAAAATGAATCGGAATTCCAGAGGTATTGGAAGTTACCAAAGTTCCAGGTTTGCGGTATTTCTCGATTTGCTCGAAAACCATTTTTTTGATATCCAAACGTTCTACAACCACCTCGACAATCCAATCGACATTGGCAATTTTTGCCATATCATCAGTTGTATTTCCAGTGGTGATTCGGCTTGCAAATTTTGGATGATAAATAGGGGAAGGTTTTGATTTTAAAGCATTTTGAAAATGTTCATTTACCAAGCGATTGCGAACAATTTTGCTTTCTAATGTTAATCCTTTTTTGACTTCGGCTTCAGTAAGTGAATTTGGAATAATATCCAAAAGCAATACTTCAACACCAATATTGGCAAAATGACAAGCAATTCCCGAACCCATAATTCCAGATCCAATTACTGCAACTTTTTTGATAGTTCGTTTCATTTTAATCGGTTTATAGTTTTACTTTAAATAGAATTAATCGTGCAAGATTTTGAATTAGCAGGATTAAAATATTTTTTTTTCGTTAATTAATTCATTAATTATTTCAGAAACTTCCATGAAATGTTGTAGTTTTTCTGCGGATACTTTTTGTTTTACGGCTTCATTAAATTTAAGCACAGTTTCTTTAGATTGCTCTCTTTTTTCTTTTCCAAAATCAGTTAAATAAATTAGAACACCACGTCCATCTAAAGGATTTTTTTTTCGGACAATTAATCCTTTTTCTTCCATTGATTTTAAAGTTCTGGTTAAACTCGTGGCTTCCATTCCCATTTTAGGACCTAATGTTGTTGAAGGTGTTCCATTTTCTTTATCCATACTTAATAATGCAAATCCTGTTGACATAGTAGCTCCATATTTAGATGCTTCTTCATTGTACATCCTAGAAACGGCTTGCCAAGTTGCACGTAAAATGTAATCTATAGTTTTGTCTTTCATTTTGGTTATGATTGTTGGTCATTTCAAATATAATAAAAAAAAAGCTATGCACGCATAATAAGAAGCTAATGTTTTTTAAATATTTCATAAAAAAAACTCTTCAAAAATGAAGAGTTTAGTAAATAGACAGAAAATTCAGTTATTGAATAGCTGTTTCATCATAAATTTTATGGAATAAATCGGTGTATTTTTCCATAACCACTTTTCGTTTTAGTTTTAAAGTTGGAGTAAGATGACCAGCGTTTATTGACCAAATATCTGGAGTTAATTCAAATCGTTTTATTTTTTCCCAGCTTCCAAATTTTTCGTTTATCGTATCAATTTCTTTTTTGATGCGCTCTTTTACTTTTGGATTGATGCTAATGGCTTCATTTGTAGTATCCATTTCAATCTTGTTCTTTTTTTGCCATTCTCTAACGAATTCAAAATTAGGTTGAATAAAAGCAGCGGGCATTTTTTGTCCATCACCAATAACCATAATTTGTTCGATAAAACGGGATTGTTTCATGGCATTTTCTAATAATTGAGGAGATATGTATTTTCCACCAGAAGTTTTAAACATTTCTTTTTTTCGATCTGTAATTTTAAGAAAGCCTTCGCTGTCAATTTCTCCAATATCACCTGTGTGAAAATAACCTCCTGCCAAAGCTTCATTAGTTAAAGTTTCATCTTTAAAATAACCGAGCATTATATTTGGTCCTTTGCAAAGGATTTCTCCATCTTCGGCAATTTTTACTTCTACATTATCAATTATTTTTCCAACAGTTCCTATTTTGAAACCAAAATTTCTAGTATCATTTACTGCAATTACTGGAGAAGTTTCTGTTAATCCGTAGCCTTCCATAACAGGTATTTCTGCTGCCGCAAAGACTCTGGCAAGCCTAGGCTGTAAGGCTGCACTTCCTGAAACCATTAAGTCCAAATTGCCTCCTAAACCTTCTCGCCATTTACTAAAAATGAGTTTTCGGGCTATTTTTAATTGCAACTCATACCAAAATCCATTAACTCTATAAGGTTCGTATTTTAGTCCCAAATCAACGGCCCAAAAAAACAGTTTTCTTTTTATCCCTGTTAATTCTAAACCTTTTGCATAGATTTTGTCATATACTTTTTCAATAAGTCTTGGTACACATGACATTACTGTAGGTTTTACTTCTTTTATATTGTCACTAATTTTTTCAATTGATTCTCCAAAATAAATCGAAACCCCATAATATTGATACAGATATACAATCATTCTTTCGAAAATATGACAAATGGGTAAGAAACTCATAGCACGACTTTTTCCTTTTTCGAATGGTATTCTTGAGGTGCAATCTAAAACATTGGATACAATGTTTTTGTGCGAAAGCATTACGCCTTTAGGTTTTCCTGTGGTTCCTGAAGTGTATATTATAGTCGCTAAATCTTCTGATTTTACGCTGTTTTTTCGTTCTTCTACTTGGTTTTGATTACTTTGATCTTCGCCAAGTAGTAGTAATTCTTTCCAATTTTGACAACCATCAATTTCATCAAATGAAAATACTCCTTTAAGATTGGGTAAATTTTGTTTGATTAAATTTACTTTATGCAGTACCTCATGATCTGAAACGATGCAGTAACAAGCACCAGAATGATTGAGAATATATTCATAATCATTTTCTGAGATGGTTGGATATATGGGTACTGTTTGAGCTCCAGTTTGCAAAACGCCAATATCTATAATATTCCACTCTGTTCTATTGTTAGTAGAAATTAAAGCGATTTTATCATCCTTTAAAATGCCCATTCGTAGCAATGCCCTCGAAACCGCATTAGCTTTAGCAATATATTCTTCGGTAGAAGTTTTTTGCCACGCACCATCGTACTTGGTAACCAAAGCATCAGGAATATTGTAATGCTTTAATTGATAATAAGGAAAATCAAATAGTCGGGTTATTTCGGTCATCTTGTAATAGTATTTATTAGATGCAAATTAGTGAAAAAAAATTAGTCGTGTGCTATCTGTAAAATTAAAATGAAAGAATATGTTGATACTAAACTTTTAGGCGTATTCAAATTTCACTGAATTGGTTAAAAATAAAAAGCACAATTCAAAACACATCAGAATTAACTATTTTGTGTTTTGAATTGTGCTTTTAAGCAAAAAAAAGCTTTTGTACTATTTATTTAATTTTCTTTACGTTCTAATAAAGCCATATAAAATCCGTCAAAACCAGATTCTGACGCTAATATTTTTTGGTCTTTGATGAAGTTGAATTGTTTACCGATTTCAGTTTTTAAGAATTTTTCAACTTGTTCTTGATTTTCAGAAGGTAAAATAGAACAGGTGGCATACACTAATTTCCCGCCTGGTTTTACAATTTTAGAATAACTTTCCAGAACTTCGGATTGTACTTTGCGAATGTTATCTATAAATTCTGGTTGCAATTTCCATTTCGCATCAGGATTTCTTTTTAAAACGCCTAATCCGCTACAAGGAGCGTCAATCAGAACTCTATCGGCTCTTTCATGTAATTTTTTGATCACTTTAGTCGAATCGATAATGCGGTATTCAATATTGAAAGCACCGTCTCTTTTGGCTCTTAATTTTAATTGCTTGAGTTTACTTTCGTATAAATCCATAGCAATCAATTGACCTTTGTTTTCCATCAAAGCGGCAATATGCAATGTTTTTCCGCCCGCACCAGCACAAGTATCTACGACACGCATTCCGGGTTTTACGTCAAGGAAAGCCGCAACCAATTGTGAATTGGCATCTTGAACTTCGAAGAAACCTTGTTTGAAAGCATC
Organism: Flavobacterium eburneipallidum; assembly: GCF_027111355.2. Taxonomy (NCBI): domain Bacteria; kingdom Pseudomonadati; phylum Bacteroidota; class Flavobacteriia; order Flavobacteriales; family Flavobacteriaceae; genus Flavobacterium; species Flavobacterium eburneipallidum. Next base: position 1,882,253 of record NZ_CP114291.2, read on the forward strand.
TGTTAGGAAAACATTAGCTCTTTCTTTCAAGACCAAAGCATCGGGTTGATCTTTCAAATATTCCGTTTCAATATTCAAGTCCATCAAGATGGCTCTTAATTGTTCTTTGGTCGTTTTTAAAGTGTTGGTTCTCAAAATTACTTTGGCTGGTTGGTTTTGAGCTGCAATTTCTTTTGCCCAAACTTTTTCGCCTAATTCTTTCACCCCCAATTCGTCCATCCAATCTGGGATTGACTCTTTTAAGGTTCTTATTTTTGAAAGTTCGTCAAAGCGTCCTTTTATTTTTCTTGCGGGAGTTCCTTCTAATTGGCGCCAATCTGGAATAGGGTAGCCTCTTAATACTGCCCAAACCGAAAATATTCTCCAAAGATTATCTCTATCAAATGGTTCTTTAACTTCGGCTATTTCTGTGTAAAGTCTTTTCCAACGTACTATTTCATAGATAGTTTCGGCAACAAATTTTCTGTCAGAACTTCCCCAGCGTTTGTCTTTTTTTAAAGAGCGTGCTACTACTTTATCGGCATATTCACCTTCATTGAAGATGGCATTAAGAGCATCTATGGTGGTGTAAACTAAATTTCTGTGTAATCTCATTTTGAATAATTGAGGTGCAAAGGTACTATTAATTGATTGAATATTTTATAACTAATCGGATGTTAATTCGTTCGACTTTTTTCTTAATAATTAACTCTTTGTTTTACTTTTTAACAATCAATTAAGAATTTAATTTTGTTTTTTTTGTAAGAAAAGTATATTTCAATAATTTATTTTGTGTATTTAATCGATTTTTTTGTGTTTTTTAACGATTATATTGTTAGTTTTATCACAGAAATAAAAACAATAACATTTAAAGTTGTTTGCCCCACAATCTACTTTAAACTTAATCTACTTTTAATTATGAAAGCAAAATTACTTCGTGTATTATTGCTAGTAGCAATAGTATGTACAATGAATTCATGTTCTTCTGATAGTGCTGAAGAAACTAACGCTTCTGCAGAAAAAGCGATGTCATATACTTATAATTCTACTGAAGTCGAAACAATGACTTTGATAAATGAGTATAGAGTTGGTTTAGGTTTAAATGAATTGAAAGAAATCAATCATATTTCATACAAATCAGAGCAGCACGATCATTATATGATTGAAAATAATGTAGTTAATCATGATGATTTTGTTTCTCGTTCAGAAAATATTATGGAAGTTCTTGGAGCAAAAAGAGTAAGCGAAAATATTGCATTCAATTATAATTCTCCAAAAGCAGCAGTAGAGGCTTGGTTAAAAAGCCCAACTCACAAGAAAAATATAGAAGGCGATTTTACACATTTTGGACTTTCAATACGAGTAAATGCAGATGGTAAAAAGTATTACACCAATATCTTCGCAAAAATATAAGTAATTTTTTTTTGGTTTTGATTTTAGGAAACTGCCTCAACCGAGGCAGTTTTTTATTTTATATAACCCATTGGTTGTAATTATTAAAAATAAAAGAATTTCAAAAAGATATAAAATTTAAACACATAGAATCATAGAAAAAAGAGTTGTATAGCCCAATTGCTCCGCCTATATGCTATCTCTCGGCTCCTTGGTTCAAATAGCTTAAAGTGAAACGCCTTTAAAAATTTACAAAACCTATGTTTATATATTTTTATAAAAATCAAAAATTTTGAACTACACCCAACGGGTTAATTTATACGTATTTATTCATTGTTTTCTTCATTTCTAATAATGCTTTTCTACTTAAATTATTGTTTATTATACTTTAATTATCTTACACTGACGTTTTTTAAGTGTATTTTCTAAAAAAAATACTCAATTAAGTATTGTTGTTAAGTATTTATACGTACTTTTGCGTAGTAATACTTAATTAATGCGAATATGATCAAAGTAATAGTAGTCGGAAACGGCATGGTAGGTTATAAATTTTGCGAAAAATTCATCACCAAAGCAGGGAGCGAAAATTATCAAATTACGGTTTTTGGAGAAGAGCCAAGACGAGCTTATGACAGGGTTCACTTGAGTGAATACTTCGCGGGAAAGAGTGCAGATGATTTGTCAATGTCAACATCCAATTGGTACACTGACAATAATATTATACTTAATACATCTGAATTAATTACAGATATAAATAGAGAGCAAAAAACCATACATACTCACTTGGAACAAACACATGAGTATGACTACTTAGTTCTAGCAACAGGTTCAGCTGCTTTTGTACCGCCAATTGAGGGTGTGGATAAAGAAGGTGTTTTTGTATATAGAACCATTGAGGATTTAGATGCTATCATGGCTTATGCCAAAAAAATAAAACAAAAAGGAGCTACTGAAGCTGCTGTACTTGGTGGTGGATTGTTAGGTCTTGAGGCTGCCAAAGCCGTACGAGATTTAGGATTAAATGCTCATGTGGTGGAATTTGCTCCTCGCTTGATGCCAAGACAATTAGACAAAGGTGCTAGTGATATGCTTCAGTCTAAAATCGAAGAATTAGGTATTGGTATTCACTTGAGTAAAGCAACCCAATATATTGCTGGTGAAGATGCTATTACAGGAATGATGTTCGATGAGAATGAATTGCTTAAAGTAGATATGCTAGTAATTTCTGCAGGGATAAAACCTCGTGACGAGCTAGGAAGAGTTTCTGGTTTGGAAGTTGGTGTTCGTGGTGGAATCGTGGTGGACAATCAAATGCGAACTTCAGATCCAAACATCTTTGCTATTGGAGAGGTTGCACTTTACAATCACATGATTTATGGATTAGTTGCTCCAGGTTATGAAATGGCTGATGTAGCTGCAGAGCAGATTATTGGTAACGAAAAATTGATGAGAGAAAGCATCGATATGTCAACGCAATTGAAATTAATTGGTGTTGAAGTAGCGAGTTTTGGAGATCCATTTATAGAAAATAATGAAGTAACAGCTATTGTTTATGAAAATAAATTTAGTGGAATTTATAAAAGAATCAATGTTACCAAAGACGGAAAAACTTTATTAGGAGGAATTCTTGTAGGAGATTCAAGCGATTATAACGGATTGTTTCAGATTTATAGCAATGCAATGAAATTGCCTGCAAATCCAGAGGATTTGATTTTGGGTTCAAGAGGAGGCGAAAGTTCTACCATGGGAAGTGCAATGGATTTGCCAGATACGGCTGTAATTTGTTCTTGCGAAAACGTGACTAAAGGAAGTATTTGTTGTTCTATTACCGATGGCTCTTGCGAAACATTTGGCGATGTGGTCAAAGCTACCAAAGCGACTTCTGGTTGTGGTGGATGTAAACCAATGGTGGTTGATTTGGTTAAAGAAGCTCAAAAATCATTAGGAAAAGAAGTGAAAGATGTAGTGTGTGAACATTTTGCTTATTCTCGTCAAGAATTGTATGATATTGTAAAAATCAACAAATTCACAAATCACAATGAGGTATTAGGAACTATTGGAAAAGGCGATGGTTGCGAAGTTTGTAAACCCGTTCTATCTTCAATTTTCTCAAGTATTTATAATGATACAGCTAATAAACACGTAACAGCTCAAGATTCTAATGATAGATTCTTGGCCAATATTCAACGTAACGGAACTTATTCGGTTGTGCCAAGAATGGCAGGTGGAGAGGTTACTGCCGAAAAATTAATCGCCATTGGTGAAGTTGCTAAAGAATACGGATTATATACTAAAATTACTGGTGCACAACGTGTCGATTTATTTGGTGCAGAACTAAATGATTTACCAGCCATTTGGAAAAAATTAATAGACAACGGTTTTGAAAGTGGTCACGCTTACGGAAAATCATTACGAGCAGTCAAAAGTTGCGTTGGTAATGCTTGGTGTCGTTACGGAATGGACGATAGTACGACATTGGCTATCGAATTAGAAAATCGTTACAGAGGAATTCGTTCTCCGCATAAATTGAAGGGAGGAGTTTCAGCTTGTATCAGAGAGTGCGCCGAGGCTAGAGGAAAAGATTTTGGAGTAATTGCCGTTGAAGGCGGTTGGAATTTGTACATCTGTGGAAATGGTGGAGCTAATCCGAAACATGCCGTACTTTTAGCAGAAGCTATCGATAAAGAAACAGTTTTCAAGTACATGGATCGTTTCTTGATGTATTACATCCAAACTGCAGGACCGTTGGTAAGAACTTCAACTTGGTTAGAAAAACTGGAAGGCGGAATCGAATATTTGAAAAATGTGGTTATCAACGATAGTCTTGGAATCAATGCTACTCTTGAAGCTGAAATGCAAAAACTAGTTGACACTTTTGAATGTGAGTGGAAACAAGCCATCGAAGATCCGGAAATGATGAAACGTTTTAATCATTTTGTCAATTCAGATGATCGTGATGATAATTTGGAGTATATCCCTTTAAGAGGTCAAAAAATGCCAACAGCTTGGTAATCTCAACTATTTAAAAATCCTTCCATCAACTTCAACATGCAAATTAAGGTCTTTCGCAATCATTAATTTATTAATGTTGGAGTGATGGAAATTTAAAACTCATAATTATGCAAGATATTTTAAATCAATACGAAACAGTTCAATTAAACGACGTAAAAGTTTGGTTCAAAGCAGGAAAAACGACTGATTTCCCAACAGATGGTGGTGGTTGTATCAAATATAAAAACAAGCAAATTGCTGTGATCAATTTCTCTCGCAGAAACGAATGGTATGCTTGCCAAAACGTTTGCCCTCACAAAATGGAAATGGTACTTTCAAGAGGAATGATTGGTTCGGCAGAGGAAACTCCTAAGATTGCCTGTCCAATGCACAAAAAAACGTTCTCGCTTACAGACGGTTCAAACCTCAATGGAGAAGATTATTCAATAGCTACTTATCCCGTAAAAGTTGTTGATGGAGATGTGTTCGTAGGCTTTTTAGAATAAATAAAATACGTATCTTTGAGAATTATTATATTTTCAAAATATGTCATTACAATTCCAAAACGCAAGTACAAGGATTGATGCCGAAAACGCACAAGACCCGAATAGTGAACTGTTTCAATCAGAAACATTTCCAAAAGAATTATTGTATTCCAATAGAATGTATAAAAGGCTAATGGATTTTTATCCTGATGCTTCAGAAGAAGTTCAAATTGCTGCCAAAGCACAGCACATTTGCCGATGGAAAATGCCACGAGAATCCTACCCAATGGATCGTGTGGGGTATTTAAAATGGCGTGAAGATTTGAAGAAGTTTCACGCCAAAACTACCGCTTCTATTCTTCAAGAATGTGGTTACAACCAAAAAATTATCGATAGAGTTTCTTTTCTTATCGAAAAAAAATTACTCAAAAAAGACGAAGAAACCCAACTCCTAGAAGACGTAATTTGTCTGGTATTTTTAGAATTTTATTTAGATCCATTTGTACAAAAACATGATACAGAGAAACTCAAAAATATCATTTTGAAAACTTGGAATAAAATGTCTGAAAAAGGACATCAGGAAGCATTGAAAATTAATTATTCCGATGCCAATCTCCAGTTAATCAAAGATGCTCTAGGCTTGTAAAACCTACAATCTAATCATGAAGAGCAATACTCCAGCAGCTGTCAATTTATCTTTCAAAAACTTAAGGCGATTGTATCTTTTTGCCTTATTAACCATTGCTATAACGGTTTTATTAAGTCAGTTACTGATTCAATACAACCTTCATAGTCAGTTGAGCGATTCCAAAATTATTAATATTTCAGGAAAACAAAGAATGTTAAGTCAAAAGCTGACTAAAGAAGTTTTGATATTGAATTTTATCGCTGATTCAAAAAATAATAAAGAAGAAATTGAGCGGACAAATGAAATCATTAATTTATGGAAATTTAATCATAAAGCTTTAGAGAAAGGAAACGATAGTTTGGGTTTTCCAAAAGAAAAAAGCAAAGAACTTTCGGATTTATTCATAGCCATCAAACCTAATTTTGAAAACATTGTTAAAGCAGCCACAACTTTTTTGAACAATAAAGAATTAGGAATCAAAGAAGAAGAAAATCAAAAATTGGTTAGAATTATTCTTAAAAATCAAGGAGTATTTCTAGATAAAATGAATGAAATTGTCGAGCAATACGACAAGGAAGCTCTAGAGAAAGTAAGATTACAAAGTAAAACCGAATATGGAATTCTTATATTCACCATATTAGTTTTGCTATTAGAATTCATTTTCATTTTCAAACCAACCAATAAAAAGGTAGAAGTATTAATCTCGAAACTTTTATCCTCTGAAAAAAAGGCACTGAAATTAGCCTACGATACTGAAATCATCAGTGAAGCCAAAGAAAATTCAGTAAAAGAATTGAAATCACTCAATTATGCAATGGAAAATACCTTGCTTTATTGTCGTGTTGCGCCTGACGGTTCGTTAATTCACATTGGAGAAAAATTCGCTAAACTACTGCAATACAATCCCTTTCTTTCAGACAAAACTTTTTCGCAAGTACTTACTCCAATAGAAAAAGAACAATTAGCTATTGATCGAATTATTGCTCAAAGACAAAAGAGTGGCTGGCAAGGAGAACTAAATCTTACGAGTAGAAATGACGAAACTATTTGGCTCGATTTATCAATGGTTCCTGTAACTATCAAGAAAGAAGAATCAGAGCTACTCATTATTTGTTTTGATATTACCGAACGCAAAAAAGCAGAACAAGAAGTGGAGCGATTGAATTTTGAAAATGTTACCGATAAAATCAATCAACAAAAAGTGATTTCGAGTAAAATTGTCGAAAACCAGGAAAACGAGCAAAACCGTATTGCCAAAGAAATTCATGATGGCATAGGACAAATGCTTACAGGACTTAAATTTAGTCTAGAAAGTATCAATCTTGATGACAAAGAAAAAGCAGAACAGAAAATAGAATACCTAAAAAAGCTAGCATTGGATATTATCAAAGGAGTGCGAACTGCGACTTTTAATTTGATGCCACCCGAATTAAGCGATCATGGAATTGTTTCCTCTCTGGCAAAACTGACGCAAGAATTATCAAAACTAACAGGTAAAAATATTTTGTTTTATAACAAATCAGGTTTCGATAAAAGATTGGATTCCTTGATTGAAATTAATATTTATCGCTTGACACAAGAAGCCATAAATAATGCCATAAAATATGCCGATTCTAGTCATATAATAGTGCAACTTTCTCATAGTAATAATATTTTAAGTATTATTATTGATGACAACGGAAAAGGTTTTGACGTTAATGAAGCAGCTAAAAAAAGAAATAGCGAGTCTGGAATGGGATTGCTATTTATGAAAGAAAGAATCGAATACATCAACGGAAGAGTTTTTATCAATTCAATTGTTGAAGAAGGAACAAGGGTAACGTTTAATATTCCGATTTAAAAAGATTCAATAACAATTTTAATATCAAAATTCAATTTCAATGGGATTTAAATTGAAATATTACTGTCTTATTCATTGCTATTATTATTGTCATTGAAATTGTTATTGAATTTTGCTATTGCCATTGAATTTGAAATTATAATTAAAAAATACGTATATTAGCCATCCTTTTAGGTTTATATACGTAAAAATAAAATTTAAAATTAAGTAAGTTATGAATACTACGATTCGAGTTGTTTTGACAGATGATCACGTGTTTGTGAGAGATGGCATCAAATCATTATTAGAAAATGAAGCAAACATAATAGTTGTTGGCGAGGCCACAGATGGTGCAGAAGCTTTGAAAGTAGTGGAAGAACAAAATCCAGACTTACTCATTTTAGACATTCGTATGCCAAACTTAACTGGTATAGAAGTGGTCGAAAAATTGAGAGGACAAGGCAATCTAGTAAAAATAGTGATGCTCTCTATGCACGAATCCGAAGAGTATGTTTTGAAATCTATCAAAGCAGGAGCCGATGGTTATTTGTTGAAAGGTTCTAGTAAAGAAGAATTTCTTAAAGCCGTTCATACCGTAGCCAATGGTGGAAAATATTTCAGTGGAGATATTTCTTCTATTTTAATCAGTCAATTAAGCAATCCTCTTGCTAAAATTGAAAATAAGCAATCTTTTGAAGAAGAAACAATAATTACTAAAAGAGAAAAAGAGATTCTTAAATTACTTTTAGCTGGTAATGGAAACAAAGAAATAGCCGAGGCATTAGATATAAGTAAAAGAACTGCCGAAGTACATCGTTTTAATCTAATGAAGAAACTAAAAGTAAAAAACTTGATGGAATTATCTAATAAAGCTAACGAATTGGCTTTGCTGTAGTTTTTTCTCATAAGTAATATACTTAATTACTTGAATATTTTTTAAGTATAAATACTTAATTATTTTTCAAAAACTGCGAAAAAACAGTTTTTTTATAGTTTTTAGTACTTATTTTTGTCAAAAAAATATAAGTATTATGACAACTACAACTTCTTTATCTCAATCACACCGTATTTTATTTTTAAATACATTAGCTTTCACAGTATGCTTTGCTTGTTGGACGCTTAATGGTGTTCTAGTCACTTTTTTGGTTGACAATGGTATTTTCAAATGGGATGTGGTTCAGGTAGGTTGGCTTCTAGGTATTCCAATTCTAACAGGATCAATCATGCGTTTGCCAATAGGAATTTTAACCGATAAATACGGCGGAAAATATGTTTTTTCTATTCTATTATTGCTTTGTTCCATTCCTTTGTTTTTACTTCCGCTGGCGGATAGTTTTTTTATGTTTGCCGTTTTAAGTTTTTTATTCGGAATGGTAGGAACTAGTTTTGCTGTTGGTATTGGATTTACCTCAATTTGGTATCCAAAAGAGTGGCAAGGTAGAGCCTTGGGAATTTTCGGGATGGGAAATGCAGGTGCTGCTATCACTACTTTTATGGCTCCTTCTTTATTAAATCAATTTTCGGTTGATGATCCACAAAACGGTTGGAAATTATTACCAATCATTTATGGTGTTGCCTTATTAGTTATTGGCGTTTTATTTTTAATTTTTACTAAAAACAAAAAAAATGAAACCAGCACTAAAACCGTTTCTCAAATGTTGGGTTCTCTGAAAAGTGTAAGAGTTTGGCGTTTTGGAGCTTACTACTTCTTGGTTTTTGGATGTTTTGTGGCTTACGCTCAATGGCTGTTACCTAATTTTATGAATGTGTATCAAACCAGTTTGGTAATGGGCGGGATGTTTGCCACTATGTTTAGCTTGCCATCAGGTGTGATTCGTGCTTTTGGAGGTTATTTATCTGATAAATATGGTGCACGAAAAGTAATGTATTGGGTTTTAGGCTCATCAGTTGTATTGAGTGCTTTGTTGATGATTCCAAAAATGGATATTACCACTGCTGGTCCTGGAGTTATGGCAGGAAAGAAAGGAGTAATTACTGAAGTTTCGCAAACGAATGTAAGAGTTGGAGATAAAGATTTTGCTATCAATAAAAAAGTAGAAAAACCAGTTGATAATTCTATTTTTCCAACTAAAAATTCATGGCAAGAAGTGGTTGTTAAAGAAAACCAAGAAGTAAAGAAAAAAGAATTATTGGCAAAAGGAGTTACTCAAATTCATTTTGATGCCAATATGTGGGTGTATCTAGTTTTGGTAATCCTGATTGGTATTTCATGGGGAATTGGAAAAGCAGCGGTTTACAAACACATTCCAGAATATTTCCCAACAGAAGTAGGTGTAGTAGGAGGAATGGTAGGAATGATAGGTGGTTTGGGTGGTTTCTTCGGGCCAATTATCTTTGGGTACTTACTTACCAGTACTGGTTTTTGGTCAAGTTCTTGGATATTTATTCTGATATTTTCATCTATTTGTTTGATTTGGATGCACCGAACAGTAACGAAAATCATGAACGAAAAACAACCTGAATTATCAAAAGTGATGGAACGTGAATCATCAAAAAAATAATAACAATTCTTAAAAAGTTGCTTTTACAAAAAGAGCTCGAAATATTTTTCGAGCTCTTTTTGTATTTATTCAGATTTGATGATAAAGGGTTGAAATTATTTTTTTGAATCAAATTTCAAATGGACAATTTATTTGTCAATAGAACCTAGAACTCTTTTCATAAAAGTATTCAAAGCTTCTTTTTTGTCCATGCCGCCTTTGGTCATTTTATGAACTTCCAAAGCGCCGTACATATTTGAAATTAATTCGCCTATAACATCTAATTCTTCATCTTTCAAAGAAGAAACTTCGGTTAATGCTTCTAGAACTTCGATGGTTTCAACAAGATAATCCTCGTCATTCTCTTCAATAAATTGAGACAAATGTTTGATAACAGGTAGTTTCATTGTAAGTTGTTTATTTGTTTATTTGCTGATTCGGTTATTCGGTTAAACAAATAACCAAATTAACGGTTAAACGATTTCATTAACCAATTCTATTAAAACTTCTTGTTTGTTGGTTTGCGTTTCATTTACCAATTTTCCATTTACGAAAGTAGCAAAAGTAGGCAAGTTGCTTACATTGGCTAATTTTCTAGATTCAGGAAAATTTTCAGCATCTACTATAGCAAAAGTAATGGCTTCGTTTTCTGTAGCCAATTTTTTGAATTTTGGTTTCATGATTCGGCAATTTCCACACCATGAAGCCGAAAATTGAACTACTACTTTTTCGTTATTAGATACTAAATCCTGTAACGTATCTTCGTTTAATTCGATTAACATATCTTTTTGTTTAAATTCCAATACTTAAAGAGCTAAACTCCAAATCATCTGATATAGAATCCAGTATTTTTAAAATTGAAAGATTAATGATTTTTGAAATAAAACTCCAAATTCCTAAATTGGAATTTGGAATTTTAAAAATTTGAAATTTATTTAGTTTGCACTTAAATATTGAGCAGTACTGTTTCTATCAGCACTCATCGCTTCTTTTCCTTCTTCCCAGTTAGCAGGACAAACTTCACCTTTAGTTTGTACGTGAGTGTAAGCATCTACTAAACGTAAATATTCGTTTACATTACGACCTAATGGCATATCGTTTACGCTTTCGTGGAAAATTTTTCCTGTTTCATCTACTAAATAAGTAGCTCTGTAAGTTACGTTTGAACCTTCTACTAAATACGTTTCAGCATCTTCGTTATATTCGCCAGCTGCAGCATCTAAAATTCCTAAAGCAGCAGATAAATTTCTGGTAGTATCAGCCAAAAGTGGATAAGAAACACCTTCAATTCCACCATTATTTTTTGCGGTATTCAACCAAGCAAAATGTACTTCGTTAGTATCGCAAGAAGCACCAATTACAATAGTATTTCTTTTTTCGAATTCTGGCAAAGCCGCTTGAAAAGCGTGTAATTCTGTTGGACAAACAAATGTAAAATCTTTTGGATACCAAAAAAGCAATACTTTTTTGTTGTTGTTTACTGCTTCATCAAGAATGTTGATTCTTAAATTATCGCCCATTTCTGAAATAGCGTCAACTGTAATGTTTGGGAATTTTTTACCTACTAAAGACATAATGTTATTTTTTAAAGTTATTGTTTTTTATTTGTGAGCAAAGATAAATTAAAACGAATGTTAGATTGTATAGGATTTAATTATTAATACTTATATAACGATAGTGTTTAGTTATGTTAATATTGATTTTAATTTTAACTTACTGATTTTTAGTAGATTTTGTGTGTTTAAAAAAGGGTTTTTATTTTATATGTATCAGAAAATTTTAAAAAATATTGACGAAAATCTATATTAGATTTACCATTACGGGCAAACTCCCTTTACATTTTTTATTTTCTATTAATTGATGGGCGGCAGTTTCTTGAAATTCAGGAAAATCTTGATACACTTGTATAATTCCGAAAGCAGCTTCTAAATTTGGAATGACTTGCAAGGCGTAAGGATTTCCAAAAACGTATAAAACACATTTTTTGGTTGACAATAATTTTCCTAAAAATGCCAAAACAGAATCATCTATTTCAAAATTATTCAGCGGTTTGGCTTTGGGAACAAAAAGGGAGATTAAAACAAAATCTAAATCAGCGAGTTTTTTTTCTAATTCAATAATTGAATTTTCATCAACGGTTTCTAAAGCAAATTCAGGAGAAGGAAGTACAGCAGATAAAGTTTTAAAAAAAACATTATCCGTGTTTTTATAAAGACTGACTTTGGCTAATTTGTAATCGTTTTTAGCTTCAAAAAGATAAAGACTATTTTGATTGTCTTTTATTTTGGTAATGCAATTTTTTGCAATCTTTTTATTTAAAATAGAAGCCGTTTCAAAATCTAAATTTCCTTCGGGATTAAAATTGCCATCAATAATTCCTGCTTTTTGTTTGCATTTCCAAAGTCGGTTGAAGCTGGCTTCGATGCGTTCTGGTGAAGCATTTTTTAAAATTTCTTTGATTCCTTCAGCTACGTTTTCGGCAAAACACAACACATCATTTCCAGCATTGAACGCTTCCCATTCCAATTGCCCTTTTTTGTTGTAGAGTTTTGAAACGCTGTGCATATTCAAAGCATCAGAAATCACCAAACCATCATAACCCAATTGCTTGCGCAAAAGATTTTCAATAATAGACTTTGATAAAGTTGCCGAAGTATTTTTGCCATCATTCAAAGCAGGAACTGCCAAATGTCCAATCATAATAGAATCGACATCATTTTCTATTCCTTTTATAAAAGGATGCAATTCGTTTTCCAGTAATTCTTCCAAAGTTTCTTCTAAAACAGGCAATCCCAAATGCGAATCGACGCTGGTATTTCCGTGACCCGGAAAATGTTTCAGACAGCCTAAAACCCCAACATCATTCATTCCACGCAAATATTCCAAAGCAAAATCGGCTACTTTTTCTTTGTTTTGACCAAAAGAACGATACCCAATTACAGGATTATTAGGGTTGTTATTAATGTCTGCCAATGGCGCTAGATTATAATGAATTCCTGCCGATTTCAGGTCTAATCCAATTTGTTTTCCTACTTCGTAAACTAACTCTTTTGAACTTTCAGGCAAAGCACCAAGTGTAATCGCATAAGGGAATTGTGGTGTTTTTTCGACACGCATTGCCAGACCCCATTCGGCATCAATGCTCATCAAAAGTGGAGTAGTGGCACATTTTTGAAAACGGACAACCAATTCTTTTAAACGTTCGTAACTATCGTCGTTGAATTCCACTTTTTTCTTCGATTCGTAGTTAGTTGCTGCACTGGCTCGACTATGAAAAAAAGTCAATCCGCCAATATTGTGTTCTTTGATTAAACGCTCCGTTTCCTGAATGTTTTCTTCGGTATCGTTGATGAAAACAGCTGGGAAAAAGAATTGTCCTATTTTTTGGTCTAATGTCATAAGATTTTTTTAAACCATATAAGTCATATAAGAATAGTTAATAATTTTTAAAACTTATAGGACTTATATGTTAATGAAAATGAATTGTGTTATTCTGATTTCTTCCCAAAATCATCAGGAAAAATCAAAAATCGGGATAATATTAAACCTGGAATAGTAGCCAGAAACACCCAAATAAAGAAATTTCCATAACCCAAATACTGCTGAATATAACCGCTCAACATTCCGGGAAGCATCATTCCCAAAGCCATAAAGCCTGTAGCAATCGAGTAATGTGAAGTTTTTGATTCTCCTTCGGCAACGTAAATCAAATACATCATAAATGCAGCAAAACCAAATCCGTAACCGAACTGTTCTAAAATAACAACAGCGTAGATGTAATAGACAGAAGCAGGATGAAAATAAGCTAACAATATAAAACCAATAATAGGCAAGTGCATCGTTAAAATCATTGGCAGCATCCACTTTTTTAGACCGTGTGCAGAAATCGCAATTCCTCCTAAAATCCCACCAATAGTTAATGCAATAAGACCGAAAGTACCATAAATAATTCCAACATCTTCGGTGTCTAATCCCATTCCGCCAATAGTTGTTTTATCCACTAAAAAAGGTGTTAGCATTTTTAATAACTGTGATTCTCCTAAACGAAACAAAAGAATAAAAGCAAGTATTAATCCGATTTGTTTCTTTTTGAAAAAACTAGCAAAAACAGTAGCGAAATTTTTCTCTGCTGTTTCCTTTTCAGTAATGGGTAATTCGGTTTTTGGCGTAGCAAAATAATTGTAAGCCGTTAAAAATGTCATTACCAGTCCCACAAAAATCATCGTGTAGGACCAAGCTTTTTGATTGTCGCCATATTGATGTTCTAAATATCCTGCTAATAGAATAATCAATCCGTTACCCGTTAGCATCGAAGCTCTATAAAAAGTACTTCTGATTCCTAAAAAGAAAGATTGTTGATCTTTGGTTAATGCTAATAAATAAAATCCGTCTGTAGCCACATCATTCGAAGCAGAAGCAAATGCTGCTACCCAAAAAATGGCTAAACTCAACATAAAAAACTGACTCGTTGGAATGATAAAACCAACTATTAAAAAGGCAATTGAAATCAATAATTGCATGCTTAAAAACCATTTTCTTTTAGTTCCGTGCAAATCAATAAACGGACTCCATAATGGTTTGATTACCCAAGGCAGATATAATAAACTGGTGTATAATCCAATGTCTTCATTGCTGATGCCAAGGTTTTTGTACATCAAAACTGAAACAGAAATGATAATAACATACGGAAATCCCGATGCAAAATTTAATAATGGAATCCAGTACCAAGGCGAATTTTCAGTTTTCATTTGGAGTAGTTTAGGTGGGTTAGTTTACTAGTGTTGGCGTACTTTCATTTCCATAAAAATCAACGTAAGTAAAGGCATAAGAACTATGCTCGTTTTCTTTTGGAGTCAGAATCGTTACCGTAATTAAATCTTCACACTTTTGAGTTAGTGTAATTTTATCAATAATTTGACTTGGGTCATTAATATCTATTTTCGAAGTTCTTTTGGCACGATACACCATAATATAACGTACTTTACTATTCAATGGATATTTAAAAGAAAATATTGATTTTGTTGTAGTATTTTCAAATGTACTAATGGCAGGACTGTCAATAACAATTTGTTTCAAATTAGGAACAGCATACGGCAAGGCAGGATATTTATACTGATTTTCCATTATTATTTTGGTCACATTTTGATGTTTATTCAGAAACCATTTGGCACTAAAAAAAGCATTTCCTTGTACATTTTTATACGTTCGTGTGATGTCAATTTGATTGGGAATTTCCATTGGGTTATTCCATCTTTTGTCGGAATCATTATTGATTTTATAGGTTCCATTTCCGATGTAAATAGCCGTGTTTTTGGAGTTTTCTGCCCACCATTTCAACAATTTCGAATACGAAGCTTTTGGGTGTTCCATACTCCAATACAATTGAGGAACCAGATAATCAATCCATTTGTATTCCATCCAAGTCATTGGATCGGCATACAAATCGTCATAATTGGTTTGCCCAGATTCGGTGTCAGAACCTTTTGGATCTACTGATTTATTACGCCAA
Organism: Flavobacterium eburneipallidum; assembly: GCF_027111355.2. Taxonomy (NCBI): domain Bacteria; kingdom Pseudomonadati; phylum Bacteroidota; class Flavobacteriia; order Flavobacteriales; family Flavobacteriaceae; genus Flavobacterium; species Flavobacterium eburneipallidum. Next base: position 1,897,557 of record NZ_CP114291.2, read on the forward strand.
ACTCCAAACGGACTGATGCCAAATTGCACCCAAGGTTTGCAGTCTTTTATGGTATGTGAAACTCGTTTTACCAAAGTGTCCACATTGGCACGACGCCATTCTTCTAATTTTAAACCATTGCCATATTTTGCAAAAGAAGATTTATCATTAAAGGTTTGTCCCACTTCTCTATACGGATAAAAATAATCATCAAAATGGATGGCATCAATATCATAATTTTGAACCACTTCTTCTACCACTTTAGTCAAATGACTTTGCACTTCGGGCAAACCTGGGTCATAATAAAATTTTTCTTTACCCGATTGTCCGTATTTTATCATCCAATTGCGGTGTCTGTTAAAGTCGTGTTTTGGACTTAAATTTTCGGTTTTTATATCCATCGTAGCACGATACGGATTCAACCAAGCGTGAAATTCAAAACCACGAGCGTGAGCTTCGGTAATCATCCATTCGAGAGGGTCGTAAAAAGGAGTGGGTGCTTTTCCTTCTTTTCCAGTCAAATATCTTGACCAAGGTGCTAATTCCGTAGGATAAAAAGCTTCTCCAGAACTGCGAATTTGAACAATTACAGCATTGTAATTCATTTTTTTGTAGGTTTCCAAAATTTCGATAAAATCGGCTTTTTGTTTGGTAACAGAGTCAGTATTTATTTTCGGCCAATCAATATTCGCTACGGTAGCAATCCAAACTCCTCGGAATTCGTTTTTCGGATGAGTGATTTTTTCTTGCGCATTTCCATCCCAAAAAGGAAGTAAAATAATAGAAATGAGGATTATAAAAAAAGTGTGTTTATTCATTTTTATTCTTAAAATTATCAAAAATCAAAAGTAGTTTTTTTAGAGAAGTTTATCATATAAAATACTGGTTTTTTGGAACTGCAATTTCTTTGCCATTTTTTTTGTTCAAGGATTTGCTTTTTTGCAGTTTTGTTTTCTTTTTGAAATATTGTTTGATTTATTAATGGTAAAATGGTCGAAAGTGGTTTGATTTTCTAAATAAATTTACATTTTTAGTAAAACTTAAAGTATATTTGTTTCAAACGATAAAAATTAAAATATGGCGCTTTCCCAATTGTTTCGAAAAAAGACTGTTCACGATATTCTAAAGCAGGTCGAAAAAAATGAAAGTGATGGACACAATGCTTTAGGAAAACATTTGACAGCTCGTGATTTAACCGCTTTTGGAATTGCCGCCATTGTGGGAGCAGGAATTTTTAGTACTATTGGAAAAGCCAGTGCCGATGGTGGTCCAGCCGTTATTTTTCTTTTCTTGTTTACTGCCTTGGCGTGTAGCTTTGCCGCTTTTGCTTATGCTGAATTTGCTTCGATGGTTCCAGTTTCAGGTAGTGCTTATACCTATTCTTATGTGGCTTTTGGCGAACTCATTGCCTGGATTATAGGCTGGGCATTGATTATGGAATATGCGGTGGGGAATATAACTGTAGCCATTTCGTGGAGTGATTATTTTACAGGATTGCTCGAAAGTGGCGGAATTCATTTGCCACAATGGGTTCAAATGGATTATTTGACGGCTTCGAATGGGTTTAAAGACGCTACAGCCTTAATGCAAGGCGGAAAATCTTTCGAAAATTTAAGTTCAAGTTTGCAAATGGCTCATACGGCTTGGACGACTTCACCTGTGATTGGTTCGTTTCATTTTGTGGCTGATTTTCCTGCTTTGTTGATTATTATCTTGATTACGGCTTTGGTGTATCGTGGAATGAAAGAATCCAGAAATGCAAGTAATTTAATGGTAATTGTCAAGTTGTTTATCGTTCTTTTAGTAATTGCTGTAGGCGTTTTTTATGTGGATACTACTAACTGGAGTCCATTTGCACCTAATGGAGTTTCGGGAGTTTTAAAGGGAGTTTCGGCAGTATTTTTTGCTTATATAGGTTTTGATGCTATTTCCACCACCGCCGAAGAATGCAAAAATCCACAACGCGATTTGCCTCGTGGCATGATGTGGGCGATTATTATTTGTACCATTTTATATATTGCTATTGCTTTGGTTTTGACAGGAATGGTAAGTTATTCAGAATTGAATGTAGGTGACCCATTGGCTTTTGTATTCGATAAATTAAATCTCAAATGGATGTCAGGGATTATTGCTGTGAGTGCAGTTGTAGCCATGGCGAGTGTTTTGTTGGTTTTTCAAATGGGACAACCTCGAATTTGGATGAGTATGAGCCGTGATGGATTGTTACCAAAACGTTTTTCTACGGTGCATCCTAAATTCAAAACGCCTTCTTATTCGACCATTGTAACGGGTTTTGTTGTTGGAATTCCAGCTTTGTTTTTGAACCTGACTATGGTAACCGATTTGTGTAGCATTGGAACTTTATTTGCTTTTGTTTTGGTTTGTGCTGGCGTTTTAGTGTTACAAAATAAACCCGATATTCCTCGTGGAAAATTCAAAACGCCTTATATCAATTCTAAATTTATTCTACCTGTTTTGATTGTAATTGGATTCGTTTATGCTTTTGGTTTTAATCAAAAAAGCACAATGGATTTTATTACCAATGAAACTCAAATTAATACTACTGAAACGATTGTTACCTCTTTAAGTAAAGAAGAATCGAAAGAAGTGTATGATTTTATTGCTACGAATTATGCAGATAAAAAAGTAGCTTCGGAGGATTTAGAAGTAGTTTTGAGTGCTTTTGAAGTTGATGAAGTACAATATAAAACAGTTATAGATTCTTTGCCAATTGATCATTCGCTAAAATACGAAAGCGGTTTCAGCCTTTTTAAACACAAAATTCCGATGTGGATTTTTCTTCTCGCTTTGATTGGATTAATGGTTTGGTCTTACAGGCAAAATTTGTCACTGATTCCTTTACTGGGTTTGATTTGTTGTTTGTATATGATGGCGGAATTAAGCGTTTGGAACTGGATTTATTTTACGGTTTGGTTGTTAATAGGACTCTTGATTTACTTTGGCTTTAGCCGTAAAAACAGCAAGTTGAATATTCAGAAAGGCTAAAAAATCCTTGGTAATTTCTTAATAATAGCAAAGTAAAATTCACTTTTGTAAAATAGTTTTTTACCTATATTTGAAACCAAATAAAAACAAAGATGAAAACATTAGAAAAAGGAAGTAAGAAATTATTAAACGCTTGGGCTTTTTATGACTGGGCCAATTCGGTTTATCCGTTAGTGATTTCATCGGCAGTTTTTCCAATATTTTTTGAAGCTTTATTTACAGATAGAAGTCATTACATCGATGTTTTTGGTTTTAGTCTAAAGAATTCAGCTTTAATTAGTTTTGTTACCGCTTTCGCTTTTTTAATAGTTGCTTTTATTTCTCCTTTATTGTCCGGAATTGCAGATTATGTAGGGAATAAGAAATCATTCATGAAGTTTTTTTGCTATTTGGGAGCTTTGTCCTGTATGGGATTGTACTTTTTTAATTTAGAAAATATTTACTTTGGATTATTCTTTTACTTTTTTGGATTGATAGGTTTTTGGGGGAGTTTGGTGTTTTATAATTCTTATTTACCTGATATTGCTTTTCCAGAACAACAGGATAAAATCAGTGCCAAAGGCTATTCTTTGGGATATTTTGGGAGTGTACTTTTATTGATTATTAATTTAGCCATGATAATGAAACCCGAGCTTTTTGGAATCACTGGAACTCCAGGTGAAGCCGCCATGAAAGCCATGCGCTATTCTTTTGTAATGGTTGGAGTTTGGTGGATTTTATTCAGTCAATATTCGTATTATTATTTACCAAAGGGTAATACTAACAACCAAAAAGTATCTAAAGAAGTACTGTTTAATGGCTTCAAAGAATTGAAAAAAGTATGGATGTTACTTGGAGAAAATATATCGTTGAAACGGTATTTAGGCAGTTTTTTTGTGTATAGTATGGCAGTTCAAACGGTTATGCTTGTGGCTACTTATTTTGGTTCACAAGAAATTGCTTGGTCATCAAAAGAGGAAAGTACAACGGGTTTAATAATCTGTATTTTATTGATACAATTAGTAGCAATATTAGGTGCTTTTTTAACTTCTAGAGCTTCTGCAAAATATGGAAATATCCCAACTTTGATGGTGATTAATTGTTTTTGGGTTTTGCTTTGTACTGCCGCTTATTTTATTGAACTTCCGTTGCATTTTTATATTATGGCAGCTTTAGTTGGTTTGGTTATGGGAGGAATTCAAGCATTGTCCCGTTCTACTTATTCTAAATTATTACCAGAAACGGATGATACAGCTTCCTTTTTTAGTTTTTACGATGTTGCCGAAAAAATTGGAATCGTAATTGGAATGTGCGTTTATGGAATCATAGATCAGATAACAGGAAGTCCGAGATTTGCTATCGTTTTTTTAGCTATCTTTTTTGTAGTTGGAGTACTTTTATTGAGAAGGATTCCTAAAAAAGAAGTTTTGAAATAATTGAAATTTACAAAAAAGGTTCTACTGGCTCTTGTATAAAAACAAACTTGAGATAAATTTAAACCACACTTCAGCTTCGTTCAATGCAGGCTAGAATTGATATTAAAATCATTAAAAAGAGCGTCATAGAAAATATTTTTTCACATAATGACTATGCAAACTATGTAAAAGTGAAGCTTCTAAAATTAAATCTATGATTATACAAAAGAAGCTATGTGGTTAAAAACTTTAACAACATTTCCATTAGAGCCAAAAAATAGATGTTTTGAAAAGCCGAAAGTATTTTCGGTTTTTTTTATGGCATAAAGATTGACTTATAGGGTTGATAAAAATTCGATTATCTTTGTTTTTATTTGATATTCAATAAAGTATAATCCTAAAATACTAACTTTGTTTTAATGTAGTTTTTACATATAATGACAAAAAGACTTAAATAATACTATGTCAAATCATAAAATACACACTCTTGACAATCTGTCACTTCAAGAATTTGATTCAGAAACCGAATTAATCCCTTTATTGACACCGGAGGATGAAGAGGAAATGAACAATGAAGAATTACCAGAAACACTGTCTATTTTGCCTTTGCGTAATATGGTCTTGTTTCCAGGCGTAGTTATTCCTATTTCGGCAGGACGTGATAAATCTATAAAATTAATCAACGACGCTTATGCGGCAGGGAAAACTATTGGTGTTGTGGCTCAAAAGAATGAGGAAATTGAAGATCCAACTCCAAATGACATTCACAGCATAGGAACAGTAGCTCGAATTTTGAGAGTTTTAAAAATGCCCGATGGTAATGTAACTATCATTCTTCAGGGTAAAAAACGTTTCGAAATTTCGGAAGTTATTACTGAAGAACCTTATATTACAGCCAATATAAAAGAAGTGGCTGAAAAACGTCCAGCCAAAAAAGACAGCGAATTTTTAGCCATTTTAGATTCGGTTAGAGATTTGGCTATCCAAATTATAAAAGAAAGTCCCAATATTCCAACCGAAGCGACATTTGCTATTAAAAACATTGAAAGCCAATCGTTTTTAATCAATTTTGTGACTTCGAACATGACTTTGCCAGTAGATGAAAAGCAAGCTTTGTTGTCTATTAATGGTTTGAAAGAACGCGCTTTAGAAACGCTTCGTTACATGAATTTGGAGTTGCAAAAACTAGAATTAAAAAACGATATTCAATCGAAAGTTCGTTTTGATTTAGACCAACAACAACGCGAATATTTCTTGCATCAGCAAATAAAAACCATTCAGGAAGAACTAGGTGGTGTTTCGCAGGAAGAGGAAATGGACGAAATGAGCGTCAAAGCTAAAACCAAAAAATGGGACGAAAAAACGCAAAAACATTTCGAAAAAGAATTGTCAAAAATGCGCCGAATGAATCCACAAGCACCTGATTTTGGTATTCAAAGAAATTATTTAGAATTGTTTTTAGAATTGCCTTGGAACGAATTTTCAAAAGATAATTTCGATTTAAAGCGAGCACAGAAAATCCTTGACAAAGACCACTTTGGACTAGATGATGTCAAGAAAAGAATGATCGAACATTTGGCCGTTTTGAAATTGCGAAATGATATGAAATCACCCATTATTTGTTTGACAGGACCTCCGGGAGTGGGTAAAACTTCTATTGGAAGATCGGTGGCTCAAGCTTTAGGAAGAGAATATGTACGTATTTCTCTTGGTGGTTTGCGTGATGAAGCCGAGATTCGTGGACATAGAAAAACATACATTGGTGCTTTGCCAGGAAGAATCATTCAAAGTTTGAAAAAGGCTGGTACCTCAAATCCCGTTTTTGTTTTGGACGAAATTGATAAATTATCCAATAGTCATAATGGCGATCCATCTTCGGCTTTGTTAGAAGTTTTAGATCCAGAACAAAACAGTGCTTTCTATGATAATTTCTTGGAAATGGGTTATGATTTGTCCAAAGTGATGTTTATTGCAACGTCTAATAATATGTCAGCCATTCAACCGGCTTTGCAAGACCGAATGGAAATCATCAAAATGTCGGGTTATACGATTGAAGAAAAAGTAGAAATTGCCCGTCAGCATTTGTTTCCAAAACAATTAAAAGAACATGGTTTAACGACCAAGGATTTGACTATTGGTAAAAAGCAATTAGAAAAAATTGTAGAAGGTTATACTCGTGAATCGGGCGTTCGTGGACTGGAAGCTAAAATTGCTCAAGTCATTCGAAATGCTGCCAAATCTATTGCGATGGAGGAGGAGTACAACAAAAAAGTAACTGATGAAGATGTGGTAAAAGTGCTTGGAATTCCGAGATTAGAAAGAGATAAATACGAAAGTAATGATGTAGCTGGTGTAGTTACAGGATTGGCTTGGACTAGTGTTGGTGGTGATATTCTTTTTATCGAATCCTTGATTTCTCCAGGAAAAGGGACGATGAGCATTACAGGAAATTTAGGTAATGTAATGAAAGAATCCGCAACGATTGCTTTGGAATATATAAAAGCCAATGCGGAATTATTGGGATTAAATCCTGAAACATTGACCAAATACAACATTCACCTACACGTTCCAGAAGGAGCAACGCCAAAAGATGGACCAAGTGCTGGAATTGCGATGTTGACTTCTTTGGTTTCGGTATTGACGCAAAAGAAAGTGAAAAAAGGACTAGCAATGACTGGCGAAATCACGTTGCGTGGAAAAGTATTGCCTGTGGGTGGCATCAAAGAAAAAATCTTGGCGGCCAAAAGAGCTAATATCAAAGAAATTATTTTGTGCCACGAAAACAAAAGCGATATCGACGAAATAAAACCAGAATATATAGATGGACTGACCTTTCATTATGTAAAAGAAATGAGCGAAGTCTTGAAAATAGCAGTTACCGATCAAAAAGTAAAAAACGCGAAAGTGTAATTTATAAACTTTATCAACTAAATTCCATCCTCTAAATCGGATGGAATTTTTTTTTAAATTCCTCTCGAAACTTCGCAAGCAAAATAAGAATTTATGCCATTATAATTTTATCTTCGCAATTGCGTTTTACACTAGTCAATAGTCTTTTGAAGTATGCCTAAAAAACTTTTATTATTTCTTTTATTTTCCTTTTGCACTGTGGTTTACGGTCAAATAGGAGGAAAATCTACTTATCAGTTTTTGAACTTGGTTACTTCGCCAAGACAAGCCGCTTTAGGCGGAAAATCGATTACTATTTATGATAACGATGTCAATCAAGCGCATTTTAATCCAGCGACTATCAATCCAGAAATGGACAATCAACTGGCATTAAATTACGGAAGTTATTTTGGTGAAGTTACCTACGGAACGGCTTCTTATGCTTATACGTACGACCGTCATTTGCAAACTTTTCAGGTAGGCGTGAATTATGTAAACTACGGAAAATTTGATGGTTATGACGAAAACGGAACAGCCACTTCTCAATTTACAGGTAATGAAGTAGCGCTTTCTTTTGGCTATTCGTATAATGTTCCTTACACTGATTTGCATATTGGCGCCAGCGGAAAATTAATTTCTTCTACTTTAGAAAATTACAATTCTATTGGAGGTGCTGTCGATATTGGTGCTGTTTATATCGATGAACCTAATGATGTGAATTGGGCTTTGGTTGTTCGAAATATTGGAACGCAATTCACTACTTATTCGGGTACAAATGAAAAATTACCTTTAGAAATTTTAGCTGGAGTTTCCCAAGAATTAGAAAATGTGCCTTTGCGTTGGCATCTTACTTTAGAAAATTTACAGCAATGGAATATTTCGTTTTCGAATCCTAATCAAGCCGAAAATTCACTTGATGGCAGTTCTAGTGATAAAAAAGTATCTTTCCTAGGAAACGCCATGCGTCACGTGATTATTGGAGCGGAACTTTTTCCGAAGAAATCTTTTAATATTAGACTAGGATATAATTTCAGAAGAGCCGAAGAATTACTAATTTTGGAGCAACGAAATTTTTCTGGAATTTCGATAGGGTTTGGTTTGAAAATCAATAAATTGAAATTCAACTATTCGTATTCGAGATATACATTGGCAGCCAACACGAGTTTGTTTGGCTTGACCGTAAACTTACAATAACACTATTTTGGACAAAAAAATTATCATAGCAATAGACGGATTTTCATCAACTGGCAAGAGTACTTTGGCCAAAGAATTAGCCAAACATTTAGGCTACGTTTATGTAGATACGGGAGCTATGTATCGTGCCGTATCTTTATTTGCGATGCAAAACGGTTATATTGGTGCGGCATTTTTTGATGTAGAATCCTTAATCAATAGTTTACCTTTTATCAAATTAGTGTTTAAATTCAATCCCGATTTAGGTTTTGCCGAAATGTATTTGAATGGAGTTAATGTCGAAAAAGAAATTCGTACGCTGGAAGTTTCTTCTTATGTGAGCAAAGTAGCCGAAATTCATGAAGTTCGAGTAAAACTAGTCGAGCAACAACAAGAAATGGGCAAAAATAAAGGCATCGTAATGGACGGAAGAGATATTGGAACGGTAGTTTTTCCAAATGCTGAACTTAAAATTTTTATGACAGCCAGTCCGCAAACTCGAGCCGAAAGAAGATTTAAAGAATTGACAAGAAACGGTGCTGATGTAACCTTTGAAGAAGTTTTTAAAAATGTTGAAGAGCGCGATTACATTGATACGCATCGAGAAGATTCACCACTGATTAAAGCTAAAGATGCTGTAGAATTTGATAATTCGAATGTTACCAAACAAGAACAATTCGAAAAAGTGTTGCAATTAGTAAAATTGTAATTTTTACAAAAATTTAGCTTTCAATTCAGGAGTTGGAATCATGCAACTTTCTTTTTTGCCATACCATTTGTATCGGTTTTTAGCAATGTAATCGTAGAGGGAGTTTCTAATTCCTGTTGGGATAATTCTGAAAATGGTTCCCAAATGCCAAAAACCACCCAAACTTTTCGCAATTTCAATAGCTGCCGACGATTTGTAATAATAAGCAACACCAGGTTCATACAAAATAATACTGTCAATATTTTTTGGATTTATGCCAATGTGATTTAGAATTTCCTGCCCCAAATCGGATTGTAAGGCTACAAATCGAAATATATCTTTAGAGTCGTGTTGAATCACAAATTGCACTGCCGAATTGCACAAATTACAAATGCCATCAAAGAGAATTATTTTTTTGTTTTGTGGAAGGTTGAGCATGGTTTTAATTCACTTTTTTTGAATAACTTATTTTTTCTAATTTCCTGCAAGGTCTTTTTTTTGACCTTGTAGGTATTTAGGAATTGACAACATACCTACAAGGTTTTGAAAACCTTGCAGGAAATCGAAAGGTTTTAAAAAATAAATGTCTAACTCAAAACATGCGAAGCCAAAACCATGTGAACATCATAAACATTCACCGATTTGTTGAATTGTTTTCTAATACTCGGCTGTAATTCACTAGAAACCCATATTTTAAGTTCTGCATCAAGATCAAAAGTTCCTGCAGTTTCGATACTGAATCTGGAAATGCTTTTGTAAGTAATTGATTTGTATTCTACTTTACTAGCCGTTAATCCTTGTTTTTCTACCAAAATCAAGCGTTTGGTAGTGAAAATGAATACATCACGAATGAGTTTGAAACCCAATTCGATTTCTTCTCCTTGAATTAATAATTGACCGTAGTCTTTCATTAAACTTTCTTGACTAACTGCTCCTGCATTGCCTAATAAGGCTGAAAAAAATCCCATAATTGTACGTGTTTGTTAATTTCAAAAGTAATCTTTTCAAATTAAATTTTACGACTTACCTATTAATAATTTGATGATGGTATTGAACGTGAAAAATAGTAAAATAAAGCATTTCTTTCACGGTAATTTTCCCAAGTGCAGGATGAGGACATTGGTATCGATCTAATTCTTCTTCCGACCAGTTTTGCAAATTGTAAATAAACTTTTCTATTGTTTGTTTTCCTGTGGCAATTAATTCTTCAATATTAGAATCTAAATGAAGTTCTGGAATAAATGGAGCGGGCGATTTCACACCATTTGTCAAAGCATTTTGATAGGTTTTAACAAATTCAGCATAACTTATAGAAGCTCTTTTTGATAAGCCAAAATTGGTCTCGATATCCGTTTTTGGAAGTGATAAAAATTGACTAGGTCGAGATAAAGTCAAATTGATGTACTCTACGTTTTGTGCTACTGACCATTTATCATTTTTGGAAATAGTGGGATTAGGCAATTGTATTGCTGAATTCCAAAAAGATTCATGTGACACATTCAGTTGGTTTATTATTTCAGACTTATTCATCTTTAGGTTTGTTCTTTAAATATTCTTCGGTAAAGTGTTCACGATGTTTGGGTTTTGCAAACTTTTCTGCATTATAAGTACTCGAATTTCCTCTTGGAATAGAGAGTGAAATCCAATTAGTATCACAAATCATTTTACCAATAAATACCATTTGTCCCACATGATAAGGATAATGCGCCAATTGCCTGTTGATAGCTTCTGCAATGGAATGTCCTTGGTTTCGAATATAAATTGTTTTAGTGAAATCTTCTTCTGTTAAAGAATTTAAAGCATTGAAAAGACAATCCCAACCTTCGTTCCATTTTTGAATTAAAACTTCTTTTGAATCAATATCATTGTCAAATTCAGCATCTCGTTGTCGCCATTCTTTCTCTCCATCAGCAGTCAAAAAATCAGTCCAGCGGGAAAGCATATTGCCGTGAAGGTGTTTCACGATAATGGCTACACTATTGCTCTCTTCGTTGTATTGCCAGAATAATTTTTCATCAGGCAATTGGGCAATGGTTTTATCACCTAGCATTTTGTAATACTCAAATTGTTTTTTGGCACTTTCTAAATAATCGGTATCCATAATTTTTGGTTTTAATGGTTAATCATAATATTCCTGTTTCCAGTTGTTCCAAATAAATAAATTCAGGCGATTCAACTCCTGCCTCTTTTCTAATCTGAATTAATTCAGGCGATTCGAAAAATTTTTTAGCATTTTCAAGTGAAGACCAACTGGAAAAATGAACAATTTTGTTGGCTTCATTTTCATATTTTAATACTTGATAACTTATTTCTCCAGCTTCTTTTCTGATTGTAGAAGCGTTATCGAATATTATTTTCCAAGCAGTATAGTCTTGTACTTCGTGGATAATTAATACATATTTCATTGTTTTTATTTTTACAATATACCAATCAGTATATTTTTGTTCAAATTTTTTTAAGCTTTTAAATCTTGAATCATTCTTTCCAGAAAACCCATTGTGATGTGCAATACGGTTGGATTGCCATTGACTTTAGCCTGCATCACAGCACCTTCAATAAGTGACATCAAAACGGCTGAAAATTCTTCAACATTTGTATTGGCTTTGATTTCATTAGAAGCAATTCCATTTTGAATGTGTTTTTCAATAGCATTTTTCCATAAAAACAAGGCATTAATTGCTTTTTTTCTCAACAATGGATGGGTATCGTCTGCTTCGATAGCCGTATTGAGTACAGGACAACCAGCTTCTAGAAAAGGCAATTCCAAAAAATTGCGGTAGGTTTCTGGATAAACCAAAAGTTTGTCAATTGTACTTGAACGTTGTTGTATTTTTTGTTTCAAATGGTTTACAATTAAACTAAAATTATGATCAAAAGCTGCCAAAGCGACTTCGTCTTTATTTTCGAAATTGCCATAAATACTCCCTTTTGTCAAACCTGTTGCGGTAATCATGTCATTCAAAGAAGTACCTGTATAACCTTTTGCGTTAAAGATTGGTGCTGTTTTTTCGATTATAAATTGTTTGGTTCGTTCTGCTTTTGACATTTTGCTGAATTGGTTTTCGAATACAAATATAATAAAATATACCAATCGGTATAATAAAAATCAAAAAAAATATTTTGTAGCGTGAAATTTAATAATACAATCTGAAATCTAAAAGTTTACAAGCTGCAAAATACTTTTGGTGCAATTCTTCTACAATTTCAATTACATCATCAATTTCCTGACACAAACTAAAAAAAGCTTTGTCGATAGTATTGCTGCTGGAAATTTTAGTATGAGTAGTACCATAACCTGAAATAGCGTAAGCTCCCGTAATATCCAGGAAATATTGGGCTTCGTCGGGAGTTAAGTCCAACACTTTGGTATTGGCAAAATGAATGATTTTGCCTTTCATTTTACCTTCAAAAATTTCGGCAATTTCTTGAAAACTGTAGTAATAATTATTCAGACAAATCGAATTGGCTTCGCCTGGCATAACCAAATAAATAATTTCATAATCAGTAAAATTATGGTCGTGATAGAGCAGCGTGTTTAAGCTTTCTTCTAGACCTTCAATGGTGTCACAGGTTTTATATATACTCGAAATGCCATAATCTGTTACTAATTGTTCCAAATCTTTGACAACTTGAGTTATTTCGTTGATTTCTACATCGGCTACAGCTTCGAGGCAGAAAATGAATTTGTCGTTATTCATTGTTTTTAGCTTGTGGTCTATTTTTAGAAGTAAATCGCTGGTTCTAAATTTGGAAATTCAAAACAAGACAAAATACTTTTTTTGCAAATTTATAGTTACCAAATGATAAATATCAGTATTCATCTTAAAAGTTTTTCGTAATATTACTACATAAAACAGTTGGAATGAGAAAGATTAAATACAAGAAAAGCAAAAAGAATCAACCTTACAATTTAGAGTACACAGGAATCCATAAAAATACCAATTCAGAAATGCAATTGTTTGTGTATGATGACTTAAATGTATCTGAATTTGAGTGTTTTACTGTGTATGATTTAGAAAAATGTATCGATTTTCAAAAAACAAATTGGTTGAATATTCATGGTTTAAACGATCTTGATTTACTGCAAACTATTAGCGCTCATTTCAAAATAGATAATTTTATGCTTGCCGATATTTTGAATACCACAAAACGAACCAAAATCGAAGAGCAACAAGATATTTTATTTTTTAATATCAAATCATTATTACCAGTAGAAGATTCGGATGGTATTCGAGTAGAGCAAATTAGTTTTTTGATGAAGGAAGGAATTTTGATTTCGTTTCAAGAAAAACGTTCTGACTTTTTTACGCACATTAGAGAACGAATCAGGACTCATTCAGGTATTGTCAGGACAAAAAAAGCGGATTATTTGCTTTACATTCTTTTGGATGCAATTATGGAAAATTTCTATGTTACGCTAGAAAATGAAGAAGATAAAATAGAAAATTTAATCGATATGACTAAAAATAATATCGATCCTATAATTCTTGAAAAGATTGAGCAACATCGTGATAATTTTAATTTCTTGAAACGATCTATCATTCCGCTTCGGGATTCTTTGTATGAAATTAAGAATATTAAAGACGATACAGTTTTCAACGGTATTGAAGCTGGAAATTTTACTTTTTTCTCCAGATTGTATCAAAAAAGTTTAGAACTTCTAGAACAAATAGAGTCTGATATGGGTTCATTAGAAAGTGCTTCTAATTTCTTTTTTTCGGCTCAAACGCATAAGATGAACGAGATTATGAAAACCTTGACTATTATTTCGGTCATATTTATTCCACTTACTTTTATTGTGGGTGTCTATGGAATGAATTTCGATAATATGCCAGAATTACGTATGGAAAATGGCTATTTTGTTGTGGTAGGATTTATGTTTTTGATTGTTTTAGGAATGATTTATTATTTCAAAAGACGCCGTTGGTTTTGATTATTAAAGTGATATAAAATAGTTTAAAAGAGATAACATGAAAAAAGCGATCTACATAGCTACCAGTGAAGAAAGTAGTGGAAAATCGATAGTCACCTTGGGTTTGATGAGTATGCTAATGAGTAAAACGGCCAAAGTAGGCTATTTTAGACCTATAGTAGAAGATTTTGAAGAAGGAAAAATGGATAATCATACTGAAACGGTTATTACTCATTTTGGATTGGATATTGAATTTGAAGATGCTTATGCCATTACAAAAAGTAGGTTAATCAAAAAGAAAAACAAAGGAAAAATTGGCGAAGTAATCGATTTGATTATCGACAAATACAAACGCCTTGAAGAACGATTTGATTTTGTTTTGGTAGAAGGCACCAGTTTCATGGGTGAAGGAACAGCTATCGAATTGGATATGAATGTTTTGATTGCCAAAAACCTTGGAATTCCTGCCATTATTGTAGGTTCTGGCGTTGGAAAAACATTAGACGAATTGGTAGATAGTCTTTATTTGGCTTACGATTCTTTCAAAGTGAAAGATGTAGAAGTTTTGGCAATTATTGGTAACAAAGTACAGCCCGAAAATATTAGTTTAGTTACCGAAGGCTTGAAAAAAAGCTTGCCAAAAGACGTTTTAATTAATGCAATTCCTATTATTTCTAGTTTGAATAATCCAACGATTCAAGAAATTGTCAAGGTTTTGAATGCCAAAGTTTTATTTGGAGAAGCGTTTTTGAACAATCAAATTGGTAGTTTTAGTGTAGGAGCGATGCAACTCCGAAATTATTTATTGAACCTAAAAGAAAATGGTTTAGTGATAACTCCAGGCGATCGAGCTGATATTATTTTAGGAGCTTTACAAGCCAACGAATCGGTTAATTATCCCACCATTTCTGGAATTGTTTTAACTGGAAATATCATCCCCGAAGATAGTATTTTGAAGTTAATCGAAGGACTTTCTACAGTTGTACCCATAATTGCGGTAGAAGAAGGTACGTATCATATTACCAACAGAATAGGTTCTATTAAATCTAAAATTTATGCCAATAATAAAGAGAAGATTTTAACTTCCATAAATGCGTTCGAAAATTATGTTGATTTAGAAAGCCTGACCGAAAAATTCATCAAGTTTGAATCTGCTGGAATGACACCAAAAATGTTTCAGTACAATATGGTCAAAAGAGCCAAAAAACATCGCAAACATATTGTTTTGCCCGAAGGAAATGACGACCGAATCATCATTGCGGCTTCTAGATTATTGGCTATGGATGTGGTAGATATTTCGATTATTGGCAACAAAAAACAAATCGAAAATAAGATTACCGAATTAGGTTTGGCTTTTGATTTTTCTAAAGTGAATATCATAAGTCCAAGAAAAGATTCTCACTATGATGATTATGTAAATACTTATTATGAGTTACGAAAAGCAAAGAAAATGACTCTTGAAGTAGCACGAGATTTAATGGAAGATGGTGCCTATTTCGGAACCATGATGGTTTATAAAGGTCACGCAGATGGTATGGTTTCTGGAGCGGCTCATACGACGCAACATACGATTTTGCCTGCTTTGCAGTTCATTAAAACCAAACAGAATTGTTCCATAGTTTCCTCCGTATTTTTTATGTGCTTGGAAGATCGGGTTTCTATTTTTGGGGATTGTGCCATCAATCCAAATCCTACCGCAGAACAATTGGCAGAAATCGCTATATCATCTGCAGAATCGAGTTTGGCTTTTGGTATTGAACCCAAAATTGCAATGCTTTCCTATTCATCAGGTTCGTCTGGTAAAGGCGATGAAGTAGATAAAGTAAGAGAAGCCACGGAAATTGTTCGTCAAAAACGTCCTGATTTAAAAATTGAAGGACCAATTCAATACGATGCAGCTGTTGATCCAATTGTAGGTCAAAGTAAAATGCCCAATTCCGAAGTAGCAGGACATGCCAGCGTTTTGATTTTCCCTGATTTGAACACTGGAAATAATACCTACAAAGCCGTTCAAAGAGAAACTGGAGCATTAGCCATTGGACCAATGTTGCAAGGATTAAACAAACCCGTAAACGATTTAAGCCGTGGTTGTACGGTGGATGATATTATAAATACAGTCGTAATTACAGCCATTCAAGCGCAAGGATTTTAATTTCAGATTTCAGAATGCAGATTTCAGATTAAAAAATAATAATAAACTTTGCGTCTTCGCGGTAAAAAATAAAGCAAAAAAGAATATGAAAATAGTAATAATAAATTCAGGAAGTTCATCTATAAAATACCAGTTAATCGAAATGCCAACACAAGCAGTCATTTGTTCAGGAATGATTGATCGAATAGGCTTGGAATCGTCTAATTTTAGTTATGCAACCGATACTAATAAAATAGAGGAGATTTTACCAATTGCCAATCATAAAATTGGATTGGAAAAAATTGCCCAACTATTAATGGATGAAAAAGTAGGTGTGATTAAAAGTACCAGCGAAATAAAAGCTGTCGGTCATCGTGTGGTGCATGGTGGAAGTTATTTTTCGAATACGACGATTATTAATGAAGAAGTTAAAGATAAAATAAAAGAACTTTCAGAACTCGCTCCATTGCACAATCCAGCACATTTAGTTGGTATAAATGTAGCGGAACAAATTTTTGCCTCGGCTACACAAATTGCCGTTTTTGACACCGCTTTTCATCAAACGATTCCTGTTGAAGCTTATAAATACGCCATTCCGAATTATCTTTTAACGGAAAATAAAATTCGGGTTTATGGTTTTCATGGCACCAGTCATAAATATGTTTCGGAAAAAGCTATTGATTATTTAAAAGATAGTTCTAAAATCATCACTATACATTTAGGAAATGGCTGTAGCATCACTGCAATAAAAGATGGAAAAAGTATCGATCATTCGATGGGATTTTCGCCTGCTAATGGTTTAATAATGGGAACAAGAGCTGGAGATATTGATCAATCCGTGATTTTTTATTTGGTAAAAACATTAGGATATACTCCAGATGAAGTCAATGCTATTTTGCTAAAACAGAGCGGAATGCTTGGGCTTACAGGTTATAGTGATTTAAGAGATATTGAATCGAATGCAGGACAAGGCAACAAGGATTGTCAATTGGCTTTAGCCATGAATGCCTATCGAATTAAGAAATATATTGGTGCTTATGCCGCTGCTCTAAACGGTTTGGACGCTATTGTTTTTACTGCTGGAATTGGAGAAAACTCATCCTATATGCGAGAGCTAGTTTGTATCGATATGGAGTTTTTTGGATTAGCATTAGATAAATTTAAAAATGAAATTCGTTCGAAAGAAATTAGAGAAATCAATTTGCCAGAGTCTAAAACCAAAATTTTAGTGATTCCAACCAATGAAGAATTAGAAATTGCCAATCAGGTGTATGATTTGATAGTGGGTTAAATAAAAAATAAATTATGAATTTTTATACTAAATCTTTATTGCTTTTTTGTTCATTATTGTCTGCGATTTCCTGTAAATCACAAACAGTAATTTTTAATGCGGTTGAAAATAAAACTATAGTTAGCGACACTACTTTTGTCAATATAAAAGACTACAGTCAAGATTTTGTCTTTGATATGAAATACGCTACTTCGGATAATTTTCTGAAAGCCAAAGTCTATGATTGTGCCGAATGTTTTTTGCGATTCAAAACCGTTAAAGCCATTATTAAAGCCAACACCATTTTTATGAAAAAAGGCTATCGAATCAAGTTTTTTGATTGTTATCGTCCTTTGGATATTCAGAAAAAAATGTGGGCAATTGTATCCAATCCGTCTTATGTGGCTGATCCTAAAAAAGGTTCGATTCACAATAGAGGAGGAGCAGTCGATATTACTTTGGTAGATGCTAACGGGAAAGAACTCGACATGGGAACTGCTTTCGATTTTTTTGGTATCGAAGCCAGTCACAATTATGCTAAAATTTCGAAAGAGGTAAAAGCCAATAGAAAATTATTGAAAAAGATAATGATTCAAAATGGCTTTAATTCCTTTGATTCCGAATGGTGGCATTACAATTTGAAATCTGCTTTGACAGATAAAGTATCGAACGAAAAATGGAAATGCGATTAGTTTTCTACACAATGTAGGTAATCCATAAAATACGTTTCAGGATTGTAAATTTGGTTGTTCATTTCGGATTGAAATTGTTTTTTCAAAACGTAATCTTCAGTATTGGTTAGCGATTTTATCCGCATCAAATTCACAGGTGAACTTTTTAAATCTTCCATAGAACCTTTCATAAACATAAAAGTTCCTGACAAAACTCTGTTGTCAAAACCATTGTTATCTCGAATCATTGTACCACAATTTTCCTGATCAATATGAAGCAGCGTTACTATTTTTCCGTTATTCAATTGAAGAAATAATTTAGAGTTTTTGTCAAAACAATTGGCTCTCAAAAAATCTTTACTTTTTTGAATCAGTTGCAAATTAAGTGTTGGAGTTCCATCGGTCAACGAAAATGAACAGAAGATGTAACTGTTGTTTCCAGCAAAATTTTTCTCATACATCATACATTCCTTGGTCGATTTATAAGTGCCAATAGAATCAGTAACATTGCTGCTATATTCGCAAGGTTTTTGAGCAAATAGTGTAGCACTTATGAAACATATAATTAAAAGGAAAGCTTTATTCATTTTGGTTTATTTTTTTGCAAATTAAAACTATTTTGTTGTTATTTTCATCGGTTGTGAAAAAACAATATTTTTTCCCACCATCTTTTATTTTCCATTTTTTTCGAATGTTTTCTACAGTTTCTGGAAAATTTCGAGTTGTGATGTTAAGTTGTTGATTTTCAATATGTTTTTTGATTTCGTTTTTAGCATAAGCAAATGAATGTTCAATCTCGAAAACCCTTCCTGGAAAATCAATTAAAGTTGCATTAGTGTATAAATGCGAATGTTTGTGTAATTTATTAAGCTCAAAAAAAGTACTCACTTCGTCAAACCCACCCGATTTCATGATGGCACTGTTGGGTTCGTAAATGTATTTTTGTGGTAAACTATAATTTGGAATTTCATTGGTTTCGTCCAAAAGAAATTCGAAAGTATCTATTTTATCTTTTAGAATATTAGCCGTTTTGATGTTTATTTTACCTGAAAAATCTTTTTGTAATTCCCATAGTAGTTCTTTGACTTCGTTCTCTAAAGCCACAATATGAATGGTTTTTACGTTTTGGAGTTCTAATAATCCTGCTGAAATATCCAAAAGTGGAGCTGTTTTAATCAGGATAGAATTTGAATATTCAAATAAGAAATCCAAATTTTCAGGAACATTGGGCAAACAATCTTCGAGCATGAAAACTTTTCCTTTGGCATTGTTTCTTCGGGAAGGATCAATGTAAATCCAATCCCATTTTGTTTTTAATTCCTCTAAAATAGTCAAACTATCGCCTAAATAACAACTGATGTTTTTCTCATTCAATTGTTCTAAATTGTGTTGAACGATTTCTGAAAGTTCAGGATTGATTTCGCAATGCGCAACTGTTTTCATTTTTTGAGCAAAATAAAAATCATCCACACTAAAACCACCTGTTAAATCAATTAGACTTTCTCCAGAAATTAGAGAAGCTTTGTATGAAGCAGTTTGTTCAGAAGAAGTTTGTTCTATCGAAATCTTGTTGGGATAAATGATGTTTTCTGTGGCAAACCAAGTCGGCAATTTAAGTTTTGCTTTGGTTTTGGCCTCAATTTGATTTAAAATAGTAATCCATTCTACCTCTGGAAACGGATTTTTTTGCAAAGCTAGTTTTGAGATATTTGTATCAATGTTTTTATTGATAAATAACTGTATATTAGGATTTAGTATTGGTAAAGGCAACATCAAATGTCTTTAGTGAGTAGTTTAATAATGGTGTTTTCTGGAAAGAATTCTTTTCCAATGACTTTTAAAATAGTGTATAAAGGAACAGCAACCACCATTCCTAAAATGCCAGAAAGAAAGCCTGCTATTAAGGTTACCAAAAATATTTCTAATGGATGTGAACTTACACTTTTAGAAAAAATAATAGGTTGTGAAAAGTTATTATCAATAACTTGAACCAACCAAAAACCTATCAATACATAAATAGTTGTAGGTAAAATTTCGGTTTGAAAATCACTTCCAATATTGCTCAACATGGTTAAAACAGCCGCCAAAACCGAAGCAATTAACGGCCCAATGTAAGGGACAATATTCAATACGGCACACAAAAAAGCAATAATCAATAAATTAGGAATTCCGAAAATTAATAAAACAATAACATACAAAACGAACACTATCGATAATTGTAGTAATAAGCCCAAGAAATAGCGAGAAAGTAAATGATTGGTTTTGTGCAAAGAATTTAATATTTGTTCTTCATGGCTATCTGGAATTAATTTTTTGACACTAACAATAAACATTAATCTGTCTTTCAAAAAGAAAAAAGTAATAAACAAGACCGATGCTAAACCCATTCCAAAACTACCTATGGTTCCAATTATAGCATTCAAAAAATTAGGAATAAAGTTGAAATTAATTTTAGATGTCAAATTCGATTCTTTGAGCATTTGTTCTGAATCGATATTGTGACTTTCTAAAAACGTAGTGACTTTAACGGTTAATTCAGCAATACTTTTTTCTATTTCGGCTGTTTTCAAAAGAGACAAATTTTGTCCTTGAGAGGAAATTAAAGGAATAACCATCAAAATAAAACCAGCAATGAATAGGACAAAAATTAAAAGTGTAGCAATAGTGGCAAGGGTATGCTTGAATTTTAATTTATTTTTGAAGAAATCAAGAATAGGATTTCCAATTAGGGTAAGAATTAAAGAAACCAGTAAATAAATTAAAACGGACTGAATCAAGTATAAAAAATACAAGGCTATTGCAATCAAAACCAAAAAACCTATCGCTCTTAAAATGCCGTTTGCTATTGTTTTTGATGTCATGATGAGTTTTTTTTTGTTAAAGATACTAAAACTAGCGTGTATTTACTCTTGAAAATTAATTGGTAAAAACATAATTGATAATATTAGCTCCCATTTTCAATGCTTTTTCGCGAACTATAATTGGGTCATTGTTGACTTCGGCATCTTCCCAACCATCACCCAAATCGCATTCAAAGGTGTAAAGTAAAACTAATCTATTTTCTACAAAAATCCCAAAAGCTTGAGGGCGTTTGCCATCGTGTTCGTGAATTTTAGGCAATCCCCCAGCAAAAACAAATGGTTTTTGGAAAATAGAATGTGTAGCTGGAATTTCAACCAAATCTGTATTAGGGAATATTTTTTTGATTTCTTTTCGAATGTATTGGTCTAATCCGTAATTGTCGTCAATGTGCAAAAATCCTCCTGAGTTCAAATACTTTTTCAAATTACTGATATCAGAATCACTGAAAACCACATTTCCGTGGCCTGTAAGATGGACAAATGGATACGAAAATAAGTCAGGACTACTAGGTTCAACTGTAGCTGGCTTGGTTTTTATTCGAGTATTGATATTAGCGTTGCAATATTTTATCAAATTCGGCAATGAAGTTGGATTTGCATACCAATCGCCACCACCACTGTATTTTAGCAAGGCAATTTCTTGGGAAAAAGAGGAAAGAGAAAATAAAAGGAAAAAGAGAATTACTTTTTTCATAAATGATACATTATCTGAAAGCCTTAAATTTTTAGAAAAACTATTAGTCTATATTGATCATTCATTCACAAAAACCACACTATGACAAGCTACAATTGCTGCCGTTTCGGTTCGTAATCTGGTGTTGCCCAAAGATACAGGAAGGAATTTGTTTTCGACTGCCAATGCAATTTCTTTTTCTGAAAAATCACCTTCTGGACCAATTAATATCGTTACATTTTCGTTTGGTTTTAAAATTGATTTCAATGATTTTTTATCCGTTTCTTCGCAGTGGGCAATCAATTGTAAACCATCATTTTTCTGTTTTATAAACTCTTTAAAAGTGACAGCTTCGTTCAGTTTTGGCAGAAACAAAACGTTGGATTGTTTCATGGCTGTCAACAGTATTTTTTCAAAACGTTCTTTATTGATTACTTTTCTTTCAGAGCGATCACAGATAATTGGTGTGATTTCGTGAATTCCAATTTCGGTTGCCTTTTCCAAAAACCATTCGTAACGATCATTCATTTTGGTTGGAGCAACGGCTAAATGCAATTGAAATTTAGAAGGCTCAATTTTTTCAACAGAAAGAATTTGAACCGTACATTTATTGTCCGAAGCTAAAGTGATTTCAGTTTTAAATAGCAATCCTAAACCATTGGTTACAAATAAAATATCGGTGTCTTTCTTGCGTAATACTTTAATGATGTGTTTGCTTTCTTCTTTGTCAAAAGAAAAGCTTTCGGTAGTTTCGTTGATGGTTGGATTGTAGAATAATTGCATAGTTTAGAATTGAATTCGTGCTTTGGAAACCACAGCTGAAGTTTCGAAATTTTGAGATAAAAACTTTTGATAACCTACAATTCCAATCATGGCAGCATTATCCGTGGTGTATTCAAATTTGGGAACAAATGTTTTCCAACCGTATTTGGTTTCGGCTTCTTTTAGTGTATTTCGGATTCCGGAATTGGCAGAAACGCCTCCGCCAATTGCGATTTGTTTGATACCTGTTTCTTTCACGGCTAGTTTCAATTTATCCATCAAAATTTCGATGATTGTATCTTGAATAGAAGCACAAATATCGTCTCGATGTTCTTCGATGAAATTCGGATTTTCGAGTTTGTTTTTTTGGATAAAATACAAAATAGCGGTTTTCAATCCAGAAAAACTGAAGTCCAATCCAGGAACTTTTGGTTTGGTAAAAGTAAAAGCCTTTGGATTTCCTTCTTTTGCATATTTATCAATCAACGGGCCGCCAGGATAGGGAAGACCAAGTATTTTGGCACTTTTATCGAATGCTTCTCCCACAGCGTCATCGGTAGTTTCGCCAATGATTTCCATATCAAAAAAGTCATTTACCTTTACGATTTGAGTGTGACCACCTGAAATAGTTAAGGCTATAAAAGGAAATGTGGGTTTGTCAAAACCTTCTTCGTCAATAAAGTGGGCCAAAATATGAGCTTGCATGTGATTGACTGCAATTAATGGAATTTCTAGCGCCAATGACAACGATTTGGCAAAAGAACTTCCTACTAAAAGAGAACCCATCAAGCCTGGCCCCTGTGTAAACGCAATGGCAGATAATTGTTCTTTTGTTATATTTGCTTTTTTGAGCGCAGCATCAATAACGGGAACTATATTTTGTTGGTGAGCACGAGAAGCAAGTTCAGGAACTACACCTCCATATTGGTTGTGAATCAGTTGATTGGCAACAACATTCGATAATACTTTGTCGTTATGTAAAACCGCTGCAGCAGTATCATCACAAGAACTTTCGATGGCTAAAATAAAAACCTCGGAATTTTGCATAAAAAGGCGTAATTTTTGAATTATATTTGACAAACCGTTTGAAAGGGTTTCGGCGAAGCCAAAATTAAAGAATTTTTATTAAAGCTACTGTCGTTTATCTAGTCAAAATGAAATTTTAAAAAAAATTAAAACGACTCTCCATATCAAAAAAGTATTAAAAATAGTATATCGTTCTATTTTGGGACTGATACTGCTATTGTTAGTACTTGGTATTGCGTTGACTTTACCTTTTGTTCAAACTAAAATTGGACAATATGTTACTACAGAACTTAACAAAAAGTACAAGATAAATATCCATGTAGAACAGGTTTCATTAACTGTTTTTGGTGGTGTAAAACTCAAGCAAGTTATGATTAAGGATCATCATAAAGATACCTTGATTTATGCAAATAGACTTAAAACCAATATTTTAGATTTTAAAAAAATAACAGAAGGCGATTTAATTTTTGGCGATGTTGCTCTTGATGGTGTTTTTTTTAATATGAAAACTTATAAAAAAGAAAAAGGTACTAATCTGGATAAATTTGTAGCTGCTTTTAAAACAAATGCTCCTCCATCTAAAAAGCATTTTTTATTGACTGCTTCGAATGTGAAGATTACCAATGGTCATTATTCTTTGATAGATGAAAATCGAACCAATCCAAAAGATGTTGATTTTACCAAATTAAACATATCGGCAAATGATCTTAAAATTTTTGGTTCCGAAGTGGATGTTGTTATCTATAAAATGGCGTTCAAGGATCATCGAGGCATTGTAGTAAAGGATTTGAAAACGAAATTCAGCTACACCAAAAAGAAAATTAAGCTAGAAGATTTAGATTTATTGACTACGGAATCTATGGTCAAAGGACAAGTGGCTATGCTTTATGATGTTAGTAAAGGTGATTTTTCTCATTTTACTGATAAAGTAGTTTTTGATATTAAACTCGAAGAATCCTCATTAGGCTCTAATGATATTCGCTGTTTTTATAATGAATTAGGCAAAAAACAATATTTTAACGTAAGAGGCCGAATTAAAGGGCCTTTGAATAACTTGAAATTGACTAATTTGAAATTAATTGATACTAAAAACTCTCAAATAATTGGTACGATACATTTTAAAAATCTTTTTCCAAGCGAAGGGAAACAGTTTTATATGAATGGAAAATTTGCTAAATTATCAGTTAATTATGATAATTTAGTTGCTATTTTGCCTAATGTTTTAGGAAAAAGACTTCCAGTTATTTTGAAAAAATTAGGAACTATCAATTTGATAGGAACAACACAACTTACCACTACTGCGATTGATGCTAATTTTGCGATGACTACCCAATTAGGAGGTGTAAAATCCAAATTGAGTATTGTGAACATGAATCAAACGGACAAAGCGGCTTATGTAGGAAATGTTATTTTGGATAATTTTGATTTAGGACAATTATTAGATCAAAATAAACTTGGAAAGACTAGTCTAAATCTAGATGTAAAGGGTAGTGGTTTTTCTGAAAAATATTTGAATACAACACTAAAAGGAGTTGTTTCTGGAATTAATTTCAATAATTACAATTATACTAATATTGATTTAGATGGTTATTTTGATAAAGGATTGTATGAGGGTAAAATTGCCATAAATGATCCAAATTTGACAATGAAATATGATGGATTAGTCGATTTGAGCAGAAAAAATTCGCTGTATGATTTTCATATCAATGTTGAAAATGCTGATTTAC